>CAMKKZ010000039.1 GCA_946413525.1 uncultured Oribacterium sp.
ATCCAATGAAAGGGTATGGCATTAAAAAATCAAAATAACTTCACGGATTCAGGAAGTACTTAATATGCAGTTGGTTTTAATACCGGTTTTTTATATATAATCATATCTTATACTACAAGGTTTATTACTATGCCTAAGGGCAAAGCAGATTATCTTTTCGAAGCTAAACTATCTTGTCTTTAAAAATTCCATTGAAAGATTGTTAATGAATCTACAAGATAGATGCCCTTAACCCCGCCATCATACATGCTTAAAAAACAAGCCCATGGGTACAGGTGAGTCGAAATCAAATAAATTAGGAAGATGAAGAGAAACGAATAGTTTCGATTATAGATAAAATATAAGAGAAATAATGGCTTGCGTCAAACACGGTATAAACTATCCTTGATGCATAGTTTATAGATGCAAATAAAGGCTTTTGTGAGGGGGTGGCCTCGAATATGAAATACAAGAGAATCTTTTTGATCGTGCTGGATTCCCTGGGCATAGGGAATGCCAGGGATGCTGAAAGGTTTGACGATCTGGGCGCGGATACCTTCCTTCATATCGCGGAGAAGCGGCCGGATATGAAGATCCCGAACCTCGAATCTCTGGGGATCGGCAGCCTGAAGGCCATGCCTGGAATACGCCCAGTCGAAGCGCCGGCAGCATACTGCCTCAAGCTGAACGAGGCCTCCAATGGAAAGGACACCATGACCGGGCATTGGGAAATGATGGGCCTCCTGACAGAAAAGCCCTTCATTACCTTTACGGAGCATGGTTTCCCGCCGGAGCTTATACGGGAACTGGAGGAGAGGACCGGAAGGAAGGTGATTGGCAACAAGGCGGCTTCCGGAACCGGGATTCTGGATGAGCTGGCAGAGGAGCAGATCCGGGACGGCAGCATGATTGTCTATACCTCCGCGGATTCCGTGCTGCAGATTTGCGGCCATGAGGATAATGCTGTTTTCGGCCTTTCGGAGCTGTACCGCTGCTGCGAGATTGCCCGAGACATTACCATGAAGGACGAGTGGAAGGTGGGCAGGGTCATCGCGCGCCCTTACATCGGCATGAAAAAAGGCGAGTTCCGGCGTACGGCAAACCGGCATGACTATGCGGTCAAGCCCTTTGGCCGCACGGTGCTGAATGTGCTGAAGGATGCGGGATTCTCAGTCATTGCCATTGGCAAAATCAATGATATTTTCGTAGGGGAGGGCATTACGGAAGCCATGCATTCCGAAAGCTCGGTTCACGGCATGGAACAGACGATACAGGTGGCGGCTGAGAAGGATTTCGAGGGATTATGCTTCGTGAACCTGGTGGATTTTGACGCGCTTTGGGGACACCGGCGTGATCCTTTTGGCTATGCCGATGAGATTGAGCGGTTTGACAGATTATTAGGGGAGCTCATGCCGCTTCTTCGGGAGGACGACCTTTTGATGCTGACGGCTGACCATGGCAATGATCCGACCTACAAGGGAACGGATCATACGAGGGAGCAGGTGCCCCTCCTGGTTTATTCCCCTGCCATAGGGGGAGGCATCCTGCCGGAGCAGGAGAGCTTTGCGGTTATTGGTGCCAGTATTGCGGAGAATTTTTCCGTGGAAATGCCGGTGGGCAGCATAGGGAAGTCCCTTCTTTTGATGCTTTCATGAAAGGGATGCTTTTATGAAGATGGCAAAGGATTGCGGTTTGGGTGAAACGGGCCCCGCGCCATTGTCCGGGGAGTCCCTTTCCAGGGCGGAATACTTCATGGGATTGGCCATAAAGGAAGCAAAAAAAGCAATGCGGAATGGGGATGTTCCAATTGGATGCGTGATTGTTTATGATGGCAGCCTTCCCGGGAGCAAGGCGGACGTGAATGCGGAAGCCCAGGATGTTTTGCCCGGCAGCGTGATTGGCAAGGGCTATAACCGGCGTAACAGGGACAGGAGCGCCCTGATGCATGCGGAGATCATGGCCATACGAAAGGCGTGCAAGGCTTTTCAGGACTGGCGGCTTGAGGATTGCACTATGTATGTCACTTTGGAGCCATGTCCCATGTGTGCCGGCGCAATTATACAGGCCAGGTTGCCGAGGGTGGTGATTGGGGCAAGGAACGCCCGGGCCGGATGCTGTGGTTCGGTGCTGGACTTGCTGCATGAGCAGGGGTTCAACCATCAGGCGGAGCTTTGGGAGGGCGTGAGGCTTGAGGAATGCAGGGAGCTCCTGCAGGGGTTTTTTCGCGGCATGCGTATAAGGGATAAATCAGAGTGAGCAGGAAGCTGCTCTGATAGGGAAGCTGTTGGGACTGCGATATCACATCGGCTTATTCTGAAATCAGGGTGATGAGGGAGAAGCTCTGATAGGGAAGCCGTCGGGATTTTTCGATACCGCATCGACTTGTCATATAATCAGAGCGGTCAAATCCCACTCTGATAGGGGGAGGGTTATATGGGAGCATTAGTGGCGTATTTCAGCGCGGAAAGCGGCAAAACCGCAAAGATTGCCAAGGAGTTTGCCCAGTCTCTTGGGGCGGATATTTTTGAGATAGTCCCGGAAAAGCCTTATTCCAAGGGGGATTTGAACTGGATGAATCCGCTTGCGAGGTGCAACCGGGAATATGCCATGCGAAGGGAAGTGCCGGTTTCCGGCACAGTAGAGGGCTTTGAGGATTACGACACGGTTTTTGTCGGTTTCCCAATCTGGTATGGATGTGCTCCGAGTGTGGTGAATGCCTTTTGCAAGGAGTATGATTGGAGGGGCAAAAAGCTCTATATTTTTGCTACGTCCGGGGGCAGTGGAATCGGAAAAACTGCCGAGAAGCTGATGCCTTATGCGAGTGGCGCGAAAATTGTGGATGCCAGGAGAGTGAAGAGCGTTGCAGAGTTAACTGATTGGGTCAGGGGGTAGATCAGCAACCCGGGTTTTGTCTTTTTTCTTTAGTGTTCGTCAAAATGCGGTGGCATGAAAGGCTGGCTCCCTGGCGAGTGAGGGATTTGTCATGAGCCGCAGGCGGGTCGAGGCTAGCAAGCGGTTTGCTATGTCAGAATTCAGAGCGGCAAAAGCCCACTTTGATAGATGGCCGATTTGCCCTGCAAGCGGTTTGCTATGTCAGAATTCAGAGCGGTAATAAAATTACTCAGATAGATGAGTCATGGTGATACGATGCCGCATCGGTTTGTCATGTTATCAGAGTAGCAAAAACTCACTCTAATAGGGGAGTGAATAATAATGATGAAATGGGAGGGAGTTTGAAAATGAAGGATCAGAATTGCGCTTATTGTATGCAGGATGAGAAGGTGCGGGCATTCGCGTATCCGGTGTGTGAGATGAAGACAGGGTTTCTCTATGTTTTCAGGGAGCAGAGCAAGCGGGGCCGGTGCATATTGGCACATAAAAAGCATGTCAGTGAGCTGATTGACCTGACGGATGAGGAAAGGGATCTTTTTTTTGCGGATATTGCAAAGGCGGCGCGCGCAATCCATAAGGTGTTTAAGCCGGACAAGCTGAATTACGGCGCGTACGGAGATACGGGTCACCATCTGCATTTCCATCTGTGCCCGAAATATAAAGGCGGCGAAGAGTGGGGCGGAACCTTCGAGATGAACAGCGGGAAGACGATCCTTTCTGATGAGGAATATGAAGAAATGGCGCAGAAGCTGCGCGAGGCGCTGGAAACAGTATAAAGGCATGTCTTGAGGCCTGGGTCGATTTCCCACGGGAAATGCGTAGTGAATCAGGGATGGCAGCAGAGTCATAGAGGACGCAAAAACATTCTATTTGGCAACTATTCAGCACCCTCTGGATTTCCGAGAATTCCAAATGGAAAGCTTGCTTTTTATTTGGAATTCTCGGAAATCCAGAGGGCGGACAAGGCGCGGAGCGCCTCTGAACGCCCACATGAGCAGTCGCCAAAGGCGACTGCTCATGTGGGCGCTGAATAGTTACTCTATTTGTAGGTATTAACTATGCATCAGGCATGGTTAATACCGTATTTGGCGCATCCCACAGGGATGCGTCTGAACAAAATATGCCCGATGGCATGTTTTGTTCGGATTTTTCCGCAGCATTCCTTGTGCTGCGGAAAAACCTACGAAATATTTAACGAATCAGCCCCCTTGAATTTGGAGATTATTCTCTAAATTCAAGGGGGCTATTTTTTGTTGAGCCAATGAGGAGCCATTTAGATTACGATAACGTATCTGGTGCTCGGCAACCTCGCAGGACTGCCTTTAAGCCGGATTTGGAGCGAGGCCAACCACTCTCTGCCAATACAGTTCGCCGGATGCTTGTTTTACGCCCTGCTATGTCAGTGCTTTTTCAGCTACGTGCTCATCCTGAGACCGCTCCATTTGTTTTACACAATATGGAAAAATGAATGTCACATAGAACATTTGCACAAAACAGTAAATCACCGTGCCGAAAGGACCTGGAATGCAGCTTTTCAACAGGGGGACCAGAATCAGGCTTATGACATAATAGCAGAAAAGTCCGATTGTAAGTCTGGTGATCCTCGTCATCATGGGAACGTCCGTCGAAAATCTGACAAATCTCCTTTCCAAAACCCATCCTGCCATATAACCAATGCACCAACCGACGCCTTTATATGTATCGTTAGCCATTTTTGCGCCATCTACCAACAGTTTTCCTGAAGCGTCATAATCGGCCGGATAAGGCTTGACCGCAGCATATACCGCTACAATGACAGAGATTGTGATGGCGGCGCACATCACCAGAATGTCTTTTTCCGGCTTCTTTTCAACCATGTCCAGCAGCTTGCCTGTCAGCCACATCACCGCAAGACCGCTTCCCAAACCAACCAAAACGTCCTGTGGAGTATGGACGCCCAGGAAATTCCGGCTGAAAGCAATGAGTACCGCAATGACAGCGAGAGTAATGCGCAATGCCTTGGCGAGCTCTCTGCGGATTGCGCATCCACCGTACAATGCCGCGGCATTCGTGCTGTGCCCGCTCGGAAAAGAGTATCCCGTTGCACTGGCCAGGGCTTCATTATCCGGCACGATGCGCGCATCCCTGATCCACGGACGGTAAACGCATGCTGCTACCTTAAGAAAACCATTGACCACTCTGCTTCCGCTCCAGCCCATCAAAAGATAATTGCCAAATCGCTTGCTCACGCACCAGTAAATGAGTGCTGTTATGATCAGCACCGTATTCATTTCACCGATGAAGCTCATTTTTGTCATAAAATCCGTCAGGCATGAACCGACGCCGTTTCTGAATTCCTGAAGTGTAATAAGATAACTGATATCCACCGTGCAACCTCCTTAAGCTTATGGATAATGAATGTATAATGGTGTGAATTAAAGTGAAAATTAAAAAAACGAGCCAAAGTGCTCCTTTTTAGGTATTATGCAAATTTAACAAAACAAACATAATGCCAAGGAGAAAAAACACAACAGCTCAATTTAATACTACACTGAATCAGGAAGAAATTCAACTGCGAACTTTGCAAAAAAAGCAACATTGAAACATGGCCGTAGCTCTGCCACCAATCTACACCTCGAGAAATATCATGAGTTCTTGCAGTGTTTTCCCGCTTTTATGGAAAGCGGCCATGATCTGTTTCGCTTCGTGGTCATTCCTCCCCTATCAGAGTGGTCAAAACGCACTCTGATAGGGGAGAAGGACTTGCAACTATGCTTAATGCATAAGTTAACACATCAATCCGGCTCTGTCTTGGGGAAAGAATGGATAAAATTGGGCATATTTGCGAGTTGTTGACAAAATATTATGAATAACGTATATTTTATGAACAAAATATAATATTGATATTGAAATTTTTCATGCAAAATGCTATATTAATTTCGGTTTTGTGAAGAGAGGTTCGTGAATTATTTTTCTTCTTTCGCTTTGCTTGAATGTCCCGCAACATGATCCTGCCTTGGCATATCAATGGCCGGCCTGGTAAAGGATCTCTGACAAAAGAGCCGAATGAATTTTGATGATGTATCGGTTTATCGGCAATGACAGTGGATCGAAAACCAATCTAACAAAGGAGACAGCAATGCTGAATATTTCATACCACGAGAATTCCGGCGAGTTTCATCTTTTTAACGACAAAATCAGCTATTTCATTTCTATCATGAAAAATGGCCAGATGGGTCATCTTTATTTCGGGAAGAGGGTTCGGGAGAGGGACTCCTTTGGGCATTTCCAGCAGCTCAAGTCCCTGAGCCATACGGCCTATCTCTATGATGATGATTTTCTCCTTTCTCTGGATGTAGCGAGGCAGGAATATCCGTCGTATGGAATGACGGATTACCGTGATCCTGCTTTCCGCATTCTTCAGCCTGACGGCAGTTGCATTTCCGATTTCAAATTCAAAAGCTTCCGTGTTTTTGACGGGAAAGAGAAGCTTCCGGGGCTTCCGGCCACTTATGCGGAACCTTGTGAAAGCAGCGTGTTTTCTTTTGACTCGGAAAGAGGGGGGGCAAAGGCGGTTCCGGAGGGAGTGAGGCAGGAAAATGGTGCTGCTTCCGGCGCGGATCCGGGGCTACAGGATTCCAATTCGGTCAAGGGAGCCGGTCCGGAGTTACAGGATTCCAATTCGGTCAAGGGAGCCGGCCCGGAGTTACAGGACTCCAATTCGGTCAAGGGAGCCGGTCCGGAGGCGAAGACATTGGAGATTACGCTTTCCGATGAGAAGATGGCGGCGGAGCTGATTCTGTCCTATACGATTTTTGAAAAATATGGGGCAGTTTGCCGCTCAGCGAGGATTGTGAACCGGGGGTCGGAGCCGCTTCGTCTGGACAGGGCGATGTCCCTGTCAGTGGATTTATATGACGATGATTTCGTAATGATGCAGTTGGACGGATCCTGGTCCAGGGAAAGACATGTGAACGAAAGAAGACTTGTGCCGGGCGTACAGTCCGTTTCCAGCAGCCGGGGCTACAGCAGTGCCGAGCACAATCCATTTTTCGCGCTCCGCCGCCCTGATGCTACGGAGTCCCGGGGGGAAGTTTATGGCTTCAACCTGCTCTACAGCGGAAATTTCCTTTCCCAGGTGGAGGTGAGCCGTTTCGGGCATGCCCGGGTCATGACCGGCATCAATCCCTTTGGTTTTTTATGGAATTTGGAGCCGGGAGAGAGCTTCTGCACCCCGGAGGCCGTCATGGCATATTCCGATGAGGGGATTGGCGGCATGAGCCGCGAGTTTCATGCCCTTTTCAATGAACGGCTTGTGCGGGGGAAGTGGAGGGGCGTGTCGCGTCCGGTGCTTCTCAACAACTGGGAAGGGACGTATTTCAATTTCGATGAAGAGAAAATCCTTTCCATGGCAAAAGATGCCCGGGAGCTCGGGGTCGAGCTTTTTGTGCTGGACGATGGGTGGTTCGGCCATCGGGACGATGGGACTAGCTCTTTGGGGGACTGGTATTCGGATTTGAGAAAGCTTCCTGAGGGCGTGGAGGGACTTTCCAAAAAGATTGCGGCCATGGGCCTTGAGTTCGGGCTCTGGTTTGAGCCGGAGATGGTCAACGCGGATTCCGAGCTATACAGGGCGCATCCGGAATGGGCGATCCATACGCCGGGAAGGCCAATGTCCCAGGGAAGGAACCAGTACGTGCTGGACTTTTCGAATCCGGAAGTAGTCAATCACATTTACGCCATGATGGAGAAGATCCTCCGGAATTCTGAAATATCCTATGTGAAATGGGATCTGAACAGGGACATTACGGAGCCCTACGGCATGACGTTGCCTCCCGAACGTCAGGGAGAGTTCTTCCACCGCTATACGCTGGGAGTGTACGCATTATACGAGCGTCTGAACGAGGCATTCCCGGACATCCTTTTTGAATCCTGCGCCAGCGGAGGCGCGCGTTTCGACGCGGGGCTTTTGTATTACGCTCCCCAGTGCTGGGCCAGCGATGATACGGACGCAGTGGAGCGGCTGAAAATACAGTACGGCACATCCCTGGCTTACCCGGTTTCCTCCATTGGGGCTCATGTCTCTGCTGTGCCAAACCACCAGCTTCTCAGGGTGACGAGCCTTGATATGAGGGCCAATGTGGCATTCTTCGGCGCCTTTGGCTATGAGCTGGATTCCGGGAAGCTCACGGAGGAAGAAAGAGAGGAGATAAAAAAACAGATCGCCTTTTACAAGGAGTACCGGGAAATATTCCAGTTTGGGAGCTTTTACCGGCTGCTGAGCCCCTTCGAGGGGAAGGGGAACACGGCCTGGATGGCGGTCTCCCCTGACAGGAGGAAGGCGGTGCTTGCCTATTACAAGGTGCTGGCCAGGCCAAATCCGGGGAATGTCAGGATTCTTTTGCAGGGACTTTCGGAGAATGCGTTATACCGGATCTCCCGGTTTGGAAAGTCTGGAGGAGGTGTTGCCGCGTATCCCGCTCTGGAATTGGGAAGACAGGAATCCTCCGCGTCTTTGGATGTCCAGGGGGGTGGCGCCTTGGATGCCAGCCGTCAGATGGGAGGAAACAGCGCTGCTCAAATGTGGGAGCCCAGGTACGGCGATGAGCTGATGAGAATGGGATTCCTGCCGGAAAAGGAATTCAGCGGATCCACGGTGCGTAATCCTAAGATAACGTTGAAGGATTCCGGGACGGACAAGGGCGATTTCACAGCACAGCTATATGTTTTGGAGGCTGTCTGAGCTTTGATATACGGGGGCCGTATAAGCTGTCATGCGGCATTTGTTTGTCGGAAATGAAAGCGGCCAGAGAACTACTTATAAAGGGGCTATGCAGGAAGGAGGGAGAGGCGGATGCAGAAACAGAAGAAGCCTTTCTGGCAGGATCGGAGGTATGTCCCGTACCTGTACATTTTACCGAACATGGTTTTGTTCATGGTATTCATGATCATTCCCATCTTCATGTCATTTTATTACAGTACCGTGCAGTGGAACGGACTTGGGAAGCCGAAATTTATCGGGATGCAGAATTATGTTTATATTTTCAAGGATACGGTATTCCTGAAGTCTTTGTTTAACACGTTCCTTTTCACGGCTCTGAGCGTGCCGATCATCATGGTGCTGTCTTTGCTTTTTGCCATGCTGCTGAATACGAAGATACCGCTGCGGGGCTTCATCCGGTCGGCTATCTACGCGCCGGCTGTTGTTTCTACAGTTGTCGTCGGTACGGTTTTTACATGGATATTCAACGACCAGTTGGGGCTCATTAATTACATTATCAATATTTTTGGCGGTAAAGCCATTCAGTGGATGAATGACACCCGTTTCGCCATGGCCATGATCGTTTTCACCACGGTGTGGCAAAGGACGGGTTACAACATGGTTATTTACCTTGCGGGGCTGCAGGGAATTTCCCGGGAGCTCCTGGAGGCGGCGGAAATTGACGGCGCGACATCCTGGCAGGCCTTTAGGCACGTGACGCTTCCCCTGCTCCGGCATACCCACGTATTCATTCTGGTCACCTGCATGATCCACAGTTTCCGTTCCTTCGACCTGATTTACACCATGACGAGGGGCGGCCCTTTGAACGCAACAAAGACCATCGTCATGTATGTGTATGAGCAGGCCTTCAACAAGAATTATTACGGGCGCGCCTCCGCAGCGGGCATTGTGCTTTTCGTGATCATGATGGTCTTTACCATCCTTAGGAACAGGGCGGAAAAGGAGGATTGACATTATGAAGAATATCTTTGCAATGGAGCCGAATGAAAGGAAGCATTTCCTCCTTCACGTACTGGGCTTCCTATTCATTTTCCTGATGGCCCTGGTGGCGCTGTTCCCTTTCTATTGGATGCTGGTTACTGCGGTAAAGCCTATCAATGAGATTTTCGCCTTCCCGCCGAAGCTGTGGCCCAGCCAGTTTATCTGGAGCAATTTCGCGACCGCCATGGAGAGGGCGAACTTCCCTGTTTATTTTAAAAACAGCTTCATTGTTACCGCGTCTTCTACCATTATCACGGTCTGCATCAACCTTCTGGCAGGCTATGCCTTTGCTAAATACGACTTTTTTGGCAAGGAGTTCTTTTTCCTGCTGGTGCTGAGCACGCTGATGATCCCGCTTCAGGTAACCATGATTCCGGTCTTCATTATCGCGTCGAAGATTGGCATTCGGAATACCCTGCTGGGTGTCATTATCCCGCCCTGCGCGGAGGCCTTTGGGCTTTTCATGGCCAGGCAGTTCATCAGTGACATTCCGAATGAGCTGTTAGAGGCGGGCAGGATTGACGGGGCAACGGAATTTACCCTGTTTTCAAAAATCGTCGTCCCGAATGTCAAGCCGCTTATAAGCACGCTGGTCATCTTTACCGTGATGTGGCGTTGGAATGACCTTCAGTGGCCCCTCATCATGCTTTCCAATGATGAGCACTTCACAGTGCAGCTTGGCCTGTCCAACCTGAACGCCGCCCAGTACGTGAACTGGAATGACATGATGGCGGCTTCTCTGATTTCGGTAATACCCGTGATCGTGGTTTTCCTGATCTTCCAGCGTCAGTTCGTGGAAGGGATGGCATCCAGCGGCATTAAGGGTTGAAAAATTGTAACTATTCAGTTAGCACCTCGCGCTTGCCGCGAGGAAGTATGAAAAGCAAGATTTCCATTTGGAATTCTCTGAAATCCAGAGGGCGCTGAATAGTTACAAATAATCTGCTTCGTCATGGAAGGTCTGAAGGGCCTTTCGCATAGATTCCAAAAGGAGGAGAGTTATGAAGAAAAAAACTGTCACTACTGTAACGGCCGCGATTCTTGCGGCATCCATGCTGCTCGGCCTTGCGGCCTGCGGCGGCGGCAGCACTCCGTCTGAGACACAGGCGGCGGGAGGCGGAGACGGCGCGGCCAAGGAAGAAGCTGCGGCCTCTGAGAATGCTTTTGGCATTGAGGGGCTTGGATCCCAGGCGGAGGGCCTCACGGCCGAGGAAGGAGCGGAAATTGAAATTTGCTACTGGGCCGGATCGACTTCCGATGAGGCTGCCTGGAACGCCATCCTTGAAAAGCTGCAGGCGGATCATCCGGAAATCAAGCTGAAGCTGCAGACCTACCCATCCAGCGATTTCAGGGACATGCTGGATACCAGGATCGCCGGCAATGACTGGCCCGACGTCATCCGTTATACGTACCAGAGGCTTGGGAAGTTCAAGCAGGCGGAGGTCATGCTGGATCTCTCCCCGTATATAACGGAGGAGAATGTGGCGGACTTTGCGGATGCCTTCCGCTCCGGATGTACCTATCAGGGGAAGTTGGTCGCTCTGCCGCACCATACGGACACAGTGGCACTCTTCTATAACAAGCGTATGTTTGAAGAGCAGGGCATACGCATTCCGACGGGTCCGGATGACGCGTATACTTGGGACGAGCTGAAGGATATCCTGAGGAAGCTGAAGGAAGCGTATAATCTTACCTATGCCGCGTCCGGTATCTGGGACAATGGCTCCGGTTACCGTTATCTCCCTTTCGTCTATGCGAACGGAGGCACGCTTTTGAATGAGGATCAGACAGAAGCCACCGTGAATACTCCGGAGTTCCTGGAGGCAATCCAGTTCTATGATGACCTTCGGGCCGAAGACCTTATCGCGAATGTGGGATTCACGGCTCCGACACAGGCCAATTCCCTCTTTGTGGCAGAGCAGATCGCGGTGGATTTTGCCGGAAGCTGGCACTGCTCCTATATGGAAGAGAACATGGCGGGTAACTGGGGCATGACCTATATGCCTCTTAAGGATGGAAAGACCGGTTCCGACATGGGCGGCAACGGCATCTGGGCCTATGCGGGCACGAAGTACCCGAAGGCTGCTGCCATTGTCTGCGAATACATTACCAACGCGGAAGGAATGAAGATCTTCTGCGAGGCAGGAAACTTCATCCCCGTAAGGAAGAGCCTGATCGAGAGCGGTCTGGATTACAAGAACTTCCCTGAGGAGATGGCACTTCTTAATGAGATCGTGCTTACCATTGACCCGAAGATGGCGGCGGATGAGACTTCGGTTCCATTCCTGCGTATCAACGAGGCGTTCTGTGAGGAGATGGATCCGCTGGCTGTGAATCGGTCCGCGACGCCTGAGCAGGTGGTGGAGAATCTTCAGAACAGGGTTACGGAGATTCTGGCGGAACAGTAAAAAGGTCATGATGAACGGTGCGTGAATTTGAATGCCTTGAGGCACAATGCCGCTGAATGGCTGCCTTGAGAATGATCTTGACCTGCCTTATGAATGATTTGAAATGAAAGCAATTGGCGACGGTTCCCGAAAGGGAATCGTCGTTTTGCCATATAGATACGGCGCAGTATCAGCTTGTCGGCAGCTTATCACAGACAAGTGTGAAAAGCAAGCTTTTCATACTTCATTTGTGCCGCTGGCGCGACACAAATGGGACTCAACGCCTGCGGCATTAAGTAAAAGTATGAAAGGATCGCTTTTATATTTCTTTTGTGCCGCTGGCGTGACACAAATGGGACTTAATGCCTGCGGCATTAAGTCAAAGAATGAAATTCCTATTGTCAGAAATCAAAAAACGGATAAAATGATTGAAAAGGCTGTCGCGGCATCCATAATAAAAGCAAAGGAGTCACGGAGTCGATAATAAAAGCAAAGGAGTCGCGACATCCATAACTGAAGAAAAGGAGATAGGAAGGATATGCCAAAGATTACTTTTATGGGAGCGGGATCGACCATTTTCGCCAGGAATGTCCTGGGAGATACCATGCTCACTCCCGCGTTGGAGGAAAGCGAGATCGCGCTGTATGACATTGACGGCGTCAGGCTTTCGGAGTCCGCTGCCATGCTTTCGGCCATTAACCGGAACAATGGCGGAAAGGCAAGGATTGAAACCTACCTGGGCACGGAGAAAAGGAAGGATGCCTTGCGGAAGGCGGATTATGTCATTAACGCGATTCAGGTGGGGGGATATGACCCCTGCACGATTACGGATTTTGAGGTTCCCAAAAAATACGGGCTTGAGCAGACCATAGCCGATACGCTTGGAGTGGGCGGCGTATTTCGAGCCCTTCGCACCATCCCGGTCATGCTGGATTTTGCGCGTGACATGGAGGAGGTCTGTCCGGACGCCTGGTTCCTGAATTATACGAACCCGATGGCCATGCTTACGGGTGCGATGCTCAGTGAAACGGGCATACGCACGGTAGGCCTTTGCCACAGCGTCCAGGTTTGCGTACCGAATCTTCTTCGTGAGTTGAACATGGGCTATACCGGGCGGGAGAGTTGGAAGATTGCCGGCATCAATCATCAGGCCTGGCTCCTGGAGCTTTCCAGGGACGGCGAGGATCTCTATCCGGAGGTAAAGAGGAGGGCTTTGCTTTATAATGAGGGGAAGCTGGATATCGGCACGCTGGAGGAGAGGCTTGAAATGATGTTGGGAGGAGAGGCGCCCGACAAGCGGAGGGAGGAAATGATTCGGGAGGAGTACGCGCTATACAAGGAAAGCGGGAAGCATAATGACATGGTGCGCCTTGAACTCATGCGCAGATTTGGCTATTATATAACGGAGTCCAGCGAGCATAACGCGGAATATACGCCTTATTTTATCAAGAGGAAATATCCCGAGCTGATTGGACGCTTTAATATTCCGCTGGATGAGTATCCGAGAAGGTGCGTCCGGCAGATCCGGGAATGGAAGGAAATGAGCAAAGAGCTTACACAGAATCCGGAGCTTAGGCATGTGCGGTCCCGGGAGTACGCGAGCCGAATTATGGAAGCGGTCGAAACCGGGACGCCGGCGGAAATCGCGGGGAATGTTCTGAACAGGGGGCTTATTACGAACCTGCCGCAAAAGGCCTGTGTGGAAGTGACCTGCCTTGTGGACAGGAACGGCATCCAGCCTATCGTCATGGGTGATCTTCCTGAGCAGTGCGCCGCGCTGAACCGGACGAATATCAATGTCCAGCTCCTTACTTTGGAAGCGTCACGCAGCCATAAGAAGGAAGATATTTACCGGGCGGTCATGATGGATCCCCACGCCAGCGCGGAATTGTCTATTGACGACATTGTGGCGATGTGCGACGAGCTGATTGAGACCCATAAGGGATGGATTCCTGAATTCAGATGAGACGCATTTCGGGCGCATCCCTGAGGGATGCGCCAAATACGGTATCAACTATGCCTGATGCATAGTTGATACCAGGGTTTTTCTGCGGCACAAGGAAAAGCCGCAGAAAAATCCTGACAAAATATGCCTGAAGACATATTTTGTCAGGACGCATCCCTGAGGGATGCGCCAAATACGGTATCAACTATGCTTGATGCATAGTTGATACCTGCGGGGCGCCTGTGTAATGGAGGTATGTAGTTTGTGATACCGCATCTGTTTTTCGGGAATAAAGGGAGGCAGGAAACCACTTTGACAGAGGAGCCATATAAACCACGATACCGCGGCTGTTTGTCAGGAAATAAAATGGCTCAAAAATCACTTTAATCGAGGAGGGCTTGAGATGGATATGGCTTTGTGGGCTGTGGCCGCAATCGCGGCCTTCTTTGTAAAAGGGCTTTGCGGTTTTGCGAATACTCTTGTATTCACGACGATTCTGGGTTTTGGAAATAATAATATTTCCATTTCCCCGGTCGAGCTTGCGCTGGGTTATCCTTCCAATCTGATTCTTGCTTTCCGGGAGCGGCGTTCGCTGCGTCCGAAGATTTTTGTTCCGCTTTCCCTTATGGTTCTTGGGGGAAGCGCAGTAGGGGCCTTTTTCCTGAGAAATGTTGACGCGGGAATTGTCAAGGCTGTGTTTGGCGTCGTTGTTATAGGAATTGCCGTGGAAATGGCCGTGAGGGAGCGCTGGGCGGAATCTTTGGGCTCCGTGGCCGGGAGGCATGAAGCGGAAGCAGATGGATTAAAGGAAGCAAAAGCGGAAGCAGATCGATCAAAGGAAGTGTATCGATCGAGGAAAAAAGAAGTTGAAACAGATAGGGCAAGGGAAGCGGAAGCGGCGTCAAAATCAGATTCTCAGGGAAAGTTTTCCTGGCAGGGGATAGGCCTTTCAGTGGTCGGCGTGGTTTCCGGGGTGTTCTGCGGACTGTTTGGAATCGGAGCGCTGCTTGCCGCGTATGTGGGAAGGGTTGCGGGGGACAGCCGTGAGTTCAAGGCTAATCTGAGCGCCGTATTTATCGCCGAAAATACGTTCCGGATATTTCTTTATTGCGCGCTGGGAATCATTACGAAGGAAACATTGCTTCGTTCCGTCTCCCTCTATCCCTGTATGCTCGCCGGGCTGTTCCTGGGCATAAAAAGCAGCGCTGTGATGAATGAGAAGCTTGTAAGGAAGGCCGTTGTTGTTTTTCTTGTAATTTCGGGGGCTGTGCTTTTGCTGGGGAGCTTCCGGGCAGTCTGAAGGCGCAGGGAAATGATAACGAATGGTTCTTTGAAATGGTATCCATATTCATATTAATTGCTTACTCTTAGGACTTATACTCGTGAATCTTCCAGTATTTACTTTTCTATCAATTTCTTGGACCCAGGAACTTATCTCCATTCAAATGGATCATATGATCGGGTGACTCGGCGATCCAAACCTCTGTGTCCCATGCCAGGGACTCAGAGAACTTCTTATATGTATTGAAGTCCAGGAACGCTGTCACGTAGATTTTCCCCGCGGTCACGTTTTTTGTCATATCCGTGATCTCGATAATCCGCTTCGGGTTCATCGGTCCCACTGACGTTACTGACTCTACAAAATAGATCCAGTTCTTATCCTCACGGTATAAGACCACATCAGGCATTTTATCATGGAGCGTTATTTCGAAGCCCAACTCCCGCAGTTTATCTATATTCTTCACCAGATCTTTTTCAATCGTATCACCGACATACAAACATTCTGAACCTGGTGCAAATCTCGGAGCAAATTCTTCGATAATGGCCTTCTGAAGCGCATTGTGCTTCCCCGGGGAGAAGGTAAAATCCTGATTGTTTATCTTAACTGGCATCAGTGTCATACGTTTCTTTGAGGCATATATATCAACCAGTCTTTGGCGATAAGCTATAAAATGCTGTATTGAAGCCTCCATTTGCTGCGTCTGCATGTTTCGGAGAATGCTGAGCGTTTCTTCAGTTAGTCTATACCGATAATTTGGGCTATTCGTAGCCCTTTCGTTATCCTCTATAAGAGCAGCAGTACGGAAATGATGCATGGCCTGTTTACGGAAAGTCTCACGGCTATTCTCGGCATAGCTTGTTCCGTAATTGTTATTCGCAAAAGTGATAATATCATGAATACGGATCCATTCATTTACTGCTTGAGACCACGGTGTAAGCTCCTTTACACCTGCCATGGCAAGCAGAGATTTCGGCACTGTCTTTCAGATTGAACAAAGACATCGAGGCAAACAGGAAGTATAGGTTCGGTGCGCCATGAACTACTGTCGGCATGGCGATTGCTGACGGATCATCACGCATAACCCTTAAATACGGTGGGTTGCCAATGATAAGATCATACTTTGGCGGATCAGGAAACGCCAGCAAGTCTTCTTCATCTCCTGACTGTGCATATGTATATATGCGCATAGCATATTCGAAAAATCATAAAAAATCAACGAGTCCTGGTTCGCTCTTGATACAAAGGCGGATTTGACGTATGATTGTCTTTGATTTTTATACATGGAAACAGTGGTTTTATGGACTTCAGATATAGTCTGGGAGAGCTCAAAGGTATTTATATCATGAGTTTAGTGAGTTTAGCTTTACAGAATCCCGGCAATTATAGCGGCCCAAAACAACTTTGATAGCGGGGAGCCGTATAGCTGGCGATACAGCAGCTTTTTGTCGGCAATTATGGCGGCCCAAAATCACTTTATTTAATAGGGGAGAACGAATTGCAAAAGAAAGCGAGATATACGATTTATACGGATGGGGGCTGCGCGGTTAATCCGGGCGGCCCGGGAGGCTACGGCGTCGTGTTTATGGATAATGAAAGCGGTGAATACCAGGAGCGTTCCGCCGGTTATCTGAGCACTACAAATAACCGTATGGAGGTGACGGCAATCATTACCGGCCTTGCCCTGGTGCCTCCCGGGGAAAGCGTGGAAATATACGCGGACTCCCAGTACGCAATCAATTGCGCCACGGGGCTTTGGAAGCAGAACAAAAATACGGATTTGTGGGCAAAGTATAAGGAGGTATCCAGAGGAAAGGAGATTTCCTTTCACTGGGTGAAGGGGCATGATGGGAACAGGCATAACGAGCGCTGTGACCAGCTCGCGACGGAGGCCATGCGCGCGGAAGGCAGAATGGTTGATACAGGATATGAAGGGGGCGGAAGGGGAGCTGCAGCAGCCGCGGCGCCGGGGCATGCCGGAAAGCAGGTCCGAAATCAGGCCGGGGAACGGGAGCCGGGAAAGGAGAGGAATGCCCGGGGTGCCGGGAAGCCGCCTTTATCTGAACTGCCTGAACCATACAAAAGCCAGGATGTTGAATGTATGGAAGTGAAAGCGTACTCTGAGAAATACCATGTTCATGAGTCCTGTGCCGCGGCAATCCTTGAATTTGGCTCCTCCGACCGTTCCTTTGGCGCGTACGTGAAGTTAAAAACCGGCGGTCTGGATGAATGGTCAAGGAAAAACATTGTTGATATTATTTTATCCCTTCCTGACGGGGATGAGGCTTCTGAGCTTCTGGAGTCTTATCTTGGAAATGAAAAGGATCTTGCTACGGCTATTCGCTGGTATAAACGGGGGCTCCCCCTCAGGGACTGTATCCGGAAAATTCAGGTGGATGAAGAGGTACGCAAAAACAGTCAAAACAAGCGGAAGACGTAGACAGGCGGAAATGGATTAGGAAAAATGAATTACGAAAAAATGAATAAATTGGGAAAAAACGGGGTTTGATGAATGAAGGTATGTCTTTTGAATGATTCTTTCCCACCCGTCATTGACGGCGTGGTGAATGTGCTTTTGAATTATGCCGAGTATATGCGAAAGGATCATCAGGCTGAGGTTATAGTAGGTACGCCTGAGTATCCCGGGGCGGATTACAGTGCGTACGCGTATCCTGTGGTCGCTTATCCGAGCCTGAATACTGCTTCCGTCACAAACGGGTACAGGACGGGGAATCCGTTTTCCGGGAAAGAGGTTTCGGAGCTGGCCGCTTTCGCGCCGGACATTATCCATTCCCATTGTCCCGCCTCTGCCACGGTGGTCGCCCGGATCCTGCGGGAGGAGACCGGGGCGCCATTGCTTTTTACTTATCATACCAAATATGATATTGACATCCGGCGTTACATTAAAATGAAGACGGTCGCGGACGAGGTGATCCGCGCAATGGTCAGCAATATCGAAGCCTGCGATGAGGTCTGGGTGGTAAGCCGTGGCGCGGGAGAAAGCCTGAAGGAGCTTGGTTTCCGCGGGGAATGCATCGTGATGAATAACGGCGTAGATTTCCAGAAGGGCCGGGCGGATGATGCAATGGTGGAGCAGGCAACGAGTGGGTATGACCTGCCGGAGGGTATCCCGCTGTTTCTATATGTCGGCCGTATGATCAGTTACAAAGGGCTGCCCCTGATTCTCGATGCCCTGAAAACTCTGAAGGAGGATGGGAAGGATTTCCGTATGGCCTTTGTCGGGGGCGGTCCCGACAGGGAAATGCTGGAACAAAAGGCTTCGGAATATGGATTGGGAGATCGTTGTATCTTTACCGGTCCGATATATGACAGGGACTCGCTCCGGGCGTGGAACACGAGGGCGGATCTTTTTCTCTTTCCATCAACTTTTGACACCAATGGTCTGGTGGTCCGGGAGGCGGCTGCCTGCGGGCTGGCCAGTGTCCTGGTCAGGGGTTCCTGCGCGGCAGAGGGCATTACCGATGGCCGAAACGGCTTCCTGATTGAGGAAACGGCAGAGTCTATGGCCGGGTTCCTTGCCGAAGCCGCGCAATCCCTTCCGCGCATGCATGACGCGGGATTGCATGCCATGGATGAAATTTATCTTTCCTGGCAGGACTGCGTGGCAAGGGCTTATGAACGCTACCAGGTCGTCATTGATCTGAAAAAGAGCGGCAGGCTCCCGGAACGGAGGAAGCTTCCGGCTGATTTTCTTGTGTCCATGACGGCCAGGGGGATGCAGGAAAGGGAGCGTTTGCGGGAGATGGGGGAGGCATGGAAGCAGCATGTCAGGGATTACGCAACCGGAATGCTGGAGAATGGCCTCGGCCTGCCCGGCGGCGATAATCCGTTATGGAAGGGACTGAATTTGTCCGGTGGCGGTAATCTGCCATTGAAGGGTCTGAATCTGCCCGGCGGTGACAAAAATCTCCCGCGGAAGGGTTTGAATATGCCCGGTGGTGACAAAAATCTCCCTTGGAAGGGTTTCCATATATCAAAGGACAGTCATGACTCAGAAGGAGAGAATTTGGGAAAAATGTGAATCAAGGCGTTTTGCGGCGGAAGCATGCTGGACAGAGATATATTTTAACTACGTTTCTTGTTCATTATGAGTAAATGGCAAGGAAATGCCAATGAAAGCATTCTATATAGGAAATACTTCCATTGGCATTTCTCTTATTTTTATGCGGGGGTTCATATGTCCAGGGTCAGACAGTTTGATTTTCGAAAAATGTCTTTTTACCAGATCTGGGTGAGGAGCTTTTGCGACGGCAATGGGGATGGGATTGGGGATCTTTACGGTGTTTATGACCGCCTTGACTATATAAAGAGCCTTGGCGTTGATGGAATCTGGTTCAGCCCGATTTTTCCCTCGCCAAACGCGGATTTTGGTTATGATATTTCGGATTACAGGAATATACATGAGGATTTCGGCACGCTGGACCAGTTTCGGAAGGTATTGGACAAGGCGCATGCACTGGGGCTCAAGGTTCTTCTGGATCTTGTGATTAACCATACGTCGGATGAGCATCCCTGGTTCAAAGAAAGCTGCAAGGGGCGGGATAATCCTTACAGTGATTACTACATCTGGAGGGATCCGCGGTTTATAGAAAGGAAAGAGAGAGCGGGGAAGAAAGGGGAGACAGAGGAGAAGGGAAAGGCAGAGAGGAAAGGGGAGACGGAGGAGAAGGAAAAGGCAGGGAAGAAAGGGGAGACGGAGGAGAAAGGAAGGGGAGAGAAAAAAGGGCAGACGGAAAAAAAAGAGAGGGCGGCTCACCGGCCGCCGAACAACTGGTACAGCCAGTTTGAGGGTTTGGCCTGGGAGTACTGTCCCTCTAGGCAGCAGTATTACCTGCATGTATTTGCCCGTCGGCAGCCTGACCTTAATATGGACAATCCCAAAGTGAGGGAGGAGGTCAAGGGCATCATGCGCTTCTGGCTTGACATGGGAGTGGACGGCTTCCGGGAAGATGTCATTACCTATATTTCAAAGGATATGCGGCTTCCGGACGGCATCCCTTTCCTTCCCGCCATCAACGGCCTGCCTTTTTATAACGAGGGGCCGAATTTGCGCGCTTACCTTAAGGAATTCCGGAAGGTGGCTCTTTCCTACGGGGCCATCCAGGTAGGGGAGGCGCCCTTTACCGGTGTGAAAGGAGCCAGAAGGCTGTCCGCGGGCAGGAACCGGGTCCTTGACATGGTCATCCAGTTTGAAACCATGACCGCGGACTGCTTTCTGACGGAATATATCCACCACCCGTTCTCGCTGTGGAAGCTGAAAAGGGCTTTTTCAAAGTGGCAGAAGGGGCTTGGGAGGGGGGCCTGGAACGCCCTGTACCTGGAGAATCACGACCATCCGAGGGTCATCGACCGATACGGCAGCCTTCAGTTTTGGAGGGAGTCGGGCACTATGCTGGCCGGCTGCTATATTTTCCAGCGGGGTACGCCTTTTATTTACCAGGGGCAGGAGCTTGGGATGACGAATATCGCCCTTCCGGATATCGGGCTGTACCGCGACGTGGCCTCCATTAATGCCTATCATAGCTTCCACAGGAATGAACCGAAGGAAAAGAGGCTTCATCGCATACATATTTCAAGCCGGGATTCCGCCCGTACCCCGGTGCAATGGAGCCCGGGCGCGAATGCGGGCTTTTCGGAACATGAGCCCTGGTTTCATATTAACCCGAATTATACCAGGGTTAACGCGGAAACGGAGGAGGCGGATCCCGGGAGTATCCTGAACTTTTATCGGAAATGCCTGCATATCCGGAAGTCCTGCGAAGCGCTGCTCAAGGGCGGCTACCGGGAATACGCCTGGTGGCGGAGGCATCTTTACGTCTATGAAAGGGAGTATCATGGGGAAAGGGTGCTGGTCATCTGTTCCTTCTCAAAGCATGAGGAATGCTTCTGGCTTCCATACGCTTACCGGGATGGGAAGGCTGACATCCTGATCGACAATTATGATGAAGCGAAGAGACTGGTTTCCCGCGGCAGAACCGCGCGCCTCAGGCCTTATGAAATCCGGGTGCTGAAAATCCGGGTCCTGTAAAATTGGAAATAACGGCCCGTTTACGCTTTTCCGGGGATGATCATAAAAATAGCGGCAGAGCTATACCTTGACTTGATGGCGAAGGCATTGAGTCTCACTTGTGCCGCTGATATACGATCTTTTTCGGGATATTTCATGCTCTGAACCATCTATAGACTCAACGATTATTTGTCAATGAAAACAATAAATAGATGCGGCAGGCCAATCTATACATGGTTTTTGGTCACTCTGATTTTTTATATAGCGAACCGTCTGCGGGGCAAATCGGTTTATTTGTCAGAGTGGATTTTATGTTGGTGACTTTTCTGGCTCTGTCATAATAAATCTCGTAATATTGTAAAAATCAGATATAAATTATATGAATATCACGTATAGCGATATTTCGTTATGATATAATATAAATTATTTATCAACGCTATATGGGCAAAAAATATACATCAAAACTATTGGATGGAAGCAGTGATCACGGAGTAGGGGAGCTTGACGTCCGGAAAGGGGAAACTATGAAGAGAAGAATGATGCATCGGGCGGCAGCGGTTGTTTTAGCTGCTATTATGACCTTCACGCATGTCCCGCTGCAGGATATTCCGTCATTTGAGGATGGCGGTGTGCTTGCGGAGGAAGTGTTTGATTCGCAAAATGAGGATATTTATATCGCTTCGGAGGATGTGGCCGGCATATATCTGACGGAGAATGAGAGTGCGGCTGATTTGCAGGAGGAGCTTTCGGACGGAGATACGGAAGATGCCAGGGAGGATGAAGCGGAGGATGCGGGAGATCTGTCCGACGAGGAGCTTTCCAATGGCATGGACGAAGCTGTGTCCAATGAGGAGGCTTCCGAAGGCATGGACGAAGCTGAGTCCGGTGAGGAAGCTTCCGATGGCATGGACGAGGCTGAGTCCGGTGAGGAAGCTTCCGATGGCATGGACGAAGCTGAGTCCGGTGAGGAGGCTTCCGAAGGCATGGACGAGGCTGAGTCCGGTGAGGAGGCTTCCGAAGGCACGGACGAGGCTGAGTCCGGTGAGGAGGCTTCCGATGGCATAGACGAGGATGAGTCCGGAGAGGAGACTTCCGGCGGTACTAATGAAGACGTCTCTGGGGAAGGGATATCTGACAGTTCCGATGAGGGGAGATTTGACGGGGGAGAATCCGGGGCTTCTGATGCGGAGTCAGCAGATGGGGTTGATGAGTCGTCGAGTGCCGGCGCATCCAGTGAGGAGGAACTTTACGAAGAAGCTTCTGACGAAGATGCTTCCGGTCGGGAGACACTGGAAGGGGCAGAAACAGCGTCTGGGTCCGGGAATCCGGCATCCGCGGAGCTTTCCGATTACGCGAAAGCCAGTGAGGACAACAATGATGGAGACAATGACGCGGATCAAAATAGAGAAGATGGTTCATCTTCTATGGAAGATACCACGGCTACGGAAGTGGATGATGGCGGGGCGGATGACAGCACGCCGGATGATGTGATAAAAGATACGGATTCTGACGATGGCAAGGAAGATGAAATAACGAATGTCGCAGCCTCTGACGGAGAGGATGAGGCGGGAAATGCCGCAAATTCTGATGATGAGGATGAGGCGGGAAATGCCGCAAATTCTGATGATGAGGATGAAGAGGGAAATGCCGTAATTTCTGACGCCGCGGATGAGGAGGCCGGGATGGCTGACGGCACCGCTTCAAAAGGCGGCGAAAAGACCGGAGAAGGGAATCAGGATCTTGCCGATAACGAAGAAGGTATTGGCGCGGACGGTCAGGACAGTGCTTCCGAAGGAGATGGAAGCGGGACGGCAGCAGGCGAGGAGGATTTCGGAGACGCGCTTGTTCTTTCATCGGAAATGGTGAAGGAGGTAATGGGGGCGATGGATGCTTCCAATCCGGCCCTTTCGGAGGAAGAGATTCTTCTCATGGAAGAGGGGGACGAGGAGGAAGCCGGGCTCATGGAGGATCCGGGCTGCAGCTATTTCCTCGACAAAGAGTCCAATACCTTCTACATGAGCCTCCTGAGAGATTATGAAGAGGATATCGTGGTTTTTGACGAGCTGCCGGAGGAAGGGGTCGAGCGTCTGAAGTTTGTTCTGGATCTGAACGGCTATACATTGCGCCCCCAGGGCAAGAAGAACCACACCGGCATTACCGTTTTCGGCGAGCTTACGATTCGGGACGATTCCGCGGAGGGCACCGGCAAGGTGGATGGCAGTGAGCTTTCCAATGTCCGGGGCATAGAGGTGGCCGAAAGGGGCGTGCTGCGCCTTGAAAGCGGTACGATCTGCAATTTCCATTCCCGCGGCAACGGCGCCGGTATCAGCGTCAACAAGGGCGGGAAGCTCTATATGGCCGGCGGAAGCGTGACGGGAAATGTTTCCGAGGAGAATGGCGGCGGCATCTTTGCTTACGCTGCCCATGACGTCGTCTTCGAGGGAGGGGAAAACGTCATGAACCTTGTGGCCGGGAACAGCGCGAAGAACGGCGGCGGGCTGGCTTTCGCCACGACGGGGGAGAAGCCACAGGATGGGACCGATGCGGATAGCACGGGTGATACGGGTGAAAAAGATAACACCTGGGAACTGGACTATGTCACCCTGTACGGCAACAGGGCCGGCACAAATGGCGGCGGCCTGTACTTTGATGAAGAAATTGATGTGGAATTTGGGTCTGATACCCTCTTTTCAGGGAACAGCGCGGGGCAGAACGGCGGCGTCGCTTATTTCCGTCTGGCGTCCTCCCTTCTGGCGGAGAAAACAAGGATTGCGGGCAATACGGCAGAGCAGGGTTCCGGCGGCGCCATCCATATGGCGGCGAAGGCTTCCTCCATCGTGATGAATGATTCCGTCATCGGCGTGGCCGTGACGGAGGAAGAGGACGCAGAGGACGGTAATGCGGGGGAGGATCCCCATGAAGCCATGGATCCCCTGACGGACACGGTGGAATATGGCGCGGACAAGGATGCCGTGCTTCCGGACCCCTGGGACCGGGCCGCCTTGCTTTCAGAAGCGGAGAACGCGGCACGGCGGGGGAACCTTTCTGAGAATTCCTATGGCGGCGCGATTTATTTGAATGAGAAGAGCCATCTGGAGCTTAATCGTTGCGACCTTTCCAGAAACATGGCTTATACAAACGGCGGCGGCTTTTATCTGGCCGGCTCCAACAATAATTTCAGCGATTTCAAGGCAACGAAATGCCGTTTTGAAAGGAACGTGCTGGACGGCTATGTTTCCGGGAACAGGCTGGGAGCTACCGGTTATATCGGCCAGTACTCCACGGTCAACGTTACGGACTCTCTTTTCAGGAAGAACCGCGGCGCGAGCCATGGCTCCGGTCTTTATGTCAACAGCAATAACGGCGGTGTCAACATTATAAGGACAGACTTTGTCAAAAACCACTATGAGGCCGCGTACGCTCCGAACGGAGGAAGCGGGGCGGGCCTTTATTTTGAGGATTCAAGCCGGGGGGAAATGCTCCTGAAGGATTGCCAGTTCCTCTATAACCGGGCGGATACGGATAATTGCGGTTCCGGCGGTATAAGGGCGGGTTCGACGAAGAAGCAGGTAATTCGCTGTACCTTCCGGGGGAACCGTACCCTGGGCGGGTCCGGCGGCGCCAGCTTCGGCGGCGAGACGGAGATCGTGGACTGCCTTTTCGAGAATAATGAAGCATGGCGGTTTGCCGCGGGCTACAATTGCAGCGGCGGCGGCATGACCTCATCCGGTTCGAAGCTGACCATCAAGGGGAATACGGTTTTTCAGAATAATTACTGTAATTATCAGGGCGGCGGCTTTCGTTCCTCAAATTCAGAGGTTCATCTCGAGGCCGGGGTCAGGATCCTGAACAACCAAAGCGGGCAGTCCGGCGGCGGCTTCCTTTCCGATGACAACACATACACCTATATTCATGACGGCGTGGAGGTCAGCGGAAACACCGCGGGCGGAAATGGCGGAGGCTTCTATACCGGCCACCTTGTCATGGACGGCGGTCTGGTAGGGAATAATTACTGCTCATCAGAAGGTGGCGGGATATTTGTCGGGAAAGAGGTCCATATCAGCGGTGGTGAGGTCAGCAATAACAACGGAAATATCGGCGGCGGTCTGAAATTCAATATGGGCAGTAGCGGCGAGATTACAGGCGGCAGGATCGTGAACAACCTGGCAAGGTCCAATGGCGGCGGCATCTGGTGCTTTTCCGGAACGAAGAACAAGCTCCTTCGGATCGAGGGGGAAGCGGAGATCAGCGGCAATACGGCCAATGGTTCGGGAGGCGGTCTGTTTATTGAAAAGAATCCGCATTGCGTGATTGACGGGAATGCCAGAATAACGGGAAATACTGCCAAGGGAGATGGAGGAGGCATATATTCGTCCAGTCAGGGCGGCGATGTGACCAGCGAGGCATCGAATCCTCCTCTGGTCTACCCATGGGCACTCCATATAAAGGGAGCCCAGGTTTATGAAAACCACAGCAATGGGAATGGCAATGATTTTTACAGCGTCATTTATTTCTCATGGGCCTGGTCGAAGACGGATTTCCTCCGCAAGAAATACCGCGTCGAGAGGGCGGATGGAGGCCTTTGGTATGACGAGGTACTGAAGAATGTTGTGGAAGAAGGCTTTGACAACCTGGAGGAGAATGCCTATTACGAGGATCCGGATAATCCGGAAGGCGACCAGCAGCTCATTGCTCAGAAGAAGGACGGAAAAACGGTAAGACATTACTACACCTTCCTTCGGGATATAGACAAACGGGCAAAAGTATTGGAGACGGGGGCGGAGTATGCCACCGTGCAGTCCGCCGTGGACGCGGCGGAGAACGGGCAGACGGTCGTCCTGATTGCTAACAGCATTGAAAATGTCATTATAAGGAAGAGGGACGGGGAAGACGAAGGCAGGAAGCTGACGCTGGATCTGGCCGGTTTCGCTTTGCGCGCCCTGAAATCCGGATCGGTCATTACTGTGGCGGAGGATATGGATTTTACGCTGAAGGACAGCAGCGAGGGGCAGAGCGGCACGGTGGCGGACGGCACGGGCAGCAAGTCGGACTACTATTATAAGTTCACCAACAATTATGCCACTTACACCTATGGCGGCGGAGTCTATGTCCGAAGTGGCGCGAAATTCACGCTGGAGAGCGGGACGATCACCAATAATAATGCCACGTATGGGGGCGGCGTCTTTCTCCAGGACGAGGCGGAGATGCTGATGACCGGGGGATCTGTCAGCGCGAATAAAAGTCAGGGCGTTTATGTTTATCATGGCGACAATATCGCGGGTGATCCCGTAAAGGATACAAGAGACTATTGTGAAAACGCGCCAAACAGCCAGGATGGCTGGCGCCACATGCTGGGCGCGGTTTTTACCATGCAGGGTGGTGAGATCAGAGGCAATAGCGGCTGGGGCGTCGTCAGTCAGGGCGCGTCCACCCTGGTTACAATTGAAGGAAATGTTAGAATTACGGGAAATATCGGCGGCATTTCTGCCAATAGAGGGAACGGCGGCACAGCTTATCGGAACCGTGACGGGGAGTTTGAGGCACAGAAGAACCTGGTGATCCGGGGCGGTGAGATTTCCGAAAACAAATCATCCACGAATGGTGTCGGCCTGTATCTGGGAAGCGTGGTGGCCGAGCTTTCGGACTGCAGTATTATTAATAACACATCAAATAATAACAGCGGCTATGCCGGCGGCGGGATGTATATCGATGGGAACAACGCGAGGGTCACCCTTCTTCAGAACGTCCTCATTACCGGGAATGTGAGCGGTAATGGCGGCGGCATCGCGGTGAACGGAAAGGATGCGGTTCTCGATATCCGGGGCGCAGCAATTTACGGAAATACCATTGTATCCGGCTACAAGATGCGGGGATCCGACATCTATCTTTACAAGACGGCAAGGAAGGTCTCCCTGCTGGATGCCTTTGAGATGTCTATTCCGGAGGGAATGGAGAAATATAACTGCTGGCTCAACGAGGTGACGGGGGAGAAATACGCCTCCGTATCCGGTCTTAATCTTGAGGAGATGACAAAGGACGCGGGCCTTTGCCTGATCGCGGAGCGGGATCCGGCCATGCAGCATTCCGCGAGGATCGGGGATCTGAATGATGGAGAGAATCCGCCGGTCTACTATCCGACGCTGCAGGCGGCGGTGAATGCCGCGCTCAAGTCGGAGAAACCGGAGACCATTTACCTTGTCCGCGACCTTAAGGAGAGCATCCAGGTGACGGGCAACCAGGATCTCACCATTGACCTGAACGGCTATAATCTGACTTGCGAGAGGGATCAGGCCATTTATGTGTCAAAGCTCGCCGGAAACCGCGTCCTTTCGGAGGGCGGGGATCCGGAATTCGTGCTGGGCACCCTTACCCTGCGGAGCACGGTAACGGAGCCGGATGCCAGGCCGAAGAAGCCGGATACCGGAGATGAGCCGGATGCTGCAGAGAATGAGGACGAAGAAGAGGTAAACAGCGGATGCATACTGGGCGCGGGATCGGACCCGGGCAGCGAGAGCATGAGGGCGGTGACCATTAACGGCGGCGCCGTGGTTCTTGATGAGGGTCTTACCATCAAGGATTTCTATTCGGCCTCGGCAGGCGGTGCCATCTATGTCTATCCTGTCAATACCATGGGGTATAATGGGGAACTTACGATGAAAGCTGGCAGCAGGATCACCGACTGCTATTCCAACAGCTCGGGCGGCGCTATCTATGCCTCATTGGATAATAGCATGCTCGCGGGTTCCAGAGTGCGGATCCTGGGCGGCGAGATTGACCACTGCTATTCCAGGGGCAGCGGCGGAGCTGTGCATGTGAACTTTAACAGGACCCCGGCCAGCTATAAGACGGCCAGGGACGCGGATGGAAATTATAATCTGTCGGAGCTTACGGACAGCGATGTCAACCTGCTGGAAATTACCGGAGGGAGCGTGCTGCAGGACAATCACTGCTATAACTATGGCGGTGCCGTCTATGCGGAGGCTTTGAACAGCAAAGAAAATACCATGAGCCGGCACTATGATGAAATTATCCTGAACGATATGCAGATTCATGATAATTGGACCGAAACTTACAATGGTGGCGGTGTGGCCATTTATTACGGATTCCCTGTAATCGGAAAGCAGGATGTTCCGAAGGAACGCACTGTCATTAGCGGGAACAAGGCGGCTCAGAGCGTGGGCGGGCTTGTGCTTGATGGAAACAATAACGCCGGGAGGTATTCAAAAGACAGGGTGTTCCTTACGAATGTCACCATTTCCGGCAATGAAGCCAAACGTAGTTACGGAGGGCTTTACATCAACTGTCCGGCGGAAATCGCGGGCTGCCTGATTGAGAACAACAAGGCGGGCATGGTTGACGGCAGCGCGGGCGGTGTCTATCTTTACACCGGCAGCAGCCTGGACGAGGACCGGCGCACGGTCATGCGGGATACGGTTATCCGGGGCAACAGCGCAAGGTACACCGGAGGTATGAGGCTCGGCTACCTTGCCAACGGGAGCCTCTTTGAAAATGTCGAGGTCTCAGGGAATAAATCGATAGAATGGGGCGGCGGCATTGGATTTGAAAGCCATATGGAGGGTTATCTCAAAGGCACACTCATAAGCTTCAAAAACTGCCGCATTCTGAACAATTATTGCGGAGATGGCGGCGTCGGTATGTATATGAGCTGGTGGAACGCGGACGTTGAAGTCAGGGATTGCGAGATCGCGGGTAATAAATCGAGCAAACAGTCTAATACGGGCGGTATTTACGCAGCATACAGCAACAAGCCGAAATATGAGCTCCAAAGCGACGGCAGCCTGCTCAATCAGTACGGCACACTGATCCTGAGCGGTGCGACGGACATCCACGACAACCCAGGAAGGGGCGTCAATTGCAGCAACATTCTCATCATGAAGGATGAGACGAAGATCAGAAACAATGTCTGCACTGAAAAGGGAGCCGGCATATACAAGACAGGCGCCTGGGCGGAACTCCTGGGCGGCTCCATAGAGGGGAACGAGAGCGTCGGGACCGCGGTTGGAGGCGGCCTCTATCTGAATTATGATAGCAATGCCGCCAATGTCCAGGCGGTGCGGATCAAGAACGTGGTGGACGGGACGAGGATCATCGGCAACAAGGCATACAACGGTGGCGGCATATTTATTGGGAATCACGCCAATCTGCTCATGAAGAGCGGCCATATCCGGGATAATGAGGCGTCCAACTTTGGAGGCGGCGTTTACCTGGACAGCGGTGCCTGCCAGCAAAGCTACGTGACGGCAGAGAACCCGGGCACCCTTTTCGACATGCAGGGCGGCCAGCTTTATGATAATAATGCCGCCTATGGCAAGGATGCTTACGGGGTTTATAATTCCACTTACAGGAATTCGGAGCTTCGGCTCGTCAGGGCCTCCGACATGTTCCTGGACGCGCAGGCCGATTCGGTGCAGCGCCGGGGCATCGCCTGGATCGAGGAGCGTACCGACAGGACCTATGAGGACGAGATCAAGGGCATCCTGGTCTACACGCTGCCGCTGACTCTGAATTTCCAGACGGTGAAGCCGGCAGCGGCGGTGAAGAAGGCCGATGGAGACGGATACATTATCTACAATTCCGTGCAGGAGGCTATCAGCGCCATCCTGGAAGGCGTCCATGGTACTTTCGGGAACGGTGAGAAGCCGGAGATCGTCCTGGTGGACGATGTTTCGGAAAATGTCAAGATTCCGGGGGCAGCCGACGTAGTCCTTAACCTGAATGGCTATACCCTCCGGGGCAACGGCAGCTCCGCCATCCATTGCTATGGCATTGTGAAGATTGTTGATGAGAAGAAGGCGGGGAACGGAAGCATTGGCGGAAGCTCCATGTCCTTTGAGGGACGGGCGGACAGCACCGGCACCATTACCGGCACCTCCGGCCAGGCCGGCGGCGGCATCTTCGTGGAGAGCGGCGGAAGCGCCACCCTTTCCTCCGGCCAGATCAAGGACTGCCGGGCCGGCGCGCAGGTGAATTCCTATACCTACGGCGGGTCGGCCGTCTGCGTGGACTCCGGCACCTTCACTCTGGAAGGGGAGGGGGCGATCCGCGGGAATACGGTCCACTATTACGGCGCGGCCGTACTGGTCCGGAACACCTCCGGCAGGTTTGTCATGAACGGGGGCGTGATTGAGGAGAACACATCGACTGCCGGGAACGGCATTATCTGCAATAACGGGGGGAAGGTCCTCATTACCGGCGGAAAGATCCGGAATAACTATACCGGCAGCGTTGGAACCATAATGAACACAGGCTCCGGTTCCCTCAACATCGGGGGCAGCGCGGAAAGTCCGGTCGAGATTACCGGGAACACTGTCGTAAACAAGGGCGGAGCGATTTACCTTGGTAATGGTACGGCTTATTTAAGCAATGTCCTGATGCAGGGGAACACGGTGACCTGCGCAAGGCAGAACAGCGCCAGCGGCATAAACGGCACCGGAGGCGCCATCTATGTGGCGGGCGGAAAGCTCTATATCAACGAAGGCACCGAGATCCTTAAGAACAAGGCGTCCAGGGGTGGCGGCCTCTACCAGAACGGAGGCACCATTTATATGATGGGCGGCCTCATCAGCGACAATACGGCGGAGCTGGGCGGCGGCATTGCCGAGTACCCGCTGGCCAATATGACGCTGATTATTTCCAAGGGGAAGGTGGCCGGCAACCATACCACGCTTTACGGCAGCGGGAACGACATTTATTCCTGGTACGAGGGGAAGGATGGGAAGTTTGACAATCCGGCCCTTGTGAAGGAGAAGCCGAATCTTACCGTCATCCCGGCAGCGCAGATGGGTGACGAGGCGTACAATGCATGGAAGGATGATAACTATAAGGGCAGCAAAAGGACGGCCCTTAACATAGCGAGCCCCCTGGATCCTGATTCGGGAGGGCAGTTCGTCACGGGCAGCGTGCCGGATTCTTCGAACCTGCAGCTTACGGCGGCTTATTATGACACGAAGGTGGAAACGCAGTTTGATACGGATGTCTATATCCAGAATTTCCGCCTGGAGCCTAAGCCCGGCGAGCAGGGAACCGGCATCGTCGATGGCACGGTCAAGAAGGAAAATGCGGAATTCATCGCGTCCGAGGTGAAGGCCAGGGACAAGGATGGCGCGGTGCTTGTTTCCGAGGGCGAGCATGCCGGAATGTATCTTTATAATGGTGAATATTACGAGCCCGATCAGCTTGTGGAATGGACAGCCGGCTATGACGGCAAGAACGAAAACCTCCTGGTCAGGAGCTTCGATACGATCACTTACTCCTTCCTTTTGACCATCAATGCCCAGAAGGGGGCGGAGAGCGGCGTATCGAGGGTGGTGCGTCCTTGGGTGGAAATCATGCTGCCGTGTGACACGACGGAAGCGGAATTCAACACCGACAGTGTGAAGGAAACCTTCAAGAACGCCCCGTCCTTCAGCATTAGGCAGGAGAACGGCAGGACCGTGCAGGTCATGTCCGGTTATTGGGAACAGGAAATGCAGGACGCGGAGCAGGTCAACAAGTCTTTCTCCATCAGCGTCTATGCCATGAAGAACGGGGATACCCTGAAGCCCCATTTCCGGGCCTGGATCGAGGGGAACGAGGCCAATGTGACCAAGGTCCAGCCGGTGAATGTGCCGGGAAACCAGGATAATCCGGAGGGCGCGCAGCAGGGCGCGGATCCCACCACTGCCGTCCTTAGCGAGGAGCAGGAAGGGGAAGCTTCCGGAACGGATGGACAGGGAAGCCGGGAAACGGAAGAGGAAGCTCTTCTTCAGGGGGATGAAACGGATCCTCCCGCGCAGAACGGTGAAACGAATCCTCCAGCGCAGAACGGCAGCGAAGGGGGGAATCAGAACCAGGGCGGGACGGACGACACGGATCCTCAGAATGAGGTGGCGCCGGTTCTGGAATTCGACTCTCCGACCATTACCATCTCGGCCGCCCCGAAATACAATGCCGCCATTGATTACAACAGCCATCTGGCGTATGACAGCTACTTTGACCTTGAAAACGGGGTCGAAGCCACGGCGGAGGATTACAGGAAGGCGAAGGCTGAAGGGAATGGAAACATTATCCACGGCATGATGGTGGGTTATGGCCTCATGGTCAGCCTGTATAATGAGATTGATGATTATACGGACGGACTGAAGGGAATCGAGCTTCCGGACAAGAGCCTGGAATTCGACGTTTCCTTCAAGGGAAAGCTGTTCTACAACGGCGATCCCCTCTTCCCGGAGGGCACAGATGCCGCCCGGAAGGTGGAAGGCAAACCCATTATCTGGGCGTACAAAGAGAATGTGAACACGGAATGGGGCAAGCCGCTGAACGAGGTCAGCCTCTACTCCAGGACGATGGACTGGAATGACGAGGACGACATAGACAAGGACACGCGCTATGCCTATGACGCGGCGCCCTTTAACAGCGGCGGCGACGAAAGGTCCTGCTACAGCGGCGGCACATGGCTGATGACGGATGCCCGGTCAGGGCAGTCCGGAAGCGGCGACGGTCAGGACTCAAAGGAAACGACGATACATGTCAAAGTCTCCAATTATGACTTGAATGGCAACACCCTTCCGAACAGGACATCGGATAATGTTGAGGATGAGCGCTTTAAGACCAAGCAGGTCAAGCCGTTTACGGCGGGTTATGTCCAGTTGATCTTCCCTTATGACGAGGATGTGATCAAAGAGGCCTACAGGGAGTATTACGGCGAATACATTGGCGGTTACGTTTCCGTCGCCATGCACGCAGCCGTTTCAAAGATGGATGCCCGGGGCAGGAGCGGACGGCAGGCCATTTCTGTGACGGACGTGAAGACGGCCGGCCTTGATATGCTGAACACATATTATGAAAAGGAAGACCCGAAGAGCCTTCTTGAAGGCACCGAGGAGGATCCCGCGATCGCTTCCTGCGAGATGCGTTATGGCGACAATTACTGCTTCAACGATTTTGCGCGCTATATCTCTGAGGGAGAGGATGGCAATGGGGACAGCATCAGCAAGACCACTTATTTCGAGAATGCTTCCATAGGAACCCTGACGGGGAGCGAGGGCAAGGGCTCCACGCCGATCGGCTCCGTGGTCTATATGGGCGGAACGCTGACCTACAATAGCGCCAGGATCATGACGGATGATATTACCAGGCCAAAGTATTACATTGACAGCAAGGATTACAATACCAATACGGACAACCGGCTGGAATACAACTACATGACGGCGATGAATTTCCTGCAGAAGTTTGACGCGGAGGTCTTCCATCCGGCCTATATGGATGCCTACATTGACAAGGAATTCAACCCCTATTCCACGAACGGGACGAATATCTCCCAGACAAATACGATCTCGAACGGCTATACGAAGATGAACAAGCAGGGGACGAAGGTGAATGCCTTCCAGATCAGGACGTCGGAGACCAGGGCCGATTGGGATACGGTGCAGAACAACAAGCCTCTTAATTACCGGCTGACCATCCTTTACGGGGCAAAGCCGGACAAGGCGGACGGCACCCCCGGCGGCAACTGGGAGAAGAAGACCTGGATAACGGAAGACGGAGTGGAACAGGACGATGGCGGGGCCGAGGACATGGACAGGTACCATGAGGAAAACCTGATCTATTACAAGACCCTGCAGGAGCTGGAGGAGGCCGGAAAGACCTGCGTGGCCATCCTCTTTGAGTTCCGGAACACGACCATCCGGACCAATCGGAACATCAGCGTCCATACCTGGCTGCAGGTGACGGACGACTTTACAAAGACGGGCAATACCTACATTGCCACCAATGACGCCAGGGCCTGGGGCACCTACCGCCGCTTCTATAAGGAGAACTGGAGGAAGCCCGGCACATGGCAGAGCAATATCCAGCCGATCCTGTATAATTACAGCTACAGCCAGGAACCCGACCGTGTTCCTTATCCTATCATTGATGATCTGGAGAGTGGTCAGGCGAAGCGGCAGAAAAATGGCATGGAGGATCTGGCCGAGCGCTCCGCCTGGACCAGGAAGATTTACAGGAAATCGGATTCGGACAACCCCGAGAGCGAGACGGAATACGTCAATGATCAGACCTTTACGGGTTATACGTATTTCATCCAGGATTGTCATTCCATTGTGAAGGGCAATCCCGAGGATGACTACAAGAACAAGTACAAGAAGACCCAGTACAAGAATGGCGTCCGGCAAGCCGGCGGCCATAACGGCTGGGACCGGGGCAATGTGCTCCTGCTCTATACTCTGGATACCAGCATTAAAATCGGAAACAGGGATTACCCTGTCGGTTCCACGAACCCGAAGACCGCGTACAATGTGGACAAGGGCGACAGGATCGTGAATTATGTTGTGGATCTGTCCGTCGCGTACTCCAGCGCGGCTACTGCGAACGAGCTCGTGCGGAACGGCTCGCAGGCAGCCCGCGTTACCATTGAACTGGAGATTCCGAAGGGACTGACTTATCGGAAGGGCTCCATTAACTACGATTACTCGGGAAGCGGCTATACGGCCGACCAGCTTCAGTGGGATGTGGAAGTTGCCGAGGAGACGGATGAGAACGGCATGCGGAAGGTGACATTGACCACCTATGTGAATGACATTGACAAGACATTGCCTGATTTCACCTTCTCCTGCAATATAGGCGACAAGAAGAATTCCGAGAATGACGTGAAGGCAGGGCAGACCCTGAACGTGGTGGCAAGGATTTACGCGGAGTACCAGGAGACCAACCGCCTGGCTGCCGAAGCCCATATGGACAACAGCGCGATTACCATAATGAAAGAGACTATGAGCGGAGCCAGCAAGGACGTGGAGGAGACCCTGGTGGAGGTCGGGGAGGACATTGTCTTTACCCTGCAGTACGTTAATGGGGGTCTCGAAGCCTCCGACATCCGCTTTGCCGACGTCCTGCCTTACAGGGCCGACGGACGGGGAAGCTCCTTTACAGGCGCTTACCGCGTAAAGGAAATCGATGTCAGCTTCAGCGACAAAGCCAGTTATTATCACTTCATCGGAAAGCCGGTTCCGGAAGGGGAAGACGGCGATCCGGATGAGGAAGGGGATCAGAATTCCGGCAACAATGGGAATGGCAACGGGAATGGCGGCAATGGGAATGGCAACGGGAATGGCAACAATGGAAACGGCA
>CAMKKZ010000040.1 GCA_946413525.1 uncultured Oribacterium sp.
CCCCGGCGTATCATTTAAGGGAATCCCACGAATTCATTCGTGTGGAGGGCTCAACCTTTATCCCTTATTCTTCCAGCATCCCATACGCATACAGCTCGTGAACAAGCTGCGTGAACCCCTTCTTCGTGTACTGCAAGAATGCCCTTTCCGGCACAGCGACCACCCCGGTCCTGCCATTCGGGAAGCCCTCAGAAGGATACTCATTCAGGCACACCAGCACTTTTCCCCGGTCACGCATGATTCCAAGCACCAGATCATCCCTGATGTTCACTTCCTTAGAGCCGTGCTCATCCAGCACATCCTTCTTGTATTGGGCGAAAACATAGGGTTCGCTGTGGTCGTCCTCCTTGATTTCCTTTAAGACCCCTACGTAAAAAGCTTTGTCCTGTTTGTTTTCGACCGGGCTCAGCAAAATTTCCTGTATCTTTGCAAGGGCCTTCGGGTTTTCAATGGAGCCATTCATTGCCTGGATGAACAGCGTGTCTGCCGTCCCTTCCAGGCCCAGTTCCGGATAGTGATACTCATTTTCTGTCATTTGCGTCAATTCCTCCCCGGCGTGGGAAATTCTTCCTTCACGCCATGCTGTCTGCAGGTATGCAGGATCATGTCCTCGGCCTTTTGAAGGACGGGATAGCGCTGATCCTTCTTGCACAGTTCCGGATTTGTCATCTCCGGATAGCTTTGCTTATGCCATATAAATATCCGGCCGGCCATATCCCGTTCCAGAGGGATGCGTTCCTTCTCGTGGTGAAACTGGATGCGCGCGAGATTCTCCGGCCAGTCCTTTATCACTCCGGCATCGACCAGATCCCTTGCCTGCTGGTATATCATCTTGTTCATTTCGGCATTGGAAAAAAGATGCGTCTGGCCAATCAGTTCCTCCGGGGAGTACAATCCCGGTTTCCCCCGGTTCGAACGAATCGTGTATACCCTTGTCTTTTCCTTTTCGGTTATTATACACAAATGTAATCATTTCTGAAACACCAATGCGAAATGTCGATGATATTTTTCATCAATATTTCCACCCGTACGCTTGCCATCCAAAGCGGTATTCTGATACGTACAAATCGTATCAGAATATCAGCCTGGATTGACACATGGCTGGTTTCTTGATATACTGCATGCTGATATTGCAAACTGGTATTTGCCATTATGCAATACCAGTTGCCCCCGGGAACGCTGTTCCCTCGACGCGTAGTGAACTGAAAAGGCATATTATGAAAACAAGATTCAAAAAGAAATCACAAATTATTGACGTGACTGTTACAGTGGTGGCGGCGGTGCTTTCGGTGGGCATTATGCTCTACGGAATCAGCCATTTTGGGCTTGGTGAGGCATGGCCCGAACTGGTGCTTAACCTGTGCTACATCGCGTGCATCGTGATGATGACGATGTACTCCTTCAACCGGCTGGATGGCCAGCGCTTCAACTACTGGAGCTCGGTATGCGCAGGCATTACTGTGCTCTTGCGAGACATCCTCTTTCCGCCTCCTCTGGCGAGCTACCCCCTCCAACTGGTCTGCCTGACGCTCTCGGTGCTGCTGCTCCTCATGCTCACGTTCTTCTATGCCCGAAAAGACTGGAAGAGCTACACGAAGCGCAACCTGTGGCTGCTTTTTTTCATTGACATGGCTATTGCCGGACTGTACAGCTATGTCATTTACAACAATCCCATCGACGAGTATACCAACTACATGATCACGGAAATCTGGATTCGCCCAACCATCATCTACGGACTGGTTGCCTGCTTCGTGTCGGAAAAAGAAGCACAAGGGAAAGGAGAATAATCCCTGCCGTTTCCGAGTCCGAGTTTACGCAAAAAAAGGGAACTGCTGCTATCCTCGTGTACAGTGAGAGCGGCGAATACAAGACGGTGACTGTCACAGCGGAGTAACGTTTCCACCAGCCCGAAAGGGCGCAAAATCAATTCGAGGCGGAGCCAGTTGGCTCCGCCTCGCTTCGTTCTCACGATAGAATATCTGAACATTACCGCCATCAGGCAATGCTCAAATTATTATTGAAATCCAAAATTGCCGCCATACAATCCTTCTTCGATTTCTTTTTTAAGCGCCTTTTCCTGCTCTTCCGTGAATTTTGGCAATTCCTCTATTGAGGAAAGCCCGAATTGTCTTAAAAATACTATGGTCGTGCCAAACTGCGCCGACCTTCCTGTTGTTTGAAGATGCCCGACTTCTTCTACAATTCCATATCCCACTAATTTATTTACTACATTGTCGGAATTCACGCCTCTGATTCTTTCGATTTCAGCCTTTGTTACTGGCTGCTTATAGGCGATGATCGAAAGAACTTCAAGCATGACAGGCGTGAGTTTCGGCTCTGGCCTGGCCTTTACTATCCTGACGAGCATATTATAATATTTTTTCTTGGTGCGAAGCTGGTAAAAGTCTGCATATCTTTTGATTTGCAGGCCAGAATCTTTCTTTTCATATCTTGCTGCCAGACGCGTTATAGCTTTTTTTGCCGCTTCGACAGATAATTCCATTGCTTTGGCAATCTGAGTTATGCTTACCGGATCACCTGACACAAACAGGATGGCTTCAATGGCATTTTCTTCCTCGATAAGTTCTTCTTCAAACTCCCTGTCTATTTCTTCCGCTATAAGTCTGTCGGCTTCGCTGAGATTCGAATAATCTCTGACCATGGCTGTATCCCCTGAAAAACTATAAGTGTATTGATTTACATATTCGTGCATAAAATCCTTCTGACCTGCCGGACCAGTAGGAAGGATTTTATAAGAAATATACACGAAAAAACGTTTCATGTGAAACAAATTTTATATTTTTGCCAAAAACAAGTCGATTGTTCTTACATTTTTATTAATGTTTGTAATTTCAAAAACATATGTTCGTGAACTCAGTTCCCAAACATATGTTTTTGAACCGAGTTCACGAACATATGTTTTTATATAGGTACGGTTCAACAAAAAGGTGGTTCTGTTGCTCTGATGGAAAATGCGGGTTTTTTCTTTCACCAACGCCTGTTGGCCTTCTCGAAAATGAATGTTCCAGATTTCATAAGGCTCACGTCCATAAATCCTTCTCGAGCAAATGACATATTACGGGATGAATGCAGTCTTCCGTCCCGCATCAAGCAAGGCAATTTCGATGTTTCATCTTTTTACATTCACACGCTATCAGGTCTCTTTAAGTGCATGTTTTAGAATCAGCAAGTCTTCGCTATCAATATTGATTGCCGCCTGTTCGCTCCTGTTCATGACACCGCCTCACATCTGACATTCATATGTCCTGTCGCCAAGCCGAACGTCCATACATGTGTTGCCGCATATGGATTATCAGGCAGATGACAAGAACGACAAGACGAACGTCCCCACATGTGTGGTCACAAGTTACTTGTTATGGTCAAAGGTACCGCCGAAGGAATAAACGCCCTATGCACATAGCCACATATGCTTGCCGTCTACCTGTGGATTCAAATCTACACAAACGTCCCTACGTGCGTGTACACTTGTGGAACCATTCTTGCATACCGCCTTTATTTATCGATCATATTTGCATTCTTCTTTCGACCATGCGTCTTCTTCTTAATGGCCAAAGCGGTTCTTGTAATTCATTCTATTTCTATGTGGATGGGTCAGCACATGCCATTGCAACGCCAAGCAAATTTCAGACCTGGCTTTGAAGCCGGCACTATCGGATGCGATATCGGAACACAGACCATTGCCTATTGTTCTGTCAATGAGGCGGGGCTTAAGAACCTAGCCAAACGTGGGCCGTCAATCATGGAAAACGAATAAAAAGAACGTTGTCTGCTTCACGCCATGGACCGTTCAGAACGGGCGGCAAACCTCAGAACTATAATGTGAACGGCACGATCAAAATAGTAAAAAACGTGGAAACTTTCTAATCGCTGAAAAAGCTTAAAGCAAGTCATGCTGAACTCCGCAGAGCCAATGCTGTCAGCAGGCATCTTGCGATAAATGAAGAAGTGAATCATCTTTGGTCGCCTGGTGATGCATTCATCACAGAGCCTAAAAGCAAAGAAGCTGCAGCATAAAGCAAAGCCATCAGAGCCGATTTGCCCCTCAGTCGGTTCGCTATGTCAGAATTCAGAGCGGCAAAAACCTACTCTGATAGATGAGCCTTAATGATGCGATACCGCATCGGTTTGTCATGAAATTAGAGTGGCAAAAACCCACTCTAATAGGGGAGGAAAATAAAACATAGCGCAGGAGATGTTTCGGCAAGTCGATCAAAAACAGATGTCCCGGATATTTTCATGCGAAAGTAAAGCAACACCTCGCAGGAAGCAGATGGAAATGCAATGAAGTACCCAATAACTATCGCGCCAGCCAATATGACCAAACGGCTGATTGATACATAAAAAAGCCGTCTGACAGGATGTACCTCTTAAGTGACGGCACCAAAGTGCAGAGGGACTGGTATTCATCCTTCCTTCTGTATTGCATGGATACAAAACGCAAACCATCAGCAAACAAAAATGCAAATGAACCTTCAAGAAAGATTATGAAATGGAAAAGCCCATGATACATTAGGAAATGGAAAAGCCCATGATTGAACAGATCATAGCCAATAAAACAATAGTTTTGGACAACGGCGTCAAAATAGCATGAAACAGCAACTATAGGGAGACCGGCCATCGCCTCCTTGTGGAAACACAGAAAACAACCGCTAATGTGGTCAATTGACTTTCTGGCTGTGGAGTTCGCTGTTCCGGCAGAAAGATGGTATGCCAAAGTCCGTAAATGATTCACGCTTATTGCATAATGCCATCAGTCAGTACCCACATGGCTTGTCGAATGGAGCGGTCAGCTTGCAGATTTTTCGAGTGAAAAGCGCAGCGTGAGCGTATGAAGGTTTAAGTGGACTGATCACGCCCAGGGCAAGCTCTTTTGGAAGGACACTGTGCGAGCGTACGAAGGTTGGTATATCTTGCCTCTCACATTACAAAAACTGATGTCATCTAATTAACATTTTGTTATTTTGCGAATTTTTTGAATAAAAACAAAGAACATATGTTTTTGAACTCAGTTCATGAACGTATGTTCTTATATTTCTTTTCTGTTTTTTTGTTTTGTCAACTTTTTCCGGCAACAATCATTGCGTAATTCTTACAATTACTCAAAAAAGATTCCCACTTTCTAATCATCATGGTATGATGGGATTCATATGCCAAAAAAGGAAAGGAGAATCATTATGGCTGTATTAACGATGCAGAATCGGAAGGGCGGGGTGGCAAAAACAACCTCCGTAGTACATTTGGCGACAGTCCCAGCGCTTGCCGGGAAAAAGGTGCTTGCTATTGACATGGATCCGCAGGGCAACACCTCGCAGGTATTCATGGCAATGAGAGAGGGAGAGAAGGATATCTCGGACCTTTTATTTTTCGATGCAAAGATTGAAGACATCATTGTCCATTCCAAATATGGAGTGGATGTGCTGCCCAACAACAAAAAAATCCAAAGGCCGGATAAATTCTTTTACCAAAGTGGGAGGAAGGACAAAGACCTGCTTTTATTGAGAAATGCAATCGAAAGCGTCAGAAATGATTATGATTTAATTATCATTGACAACAATCCATCGGCAGATACTTTTTCAGACATGAGTTTGATTGCAGCGGATTACGTGCTCATACCAGTTGATTCAGCCAACTTTTCATATGACGGGATACAGGACGAGTTGCAGGATTTTTACAATATTAAAGAGAACTTCAACGACGACATAGAGCTTCTCGGCGTTTTGCTGGCACATATCAAGCCACAGACCAAGCTGTTAAGGACGCAGCACGACGCATATGATAAGATTTTTGATTCACTTCTTTTAAAGGCTGTTATCCGGGACGACAATCAGATCGCGGAAGCATTGGCAAGGTATATGCCCGTCTACTTCTATAACAAGAAGACGAATGCCGGTGCGGATTATATCGAGGTGGCAAAGCAGATAGGAATAATAAGCCTTGATGAGTATACAGAGCTATCGCGCAGCTATATAGGAAAGAAAAATCGGTTCCTGCCGTCTTTTATGCAAAAGGAGGAATAATGTCTAGTAAGCAAATCGAGGTGCCGAGAGGATACAATAACCAGCAGATCATTTTCAGAAACACGAAGGAAAAGGTGGACGCAGTCGGGTTTGACCTTGGAAACGGCAGTCAAATTGAGCTTATACTGTTTGAGAAGCTTGACCCCTTCCCCAAAAACAGGGAAGTGGACAACACGGATATAGACATATTCTCTGAGAACATCGAGCGGAATGGGTTTCAATCAACAATTACGGTTTCACGGCGCCATGGGGTGGATGAGGAAGGCAGGAGCGTTGAAGGCCGTTATTACATAGTAAGCGGCCACAGGCGAAAAGAAGCGTTCGGCCTTATCCTTGAGAGAAATCCTACATTCATGAAGCGTAAAATGCCGGCCCTGGTCCTCCGAGATGACATTCCCTTTGACCAGTTGGAAGAGCTTAATTTGCTCATGAACTATGACGCGCGGGCGGAATCCCCTAAAGAGATGCGCGGCCGCGTCGCCAGGCTATTGGAGCTGTTGAAGCAAAGGGGCGTGGAAAAGAAGCTGATCGATCAGATAGCCGACAAGCTCCAGGTCTCGGCACGACAGATCAGGAAATATATTGACATCAACGCGAAGCTTTCTGTCGGACTGCTTGAGAAGCTCGACGAGGGCTATATTACGATCAACGAAGCCAACGATTATGCCTCGCGCTCAGCCGAGGCGCAGGAGTATATTCTTAAATTCCTGAATGAACACAACAATGTGATGACGAAGGAGGAATATCAGGAGATCAAAAAGCAGGACGATGAGCGGCAGGCGTCCATAAAGGCCTCTGAAGAAAAGGCAAAGGAATACGAAAGAAAAATTGCTTTGCAGCAAGAGGAAATAAACGACCTGCAAAAGAAGATCAATGATAAGGGGAAGGCGGCAGAGGAGAGTGGCGCCTGGGAATATTCCGAGCTGGAAGAGACGAAAGAGAAACTGGAGAAAGCAAGGGAAAAGGCAAATAAGTATAAAGCGATTATCGATAATGCAAGAACGGCTGCCGAAAAAGGAAGTGGTTCATCCATTGGCATTACCGCCCATATCATGATAGCGGAGCAGATTTCCAGGCTTGCGGCGGAAGCAACGAAGCTTAAGTCAAAAACGACCAGGCAAAGCTACATTCTTGAGCCTAATGACGTTGAAAAGATTCGCACTATAATTAACGATCTAAACGAAATGATTACAATACCAAAGAAAAGCGAAAAGAAATAAAGAAATAAACAAATATCAAACTAGTAATAGATATAACATTATAACATAAATTTTTATCTTTTGCTTGTAAAAGATATATTATCCTTTTTTATTTTTCATTATTTATTTTTATAAGTAACAACTTTATTTATTTCTTTATATGCATTAAAAATGGCATAAATACGCGAAATATCCATTCGTTTGATGTATCAATAGTGCGGTTCTCCTGTTCGATGACGGCGCAAGGAATGTACAGAACAGGCGTAAGATATGACCGGTTAAAGAGGATGGATATGTTCTGATAATGCGGTAATAGTGTAGAAATACGGCGAATATGATGATTGAAAACAGCACATTTGATGTCTGACCAAGGCGAACAGGATCAAAACAATGTATAAAAATGGCGTTTTGCTGTGCGAATAAGGCGGTTTGATGTACAAAACAGGCGTTATATTTATATTGGGACAATCCGGCAGTGTTTTTTTGGCTGCTTCAATCGCAAGCTCTGGGTACGGAATATGATGGGTTGCGCCATATTTAAACATCAAATAGGTATTTGATGACCAAAAAAGGCGTTTCCGGTACATGTTTCCATGATGCCCATGGACGTAGCAGGCCGGAATGGTGTTCAGCGTGGCCTTCAGCATTGTTTAGATGGCCGGGAATGGCTTTTCGGCGCTTGCCTTCCGCTTTGATGGAGCCTTGCTGATGCGATGCCGCATCGGTTTGTCATGAAATTAGAGTGGCAAAAACCCACTCTAATAGGGGAGAAGTGCCAGGCAAGTGCCGCCAATTTCTGCCATCAAATGAGCTTTTGATGTACAAAACTGGCGTTGAGAAAGGTCTTGCGCGGCGCCTTCCCTTGCCGGATGCCCGTGTTACGGAAGAAATTGCAAGTATAAACTATACATCAAGTATGAAAGGCAAGCCTTTCATACTTCATTTGTGCCGCTAACGCGACACAAATGGGACTCAATGCCTGCGGCATCAAGTCAAAGTATGAAAGGAACATTTCATGATCTACTGTGGGGCGGGCCCCATGACCGCAAGTATGAAAAGCAAGCTTTTCATACTTCGATATACCCGGCCTGATTATGTGTACAAAAAAGGCGTGATCTGGTCAAAATAACGCGCCTATGGAGTGCATATTTCTAGCCTGACTATTTTTCCGCGTCTTTCTTTCCGATTTGATGTACAAAAAAGGCGTTTCATAATTTTTTTTAATATATTTGACCTTTATTTTTCAATAAAAACTTGATATTTGATGTATAAAAACGGCGTTTTAAGTGAATTCTGTTTCTTCGGATCAAAAACGAGCATATTTTGTTGCCGGATATATAATAATGCCTATATGTGGAAATAAAGTAGAAAAATAATTCGATTGCATGTACGGATAAGGCGTGCCCTGGCGCATATTTGATGTACTGACAGGGCGGCTGATTTTCGCGATATGGATATTTTGAAAACTCTTTAGTATAATCAGGGTCAATGCCACGAACATGAATCCCGCCCATTGATCCGTATGCCGGAAGGGGTTTGCGCAATAAGTTTGAAAAAAACACAAAGGAGGTAGAAGCAGGACGAATATAAAGAATGATTCCATATCTTAATGGCTTTTTTATATGGTAATCTCGCCTTCTTTTGTTGTTAAGTTGGCTGGGACCAACCCCTGTGATAATTCAAATGAGTGAGCAACAATATTTTCCTGAAAAAAGAGAGGGAAGTGAGTTTGAGGTTTTCCCGAAATCGAATGTCTTTATCAGCGCAAAATACCAGTCCACCTTGCTGGAGAACAAGATCCTGTCCCTGGCGCTGCAGAAGGCGGTTATCCGGCAGGACGAAAACACTGACTACAGGACGGAACGCCCGATTGCGGTGATATATGCGAACGAGCTCCCCGGATATTCTCCGGGGTCAGGCTCTTTTTATGAAAGGATCAAGATGGCTGCGCAAAGCCTCGGGAAACGTTTCATATTGATTGAGGACAGGGAGAAGAGGATGTTCAGGTATGTGAACATTATCGGTTCGACAGTTTATGAGGACGGGAAGCTTACGATCTATTTTGAACCGCAGGTGGCCACCAGGGCGCTGATGCAGCCGCTTAAGAACTTTTCCATGCTTTCCCAGAAAATACTTCAAGGCTTTTCCAATAACTATGCTTTCAGGTTGTATGAAAACCTGAAATCTCATTGCTTCCGCTCAAAATATTCTACTGATGATCCGGGCGGGCCTTTTGTGATATCTTACGGCGTGCCTGAATTCAAATTGCTGCTTGGCATTGTTGATCCTGGGATGATTGAGATACAACAGGCAATGCAGAAAGGAGGGACGCCTGACTTCGCCAGTATCATAAAGAAAATAGAAGAGGAGGATCAGAAGAAACCTGCAAAGCTCAGACGGTCCTCGTTCCACAAGTTTTCTGAATTAAAAAGGCATGTCATCGTGCCGTCCGTCAACGAGATAAACGAACGTACGGATATTGCCGTGGCATTTGACGCGCAGACGTCCGGCAGGGGATCCAAGGTAAATAAGCTTATATTCACTGTCACGCTGAAAAATGTAAAACAAAGGCCGTCGGAAGACAGCCAGGTCATGATGATGCGGCAAATGCAGGAATACATGACGGTGCCGTTCACGGTTAAGGAAATGAAGCAGATTTTAGAGGCTGCTGATTACAATCTCAATTTGATACGTGAAAAGTATCAGATGATGATGGCGTCAAACGCGGAGAATAAGCTTGCATGGCTTATCAACGCCATTCGGGAAAATTATCAGAGCTTTATGCCTGCGGAAGCTATTGTGGCGGAAATGACATCTGAGGGAGATGCGCAGATTGATGAAGTACAAGTAGATGAAGTAGAGGAGATCTTTGAGCGGTTATGGGCTGATTATCCCAAAAAGAGAAACAAGAATTCTGTGTCGAGAAAAACCAGGGAAGAGATCGCCAAAGAAGGATACGAAAGGGTGCGCACAGCAATGCAATATTATATTGACGAAGTAAGGCGCAAACAGGAAACGACATTCCCGGACCTTGAATTCGTCAATGGCGGCGCCTTTTTCAGGGAGCGTTATAAGGAGTATTTGAGCGGGCCGGCCCCCGCGGGCAGGCCGGGACGGAGGGGTGTCGCCCAGAATTTCGACCCCGTGGACGTGGATTATGACGCGATTGCAAAAAAGAAGGTCCAGCGCAGGCTGATGGATGATGACTGAGAACATTTTCACGGGCCGCTGCCTGCCGGAAATTGAAAATGCTGCTTATTCATTCTTCCGACATCCTTTATGTATCATTTTCGAGTTCCCTGGATTTTGAAAATCAGAATTGGAAAATTGTCCCGAAAAAGGGAGGAGGGCAGGCAGTATCGATTACTGCCTGCCCGAGTATTATGAAAAAAATTTTCTGGCAAAGCTCCTTGCGGCTTGCGGCTTTCCGCCATTGATTTGCTTTGACATGTACATAGTATGATATGGCTTTGAACAGAGTATGATTTTTTTGTAAATATTTTTAAAACAATTTGTGAACAAAATTTGAACAAGAGAAGGATACATTTCTGCTATAATCCATGCTATAATACCATCCAGTTTGTCGCGCCGCAGCCAGGGGTCCGGGATTCTGAGGCGCCGCGACGTGTTTGTTCGTGGGGCGGGATTCTGAGGCACCGCGACGTGTTTGTTCGTGGGGCGGGATTCTGAGGCACCGCGACGTGTTTTGCCGTGGTCCGGGATTCTGAGGCTCTGCGGCATGGATGCCCGGGCATTGCAGTCAGGAAAGGAGAGGGTAGGTATGAGTTTTCCGGAAGGGTTTTTGTGGGGAGGAGCGACGGCCGCGAACCAGCTTGAGGGGGCCTGGGATGAGGATGGGAAGGGCGTTTCCATTTCCGACATTTCAACGGGCGGCAGCGCCGGGAAGTCAAAGAGGATCACGCCGGTCCTTGAGGATGGGACCTATTACCCGTCCCACGTGGCAATCGACCATTATCACAGGTACAAGGAGGACATCAGGCTCTTTGCCGAAATGGGCTTCAAGGTTTACCGCTTTTCCGTCAACTGGACAAGGATCTTCCCTACCGGGCTGGAGAAGGAGCCGAACGAAAAGGGGCTTCGCTTTTATGAAGGAGTGGTGGATGAGTGCCTGAAATATGGGATAGAGCCATTAATCACCATCTGCCACTACGAAATTCCCTTTGAGCTGGTGAAGAGGTACAATGGCTTTGCGGGCAGGGAGACCATTGACTGCTTCATCCGTTACTGCCGCGCGCTTTTCGAGCGTTTCAAGGGGAAGGTGAAGTACTGGCTCACCTTCAATGAGCTGAACAACGGCACCAACCCGGTCGGGGGCTTCCTGGCATTGGGGGTCCTCAACGAGCTGGAGAAGCCGACGGTGTTCCAGGAGCCGAAGGATGTGCCGGAAATCCGGTTCCAGGCCCTGCACCATGCCTTTGTGGCCAGCGCCATGGCCGTACGGCTCGCCCATGAGATCGATCCGGATTACAGGGTGGGGTGCATGCAGATCTTCTGCACGTCCTATCCCCTGACGCCGAAGCCGGAGGATACCATGGCCAATATCGAGTTTTACCACAGGATGAACTGGTTCTGTGCCGACGTGCAGTGCAGGGGGTATTATCCTTCTTATATGAAGAGATATTTCCGGGAAAATAAGATCAATGTGAAGATGGAGCCGGAGGACGAGCGCGTCCTTCAGGAGGGACCTGTGGATTTCTACACCTGCTCCTATTACATGTCCTTCTGCCAGACGGCGGGAGAGGCGGAAAGCGCCCTTGGGAACATGATCCAGGGGGCGAAGAACCCTTACCTTAAGGCTTCTGACTGGGGATGGCAGATCGACCCCGTGGGACTCCGGGTCGCGTTAAATCAGATTTATGACCGCTATCAGCTCCCGATCATGGTGGTGGAGAACGGGCTGGGGGCTTATGACAAGAAGGAGGCGGACGGATCGATAAACGATGATTACCGGATCGATTACCTCCGGCAGCATATAAAGCAGATGGAGGAAGCGGTGGACGACGGGGTTGACCTCATCGGCTATACCACCTGGGGCTGCATCGATCTGGTTTCGGCCTCGACTGGGGAGTACGCGAAGCGGTACGGCTTCATCTATGTCAACCGTTTTGATGACGGGACCGGCGACTTTTCAAGGGAAAAGAAAAAATCCTTCGACTGGTACAAAAGGGTTATCGCGTCAAACGGGAAGGAGCTGGATTAGGGGAGCTCCTGATAAGAAGATGGTTTGATCAGAAAGGATCTTGCTCGGGAGCTTGAAAAGGCAGTTTGACCGGAAATGATTTTACCTAGGGGCTTGAATCGCCAGGCTCCGTATCAGATGCCAGGCCCTGTATCAGATGGAATCTGTATCAGGAAGGATCCGGAGCCGGAAGGTGTAAGGCCGTGGCTGACCGGCGTGCCGGATGGGCGAAAAGTTTTTTCGACACGCTGTCATAAAACTATGGAAGTTCCCGGGGAAAATCGCTATAATATGTACGCGGGCGGGAAGAAGCCTTATTGGACGGCTTTGGGAAGTTCATTAAAAGGTCCCATTCAAAGGTCCATTTGATTATGTACAAGATGCCCCGGGACGGATGATCGCCCCGGGGCACAGGGCAGGGTTACGTATGCGAGGACGGGCGGGGGATAGGTGATATGCACGCTTCAATTTTTGAAAAAAGAAATATTTCCATGATGATGGACCTGTATGAGATGACCATGGCCAATGGCTACTTCATAAATGAGCGGAAGAACGGCGGCATGGAGAAAAGGGTGGCCTTTGACGTGTTCTACCGCAGGAATCCGGACGGCGGGGGCTTCGCTATTTTCGCGGGCCTGGAGCAGATCGTGGAATATGTGGAGAACATCCACTTTGACGAGGAGGATATCCTCTATCTTCGCTCCCTTGAAATGTTCGACGAGGACTTCATCGAATTCCTGCGCTCGTTCCGCTTCAGGGGGGACATTTACGCTTTCCCCGAGGGGACCATCATGTACCCCGAGGAGCCGGTCATCACGGTGGTCGCCCCTCTGATCGACGCGCAGATCATCGAGACGGAGCTCCTGGCCCTGATCAACCATGAATCGCTGATCGCCACGAAGGCGCAGAGGATCGTGCGCGCGGCGGCGGGGCGCCCGGTATCGGATTTTGGCGCCAGGAGGGCCCATAATAACGACGCGGCCATCTATGGGGCCAGGGCCTGTTACATTGGCGGGGTGAACGGCACCGCGACGGTCCTTGCGGGCAAGATGTTCGAAATTCCGGTGAGCGGTACCATGGCCCATAGCTGGATCATGTTTTACCGGGACGAGCTGGAGGCTTTCCGGCGCTTCGCGGAAATCTACCCGGACAACTGCATCCTTCTGGCGGACACTTACGATGTCCTGCGCTCGGGCGTCCCGAACGCCATCACGGTCTTTTCCGAGATGCGGGAGAAGGGGATCTCTTCAAAGAGCTATGGCATCCGCCTGGATTCCGGGGATCTCGCCTATCTTTCCAGGGAGGCCAGGAAAATGCTGGACGCGGCCGGCTTCGGGGACGCGAAGATTATCGTTTCCAACAGCCTGGACGAGTTTACAATCATGTCCCTGCTCAGGCAGGGCGCCGAAATCGACGGGTTTGGCGTCGGCGAACGGATGATCACGGCAAAGTCCGATCCCGTGTTTGGCGCCGTCTACAAGATTTCCGCCGTGGAGGAGGAAAGCGGGAGCATGTCCCCCAGGATCAAGATTTCTGAAAATGTGGAAAAAATCACGAATCCTGGCCTGAAGGACGTTTACCGGGTGTTCGACAGCGATGGTTACGCCATCGCGGATCTGATCGCGATGGCGGGCGAGGTGATTGACACGTCCAAATCCTTCCGTTATGTAGATACCCAGAAGCCCTGGAAGCGCCGGCGTTTTGAGAACTTCAGCCTGCGCAAGCTTCAGGAAAAGGTGGTGGAGGGCGGCCGGCGCGTGAAGGAGCTGCCCGGCACCATGGAAATCCGGGATTATGTAAAAAGGCAGCTGAAAAAAGAAATCTGGGAAGAAGAGCAGCGTTTTGAGAATCCGCACCGGCACTATATTGACATGACCCCGGCATATTACGAGATGAAGATGGATATGCTGCACGAGAAGGAAAAGGCGGAGGAGTAAATGAGACAAATGGAAAAGTTCCAGGATGAGCAGAAGGATAATTCCTTATATATCCATATCCGAAGCAGAAAAGTGGGCAATATCTTTAACAGTAAGACCTTGCTGAAGGATATCAATCTGACGATTGAACCGGGGAACCTGGTGCTCGTCCTTGGAGGGTCCGGCGCGGGCAAGACGACGTTCATAAATGCTGTGACGGGATACGAGAAGGCGGATGCCAGCATCCATCTGGGCACGGTCAACCTGTACAAGAAATTCAAGAAAATGAGGCACCAGGTGGGGATGGTCCCGCAACAGGATCTCCTGAGGGGGGACGACACGGTGCGCATGACGCTGTTCAATGCCGCGGAAATGCGCATGACAGGGAAGCATACGGACCAGGAACGAAGCGATAGGGTGAACGAGATCCTCAGAATGTTCGGCCTGGAGTCCGTGCAGAACAGCCTGGTGGACAAGCTGTCCGGCGGGCAGAGGAAGCGCCTTTCCATTGGCGTGGAGTTTGTGGCGGATCCGCTGCTTTTCATATTGGACGAGCCGGACTCCGGGCTGGACGGCGTCATGGCCAGGGACCTGATGCAGCAGCTCCGCCTGATCGCGGATAAAAACAAGATCGTCCTTGTCATCACCCATACGCCGGACCGTGTGATCGACCTCTTCGACAAGGTTATCGTCCTTGCAAAGGACAGGAAGCAGGTTGGAAGGCTCGCCTTTTATGGCACGATCCAGGAGGCCAGGAAATTTTTCCACCGTGACACCATGGAGGACATTGTGCTTGCCGTCAACAGCCTGAACGAGGGCGGGGAGGGGCAGGCAAGCTTTTTCGTGGAGAAGTACGACGGCCTGCAGCGGGCCAGGCGCATCCGTGAGAATATGCGAAGGAAAAAGGAAGACGCGAATTGAGCCCCAGGATTCCATTTTCATGTTAATCATGAGCTTTCGTGAGAAAGCATGAAAGGCATTGATGATGAGCGTGCCGGTGGGTGAGATCGAAAGGGGTAAATAAAGAAATGGCAGGAAACAAAACGAAGGAAGCTGCTGGCGTGAATCCGGAACCCGGGAAAGCGGATCTTAATCAAAAAGAAAAACAAGAGGAAAAGAACGAAAGCAGGAAGGATGATCAGAAGGGGGACGGGGACGCGCAGGACGGCGCGAAAGGCGATGAAAAGGACGACCATCCGGAGATCCCCCGGGACGGCGGCGTTTCGGCTCATGCCGGGGCTGGCGGGGCCATGAAGGGTGAAGGGCTTCCCGTTTCCGGAAAAGAAATTGAGTTTCTGGAAGAACTCCTGAAAGAGGATGAGGCAGCTTTGGAGGAGGGTGACGGGGCGGGCAGGACCGGTTCGGAAATACCGAAAAAGAAAGGGAGCGGGACGGTCATCTCGCTTGATGACGGCTCTTCGAAAATGTTTTCTTCCCCGGATCCTGAACCTAAGGCCCCGATGGAGACAACGGTCAGCTTTCGAGATTTCGGGAAAGGCGAAACCCTGGAGAGGGCGGAGGAAGCGAATACGTCCATTTCAGGCGATTCTCCCTCAGATGCCTCCCTTCCAGAAGATTCTCCATCAGGAGGGATCACATCCTCTTTCAAGGACGCTTCCGTTTTTCCTGCTGGAAAGGATGCCTCCCTTCATTCGCCTGACCCTTCTTCCGTTTCTTCCGTCATGGAAGGCATTTCCGCTTCCGATGAAAGGCAGCATGAAGATCCGGTCCTGTCCATCGCGGAGGATACCTTGGGGAATGCCTCGCTGCTTCGGTCGCGTGCTTATGCGGCGGCTCTGCGCCTCGATGGTCTGGCGAGGTCAGGGAGGAAGCCGGATTCACACGATGTCCCCTCCGCGCAGACAGCGCATTCAGGAGGTGATAGGGATCCTGAGTCCGGACAAGGCAGGGATGGCCGGGAGTCGGCAGCGGAGGCGGCGCCGGCGGGAATGGTTCGCGATTCCGCATCCCAGGGGGGCTTAGGCGGTGCCGCCTCGGAAAAGGCCGGCTCCGGCGGGACCGCTTTGGAAAATGTGTCAGGGCTGAAAGAAGCCCTTAAGGAAGCATCCTCCCAGGCATCCCACAATGCCATGGCGGGCGGAGGCCCGGAGACGGAAGGAAGCCCGGTATCGGGAGATTCCTTCAAAGGCGGGAAGGCGGCCCCGGTCATGGGCAAGGGGGAAGGGAGTGATGGCAGGACGCCTTTGAAAGATGGGGCGGACCGGGAAGGGACGAAGCCTTCGGAAAAGAAGAAGGGGGGGAAAGCCTTTTCTACAGGGAGGCTGGGGCAGACCAGGATCTACCTTGGAAAGCTTTTCCGGATGTTCATTTATGAGCGCGGCTGGAGGATGCTCCCTCTTTCCGCCGCCATTTCCCTGATGGTTTCTTATGTCGCCGGGAGGCGCATGTTCTACAACATGGAAGGGACGCAGTCCTGCGCATTCGCCTTTTCCTGCGTCTGCATATGGAACGGTTTTTTTAATTCCATCCAGATGGTCTGCCGCGAGAGGGCTATTATCAAAAGGGAACACCGGGCGGGGCTTCACATTACATCCTATATCATGGCGCATATGCTTTATCAGGCTTTTCTGTGCGCCTTGCAGGTGGCCATCTCCGTGGCAATCTACAAATGGTATGGCATGAAATTCCCGTCCAGCGGCGTCCTCCTCCCTGTTTCCATAGTTGAATTCGCGTTTTCGCTTTGGCTTGTCACGTATTGCGCGGACATGATGGCCCTGATGATATCCTGCATCGTCCATACGACTACCGCCGCCATGACGGTCATGCCCTTCCTCCTGATCATCCAGCTAGTATTTGCCGGCATCATTTTCACGATGAACAGCGGCGTGCCCTATTATATTTCCCAGACGACGATTTCCCGGTGGGGCACGAGGATCATCTGCGCGGAATCGAAATATAACGAGCTTCCATCCCAGGCCTTCTTTGCGGCGATCTGGCAGTTTAAGGATGTGGAAGAGGTGAGGCCGATCATCGATTATATTAATCAGCCGGATATCCGGGAAAAGCTTGATTACTACTCCGCTGAAAAACGCCAGATCCGGGAATACGATTCCACGGTCGATAATGTCCTGAACTGCTTTGGCGCCCTGGCCGGTTTTTCACTGCTTTACGCTTCAATCGGGACGATTTTCCTTGAATTCGTTGACAGGGACAAGCGTTAGCGGAATGCGGATTCATTGCATTTCCATATTGGATTTCCATATTGGATTTGATGCCTCTTCGACGCGACATCCCGTTGCTCTTTAGGCAAGTAAGAAAGGCTTAGCTTTGGCACTTCGTTTTTGCCGCTGGCGCGTCACCAATGGGACTTAATGCCTATGGCATTAAGTCAACGTATGAAAAAGCATGACGGACGGCAAGCAATGCTTGCCGTCTTTTCGTTATTTTCCCGTAAGCGCCGTGCCCTTTGCCGTTTCTGTTCAGGTCGCGTGAGCAATTACGATGCGGATCCTTGCTGCCTGTGAATGTGGATCGAAGAAGAGTCGCTTTGTCATTGGATCAGAGCGGCCAAAAAACCACTCTAATAAGGGAGATGTGAAAATGAAAATACTGGTCATTGAGGACGAGAAGATGCTGGCCGCCTCCATTCAGGATCTGCTGAAGGAAAAAGGCATGGAATCCGACGCAGCGTATGATGGGGAGGAGGGGCTTTTGTATGCCGGGACCGGGGTATATGACCTGATCATTTTGGATGTCATGATGCCGAGGCTGAATGGCTATCAGGTAGCAAGGCGGCTCAGGCAGCAAAAAAACGGCGTGCCGATTTTGATGCTGACCGCGAAATCAGAGCTTTTGGACAGGGTGGAGGGGCTGGATTCGGGCGCGGATTATTACCTGACAAAGCCCTTTGATTCCAGGGAGCTTTTGGCCTGCGTAAATGCCCTGCTCCGCAGGCAGGGCGCGGAGGTGGACGAGCTCCGTTTCGGGAACACCGCCCTGGATCTCTCATCCGGGAAGCTTGTTTGCGGGGAGAACGAGCTGAGGCTCTCGGCCAAGGAGTTTGACGTCATGCGTCTCCTGATGCAGGCCAAGGAAAACAACCTTTCCAAGGAGCTGATCCTTTCCCGGGTCTGGGGCTTCGATTCCGAGGCCGTGGAGAACCATGTAGAGGTTTACGTTGGCTTCCTGAGGAAAAAGCTGAAGAGCATTCGGTCCAATATCAGCATTGTCGCGATGAGGAAGCTGGGTTATCATCTGGAGGCGGAAAATTTATGATAAAAAAGCTTCGTATCCGTATTGTCGTCACGATGATGTCCGTGGTCGCCTTGCTGCTCCTTGTCATGTTCGGGCTGATATTCAAGCTGACAGAGCGACGCCTGCGGGAGGAGAATGTCCGGATCATGGAAAACATCGCCCGCTCCCCCTTCGGCGAGATAAAGGAATGGGAGCCTGGGGAAAGGCTTGAGCCGCAAGGGCCCGGTGTCGGCCATGGGGGCGGGGACGCCTCATTGCCGTCCAATTCCCCGCCTGGAAACAGGGCTGCCGCAGACAAGGGGGCTGAGGCCCCGTCTGGGAACAGGGCTCCGGCAGACAGGGGGGCTGAGGCCCCGCCGGAGAATGGTGAAAGGGGTCTTGAGCCGGAGAAGAGGGACAGGGGCTGGGAGGGCAGGATCCGCGTGCCCTTTTTTCGTATTCTCCTTGACCAGGACGGGCAGATCCTTGCCAAGGCGGGGAATTATTATGAGCTTGAGGATGACGAGTCCCTGTCGTCCCTGGCGTCCGCCGCCCTTTCCTCCGGAAGCAGGGTGGGGGTCCTGAGGGAGTACGGCCTGAGATTCCTCAAGGATGCTTATCACGGCAGTTTCCACAGGGATGAGGGGTATGGCAGCGCTACGGACACGCTGGTTTTTTCGGACATTTCAGGCGAAATCGGGACCATGAGGAGCCTCCTTGGGAACTGCCTCCTGATTGGCTGTCTTTCCTTCCTCCTTTTTCTCCTGCCGGCCGTGTTTTTCGCGAGATGGTCGGTGAAGCCCCTGGAGACGGCCTGGAACCAGCAGAGGCAGTTCGTCTCCGACGCGTCTCATGAGCTGAAGACGCCCCTCACGGTGATATTGACGGACGCGGAGCTTATGAAATCGGCCCTCGGTGAGGGAAGCTATCCCCGCGCGGGACGGTACGCGGAAAACATCCTGTCCATGTCCCGGCAGATGAGGGGGCTTGTGGAAAGCCTTCTTCGGCTGGCGCGTACGGACCGGGGAGGTATTGCCCAGGCGGAAAGTGGAAAAGAAAAGGAAAGCGTGGATCTGAGCCGTATGGTTTCGGACGAGCTCCTGGGCTTTGAGGCAATGTTTTTCGAAAAGGGCTTGCTGCTTGAAGAGGATATCGAGGATGGGCTGTATGTCCATGGCATTTCTTCCCAGTTGCAGGAGGCGGTGGAGATCCTCCTGGACAATGCCAGAAAATACGCGGATGGGGGGACGTCCGTGCGGGTCAGCCTTAAAAAGGGCGAGACGCGGCATGGAGGCCGGAAACAGAAGGGCGGGCATGTCCTTCTTTCTGTCACGAACGAGGGGAATGAGATCCCTCAGGGAGAGCTGAAAAATATTTTCAAAAGATTCTACCGCCTGGATGAGGCCCGCGCCATGAATCACAGCTACGGGCTTGGCCTTTCCATCGCGGAAAACATTGTAAGGAGCCATGATGGGCGGATATGGGCGGAAAGCGGCGATGGGAAAAACACTTTCCGGATCGAGCTTCCGGCCATGCAGGGCAAGTTGCGTTCACAATGATATAGAGGATTTTATATTTTCGGAATCGAAAGATACGGAAGACGGAATTACTATAGTAAGCGACATTTTAATCTTTACTTTGACCTTTATATCATCAGCCATTTGCCGAAGCTTCCAGCCGTTCAAAGTAAAGATAGTTTTGACGTTTACTATAATTACTATATTATCGAAAATGCATAATTTTTCTCATCATACTTTGAATATATATCATATTCCGCTTTTATGTCTGGAGATGTAAGCAGGCAGGAAAGGAACTATCATGCGGGATAAGGTCAAAGACGCCATTCAAATGGATATCAAACGGAGGGATTTTCTGGAGAAGGGCTTTGAATTGTTTTCAAAACGAAATATCGAATCGGTCGCCATGGCCGATGTCGCGAAGGCCAGCGGCTACGGCATAGCCACCCTGTACCGCTATTTTTCAACGAAGGCGGACTTTGTCATTGCCGTGGCCACCTGGAAGTGGAAGGAGTATTACAAGGACAGCGGAAGGGAAGCGAAAAGCTTTGAGGGAATGAACGGCGCGGAAAGATATGAGTTCTTTCTGGATGCCTTTCTGGATCTGTACAGGAATTATCCCGACCTCCTTTGTTTCAACCAGTTTTTCAATATTTACATTCGCTCGGAAAAGGTGGAGCGAGCCTCCATGGAGCCTTACCAGGCATTTATTTCTGTACTGGCCGACAGGTTCCACGAAATATATTCTGTGGCACAGCAGGATCACACGATGAGCACGGAAATGCCGGAGAAAATGATGTTTTCGCTCAGCCTCCACCTGATGCTTGCCGCCGTCACGCGTTATGCCGTCGGCCTTGTATACAACCCGGACGAGAAGAAGGCGGAGGAGGAGATCCTGATCCTGAAGGACATGCTTCTAAGAAGGTTTGTCAGGGAAGCTTGAAGCTGAATATTTTTGTATTGACAAGATAAAAATAGTTGAAGTGAATGTTTCAATGTGATACAATACAACACATGATAAATGCTGTATCATATAATGAAATTTGCCAAATATTTTAAAGCGCAGGACGTGAGCATGTAAGGCAAGCCTTTCATGCATCGGGAGGATGGCAGATGGGATTGTTTTCAAGCCTGGTCGGCAGGAAGAAGCGGAAGGGGGAGGCCGGTGGCAATGTGACGGCGACCCTTGGGACGCCGGGCGGGAATCTCTCTGTTCCCGGCAATCAGGCCATGCTATCCTCCAGGGGGATCCGGAATGAAGGGACGGATTTGGGCCTGGGGGACAGGATCCTGGGCCGGCAGCCCGGCAGGCAGGGGGCAAATGATGTCACAGCTTCCGAGAATGAGCTCACAAGGGAGATGACGGAAATACAGGAGGAGCAGAAGGCGGCCGGACTGTACCGCGCGCCCCTGTCGGAGCTCAGGGATGAGCTCGTGAACAGCAAAAAGGGCGGGATTGATTCTGGGAAAGGGAATTCACAGCTTTATAACGACGTGCTTCTAGACCTTTCGACCATCGACCGGGGCATGGGCCAGCCCTTCACGGACGACCCGGTCCGGAACCAGAAGCTCCTTATTGAAATGGAGAAGCATTACAAGCATCTTGTGGAGGCCTGCGCGGCCTATACCGCTAGGTCCCCCCGGACCGGGGCGGGGAAGTATCGGAAGGAGCTGGTCACGCGGATCCGGCTTAGGGCCAGCAGCGACCTTGTTACCCTGAGCGCGGTCCGCACGGATTTTTGCGCCATGCCGGCCAGCGAACAAAAGGGCCAGAATTGGCAGGACCTGCTCCGGAAAGCCCGCGCCATCCGGATATCCGTGGATGATTTCACAAAGCTGGGGAAGGCCGAGGGCGGCCAGGCCTCGGAGGTTTATAAGCTGGATGAGGAAAACACGAAGGCAATGGATGCCACCGGGAGGGTGAAAGAGCTCGGGGATATTCATTTCTTCAAGCCGGAGGACGAGTTCGACATGTCCCGCAAGGAGAACGGCACGGCAAAGTCGGTGGAAAAAGTACTACAGAGATTCCCGGCCCTGACGGAAAAGGACAGGAAGCTGATCCGGCTTTGGGCACAGCAGAAGGATCCGGGAAAAGAAAATATACCAAAAGGCCTTTCCAAACAGGGGCAGATCGTCATTTCCACCATGGCGGGGCTGGCGAGATCCATGGACGTGACCACGAAAGAAGTGATGCCGGCCCTGGGGCTGGATAAGCAGGATAAGGTGAACATGAGCAGGCGGAATGTGGCAACGAGCCGCGTGGCCAATCTCCTGGGGCTTGGGCATCTGGTGGCAAAGTCCGAGACGGCGGAGCTTTATGACAGGGCGACGGGGGCCGTAATCCAGGGAAACCTCATGGAGGGCGCCAAGGGCGAGATGGACGGCAAGAAGTTCATGGCGGAGGCTAACAAGAGCAGGATCGTGGGAAGCGTCAATATTCATGCTACGGGCGGCTTCCAGAGGGATCTTGTCAGCCTCCAGGTGCTGGACGTAATCTGCGGGCAGATGGACAGGCACGCCGGAAACTTCTTTGTTTCCAGAAATGCCGAGGGCGAGCTGGACAAGGTTCAGGGCATCGACAACGACGCGGCCTTCGGGACCAATCTTTACGCTGCCAGCGGGAAGGCTGGAGAAAAAAATGACCGGGGCATTTACAGCATGCCGGACGAGAACGGCGAGACCTCCGGACTGCTTATCCCCTATATGGACAAGAAGCTGGCCGAAACGATCAGGGCACTTGACCCCGACATGCTTCGTTTTGCCCTGAAGGATCTTTTGAAGGACGAAGAGATTGAGGCCGCGGTCAAACGCCTCGAGCTGACCAAATCCGCCATAGAAAAGTCCGGTGGGGAGCGCTTCCTTGAGGACGATCAGTGGAATGACGAAACCGCGCAGGCAATGATTGATCAGGCCTGGGACAGGCTGGGCACCTTCAATCAGACGGAATTAATTGATGAGAGGACAGACCCTGAAGGCAATCGAAAGCAGAAAAAGGAACTATGGAAGGCGAGGTCCGAGGCAAATTATTTCGGCGAGTATATGGCTGACAACTCTGTGAAGCATGGGTGGGATATCGGAAAGGGGGCTTCTCCGAAGATCGCGCCAAGGAAGAAAAAGTGACATGGCAAAGGCAGGGATGTGAGCTGCCGTAAAAACGTATTCAATACCGAAGACCGGCAAAGGACGCATTTGAACGCGCGCGGCTTAAATATATCCTTTGCCGCGGCTGCCCAGGATGGCCATGGCCGGAAAAAGAAGGATGCCTGAGCGGCTGTTTCAAAGGCTTGCGAAGAAGCAGGCAGGATTCCCTCTGGGGGCGCGGATGGGGCAGGCGGAGGAAAATGTCGGGATCATCTTTTTGGCGGATTTCAAAGCGGAAAAAAGGGGTACGGGAAAATGACGACCTTGTTCTCCATAAAAAGGAAAGGGAGGGGGCCGGGACAGAGGCCCTGTACAATTTGGGATTGGAACGGGGGCGTCGGAGGGATCCCCTGTCCTATGTCACAGAGAGCTTCCGGATGAATTTTGACCGGATCGGACAAAAGCATGCCATGGAGCTTTTCGTCGAAGGGGAAGTGGCAGCCGGGCAGCCGCAGGTCGGACAGTCAGGGAATGACGGGGGCGGCACGTTTTCTTACTTGCCCGGGGGAAGGATCGCCCGACAGCTTCCGGAGGGGCTTTCTGTAACGGGGCAGCCTTTTGGGAGGGAGCGGGGAGGCATGCCGGGGGAATCCGAAGGGGCTTTGCCCCATGCGTCCCCGCTTAGCGTTTTTTCCGAAATGGCTTTCCAGCGGGGCGGCCTATCCGCTTCCGTCATTGCGGGGACGGGAAAGCTGATGCTGGTTTCTTGCCTGAAAAGGAGCATCGGGCAGGCCCGGCCGGCGGGGCTGGAGGAGGAAACCTTCTTCGGCGGCGGGAGCAAAACCAGGAACATCCCCGCCCGGGATCCGGATCAGGCAAAGTTCAATATCAGTTTTTGCAAAACAGCTATCGGACTTGTCATCGACACGGTCCGGGATGCCCGGAAGGCGGTGGACGATCTGGCCATCCTTGCGGGAGACCTGGATTCTCCCGGCACGGAGGAGGGGGCGATGCTCCGCCGAATGTACCCTTTTTTGGATGATGGCAGGGAGCGTATGCTGGAAAACGCATACCGGGAGCGGCTCAGGGGCATGGAAGGCGGATTGGGCGTCCCGAGGGACACTGGGGAGCATGCCATGCTGCAGAACGCGCTGCTTCATGTGACGGCTCTCCGGGAAAAGAAGGCCCAGATGAAAAATGAGTTCATCAATAAGCTCCGCCTTATTTCCGATCGGGCCGGTGAGGCGCTGGAAGAGCTGGAAAGGCCGGGCGCGGAGGATGAGATCCTGCGGGAGGCATTCCCTGAGGATGCGATGCCCCAGGATGCTCCGCCTCGTGATGCCGAAATCCCCGGGACAACGCCCCCAGGGGCCTCATCGAGGGAGCCCGCGCCTTCCGGGGAGTCCCTTCCGGAATCCATGTCGTTTGAAGGATCCCCGCGGGAGGCATCGCCTTCCGGGGAGGCCTTGCGGGGATCGCCGCCCGAGGGGGGATTTTCACGGGAATCACATGAGGGGGCATCATCTTTTGCCTTTATGTCAGGAGCATCTGGCGGTTTCTTATCAGAATGACAAACCCCCGCCCTGGGGGGGCATCGATACAATCAGCTTGTTGAAAACCGGAAGAGCGACTAATCCCCGCCCTTGGGGGGCATCGTAAACGCTCTCGCTGTAGTTGCCATGCGGGTTGTGAAAACGCGTCAGTTTGTCATTGAATCTGGATGACGAGAAGCCGCTCTGACAGGGGAGACTTGCTGACGCGATGCCGCATTGGTAGGCATTGAACCAGGGTGGCGAAAAGCCGTTCTGACAGGGAGGGCAGGAAGGGGGCGGGCCATGCTCCAATCTGACAAAAGGAGCCAGTCGGGCAGAAAGCCGGAAATGGGCAGACGCCCTGTGGAAGGAAGGGGGGTCCGGGAGGGGGGCATTTCATCGAAGAAGGATGACATTTCCTCCGCCTGGCTTGGGAACTTGCTTTCTGGCGGCGGGCTTTCCATGCCCGGGGCGGATGCCGCCATGCTGGCGCGGCGTATCGGGAACAGCGCCATGCTTGAAATTATGACATTACGGCATGGGATGCCCCTGTTTTCTGATTATTTTTTTTCGGGCGGGTTCCCTGCGGCATCCGCGGAAGCCCCGGCGGAGGGTGGCCTTCCTTCTGCATCTCCGGAGGAATTTACCGCGGGCCGGCTCCCTGCGGCGTCATCTGACGATTCCCTCGATGGCATGCTGTCCGCTGACTCCTCCCCGAGGGGGGATTGGATGACCGGGCTGACGGACGTCCCGGGCGGGGAGGATGGCGCGCCGCTTTTCGTGCCGGAGCCGACGTTCATGGAAACAGGGTGAAGGGGCTTTAAGCGGCATGCCGGGGCAGGACGCTTAAATGAATGATTCATCAGTCAAAAGCATCGAAAGATACAAAATAAGTAACTATTCAGCACCCTATACGCAGTCGCCTTCGGCGGCTTCATGCGCGCGTTCAGAGGCGCTCCGCGCCTTGTCCGCCCTCTGGATTTCAGAGGGTGCTGAATAGTTTTATGACTGTGATTAAAGGGCATGGCATGGCAAAGGACTTTTGATTGGCGGATCATGAATGGCCATGCTGCATGAAAGGGGTTGATCGGGATTGGACGAGTCGGACATCGGGAAGGAGATCAGGGTCCTGCTGGAGGAAATAGGGGCGGATTCCCGTTTCGAGGGCGGTTTGCTGCGTTTCCGCTTAAAGAAGGACGCGCTGGAATGGGACGCGTCAGCCAGGCTGCTGAGAGGTCATGCGATTTTTTACGGACGTTATCCCTTCACCGCGTTGGACAGGGACGCTGCCCTGCTTTTATGCAGCAAAGTCAATGCCAGGCTGGTCAGGGGGGCTTTTTTCCTCCCGGCAGATGCCCATCCGGTATTCCGGACATGGGCGGATATGGATGATTCCTTTGGCGCCAGGAAGCGTTTGCTTGCGGCCCTGGAATATAATGCGGAGATAATCTCGTATTTTTGGACCGATATGTCCACGTGCGGGAATATTATCCGGAAACAGGATTTTACTTGAGGAAAGGAGGGACGCTTCACGGCGGTAGCAGGGAAAAGCTTGCGATTGCCTGTCAAAGCAACGTGAAGCAAAAACGGACATGGCAGAGTATTTGTCTCCTGGCGTATATGTGGAAGAGTACGATTCGGGCGCTGTGCCGATGCAGGGCGTCAGTACGAGTACGGCTGGCTTTCTGGGTCTGGCTGAGAGGGGGCCTGTGACGGGACAGCCGAACCTCGTAACCAGCTTCGCCGATTATAAGCGGATGTACGGCGGCTATCTCAGTGATGCGGGGTATGGCAAGTCCAGGTTCCTGCCCTATGCCCTGGAACAGTTTTTCCTGAACGGGGGTTCCCGGGCGTATGTCATGCGCGTGACCCCGGATGACGCGAAGGCCGGAGAGGCCGTAAGCGGCGTCCTCCGGATCCGCGCGGCAAGTCCCGGCAGTTGGGCTGATAATATGCGTGTGACGCTGGAGCCTTCGTACAAGGCCAAGACCCAGGTTTTTAAAGTCGAAGGGGCGGATTTGACGCTGAAAAATGCGGATGGCTTTAATGCGGGGGATGTGGTAGAATTATTTGATGGATTTCGTTCGTCCTATGCCGTCATCAAAGGCGTTCTGGACAAGACCGTGACCTTGGACCGGCCCTGCCAGGCGGATGTGGCGGACACGAAGGTCGGTACCGCGAAATACATCCGTACCTGCGAGTTCACGCTCAGCGCAAGGCTGGAAGATACGGTTGAGACCTACGCGAACCTTTCCCTGAAGCCGGAAGCCCTGAATTACGCGCCGATCCGTACGGAGGGCAGCGAGCTGATCCGGGTGGAGATCCTTCCCGCAAAGGACGGGCCGGCAATGTCCCCCCCGGCGTCAAAGGATGAGAAAAAGGACGATAAGAAGAAGGACGGCGCGGCAAACGAGGTAGCCACGGCGCCCGCGGCAGGGAACCAGGCGAAAAGCGGCACTACCACGCCGTACGAGCTTTGCGGCGGAACTGGGGAGAAGACGGTCCTGATCCTTGCCGGCGGAAGCGACGGCACCGTGCGGAGTGTAAGTCCCGACGTCTATCTTGGGAAGGACGACGGTCCCGGCAGGCGCACAGGCCTCCAGGCCTTCCTGGAGAATGATAATATTTCCATCCTGGCGGCTCCCGGCGTGACCGCGCCGGAGGTGCAGGCAGGGCTTGTCGCGTTTTGCGAAAACAAGAAGAGCTGCTTTGCCATCCTTGACGTGCCGCTGGAGCTGAAGAAGACGAATGATGTGGCGAATTTCCGGGATATGTACGATTCCACCTATGCGGCCATGTACCATCCTTGGCTGCAGATGTACGATGCGGGCATTAAGCGTAATGAATATTTCCCCCCGTCCGGAGCCATGGCCGGCATTTATGCCCGGAGCGATAACGAGCAGGGCGTTCACAAGGCGCCGGCCAACGAGGTCGTGAGGGGCTGCACGGATTTGAGCTGCAGCTACAACGCGGGGGAGCAGGATATCCTTAACCCGATCGGCGTCAACCTGATCAGGGCATTCCCGGGGCGGGGGATCCGTGTCTGGGGCGCCCGCACGATAAGCTCCAATGGATTGTGGAAGTACCTGAACGTACGCCGGCTTTTCATCTATGTGGAGGAGTCCATTAAGGCCAACACCAACTGGGTCGTCTTCGAGCCGAACAGTGAGAACCTGTGGGGGCGGGTGACCCGTACCATTTCCACCTTCCTGGCCACCTGCTGGAGGGATGGCGCCCTGGCGGGAAGTAGCCCGGATCAGGCATTCTTTGTGGAGTGCGGTCCCACGACGATGACGCAGGACGATATAGACAATGGAAGGCTGATCTGCAAGATCGGCATCGCGCCCGTGAAGCCTGCTGAATTTGTGATTTTCCAGATCACGCAGAATACCAGCAGTGCCGAATAAGCCGGCGGAAAAATCTGTCACTCTGTTATTCGCTTTAAAGCTTAAGAAAGGATGGCATTTAGATGGCGATCAATTATCCATATAGGGTGTTTCGGTACCGCGTAGAGATTGACGGTATCAGCCGTGCCGGTTTTTCCGAGGTCTCCGGCATGAATTCCTCGGTCGACGTGGTGGAGTACAGGGAGGGCGATGATCTCCGGAACACGCCCCGCAAGCTTGCGGGTCTGACAAAATTCGGCAATGTCACGCTGCGCTGGGGCGTGTCCGACGATTCGGACTTCCTGGACTGGGTCTATTCCGTGGCACCTACCAACCAGGCTCCTCCCACGGGCATGGTGCGGCATGACGTCACTATCACCTTGATTGATGATGCGGGCGGCGATGGCCCGTCCTGGAACCTGATCAATGCCTGGCCTGTGGGCTATACGGTACCGGACCTGAATGGCACGGGGGGAGAAGTGGCTATCCATTCCCTGGAGCTGTGCCATGAAGGCCTTGAGCATACGCCGGGAGCTGTCTCAGGGGCAGCCTCGACGATCTAGGCATTGAATTGATTTCACTTATTTGCTTTTTTCCGAACGGCTGCCGGCATATGGCTCTTTCGGGAAAAGAAATGTCCGGCTTGCTTCATGCCGGTCCCGGAAGGAAAGGGGCCGTAGGGCGCGCGATACCGCGGCTGTTTACTGGTAATTATAATGGCCGGACAGCCACTTTGATGGAGGGGCCGTATGGCATGCGATACCGCGGCTGTTTGCCGGTAAATCAAATGGCCGGAAAGCTGTTTTAATAAAGGAGTCTGGAGCCGGAGCAGGGGGCTTTGCCATTGCGCCGCATGCCTGCTGTCGATGGGCGGGCAAGCGCCCCCGTCCGGCCCCGGGATATGTGAGAGAATGGAAACTGAATTTGAATTCGAGCTGCCGAGAGGCTATATTGACAAGAACGGGGATGTTCATAAGCGGGGCGTCATGCGCCTTGCTACCGCTGCTGACGAGATCCTGCCGCTGCGGGATCCCCGCGTCCAGCAGAACTCGGGTTACCTTACGATCATCCTTCTGTCCCGCGTCGTCACCCGTCTTGGAACTTTGTCTACGATCAATACGAAAGTGATCGAGGGGCTGTTTACCATGGACCTGGCCTATCTCCAGGACCTTTATCAGCGTATCAATACCTCGGAAATTCCTTCGTATAAGCTGACCTGCCCCCATTGCGGCCAGGAGTTCGAGGCGCCTCTGGATTTTTTATTGGTTTAGGGCTGGTGCTGTATCCCCAGGAGCAGCTCTATCAGGAGATGGCCTTCCTGGCTTATTACCTGCATTGGGACAGGGATGAGCTGATGCGCTTAAGTCATCAGGAGCGTCGCAGATGGTGCCGGGAGGTGTCCGATATTAACAGGAAGCTGAACGGTCCGGAGAAGGAGCAGCGTTTCGAGTTCCGCTAAGCCCGGGCCGGGGTCTCCCGGAACCCACCTGGGAGGGGGAGCCGTATAGCCCGCGATACCGCGGCGGTTTGTCGGTAATTATAATAGCCAAAAAACCACTTTGATAGGGGAGGTGAGTCAGCAGGTGGGAATTTCGTATCCGGAATTATTCAGGGCTTTCCGCTTCCTCGTCGAGGTTGAGAACGGGGGAGTGACCGTGGCGGCATTTTCCCGTTTTTCCGGCGTAAAGATGGAGGTACAGACCCTCCAGGCCCGGGGTGGGAACGATATTCGGGGGGTGCAGGGGTACATTCCTGTGTTGACCCGCTTTGATCCTGTCACACTGAGCAAGGGCGTGGTGGGGGATAACGAGTTCCTTGACTGGCTTTTTTCGGCCGCAGCCGGGAATGAACTGGGACCCAGCGGCAGGAACTTAAGGCGTACCATTAATGTTATCGCACTTGATGAAAAAGGGAGGCGCGGGGTAACGTGGTCGCTGAAAAATGCCATACCGATTTCTTATGAGCTGTCACCTATGGATGGTTCCAGGAGCGAGGTCCTTTCCGAAAGCTTGACTTTTGCCATTACCGGGATGGAGCGGATCACGAATGACGGAAGGTGAGTATCTGCTTTTCTGGGCGGCAGTCCCTGGCGTGGAAAGCGCATGGCTCCCGCTTGAAGACGTGCGCAGACGGAATAGAAACGGTATGGGGCCGGGCGCTTCGCGGACGGTTCGCTTTGTCGGGAATCAGAGAGAGCGAAAAACGCTCTGACAGGGGAGGGATGGATAGAGGGAATGGCGGGATTGTTCAGCGATTATCTGTCCGGATCCTATTTCGAGGTGGATCTGGCCGGAGCCGGGGCCGTGATTGCCGGGAGCTTTACTTCCGTGAGCGGCCTTACGATGGAAGTGGAATACGAGGTTTATAATGAGGGTGGTTTGAATTACCCGCGTTTTTTCTTTAAGGAAAATAAACCGCAGGTGCTTGTTCTTGAGCAGGGCGTTGTCACCACTGTTGATTCGGTGTCCGTTCTGATGGGCATGTGTTCCATCGGGATGTCTGTCCCGCTTGCCGGCACGGTAAGCCTGAAGGACAGCTTCGGGAATGTTCAAAGGGTATGGTCCGTAGTGGGGGCGTACCTTCAGAAGTATATTGGTCCCGAGTTGAACAGCAATCAGCCAGCGTTGGCTGTGAGCCGAATCGAGCTGCTTTATAATGGGTGCTATTAATGAAGGGGATTACGATTTGCAGGCCTTCCACGGCTGTATTGAATGACGACGCAATTGTCATGTCTCCCTACAGCGTGTTGTGTTCGCTTTTTTGCGAGGAGCTTTTGAGCCGCATAAGGCACGGGATCGGACGATATCAACCAGTGGATCTGCAATTTCTTATGGAAGGCGGCGATGACGAGGCGACAGCCCCTCTCCCCGTGGAATATCATATTGATTTGAATTTGGAACTGTTGCTGCAGTTCCTGAAAAAGGCGGCGCATGACACGGAGTCCTTCAAAAACGGCTCCGTGTCTGATAATAAGGGGTACAAATGGCCTGATTCCGTCGCGAAAAAGGAGCGGCATCGGGATGCTGCCGTATTTGCGGTTCGGGAATCAGGACGGCCTGATTCCATTACATCCAAAGGGCGGAAGGATGAGCGGAGGGGGTCTGTCGGGGACAGACGGGAAGGCTTAGCGGGGAGCGGTGAGGACAGGGCCGCTCCAGGGAATTCGGAGAGTGAACGGCTGCGCTACCGCGACGCTTTGAATTATCGGGAAGGACGCCGCGATACGTCGGATCATCGGGAGCGATACCGGGATACGGAGGATTCCAGGGACGCGGAGAAGCGGCGGGAGGGACGCCGCGACGCGTTGGATCATCGGGAGCGATACCGGGATACGGAGGATTCCAGGGACGCGGAGAAGCGGCGGGAGGGACGCCGCGACGCGTTGGATCATCGGGAGCGATACCGGGATACGGAGG
>CAMKKZ010000041.1 GCA_946413525.1 uncultured Oribacterium sp.
CTTAACACAATAACTATGCCTATTTTTGCTTAAAGAACTTTACACTCTTAAGAAAAACTATTTGACTCTTTTGACCATTTTAATTGCCGACATACAGATACGATTTCGTTAATCCATGCGGCTTCTCTGTCAGCTCTGAAATCTATGAATGTAAGAATAGTTAACAATGCGGCTTTGACATAAAAAAAAAGCCCAAAACACGGGCTTTGAAAATAACATAGCGAGGGGGGGACTTGAACCCTCGACACCGCGGGTATGAACCGCGTGCTCTAGCCAGCTGAGCTACCTCGCCACAATTAAATAAATATTGCCGCAAACAAATTATCAAGTTGTTTGATGAAATTTATTTTCAACGGCTTTGATAGTTTACAAAAAAAATGAACGTGTGTCAAGTGATTTCTGAGATTTTTTGTATAATTGGCAGATTGCAGGGTTATTGTTCAGACTTCAACGCTCCCTGATCTTATCCACTGTACAAGAAATCTTCATAAAATGAGAAGAAAGAAGATTAAAATAAAAATTACAAATGCCTGTCACTCTGCGGCGGCACAAGGCATTTTCCCCCATAACCAATGAGGTCCTCCCTGTGCGCTTTCCGGAGTGCCTCCCGTACAAGGGCATGATTTTCCGGCTTTCGGTACTGCATCAGTGCCCTCTGCATGGCCTTTTCGTGGGGATCCTTTGGAACATACACGGGCTTCAATGTAAAGGGGTCGAGACCCGTATAATACATTGTTGTAGAAACCGTACCCGGCGTAGGATAAAAATCCTGCACCTGCTCCGGCATATACCCCATATCCCGGATAGCCTCCGCGAGCTCAATGGCATCAATGAGCCGGCAGCCCGGATGAGACGACATGAAATAAGGCACAAGGTAGCGGGCAGAACCCGAAAGCTCCGCCTTCACCCTTTCAAATTCCCTTGTGAAGGCGCGGTACACGGCGGAAGGAGGCTTCCCCATGGCCCGGAGGACATGGTCGGAAACATGCTCGGGGGCAACCCTCATCTGGCCGCTGACATGATGCATGCAAAGCTCCCGGAGGAAAGATCTGTCCTTATCCGCCATCAGATAGTCGAAGCGGAAACCGGAACGAATGAATATTTTTTTCACGCCAGGCAGATTTCGAAGCTTCCGAAGAAGGGAAAGGTAATCCCCGTGATCCACCTCCAGATTTTTGCATGGCATGGGCCAAAGGCAGCGCTTTCCGGTACAGGCCCCCTTGTCAAGCTGCTTTTTGCAGGCAGGCCCCCGGAATTCGGCCGTCGGACCCCCGACGTCAAAGATATACCCCTTGAAATCCGGGTCCTTAAGGATCAGCCGGGCCTCTGAAAGGATGCTCTCATGGCTCCGGGCCTGAACCACCCTTCCCTCATGCATGGTCAGGGCGCAGAAATTACATTCACCAAAGCATCCCCTGTTGGAGGTAATGCTCAGCTTCATGTCCCCCAGTGCCGGCACGCCGCCTTTCTCAAGGTAGGAAGGATGGAAAGAACGCATATAGGGCAGGCTGTAAACATCATCCATTTCCGTTTCCGTAAGCGGCGCGGAGGGAGGGTTCTGCACAAGGAACACCCCCTCCTCGTAAGGCTCATAAAGGCGCCTTCCGCTTATGGAATCCGTGTTCCTGTATTGTATGGCAAAGCTCCTGGCAAAGGCTGCCTTGTCCGCTTCGATTTCGGAAAAGGCGGGGAGGCGTATGGCATCATAGATTTGCTCCTCGTGCCTTGCCTTCCAGACGGTGCCGTTAATCCAGCCAATGTCCGAAACGGAGATGCCCGCATCCAATGCGTCCGCGATCTCCACAATGCTGCGCTCTCCCATCCCGTAGGAAAGAATGTCAGCCCCGGAATCCAGGAGGATGGAGCGCCGAAGCCTGTCCTCCCAGTAATCATAGTGGGCAAGCCTTCGGAGGCTTGCTTCCAGGCCCCCGATGATAATGGGAGCCTTTCTGAAAAAGCGCCGGATCAGGTTGCAGTATACCAGTACCGCCCTGTCGGGCCGCATTCCCATCCTGCCGCCGGGCGAATAGGCATCCCTGCCCCTCCTCTTTTTCGCCACGGTATAATGATTTACCATGGAATCCATATTTCCCGAGGAAACCAAAAAGGCGAGCCTTGGCTCGCCAAATTCACATACGGATTCCACGTTCCTCCAGTCCGGCTGGCAGAGCATGCAGACGCTGTACCCATGAGCTTCGAGCACGCGGCTGATAATGGCAGACCCAAAGCTTGGATGATCCACATAGGCATCCCCGCAGACATAAACGAAATCAGGTCGGGAAATCCCCTTTTCCAGCATATCCTGCCGATTGACAGGAAGATAACCTTCATACATCAGTGCCGCGCTCCCATAATGTAAAGTGATCTATGATCAATGATATATGGTCCATTTTATCTCACGAGAGTTATGATCTGACAGAAAACCGGGATGATTTCCTGATTCAGACAATGAACCACCCTTTCTCATCCATTTCAAACCGGCAAAGCAAAGCCAATGCGAATTAATTGACGGGCAAAAGAAAGCTTACTATAAGAAGCTCATTTCTTCGGGAACTTCCTTCGAACCTTCAGGAAGGTGACAAGATGTGCCAGGAAGGTCAGCGCCCAGCTCACAGGATAGCTTATGTAAAGCATCGGAAGCGTATGGAAGGCAGGCAACTGGAAAAGCGTGCTCACATAGAGCACCCTTGTGCCGCAGGCCCCGATGAAGCTCACGATCATCGGCACAAAGCTGTAGCCCATGCCCCTGAGGGATCCCACCATGCAGTCCATAATCCCGCAGAGGAAATAAGGCGCCGCCACTATGAAAAGCCTTTCCCGTCCATAACGCATAACCTCCGGGGAGGTCGTGTAAATAGAAAGAAGCTGGTCACCAAACATATTGACAATAAACCCGAGGAACAGGCCCAGGCCGGTCACAAAGCAAAGGCATTCCAGCAGAATGCGGTTGATCCTTCCGTATTTCCGGGCCCCGATATTCTGGCTCGTAAAGGAAAGGTTCGACTGGTAAATCGCGTTCATGGCCATATAGACGAAGCCCTCTATGTTCTGGGACGCCGTGGAGCCGGCCATGGCCGTGGAGCCAAAGGAATTGATGGAGCTTTGGATCACGACATTTGAAATGCTGAATACCGTCGACTGTATCCCCGCCGGCATTCCCACCTTGCATACCTTCCTGAGCTTCTTCGGGTAAATGCGCACCTTCGAAAGCGACAAATGAAGCTTCCCCTCATCCCGCAGGAGAACCAGGAAGGACAGCAGCGCGGAAACCGACTGAGAAATGGTCGTGGCAATGGCCACCCCCGCTACGCCGATCTTCAGGACGACAACAAAGAAGATGTTCAGGATCAGATTAATGAACCCGGCGGCGACCTGGAAATACAGGGGCCTCTGTGTGTCTCCCGCCGCCCTCAGGATCGCGGCGCAAAAATCATAAAGCATGAGGGCCGGCATACCAAGGAAGTAAATGCGCAGATAAATGACCGAATCCCCGATCACATCATCGGGGGAGCCCATGAGCTGAAGCATCGGCCTGGCCAGTACCGTGCCAATGATGATAAGCAAAAGCCCGGAGATTCCAGCCATGGCAATTGCCGTTGACATGGTCTCCTCCAAATCCTTCTGCCTCCCGGCCGCGTAATACCTGGCCGCGCAGACATTTACGCCCACTGACAAGCCTACAAAAAAATTGATAATAAGGTTAATAAGAGAACTGGTTGAGCCTACTGCCGCCATGGCATGAGGACCAACGAAGCGTCCAACGACCACGATATCGGCAGCATTAAACAAAAGCTGAAGGATGCTTGAAGCCATCAACGGCAGACTGAAGAGAATGATCTTCGGCAGCAGCGCCCCGCTCGTCATATCAATTTCGTATTTATTTTTCATATAAACCTGGATAACAATGTACGATTCACCAATCAAAAATCCCTTGTACAGGATATGTACGGGCTCAGGTTTCGAGGAGGCCGTCCATGGCTTCCTTCACCTTCCCGGCATTTTCACCAACGATGATATGGACAGCCGTCTTTGAGGGTCGAAGGACGCCGCCTACGCCGGAAGACCGGATTTTTTTCTCATCCACCATCTCATACTTCCGGATCGCGACCTTCATCCTGCTGCCATCCGTCTCGGATCCGGAAACATTCTCCATGCCTCCCAGACCTTCCAGTATTATGGATGCAACCTTCTGGAAGTCCGTGGATTCCAGCGTGATATGAAGCTTGTCCTCTTCCTTGATCACATACTTCCCGGAATCAAAATTCTTCCTGAAATGCCTGTAGGCTATGAAGGCAGCCGCAAGAACCACAATGCCCAGAAGGGCGAACAGCAAATATTGATTATCCATGCTTTCCCTCTCTATTCCTGCTTTTACGGCGCGCAAGCAGCGGCAATCCCAATCATTTATTCAACTATTTTTGAGCCCCTTGCGATGCGTAGGTGACAAAGCCCGCCGGATCCATGAAGATACGGTCAGCATATAAATATGGTTCCTCAAGCAGGTCCCAGGGCTTGATGGTGATGATCCCTTTTCCATCCTTCTTTTCCAGGACGGCATCCATATGAAGGCAGCCATCCCCGGTATAGAGTATTTCTCCGGTTTCCCGGTCAAAAAGAGTCATGGCCTTGAAAGTGATGTATTGAAAAGCCCCGTTTCCCTCTTTCATGATCTGCCCGGGCTGCCCGAACTCTGCCTGGACATCCGGATGCTCTTTGTAAACCTCCACATACCTGGCTGTCTTCGGATTAAGCGCCTGTGATGGCCGGCCATGTCTGAGCCTTGCGCCATATTCCGAAAGCCTCGTCCCATCAGGTGCCGACCCTCCCTGCAGCGCGGCCCCGTCCGCGCCCAGATAAAAGTTCCCTCTCCATTGTTCCGAAAGCATTTTGCCATCTGCGTCCAGATAATACCAGCGGCCGTCAGAGCAGATCCAGCCTTTCATAGATTGACCCGCAATATAATATTGCCTGCTGCCGTCTGCCCCCACCTTCCATCCTGTAAAGCCCGCGCCGCTTACGCTGTTTTCGCCGGATGCTGCCGTTTCCCAAATGACATTTTCGCCCGAAACGTTCCCGGAAGCAGCATCCGCAATGCTTTCACCCAAAGCAGCAGTGCCTCCCGAGGCGCTTTCGTCCATAGTGTCAGAGGTCCCCGAGGCGATCTCGTCCACAGCGTCAGCGGCTACCGAAGTGCTTTTGTCCATAGTATCAGCGGCTACCGAGGCGCCTTCGTCCAGACCGTCGGCAGCTACAGAGGCACTATTGTCCATAGCGTCAGCGGCTGCTTGAGCCACCATGGTTTCCCCGGAAACGCTGGCATTTGTTTCAGCAGCTTCAGATTCATTGGAAATTCCTATGCTCATGCCTGCGGCTTCGGACTCTTCGGAATTTCCTTCGCTCATGCCTGTGGCTTCGGACTCTTCGGAATTTCCTTCGCTCATGCCTGTGGCTTCGGACTCTTCGGAATTTCCTTCGCTCATGCCTGCGGCTTCGGATTCTTCGGAAATTCCTTTGCTCATGCCTTCGGCTTCGGACTCTTTTGAAATTCCTTCGTCCGTGCCTGTGGCTTCTGACTCTTCGGCAGTACTGGCAACCGCCTCTGTTTCCTCCGCAGTACTGCTGCCTGAAAGATCCTCATCCGCCTCCCCGGCAGCGCCAGTGGACACATCAGTCGTTTCGTTTTCCTCATCTTCATCAATAGCGGAAGCTGATTCTGTTGAATCTGTTAAATCCGCCATGAGAGATGTATCCTCTTCCTCCGTCTCAACGGCAATATCTGTCTCTCCGCTTTCTTCCGAAAGGATGGAAGAAACGTTACCGTTTCCGCCCCGGCTGATATCCGATTTCTGCTTTGGACCCGAAAAAGAGTGAAACACCCAGAATCCGTCATTCAATACCCACTGCCCATCTTCCGCTGCCAATGGAGAAATCGCCATGGAAGCACATAAGAAGAACGCAAGTATTCCCGCAGAGATTTTTTTGTTCTTTAATGCATCGCGTAAGAAATAATGAATTCCGCCATCATCCGAAAAAAACATTCTCTTACCCCCAAAAACAGAAGCTTTAACCGCAGCACAAGGAATGCCGCGGTTAAAACCTGAAAAAATGCCTGATATCAAAGCAGATGACGCCTCTGCTCTTCATAATCAGCCGGGTGCAGGTATTTCGGAGCCACGTCAAAAACGCTGATGCAGCCCGTGCTCCCCTCCGCTGCCATCCTGAATACAGCCCTGCAATAAGCGGCAAGAACCGAGCCCGTGAACTCCGGATTTGAGTCAAGCTTCAGACTGTACTCCACCAGGGCATGGTGACCCTTTCCCATTGAACCGGACCGAAGCACGAAACCGCCGTGCGGAAGCTCGCTATGGTCGCGCTTCAGCTCCTCTTCAGAAATAAAATGCACAGTCGTATCATAATCCGAAAAATAATTCGGCATCGTCTTGATGCTTTCCTCTACCCTGGCCGCGTCGGCGCCCTCTTCCAGAACCACGTAGCACTCCCTCGTATGCATCTCCCTTGTGGAGAACTCGGGATTTCTGCCGGACCTGGCTCCTTCCAGAGCCTTCTCGACAGGCACGGTATACTGACGCGCATCCTTTACGCCGGGAATGCGACGAATCGCGTCCGAATGTCCCTGGGAAACACCCCTTCCCCAAAAAGTGTAATGCTTGCCCTCCGGAAGCACGGACTCCGCGTAAATCCTGTTCAGGGAGAAAAGCCCCGGATCCCAGCCGCAGGAGATCAGCGCGAGATGCCCTGACTCCCGTGCCGCCTTGTCAACCGCGGAAAAATGCTCGGGAATATGGGCGTGGGTATCAAAGGAATCAATTACATGGAAATATTTCGCGTATTCCGGCGTCTGCTTCGGAAGATCCGTGGCGGACCCGCCGCAAAGCGCCAGCACATCCAGCCTGCCCTGCCATTCAGTGAGACGCGCCGCGTCTTCCACAGCCACATTTTGAGTGCTGATCCGGACCGTCCCCGGATCCCTCCTTGTAAATACAGCGCAAAGCTCCAAATCCGGATTCTGACCGATTGCGCTTTCCACCCCCCTCGCCAGATTGCCATAACCGACTATGCCTATCCGAATACTCATTTTCCTTCCCCTTTCTTTTTCCTTTCCTTTTTCTTTTCTTTTAATTTCGCAATGCTGTTTCTTAGTTGCCGATTCCTTTTTCTTACCTTCCTGAATATTATTTGCTTTTTTAGTTTTCCGGAGTCACGCCGCAATCCGCAGGACATGCGTAATCAGGTTGAAATAAATCAGAAGCGACATGGCATCCACTATGGTCGTAATCATCGGACTGGCCATGACTGCCGGATCCAGCTTCACCTCGGAGGCCAGCATCGGAAGCACCGACCCCACCGTTTTCGCAAAAATCACCACCAGGACAAGCGTCACGCAAATGATCAGGGCGATCTGAACAGGGAGCCTGTCCAGCAGCATCAGCTTGACGAAGTTGGCCGATGCCAGCACCGTCCCGCACATGGCAGCCACCCTCACCTCCTTCCAGACCACGGAAAACAGATCCTTGAACTCGACCTCATCAAGCGACAGGGCGCGGATGACGGAAACGGAGGCCTGGGAACCGGCATTGCCCCCTGTGTCCATCAGCATGGGGATGTAGGCTGTCAGAATCACATAGGCTGCCAAAGCATTCTCATAGCGGGTAATGATTGCGCCCGTAAAGGTGGCGGATATCATGAGGAACAGGAGCCAGGGCATCCTTTTCCGGAAGGTTTCCAGCACGCCCACCCGGAAGTAGGACTTGTCGCCGGAAGGGATGATGGCGGCCATCTTCTCAATATCCTCGGTCGCCTCCTCCTGCATGATGTCCATGACATCATCGACCGTGATAATGCCCACCAGCCTGTTCTCATTATCCACCACCGGCATGGCGGTGAAGTCATATTTCTGGAACATGCGGGCGGCTTCCTCCTGGTCCGTGGAGGTCTTGATGGAAATGACATTGTCATTCATGATATCGCCGATAATTTCGCCCGGCTGTTTGATCAAAAGGTACCGGAGCGCCACGGTTCCCACCAGAAGGCGCTCCCTGTCCAGCACATAACAGATATTAATCGTCTCGGAATCGAGCCCCAGGACCCGCACCCTCGTGATGGCGTCCTGCACCGTCATATCCCTTTTGAGGTCCACATACTCCACCGTCATGATGGAGCCGGCTGAATCCTCCGGATATTGAAGAAGGTGGTTAATGTCCGCGCGCGTTTCGGGACTGGCATTCGCCAGAATCTTTTTGACTATGTTGGCGGGCATTTCCTCCAGCAAGTCCGTCGCGTCATCAGCCATCAGGTTCTCGATAATGCTTGACGCCTCCGATGTTGAGAGGGAAAGGATGATATAACGCTGGTATTCAACATCAAGCAATGCAAACACGTCCGCCGCAATAGACTTCGGCAGGATGCGGAATGCTTTCACAGCATCTTCATTCTCCATCTCATCCAGTATCGCGGCAATGTCAGCCTCATTCATCTCCGACAAAATCCTGCGAAGCTTCTTGTACTCCTTCCCGGCAAGGAGCTCTTCAGCCTTCTCCATGGTCAGTTCATTTTCCATAGCCAGCCTCCTTTAATGGGAATCCCCCCGGGACGGCTATGAATGTCACGCGTTCCGGAAGGCTTCCCCCCGTGGTATTAATCTGCATCGTCGCGAAAGAGGATTATCCGTATCCTGATGTTTCAAAAAACCACCCCCTTTCCTGACAAAAGCATACGCATGGCAATGAACAGGATCCCGTCAATGTGAAAAGCAGCCAATCCTGTTAAGCTATTTATTGAATTTACAATAATGGGAATCTATACCATTATACAAATCATTTTCTTTTTCATCAAGCATTATTCTTTTTAAAGAAAATGAGCTTAAGTGAACTTAGGCGACTTAAGTGACGAGGTCAAGCTGACCATTCCTCCATAAACGCGCGCATCCTCAAAGGACTGCCCTTGATGGTGCCCTGGATCATTTCCGGCCTGCCCCCGCCGCGCCCATTGAAACGTTTGTTTAATTCCTTTCCAAGAACACGTACATCTTCTCTTTGACTTCCAATGGCATAGCGGAATTCAAACTCCCGCATGTCATTTTCAGAAGCAGCATTCTTTGAATCATCATTTCTGCTATCGATGATATTATTATCATTGATATCTTTGATATTATTAATAATATTGTTATTATCATTGTTATTATTATTGTTATTTTCGCCTTTACTGCCCTCGCTGTCATCGTTACCATTACTATCCGCATTCAGGCAATATGAGGGCGGCAGCTTTTCTGCCGTAAAGACGGCCACAATTTCCGCCTCCGTATTTTTCATCAGGCAGTCGCAGTATTTGCGTAGCTCAACCCCGTTCAGGCCCTCTTCAAATTCAACGATGATGCCTCCCGGAATGCCGGAAGCAGAATATTGAGAAGCCTTCATCCGAAAATACTTTTCATTTAACGCGGCGATCCGGCGGTCCTTGTCCGCGCTTTCTTCCATATATTTGGAGAGGGCAGAGGGAAGCTCCTCGGGAGGCGAGGAAAGGAGCCTGGCGCCGGCGGACAATGCCTCCCGCCGCGCCTCATAGTCCATAAGCGCCCAGGTCCCACAGAGCATTTCGATCCGGACGCCTCCCCGGTGCGGGGCAAGGGACAGGAATTTGATGAGCCCGATCTCGCCCGTCCTTGCCACATGAGTCCCGCAGCAGGCGCAAAGATCCGTCTCAGGAATCCTCACCAGCCTTACGTCCCCTCCAAGGGAGGCAAGCTCTTTCTTGCTCCGTACCTCCATCGCCCGCAGCTCCTCCTCCGAAGGAAACAGGATCTCCACCGGCAGATCCTGCCAGACTACGCGGTTTGCCTCAAGCTCCAGCTCCATGAGCTCCTTCCATGATATTTCCCCATTAAAGTCGATGGTGAGCACTCCCCCGTGCCCTTCCCCGCCCATATGAAAGCCCACGTTGTCATAACCATAACGGCTGTGGACCAGTCCCGAGACGATATGCTCGCCGGAATGGCTCTGCATATTTCGAAAACGGAATTCCCAGTCGATGCCGCAGTCGTATTCCTGCCCGGGGACAAGGCTCCTGTCCGTATAAAGGAGCACCTCCCGGACATCCACAGGGGAATCGCCCTCCCGGGCGCCCATGTCTTGAAGAGAGGACATTCCATCCCGGGCATCCATGCTTTGACTTGATGCCGCAGGCATTGAGTCCCATTTGTGACGCGCCAGCGGCACAAATGAGGTATGAAAGGCTTGCCCTTTCATGCTTTGAACAGGGGATTTTCCTTCCCGGGCATCCAGCACCAGGGCATCGCCGATTCTGCCCCGGTCCCCTGGCTGCCCGCCGCCCTCCGGATAAAAGCCCTCCTGATCCAGGACGACCTCATAACGCCCCCCTCTCCCCTTTCCAGCCTCCCTGCAGCTTAGAACTCGGGCACGAAATTCCTTCTGATACGGATGCTGGTAATACAATGCTCCCCTGTTCATTCATGTTCCTCCCAGTCATAGTGAGGTTTTCACTGCTTCGATTCACTGACGTGCCGGTGGCGAACCACAAATGAGAAGTCAATTAAAACGTCATTTAGGACGTCAACGCCTGCGGCATCAAATCAAGTATGAAAAGCAAGCTTTTCATACTTCATTTGTGCCGCTGGCGCGACACAAATGGGACTCAACGCCTGCGGCATTAAGTCAAAGCATGAAAAGCAAATCTTTCATGCTCTGACTCAACGCCTGCGGCATTAAGTCAAAGCATGAATTCGTCATTTCCATATAAAAAAATCAATAAATAATTGAATAATTAATAACTTGCCGCCACACATCTCTGGGTTATGCCGCCCATGGATATGTAGGCCACGCTGCCGTCCGGTGAAATGCTTACATAACCCATCGTCGTCCCGCCCAGAAGATCATCAATCTCAAAAGAAAAGGGGCCAAGGGGATAGAGTTCATATACCACTTTGTAATTCGAAGATGAAGGAAAGGTCTCTGTCAATGACCAATGGGTATTCCCATCCGCATAGAAATCCTGAAAAAAGGAATACGTGTAAGTTCCATAGTAATTCAAATCCCTCCTGGGAGACGCGGAATCCGTTCGCCTGCCCCAGCGGGACTCATATATTCCGGAACCATTAACCCAGTACCCGTCCGGAGTATAGTTATTAACCAGCATAAGGGAATCCGGGCCGATATAATAGTAGGCGTCCCCATCCCGCACCCACTGATTCACGGCCGGAGCCCCATTGTCATTGTAATACGTCCACTCCCCGGACTGGAGCTGCTCCCATCTCCCGGCAAAAGCCGGCATGGACATGATTACCGACAAAAGAAAAATCAATATCGACTGAACTTTCACTCTTTTCATAACAACCTCCATATTTTCTAATAATCCTTAGGCGGGCACAAGATATTGTTCATAATATCGTCACAGGGTGTTACTTGACAATCCCGGAATTTTACATTACCTTAAAGAAATGTCGAATTTGATCAAGAATTAAAAAATACAATTTCTGATTGTCAGGATATGTTTCAGGAGGGGAGGAATTTGCCATGCAGGAAAAACTTGATTTTCTGATGACCCTGACAGATACGAGGAACAGCGTGCTTGGAAAGGCCCTGTCCTTTGATCCCTCCTATATCAGCAGGCTTCGGAGCGGAAAAAGAAGCATTTCCAGAAACCACGACTTTCTCCATGCCGCGTCGGACTATTTCGCGAGGCGCCTACGGGACGGGGAAAGGCTCTCGCGCCTGCAGCAGGCGATGGGCCGGGAGGACACCCTTCCGGGAAATCAGGAAGAACTTTCCGAGATCATCTTCCACTGGATGAACGACGGAGGCCATGACAGCAATCCATCCGCATCCATAGGAAACATGCTGAAAACGCTCTCAAAGCTTCCGGAGCTTCACAACCGCCCCTCTGTCCCTCCCATGCCTCCCGTAATTTCCCACAAATCCAATATGGAAGTATATTTTGGCGAAAAAGGGAAAAGGGAAGGCGTGGAGGTCTTTCTCAGCGGCCTGCTGTCTTCAAACAGCGCGCACACGCTCTTCCTTTACTCCAATGAAAGCATGTCCTGGCTCATCAACGACAGGGACTTTGCCATGCGATGGGCCCTCATGCTCCACCAGCTTCTGTCCAGCGGAAGCCGCATTCAGATCATCCATACGCTGGACCGGAGCCGTGCCGAGCTTTTTGAAGCTGTCAGCAAATGGCTCCCTCTGTACGCGGATGGCTCCATCGAGCCTTTTTATTACCCCTTCCCGCAGAGCGACACATGCCGCCGCTCCCTGTTCATCGCAAAAGGGGAAACGGCCATTTTTTCAAGCTCGGTCGGGGACCGGCTTGAAAAAATGCCAAACATCCTGATCAGAGACAAGGCGGTCGTCAGCGGGCTGGAACAGGAATACCGAAATTATCTGGAAATGTGCAGCCCCCTGGTCCGGATCTTCAGAAAGGAAAACCGGGCATCCTTCTTTAAATATATTAGCTTGTTCGGAAAGGACGAGGCTCCCCATACACTTTTCATCGCCCATTCCCTGCCCTCTTTTTTCACCATGCCTGAAGAAGTGGTTCGGAATTTCAGTCATTCCCAGACGGATGACAACATGGAAGTAATGCATAAGAGCGCCTCCGAGGCGCTGCTCCGACACATGCGGGACGGGGGGACAATTACGGAAATCCTTCACCTTCCACCCGCGGAGGAATTAAGGGAGAATCCGCCCGCGCTGCCCATGGGCGATTTCTCCATTCCGGAAGGCAAGCCGGAGCTGCCGCGTTATACGGCTACCAGTCTGTATCTGCATTTCCAAAACCTGATCCGGCTTTTGGAGGAACAGGAGAATTATCGGGTCGTCCTGTCAGAGCAAATTCCCGAAAATGTGCTTCTCTATGCCAAAGAGGGCTGCGGAGCCATGCTGGTCTGCACCGTGCCAAAGGCTCTTGCCTTCTATGTGGATGAGGAGAACATGACGGCAGCGCTCCTTAATTATCTCGGGAATGCCGCGAATTCCTCTTCCGGCGAAAGCCAGGAGGAAACGCTGCAAAAGCTCCGCGCTTATGCGGAAATGCTGACCCGGCAGGCATAACGGCATACCTGTATTCTGTAAAATCCGGCAACTATTCAGCACTCTTTGGATTTCAGAGAATTCCAAAGGGAAAGCTTGCTTTTTATTTGGAATTCTCTGAAATCCAGAGGGCGGACAAGGCGCGGAGCGCCTCTGAACGCCCACATGGGCAGTCGCCAAAGGCGACTGCGAATAGGGTGCTCAATAGTTACAATATTTGGAACATGGACCCGGACAACATGCCGATGCTCAAAGGACCTTCATGCCCGCGCTCACGCCGAGACGATCCGCTCCGGCGGAAATCATTTCCCTGGCAGCCTCCGGCGTGCGTATGCCGCCGGACGCTTTGACCTTGAGCCTGTCCCCCACCTCCTCCTTCATCAGCCGGACATCCTCCGCAGTCGCGCCGCCGGAGGAAAAGCCGGTGGAAGTCTTCACAAAGGCCGCTCCGGCAGATTCGGCAAGACGGCACGCCATCCTCTTCTCTTCCTCCGAAAGCAGGCATGTCTCGATGATCACCTTTACAATGGCTGGCTTCGACGCCTTTACCACTGCCCGGATATCCTCTTCCACAAAGCCGTCCCTGCCCTCCTTCAGAGCCCCGATGTTGATGACCATGTCAATCTCGTCTGCCCCCTCCCGGACAGCGGCGGATGCCTCAAAGGCTTTGGCTTCCGTCAGCATGGCGCCTAATGGGAAGCCGACGACGCAGCAGGTTTTGACCCCGCTGCCCTTTAGCTCCCGGGAGACCAGCGCCGCATGGCAGGAATTGACGCAGACGGAATGGAAATGATGCTCCCGCGCCTCCCTGCAGTACTGTTTGACCTCATCCTCCGTCGCGTCCGCCCGCAAAATCGTATGGTCGATGTACGACGCAATCCCTCTCTCTTCTTCCTTCATAATAATCTCTCCTATTACACCCTTTTTCCGCGGATGGAAATGATACCCGTCATACATCTGCCGTAATTGAGCCAGGCATTGCTGAACAGACTCTTTCCGAAGGCATCGGACGGCTCAGAAAATACTGTCCGCCGCTTTTAGCAAGCTGATATGCCTTTCAGGTGAAACATTACTTTTTATTATAACATCATTTCCACAATCATCAACTGTATTATCAGCCGCTTATTCCCGACCATGCCTCTCCATTATTAAAGTGGTTCCTGGACCGTTTTAATTCCTGACTAATAGGTGTGGAGGCATAGTCATTAACCGGGGAAGACGGTAATATAATAATGCTTATAGCAGGCACTTGACACGGGCACGCATGATGATTTAGTATTTAAGGAATGCAGACATATAGTCAGGGCTGACCGGAACGAGCCTGCCGCTCTTACGCGGAAGCCGCTCCCCCATTCCCTGCCACTATCACCTACTATCATGAAAAGAGGTAAATTCTAATGAAGCATCTTGAAATCGAGAAAGTCATCGGACGGGAAATCATTGATTCCAGAGGAAATCCCACAGTTGAGGCAGAGGTTTATCTGACCAATGGTGTCGTTGGCAGGGGCACGGCTCCCAGCGGCGCGTCCACAGGCGAATTCGAAGCCCTTGAGCTCCGTGACGGGGATAAGAGCCGTTATGGCGGGAAGGGCGTTTCAAAGGCTGTCAATAACATTAATACCGTCATCGCGGACGCGATCAAGGGCATGGATCCCCAGGATGTATATGCAGTGGATGCCGCCATGCTGAAGGCCGACGGGACAAAGGACAAGTCAAATCTCGGTGCCAACGCCATCCTCGCCGTTTCCATCGCCAGCGCAAAGGCAGCCGCCGAAGCCCTGGGCGTACCCCTTTACCGTTTCCTGGGCGGCGCCAACGGCAACCGTCTCCCGGTTCCCATGATGAACATCCTGAACGGCGGCGCCCATGCCTCCAACTCCGTGGATACCCAGGAATTCATGATCATGCCGGCAGGCGCTCCTTCCTTCCGTGAGGGTCTCCGCTGGTGCACCGAGGTCTTCCATTCCCTTCAGAGCATCCTCAAGAAGGAAGGCAACACGACCGCGGTCGGCGATGAAGGCGGCTTCGCTCCGAACCTGGAATCCGACGAGGACACCATCGAGCACATCCTCAAGGCCATCAAGGATGCCGGTTACGAGCCGGGCAAGGATTTCGTTCTGGCTATGGACGCCGCTTCCTCCGAATGGAAGAGCGAAAAGGGCAAGGGCTTCTACCATCAGCCGAAATCCGGCAAGGACTTCACCTCTGATGAGCTGATCGCCCACTGGGAGTCCCTCATTGACAAGTACCCGATCTGGTCCATCGAGGACGGCCTGGACGAGGAAGACTGGGAGGGCTGGAAGAAGATGACCGAGAAGCTCGGCGGACGAGTGCAGCTCGTGGGCGACGACCTCTTCGTCACCAATGTTGAGCGCCTGAAGAAGGGAATCGACAATGGCTGCGGCAACTCCATCCTGATCAAGCTGAACCAGATCGGCTCCGTTTCCGAGACCCTCGAGGCCATCAAGATGGCTCACAAGGCCGGCTATACTGCCGTCACCTCCCATCGTTCCGGCGAGACCGAGGATACCACCATCGCCGACCTGGCCGTGGCGCTGAACACCTGCCAGATCAAGACCGGCGCGCCGAGCCGTTCGGAGCGTGTCGCGAAGTACAACCAGCTCCTCCGCATCGAGGAAGAGCTCGGCGATGCAGCGGTATATCCCGGGAAGGCCGCCTTCAACAGGAAGTGATATACTGACAATTGAGAATCGAGCAGGGGCGAAGAAATCCCCCCTGCCTGCCCGTGAGCCGCCGGTTGCCGCAAGGCAAGATCTTCCTTTCCACGGCTCCGCGATAAGAAAAGGCGCGTAAGCGCCTCCGGCTTTTCATGAGAACGCCGGCTGCCGGATGCCTCCCAGGCCTTCGGCGGCCGGCGGTTCTTTTATCGCAGGTATTAACTATGCATCAGGCATAGTTAATATCTGGATTTCTTCTGCGGCACAGGGAACGCCGCAGAAAAATCAGGTATAGTTCGTTACCTTTAGTATTGTAAGGAAGCTATTGGGAATACACTTATGGGAATATATTTGAATCCGGATAATGAAAATTTCAGGAAACATATAAGCCAGCCCATCTATGTTGACAAAACGATGATGATAAAAGATGTCGGGAGATTCATGGATACCGGAAACGAATACATCTGCATCTCCCGCCCGAGGCGCTTCGGAAAGACCATTACCGGAAACATGCTTTCCGCATACTTTTCCAAAGGCTGTGATTCCAGGGAACTGTTCTCCCGCTTCAAGATTGCCAGGGACAGCTGCTTTGAAAAAAAGCTGAACAAATACAATGTCATCAAAATAGACATGAACAGCGAGGCCCAAAGCATTGAGGAAAAAGATTCCCTGATCAGGATCCTGACAAAGGAAATAAAAACAGAGCTTGCGTCATCATTCCCTGATGCCGGAATTGAGGAGACGGATTCCCTCGCGAGGAGCCTCCTCCGCGTATATGCCAAATACAGGGAAACATTTGTCATCATAGTAGATGAGTATGATGTCCTGGTAAGGGAAAGGGCTTCGGAAAAGCTGCTTGATCAATATCTTGGCTTTCTGAACGGGCTCTTCAAGAGCGACACCCTCCGTCCCGCCATCTCCCTGGCCTATCTGACCGGAATCCTCCCGGTAGTAAGGGACAAGGTTCAGTCTAAGCTCAACAACTTCTATGAATATACCGTGCTTGACGCGGAAGAGCTCGCGCAATATATCGGCTTTACCGGAGAAGAAGTAAGGGAGCTTTGTGACAGACATGGCATAAGCTTTGAGGAGTGCCGCCTCTGGTATGATGGCTACAGGCAGCACGGCATTGAAATCTATAATCCGGAATCCGTAATGAAATGCATCCGAAAAAAATGCTTCGGCAGTTATTGGAGCATGACGTCGAGTTATGAATCCATTGCTGAAAGAATTCGGGAGAACCCGGATGGCATGAAGGAGGATGTGACAAGGATGCTTTCCGGGGAAAATGTCGACGTGAACGTGACGAGCTACCTGAACACCATGACATCCTTCCATACAAAGGGGGATATCTTCACTTACCTCATACACCTCGGCTATCTTGCCTATAATGACGAAGACAGGACCTGCCGAATCCCGAACAGGGAGGTACGGCAGGAATGGTTTAACGCGATTGAAATCGATGAAGAATACCGCATGACGGCAAAGATCATAGAGCAATCGAGGAAGCTGCTTTCGGATACGATTAAAGGCGACTCGGAAGCTGTAGCAAAGGCTTTGGATGAAAGCCATATTCATGTAAGCAGCAACCGGAGCTATAATAATGAGGATGTGCTTCAAAGTGCCATATACCTGTCGTATATCTATGCGCTTAACGAATATACACTCATAGGGGAAATGACAGCGGGAAAGGGCTTTGCGGACATGGTTTTTATCCCGGTAAAAAAAGAACGGCCGGCCATGATCATAGAATTAAAACGTAATTCCTGTGTAGAAAGTGCCCTTACACAGATTAAGGAGAAGGAATATTTTGCTTCTCTCTCACATTACCGGGGGAAGCTGGTCTTCGTTGCCATCAATTATGACGAAAAGGAAAAGAAACACAGTTGTCGCGTCGAGTATTTTGAGAAGGAATAATCGGACGGGGAAAGGAACGGCAGGAAAATCCTGGGAAAACTCAATTGTAAAATCCATCTTGTTGACTCAATCTGCCTATGGCGATATAATTTAAGGAAACGTCCGTAAAGGCGTTTCCTTATTTTTTATAATCATATTTCCCACAATCATTTTAACGTATCTTTTTGTAGGAATTAACTATGCATCAGGCATAGTTAATTCCGTATTTGGCGCATCCCAAAGGGATGCGTCCGAACAAGATATACCTTCAGGTATGTTTTGTTCGGATTTTCCCGCGGTATTCCTTGTGCCGCGGGAAAACCTAAGCTTTGTTTTTGCAAATACCCACATAAACCAGGCCGCCTTGCCGCATACGCAAGGCGTGGGCCTTTGATAATAATAGACAAGGAGCTGCCATGTTTCACCTGTCTTCATACGGAAAGGATTTGTCAAGGCTAAGGGAAGAATCCGGTGCTTCCCTTGCCATGGCCCTGCTCCTCTTCCTCGTCTGTTCCGTGGTAGGTTCCATAGTCCTTGCGGCCGGTTCGGCCGCGGCCGGACGGATAGCCAGCCCTCATGCCCAGGATCAGGATTATTACAGCCTCCTTTCAGCAGCCGATCTTCTGAAAAGCCGTATGGATGACGCGGAAGTCATCATTATCAGGACTACGGTGACGGAAAGCACCAACACCCGGAATATCGCGAAAGGTGAAGAGGGAATCAGGGAGGGTGATTGGGATAAGAAAAATGAGAAGAAAACCAGCATCTCTTCCAAGCTGAATTTCTCCCCGGACGGTATCATCCTCGGAGAAGAGCTTCTGTATGGCACGGCCGCCCTGCTCCCCGTCCTGAAAAGGGCCGCTGCGGAATACGTGCTCTTCCTCATGGATGGCGCTGAGGGTACAATGGGATATGGAAAAGGGGATTTTTTTCCATTGGCGGAAACGAAAAGCAGCACGGAGGGGGGCGAAGGCCGCCTGGAGTATTGCATGGATTGTGTGCTTCAGCCAAAGCTTCCCCTTGCGCAGGGTGGGCTGGAGAAAGCGGTTGATGACATGGACGTGGACGTACAAATCATGATGCATGATGATGGATCCCTTCTTTTCCTTCTTTCAAAAGATGGCCGCCTGAATCTCAGCCTTCATTCTCCCATGGAAATGAGCATATCCACCTCTGCCCACAGTGACATCTCCTACAGTACAGACGAGGAAAAACGCACACAGACTCGGACGACGTTATCGACAACACAGGAGGTCTACACCCTCCACTGGACGGACAGCGTCCTGAACAGGTGAGCTGTCCTTAGCAAGCTATAGAAAAGCATGAATATAGATAAGATTAAAAAGAAACGTCCGGTGATTGAACGAATCAAAGAGAACATTAATAATCGTTTCAATATGATTATTAATTTTGAAAACAAAAGAAGGAAAGACTTTACCATGCAATTAAACAGGGAAGGATTCTTTTGCGCCCTGCATGGAAAACTGCGGGATCGAAATGGCGAATCGATTGCGGAGGTGCTGCTGGCCTCCCTTATCGGAGCCCTGGCCATGCTGATTCTGGTCGGGATGATCAGCGCCGCGTCACATATGACTCTGCAGGCGCATAAAGCATTTCAGAATTATTATGATGGAATCACCTCACTGATGAAGAAGGATGCGGGCGTAAACGGGGTAAAGGAGGCTGAGGATGGCGGAACGGTACAACTGCTTCCTTCCGGCGGAGGCCTTCCCCTTGCCCTGACGGACGAGGATGGGGGGAACGGTCTGGATGCTGATTTTTACTACATTGAAGAACCAAATTACATCATAAGTTATTTTCCCAGATAGCATGACCGCATCGAGGTCTTTCATAAAAAACAGGCAATAATATGATAACACAGCTTCTTTTCAAAGGGACCGGCAAGGCCTCCTTAAGCGGTATTAGCCCGTATAATGACAATGTCTCAGATAATAATAAAATCTTTGGGCAGGGCGGCTTCACCCTTGCGGAGACGCTGCTGGCCACGCTGATCTTTTCCCTGCTGACAGCACTGGCGGCCCAATGCATACCTGTCGCCAGAAACGCTTATATCCGCATTACCGACAGGACAAATGCCGAGCTTCTCGCTGCCACGACCCTGTCCCTCATACGCCACAGGCTGGATCTCGCGGTGGATATAGAAACCGTCGGGCAAAGGGGCGGCGGCAGCGATTCCGAAATGCGTCATATTGTAAGGACCTACCGAAATGGGGAAAACCAGCGCTGGGAAAGCCTGCGGAATGAAAAAGACCTGCCGGAGTATGCGCAATACGATGCAGGAGACAGGAATGACGCTTCTATTCAGCACGGAATCATGCTGTTGGAACATGACGGGACCGACAGTCCCGGGAAAGCCTCCTCTTCCATCCCATTGGTGAACGAACAGTCATCCGCCGGCTTATTTACCGAGATGGAATCCATCAGCTATAATTACGCGGATGGCTTTTTCACAGTCAACAATTTGGCAGTCAGAAAAAAAGAGAAGGACGGAACGATCAACACGATCACGGAAATCACAAGCTACCCCATCATGGCCTGCAATCTTCGCGAGAATTAACTGCAACGATATATCAGGCTTAAAGGGTGCTGAGTAATCACAAAAAGAGAAAGAGGCGGAAGAAAGGACAATATGAAGCCTGACAACGCAGATCAATATTGCGATTGGATAAAGCACGGTAAGATTCGGTCTGACAAACAGAATGAAAGCGCTCCAAAACATTACGAAAGATGGACGCAGGGCGGCTTTATGCTGGCGGAGCTCCTCACGGCGCTGGCAATCCTGAGCGCGCTGATGAGCATTTCCTTTGTTGCCGTCCTGAACCACAGGAAAGCCCTGAAACAAAGGGAGCTGGATGGCATTGCAAGGGAAATCTTCCTTTCCGCCCAGAACCATCTGAGCTATTACGGGGCAAAGAATCTTTATAACCTGGCGGAAAACCACAGCGAAGACAAAGAGGCCATCCTTGGGCATGAGGAGCTTTTTGAAGATCCGGACGGAAACAGGATATCCTTTCATATTCTGAAAAGCGTCAGAGGATCCGGCTTCTCTTCTGAATATAGCGGAACGAGTTGGCGGAATTCCGCGTCTCCTCTTTTGGAAACGGAAAAACCAGCTAAAGCCCTTGCGGAGGAAACGGAACAAGCCCTTACGGAGGAGCCACAAAAGTCCATTACAGAAGGATTTCGAAAAGCGGAACAAGCTCCTGCAAAGGAGCCGTTTCACTCCGCCAGCGATTCAGAGGCTCGGGAAGCAGCGCTTCAAAAAGCCCGCCTGAGGGGGAAGGAAAGCCCCTGGATCCTCAACCTGATCCTTCCCTTCGGCTCCATTGACGAAAGCATCCGGTTGAATGGCAACTTCTATATAAGGTATGATTATCCTTCCGCAACGATACTGGACGTTTTTTATTCCGAAACATACGATTTCGGAGGGACAACGGACTACTACAGTTTTTCTGATCTTTCGGAACTGGACGAAAACGAACGCCGGAATTTCCCTGGGGGGATGTTGGGCTTTTACGGCGGAGCCGTAGCCAGGGACAAGGAATACTGGATCAGCGTGGCATAAAACTATTCTAATAGTGGAAAAGGATTGGGGGTAAAATTGAAATTGGAAGACAAGAATGATGAAGCTCTTATGGGCTTAAACAGCAGGAAACGACTAAGCCAAAACGCGGACTGGAGGGTGCTTTTTCCCGAATCGGTCGTCAAAGAGGTTTCCGGCGAGAAATACCAGAAGAAAGTCATGGATTTAAAAAATTATTCTTACTGGTATGGTAATTCCAAACAGCACTGCCAGGCCAATGTAATGGATAAAGGCAGGAATTTTTATTCAGTCACAATCTCTAACGCGCCTACCCGTTATGGCGACAGTTGGAAAAATGCCTCCATGAACTGCAGCTGTCCCGATGGAAGAAGGAACATATTATGCAGCCATATTGCGGCCGTTCTTTACAAATGGGAGAAAAGCCACGGCCCATGGATTCTTGAGGAAACAGATACGGAGTGGAGAAGCCGCCTTCTCATCCTTGATATTAAAGAAGACCATGAAAGCCGGGAGAAGGAATGGGCCGCGAAGGCATCGAATGTTTTTCCCGCGCTGGATTATTTCAAGAATCTCTGGGATTCCAATGGCCTTGTGTTCTTTGACCTTAAAAAGATCCTGTCCTCCTGCCAGACAAACCTCTATTATACCGATCGGGCGGACAGGCTGAAAAAGGCAAACTGTCTTCATGATTTTTCCTATCATGTGGACAAGTCCAGGACAGGGGTGAAAAGTCTGCATGCTTCCTGCAACTTTGTCGGAAGCCTCGAAAGCGGCAGCGTAAGCTGCGTGTTGGGAGCCACAAAGATAAATTCGATAGAAGACCAGGTACATTATGTCTATGGCAGAGGCATCGAAAGGGTGGAGCGCAGAGGAAAGGAAAACGGATTCCTTGATGAATACGAGCTCCTCCTTTTTGGGGAGATCATATACGCCCTTGCCAATGAAAAGATTGAAGATCAGACGGACAAGGCCGCTCTGGATTTCTTCAGCCATCTGGAAAAGTCGGAAAGAAAGCACATCCGCTCTTCCGCTTCCAAAGCCAAAAAGGAAGAAAAGCAGAAGATCATCAATATAGAACCCAGAATTTCCGTGGATCAGGGCATGGCAAAGCTTTCCTTCAAAATAGGCAAGGTCGGCAGCCGCATGTATGTCCTGAGGAACCTGGAGGATTTTGTGGAAGCGGTGGGAAGCGAGGATACCCTCGACCTGTCAAAAACAGAATCCCTGGATTTCTCCAAACAGGAGGTCACGGACTCCTCCCTGGTCTGGATGCAGTTCATCCAAAGGAGGGTCAACGAGATCTTTACCGTAAATGACAAGCTTTCCAGGAAAAATTACGGCTATTCCACTCCAAGCATTTCCGTTTCCTGGCAGCAGGAGCTGGCGGGCTCCGTGCTGGACAGCTTCTATGACCTTGCCGAAGGAACGGAATGTGAATACCAGGACAAAACAAACAACGTGAAGAACGCCTCCATCCGCATAGGCCACACAAGGCTGCACTTCCGGCTTCTTTCGGACCGTCTCTCGGATGCCAGGGGGAAATTCGCCGGCATTGCCGTTTCGGGCTTTGTCCCTGTCCTCATTGATGGAAGCAGTGACAATTATATCCTGAACTCCGAGTACTTAAGCCGGGTTTCCGAGGAGGAGGAGGCTGCCCTTGCCCCTTTCCGATACGTGGCGGACCCGTCCGGCTATTTCCGCTTCCAGGTCGGTTTGGACAAGCTGCATGAATTCTATTACCGGGTGCTGCCAAGCCTGATGGAAAACCCCAGCGTGGAATTTGAAGACAGGTGCGGCGATGAAGCCTCTGCCTACCTTCCGCCCGAGCCCTCCTTCACTTTTTTCCTGGATTTGGATAAGGACGTCATCTCCTGCCGCGGCAGGGTTTCCTATGGGGACGCGAAATATGACCTTCGAAGCAGGCGAAACAGTACTGAGAGAAAAAAGACAGTGAACAAAGGCTTCAAAGCCGCCTTGGGGAATGAAGCCGCTCCGACCACCGCATTGAATCCCACATCAGGAAAAGAAAATAATTTCGATGGCTACCGGGATGTCTTGCAGGAGGACCGGGTCATCTCCGTCATTCAGGAATACTTACCTGAATATGACAGTAAAAGCATTTCCTTCATGAATATCGCGGATGAGGATTTCCTGTACCGTTTTCTCACCGAAGGCATCCCCCTCCTCTCCCGCTACGGCGAGATCCGGGCGACGGACTCCTTCCAGAAGCAGCGGGTGCGCTCCATTCCTACGATGAAGGTCGGGATTTCCATCGAAAGCGGCATCATGGATCTTTCCATCACCTCACAGAATTTAAGCGAGGACGAGCTTGTTGCCCTCTTCGAAAGCTATAAGAAAAAGAAACGGTATCACAGGCTGGCCAACGGCGAATTCATCAACCTGGATGAAGACGAAAGCCTGAGGGAAATCGAAACGCTGCTGGAAGGCATGGAGCTGGCCCCCCTGGATGTCATCCGGGAAAAGGCCCATATCCCCGTTTACAGGGCGCTGTACCTGGACAGGCTGCTGGAGGAGCATGATTCCATCGCGTCATCCAGGGACAGGACGTACCGAAACCTGGTGAAGAATTTCCGGACAATAAATGATTCGGACTATGACATTCCGGAGGAGCTTTCGGATGTACTGCGCCCCTATCAGTCCTATGGCCATAAATGGCTGCGCACGCTGGAAGGCGCCGGCTTTGGGGGGATCCTGGCCGATGAAATGGGCCTTGGGAAAACTCTTCAGATGATTTCGGTCTTGCTTTCCGCAAAGGAACACGGCAACCGAAAGCCGTCCCTGATCGTCTGTCCCGCTTCTCTTGTTTATAACTGGCAGGAGGAGCTCCGCCGTTTTGCCCCGGAGCTTCGGACGATGGCCCTGGCAGGAAACCTGTCTTCCCGCAAGAAGGCGCTCCAGGCCCTTCACGAGGTGAATTCCGAAGGAAATCCCATTCTTCCTGATCCGGCCGAGAAGACTGTCATTGTGGAAGGGGAATCGAATCCTGATGTCCCCCTTCTACCATCGGAGGGTCATCAGGAAGGCGTCAATGCCAGCGGCATCAAGTCAACGAATGATGATGACGCTGATGAAAAAAATGATGTTTATGATGTCTATGTCACATCCTATGACCTCCTGAAGCGGGATATTTCGCAATATGAAGGGCTGGATTTTTATACCTGCGTCCTGGATGAGGCTCAGTATATCAAAAACCAGAAGGCCATTGCCAGCAAGGCCGTAAAAACCATCCGCAGCGCCCACCGTTTCGCGCTGACGGGAACGCCCATTGAAAACCGCCTGTCGGAGCTTTGGAGCATATTCGACTTCCTCATGCCCGGCTTCCTGTACAAATCGGATGAATTTGTCAAACGTTTTGAAATTCCCATTACAAAGGGAAAGGATAAGGAGGCAACGGACAAGCTGAAAAAGCTCACCGGCCCATTTATTCTAAGGAGAAAGAAGGAGGATGTTCTGAAAGACCTGCCCCAGAAACTGGAAGAGGTCCGGTACGCAAGGATTACAGGGGAACAACAGAAAGTTTATGACGGCCAGGTAGTCCATATGAAGCGCATGATCGGACAGATAAGCAACAAGGGCGAGGACAAGCTCCGCATCCTGGCGGAGCTGACCAGGATAAGGCAGATCTGCTGTGATCCTTCCCTTGTGCTGGAGAATTACCATGGGGAAAGCGCCAAAAGGGAAGCGTGCCTTGAGCTCATCAAAAGTGCCATCGATGGCGGGCATCGGATGCTGATTTTCTCCCAATTCACTTCCATGCTGGCGCTTTTGGAAGAAGATCTTTCCAGGGAAAACATTCGCTTTTATAAAATTATCGGGCAGACCCCGAAGGACAAGCGCATCAGCCTGGTCCATGCCTTCAACGAAGGAGATGTGCCTGTATTCCTGATTTCCCTGAAAGCAGGGGGAACGGGCCTGAACCTGACGGGAGCCGACATGGTCATCCACTATGACCCGTGGTGGAATCTTTCCGCCCAGAACCAGGCTACGGACAGGGCGCATCGTATCGGACAGACGAAGCAGGTAACCGTCTACCGCATCATCCTGAAAGATACGATTGAGGAAAAGATACTGCATATGCAGGAGGCCAAAAAGGATCTGGCGGATGCCATCCTGGAAGGACAGGGGGAATCTCTCCTCTCCCTCTCCAAGGAAGAGCTGCTGGAGCTGTTGTCATAACGCATGCTTTATCGCATTCCATATGGCTCTATGGAAAATCGAGTAGGGAAGATGAAATCGCACCCTACTCGCCCGCGGGGCTGCGTCCGGCGTAAGCCGGAATATTTCCTTACGCAGCCCATGCGATAATAAAAAAACGTAACTATTCAGCACCCTATTCGCAGTCGCCTTTGGCGACTGCTCATGTGGGCATTCAGAGGCGCTCCGCGCCTTGTCCGCCCTCTGGATTTCAGAGAATTCCAAATGGAAAGCTTGCTTTTCATTTGGAATTCTCTGAAATCCAGAGGGTGCTGAATAGTTACAAAAAAACGAGCAGGGAGGTTTCAACCACTCCCTGCTCGTTTTTTTATTTCTTCCTGATACCTTACTAATAGCTTCTGCTATCTTCCTATGTCCGGTCAAGTCCACTCAATCACAGGCAAATACCTGTGCCCAGGCATAGCCACGATACTGGTTCCCGGAATTAGGTGACGAGCCAACACCGATCCTTGTAAACCTGGGATTCATGATATTGGCACGGTGACCTTCGGAGTTCATCCATCCGTCAAACACGCTCCGCGCATCCGAATAGCCGCTTGCCACATTTTCGCCAGTATAGCCCGCATTTACGCCTACCTGAGCGAGAACTGTCTTGCAATTGCTTCCATCCGGCCTTGTATGGCTAAAACACCCAACACACTCAGCAGCCCTGATCTGGGCTGCGGTATTAAGGGCGGGATCAACACGGAGAGGCATTAATCCGGCACCCGCGCGGGCGTTATTCACCATGGACGCAATCTCATCGGCAAAGGGTGAAGCGCCGCCGGACATTGGTCCATCCGCAAGGGGAACAAGAGCCTCCTCAATGTACACGTAATCTCCGTCCGCTTCCGCTTCCTCTTCCATCCCCACGGGATTTTCCAAAAGGACAGGCTTTGCCCCCCTCTCTGAAAAAGCAAGCAGGTAAAGAAGCATTGCGCTGATTAGCAAAAGCGCGAACGGGAGCAGAATTCGAATTTTGTTTTTCATACCTTTTTCTCCCTGTTATATAATGAGTTGTCAAACGGGCGGCACGTAAAGATTTAACCGCAAGCGGCAAAGCAGGAACGAATACGAGGTATTCTCTAACGTGGATATATGCCCCGGGTCACATTCAATTAATGAATCCATGCCCCACTGGCATCCACGTCATAACCATCCGGAGTCTTTCTTCCCATGTAGCAGGCGCCCTCGGGATAACCGTTGGGATCGTTGATCTGAGCAAGATAGTAGGACTTTCCGTCCTTTTCCTGCCATCCTGTCAGCGCAAATCCATTCGCATCGAAGAGGTACCAGTAGCCGTTGATCGGGAACCAGCCATTGGCCAGCTTGTAATACCATCCATAGCCATCGTTCTGCCAGACGCCTGTAAGCGTTGTCGCGGTTGAGGAGCCAGAACCACCTGTCGCTGCCTCCACACCGGGGGTGGAGTAGCCAGTCAGATCAGAATTATCCACCTTGTTGGAAGCCGCAGTCGGCCCTGAGGGAGCCTGGGCAGCCTGGGTCGTCGTATTGGACGAGTTTGTCGAACTTCCGGAAGAACTGCTGCTTGATTGGTTGGAGCTGGAGCTCGAACTCGAACTCGAACTGGAGCTGGAGCTGGAAGATGATTTATTGGAACTGGAACTCGAACTGGAGCTAGAACTCTTGTTCGCGTTCTTCAACTCCTTCATGTAATCGGAATCAACTTCCAGTTCATCCGATTCCGCCTCGGGATACTCCCCATCCTGCTTCTTCGTTCCCTTTACAATGAACTTGTACGTGCCGGTTTTATTTTCCTTGACAATGATACTGGTAAAATCATAATAACCTTCATTGCTATTGGTCTTGCCGACCACGGAACTTCCAAGCTTTTTGTCATTCCTGTAAAGCTGGACCTTGTAGCTCTGGGATGATTCTGATTTGTCCCAGGAAGCCCTCGCCCTGCCGTCCGCCACATCCCAATAGGCACCGCCCAGACTGTAGTCCTTGTCATCATCGCTAGCGGCGTAACTTGTCAAAACAGAAACTGCAGGCGTCTGTGCCATAACCACTGCCGCCATCAAAACAGCTACCATCCTTTGAGCACCACTCTTTTTCATTTTCACTCCTCCTTTACCCCTTTCTGATTGATATAGCCCGTGCGGGAATAATTCCCGGCTTTGAGGCATCAATAAGAAGCATCAAAATCCTTTCCTATCAAAAAGTAGCCAAAACAAAGCAGTCAAATCAATGCAGTCATAACTAAGTAGTCAAATCAAAGCAGGTGTTGACCACTCTGATTTCGGACATCACAAACGGCCTGTTGGGCAAATCGGTAACTGTTCAGTCAAGCTGAACAGTTACGCCTCGGGCGTGGCGCTTACGCGCATTCCGAGTACGCCCGAGGCGGGCTTTTCGACGCTTTCATACGCACCTTGCGGCAAGCGCAAGATGCTAACTGAATAGTTACGCAAATCGGCTCAATGCGCAAAAGGTAATTGTGATAATGCATGATTAATTATATCACTACTATTACATTTCGTCCACAGGATAAAGATTTATAACTCCTATATGGCCTCCCAGTGTGAATTCTATGTGAATTCTTTCTTCTATGGGCTAAAAAGCAAGAGGAACCGCTGAATCTATGAATCGATTTGTCAAAATGAGCTGCATCCCTCCAGATAGTATCTCCCATGCCCCGAGGTATTCCTGGTCAGCCGGTAGGCATCAAGATCCACAAAATGCCACCATTCCGAGGCAAGCGGAGTCATGCCGGCATTCGCGCAGTATTGCTGCAGCCTTAGCGCGCCATCCGTCGCGCCCTGTGCCGGCGCGATGTTCCTCCAGGAATCCCTCTCCATCCTGTCCGCCGTCTTGCTCAATATCACGGAGCGGGTGCTGAGGTCATGGACACGGCTGGGCATCTCGTAATCGCGAAAGGATTTGGCCGAAAGATAGGTATAACCATCCATCTCGCGCACCTCGCTCCTTAAGATCTTGACGAGGCCGACATCAATGGCGCAGCCCCTCTGATGTGAATAATAATTCCTGTCCATGAACCAGTTCTCCCCCCATCGGCCGCCCTGCTGGTCACGGTTAACGTAATCCCTGGCCGCGCGGTTTTCCCTTATCAGGGCTGACAGCGCGTTATGCACATTTTCCTCTACCTCGTATGGCCGGTAAGCTTCATAGAGCTTCAGGCAATCCCCCTGGCGCAAAGCGTTTTTCTGAGCAGCCGCCACCTTCTTTGTCATCTCGAAAAGCACCGGCACCACGTCCCTGTTCATTCCGAAGCGGTTATTGTAGTATGTCGAATGGTAAAGCTTTTGAAAGCTGATTCCAGGAAGATCATATCCCCCGCTCGTAAAAAGGGAAATGTGGCCGTTATTGTTTTCGTAAATTATGGACGGAAGGATGTCCGGAAGGTTCACGAGGCAGTAGCTTTTGTCTATTTCCCCTTCCATGCCGTCCTGAAGACGGATAAGCAGGGTATTTTCCAACTCTCCCAATATGCTGAATGCCTCGCCTCTCTTCAGCCTGCTCTGCCCGAAGGTAAGTTCTACCTGGGAAAAGCCAGTTGCCCCGACAAGCGGAAGCTCGTAACCATAGGGAATCGCCGCAAGGGGATCCGGAATCTCCATAGAGGCAGGATTTTCTTCCTCTCCCGCGCCGGAATCATCCCCTGCCGCTTCCTGCCGTGAGGAGCCGTCCCCCTCCTGAGCCTCCGGCTGCCAGGATGAGCCATCGCCCTCTTCCTGCCGCTCAGGCTGCCGGGAGCCATCCCCTTCCTGACTCCCGGTTTGAGAGGAAGAGCCGTCGTCCTGAGCCTCTGGAATCACAGCCTGCGTCCCTGCTTCCTGCTCCTCTGTTCCCTCGCCTGCTTCCTGCGCCTCCGAAAACTCCTGTCCCGCGATTCCGGATCCCGCTCCTTCACCCTGGACATTCCCATCCTCTGAATTGTCCTCCCCTTGGGACGGATTCTGCCAGAAGGAGGCTTCTGACATGTCCTGATGGGGTCCAGGATTCATTGACGCGTTTCCGTTATCGGAATTCTGTACTCCCGGCAGAATAGGAAAAATATTACCTGATGATACGCCAGTATCCGCCGCATTCCCGGCAGCATTATTCCCGCCCCCATCATCCGAAGGCAGCAGGCCGGAAAAGGCTTTTATTCCCGACTCTGCCCCGGATTCCCCGGCCTCGTCCTCATCGGAGGGCAGCATCGGCAGGACGGGGGCAGTGCCGGATGAATCCGTGCCATAAGCCAATTGCGACGTTTGGCCATCCGCGTCATTTTGACCTCCAAAGGAATCCATGCTGCCGGCAGCGGCTTGCGCGTCAGAAGATGCCTGTGAAAAAGCCGCTCCCGGACCATTCTCCCAATCTTCCTGGCCTGCTCCCATTTGCTGAGACGCATGAGGGTCTAATTCTGCCGCGGCAGCATTATAAAACCTTAAAGACACGGCTTTGACACATAGAAATAAAAGCGCAGCCCCCGCAAGAAAGGTCAAATATTTCCGCATCCACATCTCCTTTCCGGAACCACCGAAACGCCTCTGAACGCCCATGAGAGCAGTCGCCAAAGGCGACTGCAAATATAGGGTGCAATAGTTACCCTATTTTTTAATCTTTACGCTTTTCGCTGCCGACCAGGGCGAATAGTAGACCTTCTTCCCGACAGTCTTATAGCTCCTCACAGAAACCTTGTATGTTTTATTCTTCTTCAGTCCGGAAATCGTACAGCTTACGGTGCCGGCTTTCTTGATCTTCTTGATCTTTTCCGTTTTTCCGGTAACGTAACGGACTTCGTAGCCCGTGGCCTCCGCGTTCTTTTTCCATTTCACGTTAAGCTTTTTGGAAGAAGAATTTTTCGCGGAACTGATTTTCGGCACTGAAAGGAAGTAAATTGGCTTTTCTGCCGAAAGCTCACCCTCTCCCGTCGAGGCATAGGCGGAAACCTTGTATTTATACGTTGTCCCGTTGCTCTTTGCCTTCTTGTCGGTATAGCTCAGCGTGGACGCCTTCTTAATGGTGGCTATCTTTTTATTATTTCGATAAATGTAATAGCCTTTGGCGCCAGATACTTTCTTCCAACTAAGCTTCACGCCCGACGAAGTATTATTCACCGAAAGGGACGAGGAAGCCGCAGGCGTCACCTTCAAAGTCAGTTCTTTCGACGCTTCCTCATAATTTGTCGTAGCCGCCGCGGTCACCGTAATCTTTACCGTGCCGACTTTTCTTGCGGTCACGGCACCTTTTGACGTCACCGTGGCAATGGACGTCTTTTCGCTCTTATAGGAAAGCGTCCCTTCGTTTCCGGCTGCGGTAATGCCGGTCTTTTTGCCAACGGATATTGAGGACTCCTTCAGAACCACGGTCAAAGGCTGCGCCGCCTTCTCAATGGCAAATTCCTCAGTAATCGTGCCACCGTAATTCCCCTTGCCGGTCAATGTTGCCGTAGCTGTGCCGGCATTCACATTATTCGCATAGGTCACGGTATAATCCGTCCCGGACAAAAGCGTCCTGCTGCCGTCCCTTACCGTCACCACCGGGATCTTTGCCGTACCGTCATAAACGAAGCTGTCAGAGGACATGCTCACCGTTATTTCGGCAAGAGCCTTTGCCGTGATGGTGAAGCTCTTCTCGATTGTGCCGCTGTAATTTCCTTTGCCCGTCAATGTCACCGTGGCTGTTCCGACATTCACATTATCCGCATAGCTCACGGTATAATCCGTCCCGGCCGAAAGCGTCCTGCTGCCGTCCTTCACCGTCACCGCCGGGGTCTTCGCCGTCCCATCGTAAACGAAGCTGTCAGAGGACAGGCTCACCGTAATCCCGCTAAGCGGCTTTGCCGTGATGGTGAAGCTCTTCTCGATTGTGCCGCTGTAATTTCCTTTGCCC
>CAMKKZ010000042.1 GCA_946413525.1 uncultured Oribacterium sp.
CAACACCATTGGGGTAACGTTTTAAATCACAGTTAATTATGAAATGCTGTACTAGGCACCTCTGAACGCCCATACAAGCGGTCGCTAAGGCAACTGCGCATAGGATGCTAAATAGTTGTATTTTTGAATATTTTCAGCCTAGTGAGCTCTGGATATGTCAGATTGTCAGAACTCCACCGATGACGTTCCGAAATTCCTGTAGCCCGTGATTTCCAGACCATTCCCCCTGACATAATCCTTCAAAACCTGCTTCCTGACCTCTTCCCTCGTCTTCTCATCAATCTTCAGAAAATCGTCATAAGAATCACCGAAGATCCGCTTCGCGCTTTCATCATAGGAAGAACCATCCGAAACATCATCAAAGCTTATAAGCTCATACCCGTCCTCCGTTTTTTTCAGGTGGGCGGCGCCCGAGACCCCCGCTCCGGACATCATTTCCAGCGTCTCCCCCTCAAGGTTATAACACATCACCCAGCCATCCAGAAGGACCACCACATCCTCCGGATCGCCCTCATCCTCCGAAATAATGACGGCATAAGGAATCGTGACATCATGTTCATCCGCGTCCAGTTCCTCACTGTATTTCTCAATAAGGTACTGGTAAATTACGGCCTCTTTTGCGGAAGGATCCGGATAGGCGTAGGCAGGGAGCTCAACCCTCTCCCGGGGCTGTCCCGCATGGGACTCCGGCAGTTCCTTCGGCTCCTCCCCCGAAAGCTGGTATTTCGTAACTTCCAGCGAATTGGCGCTTACATAATCCGCGATTACCTGCGCAAGGCCCTCCTCGTATATTTTCGGGTCGGAGGAAAGCTCGTGGTATTTCCCGTAGTATTCACCGAACATCTCCACGGCATCGGAATCCGTATACGCCTCATCCATTCCGACGGCATCATAGACCGCCGTTTCATCATCGCCAAAACGCTCCATATGGATAATGCCGGGGCAATGTCCGCCGGAAACCACCCGCAGCACATCCTCCTCCTTCGTGAACTCAAAGAGGTAGTAATCCCCATAGAGAAGCACATCCTTCGGATCCGACTCATCCATCTCCACAATGTTTACGAAAGGAATCATGACGTTCGATGGATCGTAATCATTGGTCTTGTCAAAGGAAAGATAATTATACGCTGCCGCTTCCACCTTATCGTGATTTCCAAACGCGTAAATGCTGTCATACTGGAAGAACGGAAGCACCTCCCCGATCAATGCGCTGCAATCCGTCTCATCAGGATCGAAACGGTACTCCTTGCCCTCGTCACCATGGAGGACCACCTGCCCGTTTTCTTCCATAATGGAAACCTTCATCCGCTTCAAGGGATTTCCTTCCTCGTCAAGGGTGCTGATCGTGCCCGAGAAGCTCCCGTCCCCTTCCTCATTCAGGTCACCAAAATACATATCTTCACCGATAATGACCATGACGCCCCAGCCATCCTTGGCATAGCCATCCTCTACGCGCATTTCATAAAAAGACAGATGATTTTCCGATTCATCAATGAAATTGCCCTTTGGCGGCCACTCCGAAAGAGCTTTCGACTCATTATCAAAGTCATTGCCGCCATCGCCCTCACCATCACCTTCATAATTTTTATCATCATTATCGCTTTCATTAGCCGCGCTTTCCTTGGTATAGCCTTCTTTCTTATTGCTTTCTTCGGAATCGCTTTCTTTGCTATTGCTTTCTTCGGCAGATGATGGAGCGGATGATTCTGAAGAAGCCTGCCCCGTACACGAAACATTGCTGATCATGACAAATGCGGCAAGCCCAACAACAGCCGCCATTTTCACTTTATACATTCGTATACCTCCTGAAAATATCAACTTTATCTGCATTTTACCATAATGTCACAGCGGGAACAAGTCCGATATACACAGCCACAAGCACACGGGGACGGTCCTTTTGTGTCTTGGACACAAAAGGACCGTCCCCGTGTGCTTCAAAGAGATATTGTGAAAACAGGCCATTTTTGTTATACTGAACCCGTATTGATGTAAATTATCCGAACACAAGGGGGCACACAAGGGGACGGTCCTTTTGTGTTATAAAACACAAAAGGACCGTCCCCTTGTGTGCCCCCTTGTGTGCCTTGTGTGCGTCCCCTTGTGTGTTGTGGAGGTGAAAAATGAAAAGTGCCCAAGATCTGCGATCCCTTCTTCTGTCTATTGACCACCGCGGCTATCCCGCATACAAGGATACGAAAGGGAGCTACCGATTCCCCGACTATATACTGCATATTGACCATGTACAGGGCGATCCCTTCGCCTCCCCCTCAAACCTCTCCATCGAGGTTCCCGGGGCGAAGGCCGCCATCCCAAAGGATTACCTGTCAAAAAAGCACCGCCGCACCACATTGGAGGATTATTTCACCAGGGCTTTCCATCAGGCGGCGGAGAAATTCACCCGCCAGGCCAGGGGATCCGGAAAAAGCGGCCTAATCTCCACCGTGTCTCCGGGACAGGAAATCCTGGAAAGGACATCCTGCCGCGTGGACAAGGACAACGGGACCCTGTACTACAGGCTGGAAGTGGGCTTCCCCGCCAATGGACGTACCATCAATTCAGGAGAACTGATTAAGATCCTTTTCAATTTCCTGCCTGAATGCGTGAAGGAGGCCCTTTTCTACCGGGAAGCCATTGCGGAGGAAGTGCGGAGGCGCATTTTCCTTTCCGATGACCAGGCCTTCATTCGGGATGAGATTGAAAAGCTGGGGCTGTGCGCCTTCGTGGCGGATGGCGCGATCCTTCCCAGGGCCAGCGGCGTTTCCGCCCTCCCGATGCGCGGGGCGCAGGCCTTTGTGTCACCGGACTCCCTCCGCGTAGAGCTTTCCCTTCCACACCATGGGAAGCTCTCGGGAATGGGGATCCGGAAAGGGATCACGTTGATCGTGGGCGGAGGCTACCATGGGAAATCGACCCTTCTGAAAGCCCTGGAGCTGGGCGTGTACAACCACATCGAAGGGGACGGACGGGAGTATGTCATTACGGACGGTTCCGCAATGAAGATACGCGCAGAAGACGGGCGGAGCGTCCACGAGACGGACATCTCCCTTTTTATAAAGAACCTGCCCAACCGCCTTGACACTGGCCGCTTTTCCACGGAGGATGCCAGCGGCTCCACTTCCCAGGCGGCCAACACCGTGGAGGCTATGGAAAGCGGCTCCGGGCTCCTGCTCATTGACGAGGACACCTGCGCCACCAACTTCATGATCCGGGACGAGCTGATGCAGAAGGTCATTCACCGGGACAAGGAACCGATCACGCCCTTCATTGAGCGCATACGCCCCTTGCGGGAGCTGACCGGCCTCTCCACCATCCTGGTAGCCGGCAGCTTCGGCGCCTTCTTCCACATTGCGGATACCATTATCCAGATGGACCACTACGTTCCGAAGGATATCACAGCAGACGCCAAGGAAGCCGCCCGGGATTATCCGCTCAAAAACTCTACCTCAAAGGATACGGATATTGTCCTTCCCTCTTACGCCCGAAGGGTTCAGCCCGTTCAGAAATTTAATTTCCGGGACAGGATCAAGACCAAGACCTTCGGGCGGGACGGCTTCTCTGTGGAACATGAAAACGTGGAGTTAAGGTATCTGGAACAGATCGCGGACGGGGGGCAGTCCGCTGCCCTCTGCCGGGTCCTGATTTATGCCATGAAGCACCTCTTTGACGGAAAAAGGACCCTTTCCGAATGCGTGGACTTCCTGATGAAAAAGCTTACAGAAAACGCGGAGGACGTATTCTGCGAATCCTCCTATGTCACGCCGGGCTTCACCATGCCCAGACGGCAGGAAATATTCGCCTGCATCGACCGCTGCCGCTTCCTCGGGATACGCCTGGGACGTTCCTGACACGGCATACCGCCGGGACACAAGGGGACGGTCCTTTTGTGTTTTGCAAAACACAAAAGGACCGTCCCCTTGTGTCTACTGAATCGTGCCGCCTCCCACCACTACGTCGCCATCATAGAGGACGACGGCCTGGCCCTTCGCCACTGCCCTTTCCGGGTGGTCAAAAAAGACCAGCACGCTGCCATCCTCCAGCGCCCGGACGGTGGCGGGGCTTTCCTTCGCGCGATACCGGGTTTTCGCCGTGACACGCAAAGGATCCTTTGGAGGGTCGCAGGCAATCCAGTTGAAATGATCCGCCAGCAGCGCGTCAGAGTATAACGCGGGTCCCTTTGTCAATGTCACCTCATTCCTCCCCACATCCTTCCGGCACACATACATTGGCTGATTAAGACTCAGGCCCAGGCCCTTGCGCTGCCCGATCGTGTAACGCGTAATGCCCCTGTGCCTTCCCAGCACGCGCCCCTCCTCATCCACAAAATCTCCCGGAGGGAATACGCGGCCGGTATATTTCTCCAGGAAATCCCCGTATTTCCCGTCATCCACAAAACAGATATCCTGGGATTCGCGTTTCCTGGCATTCCGAAAGCCATGCTTTTCCGCAATAGCCCGTATCTCATCCTTGTCGGAAAAGCCGCCCAGGGGAAAAGAGGTGCGGGCAAGCTGCTCCTGGGAAAGGAAATAGAGGACGTAGCTTTGATCCTTCCTGCTGTTTTTCGCCTTTTTGAGGAGCCAGCGGCCATCCGCGCCACGCTCGATCCTGGCATAATGCCCCGTGACCAAAGTATCAAAGCCCAGAATGGCCGCCCGCTCAAAAAGCATCCTGTGCTTCATGTACCGGTTGCAGTCTATGCAGGGGTTGGGCGTCCCTCCCTCCTCGTATGTCCTTACAAAGCGGCCGATTACCTCCCTTTCAAATTCTTCACGGAAATTGAATACATAAAAAGGAATTCCAAGGGCACAGGCCGCCTGCCGGGCATCCTCCGCGTCATCCGCCGTACAGCAGCTCCTTTCTCCCCCTCCTCCATCCGCCTTCTCATACAGCTTCATCATAGCGCCCGCGCAGTCATAACCCGCCTCCAGCATAAGCGCGGCGGCAACGGAGCTGTCCACGCCGCCGCTCATGGCAATCATCGCCCTTCCCGCCATCCACACCTCCTCTATTGCAATGGTTTTTGAGCCATTTTTTATTCCTGACAAACATCTGCGGTATCGAAAACTCTATGGCTCCTCTATTACAGTGGCTTTTGAGCCATTTTTATTCTTAACAAACATCTGCGGTATCGTAAACTCTATGGCTCCTCTATTAAAGTTCTTATCTGGCTAAGGAAATGCTGATTAAATCAGAATTTCCTGATGATACACGCAAAAATACAAAGGACATTTGCCGCTGCGCGGCGCATTTTCGGCACCGGAAACGCTTAAATCAGCGTTCCCCTAATAATATAACGATAGGCAGATACAGTATTACAATCTGTACAATTCCTCTATTCATCACAGGACATGAAAAGTCTGCCATTCCCCGGCAAACATCATCCGCTTAAGAAAACTGCCCGGCTGTACCGGGCAGTTCAAAAATCCGCTTTACTGTCCAGGCGTCCCGGACAGCAGGATAGGCGGCATTTCTTAATCGTTACAATAGTTTACAATAGTTTACTCGATTTATGGATCATCAGGTCGCGGGATTCAGATAGCCGCCCTGCCTCCGGAGGGCCGGGTAAAGACCCATATAGACAAATACCGAAACGATCATGGAAATAATGGCATTAATGCCCGAGGAAAGGAAATTGAAGCGTATGGCCAGGCTCGCTGCGGGCCGGCCAAGAATCATCAGCTTGTAGTAATAGCCTATCACCGGGTCCGCGACCGCATTAAACAAAAGCGAGGCAAAGGCCGCAAGGCTGACCCATACAAGGATATGCCTCCTGTCATTGCTGCTTCCGATATTTCCCAGCTTATGGGCAATGAATCCGGCAATAAGCCCGATCAGCATCTTGCAAAGGAAGGTTTTCGGCGCAATGGGAAGGTATACCGGATCCATCACATCCCCTATGCTCAGCCCCACCGCACCGGCAAGCCCCCCAAGTGGGCCGCCGAGCACCAGCGCGGCCAGCACCACCACCGCATTCCCGAGATGGATGGAAGTCATGTCCGCGCCGATGGGAATCTTGATCTGGACAAAGGTAAATACCGCATAGGACAAAGCCGCGAAAAGAGCGGCAAAAGCAATCTGGTAAGTCTTGTTGTACTTCATAGCAGGTCTCCTTCCTTTTTCAAAAAGCCGTCATATGCGCCCGAATACAGTGCAGGGCGCCAGTCGAATTCTTACAGGACGCTACTATAAAGGATAACTGATGATATTGAAATTACCAGTTCATAAGTATTTTATATAACCAGATTGTGTCAAAGAGTGTTCTCCCTATCTCGGACATATAATCAGATTGCGTCAAAGACCGTTCTCCCTATCCTGGACAAGCTGCAGGGCGGTAATATAGCCATCCTCGTCCAGGGAATCTATGACGCAGTCCATTATGCCATTAGCTGCTTCGGGAATCTCCCTGTAGTCAGCCAGAGCCACCTTGTATTTGATATTGGCTCCGGGCTTGTAATAGGAAATGAAGGCCTTTTTCCTTAAGTACATGCTTCCGCTCCAAAGAACATAGCTGTATAGCTGCTCGTCCTCCCCGTAAATATAGAACTTCCCGTCATAACCTCCACGAACCTCCGCAAAGCCGGCAAAGCTCCGTCCCTTTTCGGAAATCACCTTCGCAGCCGCCTCAGCCTCGCTCCTCGTGGCAAAAACATAAGGATGCCAGATACGGACTGCGGGAATCTCGAAACAGTCGCCCCGGTCGATTGCCTCGCTGAAATCAATATGGACATACTGATATTTGTTTCCGTGCCCCCCGGAACGATCCAGGAAGTTCACATAGCTCAGGCTTTTTCTCCTTTGGTTATATTCCGGCACCCAGGCGCCGTCCAGCCCTACATGAAAGCCGTCCGGGGTTGTCGTATTCACAAACATTCCCCCGTCCTCACCCACGTAGTACATATCCTGAATCCACCGGTTTCTCGCGATGCTTCCGTCATCCAGTGAATAATACCAGATATTGTCCTCCAGCACCCAGGCATGGACGGCAGTGGAACCATCATCATTTTTCAGGATCTTAGTCTCCACCCCGTCCCTATTCTCCCGCAGGACATAGCCGGCAGAGACGGTCCCGGCATTCGCCAGAATGAATGCCGCAAGAAGCGCATAGCCCATGCCACCCTTCATATAACCACCTTTCCGCCGTCTCCCGGACGCCTCTCTGACGATCCGGCGCCTGGATACGGAAATGAATTTGATCAGTTCCTTTTTTGCATTTTTCAAATACTACGGTATTCAGCGGAATAAAACCCTGCCTGAGTACCTGAAAAAGACCTTGTTGACGCGATATTTCCCGCCAATGTTAAAACTCGCCTCTTTTTTGGCAAACCGGACAGCCTGAGAGTCAGCCCAGCTCTTCCAGCACGGCAATAAGCTTCTCTTCCATCTTCCTGACATGCGCTGCTTCGATGACAAGGGGAGGCACAAAGCGGATGGTATTGTGTTCCGCGCTGATCAATATCAACTGCTGCTCCAGAAGCGCTTTCCGCGCCACCTCCCCGGCCTTTATTTCAGGGGCAAACTCCAGTCCCTGGATAAGCCCTTTCCCCCGATGATCCCGTACGAGCCTGGGAAAGGCAGCCCGGACCCTCTCCAGGCCGTCCCAGAGGACTTTTCCCATTTCGCCGGCCCGCTTCGGAAGCTCCATTTCCTTAAAGATATCCAGCACCATGCCGGCCGCCGCGCAGACAAAGGGATTGCCCCCGTAAGTGGAGCCATGATCCCCCGGAACCATGGCGGAGGCGGCCTCGCCCCTCGCCAGGAAGGCGCCGATCGGCACCCCGTTCCCCAGAGCCTTGGCCACGGTCAGCACGTCCGGAAGAACCCCGAATTCCTGATAAGCGAACATATGGCCCGATCTTCCCATCCCGCACTGAATCTCATCCAGGATGAGGAGCAGCCCGTTTTCATCGCAAAGCCTCCGTACCCCCCGAAGGAACTCCTCCGTGCAGGGGAAAATGCCTCCCTCACCCTGTATGGTTTCCATGATGATGGCGCCGGTCCCAGGGCCGATCAGCTCCCGGACGGAATCAAGGTCATTAAAGCGGGCAAAACGCACGCCAGGAAGGAGCGGTTCGAAGGGCTCACGGTAATGCTCCTTTCCCGTAACGGACAGGGAACCGATGGAACGCCCATGGAAGGAGCCTTCCATGGCAATGATCTCCGGCCGCTCCTCCCCCTTGTTGTAATGATATTTCCGGGCAATCTTTATCGCCCCCTCAATGGCCTCCGTACCGGAATTTGTGAAAAACACCTTTTCCATCCCGGAAGCCTCCAGCAGCTTCCCTCCCGCCTCAATGGCAGGCTCATTGTAGAACAAGTTGGAAATATGGAGAAGTCCCTTGTCAATCTGCTCCTTCATGGCCTTGTCCAAAAGGGCATTCCCGTAGCCCAGGCCGCAAACCGAGATTCCGGCCCCGAAATCCAGATACTCCCTGCCTGCTTCATCGTAAAGGCATACGCCTTTCCCGCGTTCGAACACCACAGGGAAACGGTTGTATGTCTTGTAAAAAACCTTTTCTCCGTCCTTCACGAGCCGGTCCGTCACCACCGAACCCCTGACGATCGTATTATCCATAAACTCCATTTGCCCCTCCCGCACAAAAAAGCTCTGCCGCAAGAAACGCCCGCCCCTCTCAAGGCAAGTTTTTCGTAACAGTCCGGTCAGGCCGAATAGTTACAATTTTTCCACAAAGCAAACCTGCTCAAAAAAATGGCCCAGAAGCCTGGTCAACAAGACGGCTCAAGAAAGCATGTCAGGAAACCGGCACAAAAAGCGCGTCAATAAGCCGGGTCAATCTCTTTCTTGATGGCCGTCCCGATGCCTTTGTTGGTAAAGATTTCAAGCAGCAGGCAATGGGCGATCCGCCCGTCCAGGATATGCACCTGGTTCACGCCCCGTTTCATCGCGTCAATGCAATTGGAGAGCTTGGGCAGCATGCCGCCCCCAAGCGTGCCCGATGCGATCAGTTCATTTGCCTCGTCCAGGCCAAGGGAGCGGATCAGGGATTCCTTGTCGTTGAAATCCCGGTACAGCCCCTCCACGTCCGTCAGGAAGGCCAGCTTTTCCGCATGAATCGCCGCCGCAATGGCGCAGGCCGCGTCATCCGCGTTAATGTTATAGGAATGACCATGGTCATCAAAGCCAATGGGGCAGACGACGGGAATGAAGCCGTCCTGCAGAAGGTCATGAATGATTTCCATATTGACCCTCGTGATGTCCCCCACGAAGCCGATGTCCTCGCCGTTCACGTATTTCTGCACACACTGAAGGAGCATTCCGTCCTTGCCGGAAATGCCGACGGACTTCACGCCCAGCCTGTTCAAAAGCTGCACCAGGCTCTTGTTCACCTTGTTCAGCACCATTTCCGCCACTTCCATCGTTTCGCTGTCGGTCACGCGCAGTCCGTTGACGAAGCGAGGCTCCATGCCGATGCGCCCGACCCATTTGGAAATCTCCTTCCCCCCGCCGTGAACGATGATGGGCCGGAAGCCAACCAGCTTGAGCAGCGCCACATCCTGCATGACGGAATGCTTCAGCACCTCGTCCACCATGGCTGAGCCGCCATACTTAACGACCATGACCCTGTTCTGGAATTTTTGGATATAGGGCAGGGCTTCTACAAGCACCGCCGCCTTCTCCATGATATTCTTCGATATGTTATCATCCATTTCTTTTCTCCTCAGCTCCTGTAGTCGGCGTTAATGCTTACGTATTCGTGAGTCAGGTCGCAGCCCCAGGCCGTGGCCTGCCCATCCCCCTGCCCCATTTCCGCCAGGGCAGTCACCTCCGGCTGGGAGAGGATCTCCTTCGCGAAATCCTCGGAAAAATCCACCGGGCTCCCATCCATATACACGGCAAGCTTGCCGATGTCATTAACGAAATACAGCCTGACCTTGTCCGGATCGAAGGAGACCCCGCTGTAGCCCAAGGCCGCGAGGATGCGCCCCCAGTTGGCATCCCTGCCATAGATCGCGGCCTTGACCAGGGAGCTGGAAACCACGGATTTGGCAAGGCATACCGCGTCCTCCTTGTTTCTTGCGCCGGTGACCCTGACCTCGAAAAGGTGGGTGGCGCCCTCCCCGTCCTCCGCCATTTTCTTCGCCAGCGCTTCATTCACCGCATGCAGCGCGCGGCGGAAGGCCTCGTAGTCCTCCCCCTCCTCCGTAATCACGGGGTTCCCCGCCGCGCCGTTTGAAAGCAGCAGGCAGGTATCATTCGTGGACGTGTCGCCATCCACGGAAACCATGTTGTAGGTATCCCGCACATCATCAGAAAGAGCCTTCTGCATAAGTTCCCGGCTGATCGCGCAGTCCGTTGTCAGGAACGAAAGCATCGTGCACATGTCCGGGTGAATCATGCCGGAGCCCTTGCACATGCCCCCGATATGGACCTCCGTCCCCCCGGCCATGAAGGAAACGGCAAATTCCTTGTTCCTTGTGTCGGTGGTCATTATGGCCCTGGAGGCCGCCGTCGCCGCGGACGCTCCCTCCTCCAGATCCCGCACTAGGCTTTCGATGCCCTCCTCCACCCTTTCAATGGGGAGCTGCTTGCCAATCACCCCGGTGGAAGCGATCAGCACGGCCTCCCTGCCGAAGGCATTGCCAAAGCAGTCCGCCGTCTTTTCCGCCTCCCGGATACAGATATCCATACCTTCCTTTCCGGTGCAGGCATTGGCAATGCCCGCATTAGCCACAATGGCCTGCACCGGAGCCCCCGCCTCCAGGATCTGCCTGTCCCAAAGGACGGGGGCGGCTTTCACCACGTTCCTGGTAAACACAGCCGCAAGGACGCAGGGTTTGGAGGAAAAAACCATGGCCATGTCCGTCCTGTCCTTATATTTGATTCCCGCGGCTGCCGCGGAAGCCATGAAGCCCTTTGCCGCCAGCACGCCGCCTTCCACTGCCTTCATACCCATACTATCTCTTTCCTTTCCCTGCCCTGCCTTAGCCCTCTTTTCCCTATCCCGCTTCCATTGCTCATCGATCAGAGCAGGTTTTTGCCGCTCCGAATTCTGACATAACGAACCGCCCGCGGGGCAAACCGGCTCATCGATCAGAGTGGTCTTTTGGCCATTCTGAATTCTGACATAGCGAAGCGCTTTGGGGCAAACCGGCTCGTCAAACCGTCCGCCGCCACTCATTCCCGAGTGGCGACCGCCTCCATAAAAAGGGTTTGCTTAAAAGGGTTTGCTCAAAAGGGTTCGCAGGCCTTTTGAATTTTTCCACCTGTACGGTTGCCATCCAAAGCGATATTTTGATACGGTTTACCGTAATCAAAATATCGCTTTGGATGAGCAACCTACCCCTAAATGAGCAAAACGATTTGCGAAGCAAATCTTTAAGCACGCGAAGCGGGCGGTTTTGCGAATTTAGGGGTATTCAGAATGGCCTTTAGGCCATTCAACCGTACAGGTGGAAATTTTTGGCAAAATACGCAGTATCGCGTCAGCCCTGCTCCTTCATCTTGAGGGCCCTCACCTTTTCAGGAAGGCCGAAGAGCGTGATGAAGCCGCTGGCGTCATGGTGGTCATAAAGCTCGCCGGTCGTAAAGGAAGCCAGCGACGCGTCGTAAAGGGAGTAAGGGGACGTGGTCCCGGCCTTGATGATATTGCCCTTGTACAGCTTCATTTTGCAGGTGCCGGTCACATATTTCTGGGTCGACTTCACGAACGCCTCCAGCGCCTCCCTCAGGGGGTCGAACCATTTTCCCTCATAAACCACCTGGGAGAAGCGGATGCCCACCATGGCCTTGAACTCCATCGTCTGCCTGTCAAGGCAAAGCTCCTCCAACTGCTTGTGGGCCTCCATCAGGATCGTGCCGCCGGGGGTCTCGTAAACGCCGCGGCTCTTCATGCCTACCACGCGGTTCTCCACGATATCCACAATTCCAATGCCGTTTTCTCCTCCAAGGCGGTTGAGCTCCATAAGGATCTCTTTCACGGACATCTTCTTGCCGTTTAACGCCACAGGGACGCCGGCCTCAAAATCAATGGAAAGCTCCGTCTCGCTGTCTTTGGCCTTCTGCGGGGAGACGGAAAGCGTCAGCATATGATCATAATGCGGTTCGTTCGCGGGATCCTCCAGTTCCAGACCCTCATGGGAGATATGCATAATGTTCCTGTCGCGGCTGTAGGAATTGTCATGGGATCCGAAAGCGAGCTCGATCCCCTTTTCCCTGCAGTACGCGATCTCATCCTCCCTGGACTCCATCTTCCAGACGTCCGTCATACGCCAGGGGGCGATAATGTCAAGATCCGGCGCCAGCGCCTTGATGGCCAGCTCAAAACGGATCTGGTCATTTCCCTTTCCGGTCGCGCCGTGGCAGACCGCGCTGGCCCCTTCCTTCCTGGCGATCTCCACCAGGCGCTTCGCGATGGCCGGCCTTGCCATGGAAGTTCCCAGCAGATACTTGTTTTCATAAACCGCGTTGGCCTGGATGCAGGGCAGCAGGTAATTCTCGCAGAAATCATCCGTAATGTCTTCAATATAAAGCTTTGCCGCGCCGGAAAGCCTGGCCCTTTCCTCCAGACCATCCAGCTCGTTCCCCTGCCCCACGTCCACGCAGCAGCAGATCACCTCATAGCCGAAATTCTCCTTGAGCCAGGGGATAATCGCGGTGGTGTCAAGCCCCCCTGAATACGCAAGCACCACCTTCTCACCCTTTGTTTCCTTCTTTGGCGTTTCCTTTCCCATATTTATACCTCTTTTAATACATTGGACACTGCTCTTTGACTTTTGGGATTATATTAAGAATAACTTACAGAATTCCAGCCACCTCTATTAAAGTCGTTTTCTGACCGCTTTGGCAAAGTGGTGAATAATGTAGGCCGGGTTCATTATACAGTAAAAGCAGAATGAATGGTAGCTTATTTTCATTTTGCCAAAAACGCCCGGGGGACCATTTGGGGCAGGATGCTAAATCGTTGCCTCATCTTATTGTAGCTGTTCAGCCGAACTGAACAGTTAATAACCAATCAATGTATCAGGAACTCCTCAAACCCTGTCGTCTCCAGAATCTCCCGGACCACATCGCTTATTCCGGTCATCTCAAACATATCCTTGTTCTCCAAAGATCTGTACATCATCATAAACACACGCAAACCGGCAGAGGATACATAGACCATCCGGCTCACATCCACATGTATTGCCTTGATATTATCACCGGCATTCTGGAACTTCTCCAGCAATTCCGGAGCGGTAATTGAATCCATGCGCCCCTGGATAGAAACATTAAAGCTTCCATCCTTCACCTCGCTTTCAAGTTTGAAAGGAAGGTTGATATCAATATGGCCAGAGGCTTTAAATATTTTTTCCGCCACGGTGAGTTCCCAGAACTTCATTTTCTTAAACACATCGCGCACCGCGGAATCCGCCGCCGGGTTCCCTTTGAGAGACACGATCTGCTCGGGAAGATAATCGGCCATGCATATTTCATTCAGCTTGAAGCCCATCTTCCTGATGAACTCCCTGACCTTTGCCTCATCGGGATCGAAGAATATATTATCGTTGAACTTAACATCCGCTGTCGTGGCGGCAGCGCGATTTGTGACGGCGGCATACATGGCGGTCAGCACGGGGTCATTCTCCAATGTGGCGGCAACAACCTCCTTGTCATAAAGATAATAAGCCCTGTCGGTGATCACCCAGCTCCCTCCGTATTTCCGAAGGAGCCGTCGGATATTGGAAAACACCTCCTCCAGCTCGGATTGTACGAAATACATCAGCAGCCCCTCCGTGGTGACAAGGAGGTCGTGGCTGTCCCTGGAAAACGCGGCCTCCAGGGATTCGTAATTCGTAGCATCCACGGCATGATATGTGATCGCCTCATTCCCTCCAATAATTGATGCCGCCGCGGGGCCAATGGCGTCAATGACAGCGGGAAGATCAAGCCCACAGTATGTTCTCCCCTGGCGGGACAGGTGAATGCCGCGGGACGTGTAGCCGCAAGGCAGGTCTACGATCTGACAATCCTTCCTATGCTCGATCAGGCGGTTCATGGACCAGAATCTTGTCTCAATGAGAATCATATATGCGGGAAAAAGCTTCTTAACCTGCTCAAGCATCTCCTTTGGAACAGGTTGACCCGAACCATGCGTACCGAAGGATTCAAAGCCCAGCGCGTCAAGCAGTCGCCGCGCGTCTTCGTCTCCTGCTGCTGCAACAAGCTGGACGCAGGATTTCGCCGTGTTAAACACAGGATTTACAAGCTCTCTCAATTCTTGATTATTCATGAATACCTCCAGTTGCTCCGTTTGTTTTCTAAATCTCAGACTTAATCTCAGATTTGATCTTAGACTTGATCTCAGACTTGATGACACAGGCATCGATGTCCCTGAATTATATTCAAATATTTAAAGAAAAGCAAGAACCTCAGGAAAGACGGGTCTTCGCGACTGTTCGATTCGCGTAAAAAAAGAGAACATACCCGTACCTGACGCTTCCCGTAATGGAATTGTACGAACTAAGGGATAATTAGAAAAAGCGCCTACTCCGCGGAATAGGTGCTTTCTACATCATACTCAATATGAGAGCTTAAGCTTGTTAAGATCATGCATAGTTGCTTACCTTACAATACTTATCAATATCTTTCCGCAATTCATCTCTTAATGCATCTTCATTTAGAAGGCCAGCTTGTTTGGCTTCCATAATATACGCTATGACTTTATCACGATCCAGCTTCGGAGTGTTCTGAGGATCTTTAAATACTTCATTAAGCATCTGAAGAACTGTTCCTGTCTTTGAGTATGTCAGTTCAGTCATATTAATATGCAACAGCTCAAACCCCTTATATCCTGTTACCCCTGGTTGGGTATCATACATCTTGAAACCATACTTATCAATGATATCATCAGATAAAATGAAAAACTGTGAAGTCTTTATTCCCGTAGTCCTCTCAACATCCCATTTAGTCCCTTGACCAATAGCGCTTATTATTCCACGGATAACGATTCCAAAAATATATCGTCTGTAAACTCCATCTTAGTGACTAAAATTCGGATTATAGATTATATCCTTTGACGGACAGTACGTTTGATAAACGACCCTTTCCACAAGACATTTCAGGAGTCTCTCAGACGATATAGAAACGCGAATTCCCCTTCTTCCGTTTTCCCGGAAAACAAGCTGTAAAAATCCTCCGCAAGCTCAACGATCCGGCTGGTCTGCTGGTAGAAATCCGCGTCCAGACACCAGACATTCCCGTTTTTCACCGCCTTGAAATCCGAAAGCAGGGCGCTCTTTGAAAGGAGCTCCCGCAGCGTCTCGATCCTCTCCCCTATGGTGCAGTTATAGATCAGGATGTCGGCATTTCTTGCTGCCTCATAAAAGCTCTCCATCTGGAGGTTCATCATGGAAAGCCCGTCCTCCCCTTCCGGATCCAGATACGAGAAGACATATTCCCCGCCGGCGTTTTCGATCATCTGCACAATGTAATCCTTTGGCCTGCGGACATTCGCGAGCCCTTGGGGGCTAATGTAGAAAAACGCGGCAGTTTTCGATCCGCCGGTCGGCAGCGTCTCCGCTTTTTCAGAAATCTCCTCATATCTTTCGACAGCATCAAAAAATATCCGGTCCGCTTCCTCTGACCTTCCGGTAATCAGGCCATACAGCCTGATCCACTCCAGGCGCCCCAGAGGATGGGCTTCATGGCTGGAAAAATCCACCAGAACGGGAATCCCCATCCTTTCAAGCTGTTCCCTCGCCTCAGGCGCATGGTAAATCATGGTATTCTCCACCGCAAGGCTGCAGCCCTTATCCAGAATCATTTCATAATCCGGCGCTTTGTATTTCCCGACATATAAAATTTCATTTGAAGAAACCGCCTCGGAAATCTCCCGGATGGTCCAGCCCGCGGCATCCTGGCTTGTCATTTTCACAGAGTCCAATGCCCCGATTCGAAGGAACAGATCCATGGTCTGAGAGGATGCCACATATACAGAGGATGGTGCCTGAGGGATGACACAGTATCTTTTCCCTTCCCATTCCAGATAGGAAAGGCCTGCCTCTCCTGGCTCAATGGCTGTGGCGCCCTCAGCTTCATTGGCTGCCGCATCATCAGCCCCAGCAGCCGCGGCACTCTCAGGCTTATTGTCAGGCCCATTCGCTGCCACACTCTCAGCTTCACTGGCTGCCGCATTGTCAGTCTCTTTGTTCTGAGAGGACGCCTCCTGCGGAAGAAGGGCATAGCGTTCGCCACCCTGCTCCGCTGAATCCGTGTTAATTTCTAAAAAAGCCGTTCCGTCCGCGCCGAACTTGACGGAAAAACGTTCCGCATAACGAAGATCCATCTCCTGGCCCGGTTCGTAAGCACCGGCTTTCGCTTCAAAAGCTTCCAAAATGCCTTCACTGCCCAGGTCTTTCGGTTCATCAGCCCCATCAAAGCCTTCCGCCGTTTTCGACCCAGCCTCATCAGGCGCGCCGCTGCCTTCCTTGGCCCCGGATTCCTGCTCAAGAACCTTATCGGCGCCTTTCGCAGCTTCGGACTCCGTCTCAAATCCACCATCGACCGTTTCCGTGGCCGGATGCTCCGATTCCCGGCTTTCGTCCCCGGCTTTGGGATGTGCGTTTTCCGCCCCCCCGTTCGCGCCATATTCCGCCTCGCTGCCCCCTTGCGGGGCACAGCCGGCCGGATAATACAGCATCAAAAGCAACAATAAAAATATAGAAAAAACATAATATAAACGTTTCATATCTTCCTTTGACTTGATACCGCAGGCACTGACATCGCATCCGTGACGCGCCGACGGCACAAATGAAGCATGAAAGGCTTGCCTTTTATGCTTTCCGTATTGCAAAACAGATATCGTCACACCGCGAACCAGATTACAAGAAAGTCGGAAGCTGAAGAAGCCCCTCCGTTTCGTCCAGCCCAAACAGAATGTTCATATTCTGGATGGCCTGCCCGGCTGCCCCTTTCACCATGTTGTCCATGGCGCCCATCATGATCACCCTTCCGGTCCGCGGATCGGCCTTGGCTGCCACATCGACAAAATTCGAGCAGCGGACAAAGCGCGTTTCCGGCACTACCCCGGGTTCCCGCACCCTGACGAAATACTCCTTTTCATAATACTTGTCATAAATCGCCTTAAGCTCCTGATCAGAAAGCTCCCTCAAAAGCGAAGCGTAAGCCGTTATAAGGATCCCCCTCTCCATGGGCATAAGGTGCGGCGTGAAGCTGACCCTGACCTCCTTCCCGGCGACAGCCGAAAGGCTCTGCTCGATTTCCGGCGTATGCCTGTGGGAAGCGACTCCGTACGCCTTCACGGTTTCATTTACCTCGCAAAAAAGGTTCTGAAGCTTTTCTCCGCGCCCGGCTCCGCTGGTACCGGACAATGCATTGATAATGATGCTGTCGGCATCAATCACGCCCTCCGCCAGCAGGGGATATATGGAAAGGAAGGTAACCGTAGGGAAACAACCGGGATTGGCTATGAGCCTTGCCTTCCGGATTTCTTGCCGGCGAAACTCCGGCAGGCCATAGACCGCCTCCTCCACAAGGCCGGGCGCCTTGTGCTCAATCTTGTACCATTTCTCATACGTCGCGATGTCCTTGATCCTGAAATCCGCGGACAAGTCAATGAACTTGCATTTCGAAAGATGTTCTTCTTTCAGGACAGAGGATAGATACCCCTGCGGCGTTGCCGTAAACACAATGTCACATTCCTTCGCCGCCTTTTCAACGTCCGGTTCCGCGCACGCTTCCCTCACCAAATCCCGGAAAGCAGGGAAAACACCGGAATAATCCTTTCCCGCATACGTTTTGGATCCATAATGCAATATCTCCACATCATCGCGCTGAAGCAAAAGACGTACCAGCTCACCGCCGGCATAGCCTGTCGCCCCAATAATACCTACCTTTATCTTCATACTCTGCCCTTTTCCTTTCCCTTTTATTTTGTTATGATGCACACGAAAACGCAAAGGAAATTTGCCGCTGCACGGCGCGTTTTCGGAGCCGGAAACGTTTAATCAGCATTTCCCTAATGTCCTCAGTCGCCATCACTCTGTCTCTTCCGCGCCTGGGGCGCCCTTGGTCTTCCGCCGCCCCACGCAGGCCTCCAGGGATATGGCGTCATAAATATCCTCATCGATCGCGCCGCAATAAGAGCGGAATTCCTCAAGGCTGAGATCTTCCAGCGCGCATCCCTTTTCCTCGCACTTAAGGACAAGCTCCCCCACAATGCCGTGGGCCGTCCGGAAAGGCACCCCCTTCCCCACGAGGTAATCGGCCACATCCGTGGCATTCGTAAAGCCCAGTTTCGCGCTCTCCCTCATCCTCTCCGTATTAAAAGTCATCGTATCCAGCATGCGGCCCATCAAAACAACGCAGCTATGTACGGTGTCCATGGCGTCAAAGGCCGCTTCCTTATCCTCCTGCATGTCCTTGTTGTATGCAAGGGGCAGGCCCTTCATGGTCACGAGAAGCCCCAGGAGATCCCCGTATACCCTTCCCGTCTTTCCGCGGATCAGCTCCGCCACATCAGGATTTTTCTTCTGGGGCATGATGCTGGATCCGGTGGAATACGCGTCCGACACCGTGACAAAACGATATTCATTACTGTTCCAGATAATGATTTCCTCGGAAAGCCTGGACAGGTGCATGGCCGTTAACGAAAGCACAAACATATACTCCAGAAGATAATCCCTGTCGGAAACGGAATCCATCGAATTCTCTGTTGCCTTGTCAAATTCAAGCTCCGCGGCCGTCCACTCCCTGTCAAGCGGAAAAGTAGTTCCCGCGAAGGCTCCCGCCCCAAGGGGGCATTCATTCAGACGCTTTCTCGCGTCGGAAAGCCTGGAAAGATCGCGCCGGAACATCTCCCGGTAGGCCCCCATATGATGGGACAGGGTGGTGGGCTGGGCCTTTTGAAGATGGGTGAAGCCCGGCATATAAGTCTTCCTGTTCCCGGCAATCAGCCTGTCAAGGACAGCCAGAAGTCCCGAAAGGGCTTCCGCCATCCCGTCCATATCCTCCCGTACATACATCTTCATATCCAGCGCCACCTGGTCATTCCTGGATCGACCCGTATGGAGCTTTTTCCCCGCCTCGCCGATTCGTTTCGTCAGCTCCGTTTCCACGAAACTATGAATATCCTCTGCCCCTCCTCCAATTTCCAGCTTTCCTTCCTCTATGTCCCGAAGTATACCGGAAAGACCTTCCCGGATCGCCTCGGCTTCCTCTCCGGAGATAATTCCCTGTCTCCCCAGCATCAGGGCATGTACGATGGAACCTTGAATATCCTGCCTGTACAGCCGCTTGTCAAAGCCCAGCGACGCGTTAAACTCCTCTGCCAGCTTGCTGCTTTCTCCTTTGAACCTTCCGCCCCAAAGCTTCATGGTAGGCATCCTCCTCTATCAAAGTGGTTTTTTGCTGCTTTAATTCCTGACTGACAACCGCGGTATCGCAAGCCCTACGGCTCCTTTATCTGATCCTCCTGTAAACGCGGCTATCTCAAATCCCTTCTGCCCCTTCACCATCATGAACAGACAAATCCCCGGAAGCCGCATCCTGCTTCAGATCCACTCTGACTACGCGTGGATTCGCATCCCCGGAAGCCACGCCACCGGCCTTGTCAGACATTGACATTTCAAAATCGGGAGACACAGCCGGGCCGGACCCATCCTTCATAAGCCCTTCAGGATCTCCGGGCAAAACCTCCCCCGAAGCATCCGTCCCATCCATCCCCGCACCATTATCAATAACGTATTCCGGACCGTTTATAAGCTGGTTTTCCGAATCATTTCCAGTACGTTCTTTCGGGTTCTGATCCGGAATGTTTTCGGAAAGCATCCCCAAACCATCGCCGGATTCAAAAAGCTTATTGGCTTCATTCCCTCGATCAGGCATATCTCCCTGCTCAGATATACCTTCCTGTTCAAGCATATCTTCATACTCCGGCATATCGCGGCTCCCAGTCATATCCCGATGCTCAAACATATCCCCCTGTTCAGGCATACCTCCATGCTCCGGCATATCGCGGCTTTCAGTCATATCCCCCTGCCCTGGCACATCGCGACGCTCAGTCATATCCTCCTGCTCGGGAACACCGCCCGGCTTTGTGGCCGCAAATTCCGCCCTGGCCCCGCGCCCGCGGGAAACCATACGGCGTCGTTCAGAAGGACGAGCCGCATCATAATTATTTGTCAAAATATAATCATCCCAGCCTGCAGGGGCAGCATTCCGCGAACCGCTGTCCGCCTCATCTTCATCCCTCTCCCTGTTTCCAATCCAGTATAGAGGAAGCTCTCCGGATTTCCCCGCCCCACTTTCTGGCGCGGAGCTTTCCCTCCCTGATTCCTTATGGTCTGATGAGGCTCCACGGCCATAAAGCCCGTCAACGCCTCCGGGATTACCGTCCCCGTGGCCGGACTTTTTGGATGAAGGCAGCAAGGACAGCCTCCCGGAAAGAAAAACGCTCAGAAGGAAAAGGGCCAGCGAGGCAGCCGATATCCACGCGCCCATTATCATCCCCTTAGGGAAAAAGCGCATTTCCACCTCATGCTCCCCGGCATCAAGCCAAACACCAATAAAGCAGTCCAGGGCTTTCTCCGCCTCAACCTTCTCCCCATCGACAAAAACCGTCCAGCCTGGATCATAAGGAATAGATGTTATCAAAAGGCCGTCCTTGTCGGCCATGGCGTTTCCGCTGACATACGTATCCTTCCAGGTGCTGACATTCCACGTGTTTTTCTCCAGAATGCTGTACAGCCTCCCAAGGGCCTGAAAATCGAAACGGTAAACATCGCAGTCCATGGACTGCCCCGAAGTATTTGCCTTAATTCTGCCAACTTCCCCCGCTTCCATGTAGCCCAGCTCCATAAAGAAGCCCCTGTCAAGATTATCGAAATTTTTCGAAAGCGTGTTCGTATGGGCGGAGGCCTCCTTCAGCTTCCGGTTCGTGGTAAAGACATAATATTCCCCCGCCTCATCCGCCGTGAAGCTGTATTCCGTGTTATCGGCATTGATGCTGCCTGGAACAGCGTGCAGGACGGAGTCCGTCCCCATCGCGTCGCACAGCGAAATCTGGGACATGGCGGGATTCCCCTGCTCCAGATGCCATCCGTCCAGCTCCCTCCTCCCCATCAGGAAGCCGGCAGGAAGGGAATAATCATTCCTGTAGAGAAAGGTGCTGCCTGACCCGTCAATGAAGCGAAGCCCGCGTTCCCGGACATGAGATGGCTCATCGGAATAAATGCCGTACCTCACGCCAAAAAGCATGGTGACCAGAGGGGTGGATCCGGTAATGGAGTAGGCGTTCGTCGCCGCCTCGCAGCCAAGCTTTTTAAAGAAATCCGAGCAATGCTTATACGCGGTAGATGAGAAAATCGAAACACTGGGGAAATTCATCCAGGCTCCGTCATCCTTGGCCTTGCGAGTCATCTTCTCAAAACGATAGAAGCCCGGATCCTCCTCCCGGACATCCCTCACAAGCTTCCTCACGTCCTCATTATCCAACTGGTACTGGGTACGGGAAGTGGTCGTCACCGAGGTGACGCCCATATTCACGGCTGACTCCACGACGACCGTAAGCATGAGCAGGAGCAGCATTAGATTGACCCAGGCCCTCGATCTCCTCTCCCACATCAGAAATCCATAATAAATCAGCATGAAAAGGAAGCCCACATAGAACACGGACCAGTGCATGGCCTCATCCAATGCCGTCTTCTGGAGGACCAGGATCACCGCGCCCCCAATCCAGAGGGCCTTTGAAAAATCCCGGACGTCCAACTGCCTCCGCCAAAGGAAGGCTTCATAGCACATGCAGAGCACCAGGAAAATGTAGATGAAGCTCTGACGGCAGGGAAGGCTGTTCGGATAATGAAAGCCGTGCCAGATGAAATTAAGCACATTGACCGAGAAGCTCAGATAGAAAAACAGCGCGAGGCAACCGAAGACGAGCTTCCTGCGCAGCTTGATCTTCCGGTTCATGAAAAAAAGCGGGACCAGCAGGAAGGCCATGGAGCCGCAGTAAATGTTCGGCCAATGATCCAGCCCCTGCTCCGTCTCCACGCAGGGGAGGTGGCGGGCCAGCATGTCAATGATCATGAAATATTCCCGGCTCGTATCCGGGAACGTGAGCTTGCCCGAAGCCGTGGCCTGCAGGGCAAAGATTTCAGGAATCAGGATAATGGCGGCCATGCCGCCGGAAATCAGGGAATAAAAGGCAAAGCGCAGGAACTTGGATGCCGCGTCCTCGATGTCGGCAGCGCCCTCCAGTATGAAAAGGCACAGGAAATAGACGACCAGGAAGAGGCAGACCATGATGGAAATATAATAATTGGAAAGTATGGAGAGGGAAAGGCTGATCACGTATAATGTTCCGTTCCCCTCCCTGAAAAGCCTCTCCACGCCCAGCATGACCAGCGGGAAAAGCACGATGCAGTCCAGCCACATGATGTTCCAGGAATAAGCGGCAACGTAGCCGCTCATGGCATAAAAAATTCCGAAAAGGCAGCAGGCAAAATTCATCTTCTGGTAATGCTTCCGGAAATACGCGGTTGCCGTCACCCCGGCCATGGCGATCTTGAACACGACCAGATAGGTCATGAATTCAAGCACGTAAGGCTTGGGGACAAAAATGATAAGGAAATTCAACGGGCTGGCCAGATAATAGGCATACAGTGCCGCGAAATTAACGCCCAGGCCCACATCCCAACTGAACAAAAGGGATCCCCCGTTCTTCAGCTTGTACTGGAACTCGGAAAAAAAGGGGGCGTACTGATGATACATGTCCGTGCGGAGGAAGCTTTGCTCCCCAAAAGGGAAAATCCCCCTGGAAAAAAAGATTGCCACCATGATCAGCGCAGGCGCCAGGAAAGAAAATAGATACGCGTCCTTCGGACGCAAAACCCTGCCTCGCATCTCCGTCACCTCCCTTGTCCCATGTCCACCAAACTTTCCTTCTCTTCACTACAGCCCATCCCCTCCGGGCCTTCCGTTTTTTTCATAATTTCTTTTTCCCCGCTTCCCTTTTTCCTGAAAATCCAGAACTTGCTCGCCACGTAATTGAATATGAGATTAATAAAGGTCGTGGAGAGCCAGGCAGGATTATGGGCAAGCCCAATGAAATCCACCAGCAGGACCATCAAGGCAAAGCTTGCGAAACCGGAAAGCAGCCTTACCGCAAGAAAAGCCGAAAACTCCCGGAGCAGATAGGAATGGGAAAAATTGAAATTGCGGAACACCCAGATTTTGTTGGTCCAATACGCAAAGATGACCGCCCCCAGGAAAGCAATCCCATAGGCAGCCTTATAAGACAATGAGCCGGACAAACCGGCCATCAAAAGGCCCTGATCCACGACATGGAAAATGATAAAATTAACAAGTGTCGTCATGCATCCAACGATAAAGTACGCGACACCGTCCTTCTTTAAAAGCCCGCTTAACAAATGCCACCTCGTAAGATTTTCTTAAGATTTCAAAAAGACTGGAAAAATTTCATTTTTTCAGCTAAAATACGTATTATACATTCCTTATATATGGCAGTCAATAGCCTGAAAAAATTTATTCAAATTTTTAGAATTCTTCCGGATTTTCAGAAGACTTTGAATACTCAGAAAATTCCGAATTTCTGAATTTTCAGAATTTTCAGCATTTTCCATATATATTCCCTAATATGATTTTTCAGGCTTTTAATGAAATCAACCCTATTTCATAATTAAAAAACCGAAAAGCACTGTGAGAATGAATACAGGAGGCGAAAATGTTTCAAAATGGAGATTATATTGTTTATGGCTCGAAAGGTATTCACAAAATCCTGAACACAACGACGCTGGACATAGAAGGCATAGCAAAGGACCGGCTCTATTACGTCATGCAGCCCTGCGCCAAGCCCGACAGCTCCGTCTATGCCCCGGTGGACGTTGAAAAGAACGGCATGAGGCTTGTCATGAGCAAGACGGAAGCGGAGGATTTTCTCCGGGGAATCGACACGATTGAGCCGCTGGACATACCGAATAACAAGGAAAGGGAGGAAGCCTACAAAAAATGCATCCGAAGCTGCAGCCCGGAACAGCTCATGAGCGTCATCAAGGCCCTGTACCTTAAGAAAATGAGCCGGGGAGAACAGGGCAAGAAGCTGACCCTGACCGACAGCCACTATATGCAGCAGGCAGAGGACATCCTGTACGAAGAGCTCTCCATGTCCCTGAACATCCCCAAGGAAAGCATGCCGGATCATATCCAGTCATTCCTCAGCGCCGAAAAAGCCGATGAAATAGCTAATGAAATAAGCAATGAAATAGCCGATGAAATGCCGGTTTGACGAAAATGTCAGCCGCCAAATTCCCCGGCTCTGCTATCAGGGCGGGTTTTACTCGCTCTGAATTCTGCTTTGCCTCACTTATGGTAGGGCGCGCCGGCATTGATACGATGCGCCCTGTAGAGCTGCTCAAGCAGGATAACCCTCATAAGCTGGTGCGGAAAGGTCATTCGGGAAAAGCTCAGACGGAGGTCTGCCTGGCTCAAGATTTCTTCGGAGAGGCCCAAAGATCCGCCAATCAGGAAAGCCACGCGCCCGATTCCCTGCTTTCCCCATCCATCAATACGGGCGGCAAAGCCCTCCGAGGACATCTCCTCCCCGTCAATGGCCAGCGCCACAAGGAACGACCTCTCCGCAAGGCTTGAAAGCAGCCTCTTCCCCTCCGTTTCCAGTATTCTTCGCTTTTCCCCTTCCGATACCAGATCAGGTATCCTTTCATCCTTAAGCTCAATGATCTCTAAGGAGCAACAGGAAGAAAGACGCTTCGAGTATTCCCGAACAGCGTCTTTCAGATAAGTTTCCTTTAATTTTCCCACGCACAGAATCTGAATTTTCATCCGTCAATTCCCGCGACAACAAGCAATTCCGCATAAATTCACCATCATTATATCTACGAGATCCAGCGTCAGGTTTATCGTTGTTTTAATCATAAGTATAACCACTTAAATTATCAACCATTCATCGCATCGTCCATCTTCTACAATAGAAAATGTGCTTTGCTCTCTACGCGGCCTACAGAAACGGTCGTCATACACGATTGCTCTTGTAGGCCGTGTAATACTTAAAGCAATAATTAGTCGCAATAATTACGGTCAACAAACTGGTGCAGAATTTTAAATTCGCAAGGCCCCCGCGCAATGGAAAAAGCAAATCAATATTTCACGCTCTTATGAATCGGCATCTCCATATCCGGGGGGTCAATGCAATAGCCGAGGGGATCGAAATGATAGGTCCTGCCATCGATCTCGTAGGCTTTGAATACCCCGTTTTCCCCGCTGTACATGCCCGTCGGCCGGCCGTTTATGTCCTTCCCGAAATAATAAGTGCGCGGCTTCCGAAGCTCGTCATAAACCTGGGCCCAGCCCGTCACGTTCACGCCGGCATTCGGATTATCCCGCCCGATGGAATCCGGATCCGCGAAAAACCATACACCGTTGTCAATATCCATGAACCACCCCTCGGCCATCGCTCCCTCGGAATCAAAATAATAATAACGGTCCGAGATTTTGACCCAGCGCGATCTCGCGTACTCCCAGGAAGACGAGGATGTATTCAGAAAAAGAAGCTTCCAGCACGTCCCCGCGTTCTCCCATGAATAGGCCGAACGGGTGCCCCCCGTCACGGCGGCAATCTCCTCCTCCGTTGCCGCGCGTTCCTCCGCAAAACCGGCAAACGGCACTGCAAAAACAGCCAATATAGCTACAGCGGCTGCAGCGGCAAGCATCCTCCCCTTCTTCATTTTAAACCCTCCAGACGTTCTTCCACCTGCTTCATCATCTGCTCGTACTTCGCAAGCTTCTCCCGCTCCTCCTTCACCTTCTCTTCCGGAGCCTTTTCCAGAAAACGGCTGTTGGAGAGCATGCCCTTTGAGCGGCTGATTTCCTTTGCAAGCCGCTCCCGCTCCTTCGTGAGCCGCTCCCGCTCCTTTTCGACATCGACCAGATCCGCGAAAGGCATATAAATATTTGCCTCGGGAATCACAATGGATACGGCATCCTCCGAAATCCCCTCTTTTCCTTCCTGCACCAGGACCTCGGACGCAAAGGCAAGCGACCCAAAGAAGGACATGCAGTGCTCGAAGGTCCGTTTCACCTCGGGGTTCTTCGTCACTACGAAGACCTTGGCCTTTCGGGACATGGGAACGTTCATTTCCTTCCGCAGGGCCCGGATGCCCCGTACCGCTTCCTTGACCCTCTCCGTTTCCGCCTCTTCCTCCGGGAAGGAGAGCCTTTCCTCAAAGAGCGGCCACTCCGCCCGGATCAAAAGCCCGTCCGGCCCCTCGGGATTTTCAAGCTTGTCGTAAATTTCCTCCGTCACGAAGGGGCAGAAGGGATGCAGGAGCTTAAGCGCCTTCAGGAGCACGTGCTTCAGGGTCCACAGCGCCGCCCCCTTTGTCTCATCATGTTCCGCATAGAGCCTGGGCTTCACCATCTCTATGTACCAGTCACAGAACTCCTCCCACAGGAAGCTCTCCACCTTGTCCAATGCTATGCCAAGGTCGAAAGCCTCCATATTCCTTGTAATGTCGGCCGCGATGCTGTTCACGCGGGAAAGGATCCACTTGTCGGCCATCCCAAGCCCCTCCGGCAGGACGTCCGGATCGGGTAGCTCCGCCTTGTCCAGGTTCATCATAATGAAACGGGACGCATTCCAGAGCTTGTTCATGAAATTCCGGCTGGCCTCAGCCCTGGCCCAGACAAAGCGCATGTCATTTCCGGGCGCGTTCCCGGTAAGGAGCGTCATACGCAGGGCGTCCGCCCCGTACTTGTCCACCACATCAAGGGGATCAATGCCGTTCCCCAGGGACTTCGACATCTTCCGCCCCTGCTCGTCCCGGACAAGCCCATGAATCAGGACCTTGTGGAAAGGAACCGATCCGGTCTGCTCAATTCCCGAGAAGACCATGCGGACGACCCAGAAGAAAATGATGTCATAACCCGTCACAAGCACGCTTGTCGGATAGAAATATTTGTATTCAGGCGTTTCCTCCGGCCACCCAAGGGTCTCAAAGGGCCACAGGGCGCTGGAAAACCATGTGTCCAAAGTGTCCGGATCCTGGGAAAAATCCTTCCCGCCGCAGTCCGGACAACGCTCCGGCTTCTCAGCCGCCACCACCATTTTCCCACAGTCCGCGCAGTAATACGCCGGAATCCTGTGGCCCCACCAAAGCTGCCTGGAGATGCACCAGTCCTTGATGTTTTCAAGCCAATGAAGATAGGTTTTTGAAAAGTTGTCCGGGACAAACTGCAGCTCCCCTGTCTCGATGGCGCGAATGGCCGGTTTTGCCATTTCCTCCATGCGGACAAACCACTGGGGCTTCACCATCGGCTCGACCGTGGTGCCGCAGCGGTCGTGGGTGCCCACATTATGCATATGCGGCACCGTTTTCACCAGGAGGCCCAACTTCTCCAGATCCTCAACTATGGCCTTCCTCGCCTCGTAACGATCCATGCCGTCATAAGGCGTACCCGGGCAGTCAATCGTCGCGTCGTCATGCAGCATATTGATTTCCTGCAGCCCATGGCGTTTGCCCACCTCGAAGTCGTTCGGGTCGTGGGCGGGCGTGATCTTGACGCAGCCCGTGCCGAATTCCATATCCACATAGCTGTCGGCAATCACCGGGATACGGCGGCCCGTGAGCGGCAGCTCCAGCTCCTTGCCCACAATCCCCTGATAGCGCTCGTCATCCGGATGAACGGCCACAGCCGTATCTCCCAGCATGGTTTCCGGCCTGGTGGTCGCGATCTCCACATAACGTCCGGGCTCGCCCACCACCGGATAACGTATATGCCAGAAATGTCCCTGCTGCTCTTCGTGCACCACCTCCGCGTCGGAAAGGGAGGTGCCGCAGACCGGGCACCAGTTGATGATCCTTGAGCCTTTGTAAATATATCCTTTTTCAAAAAGACGGATGAAAACGGTCTGGACGGCGTAGGAGCAGCCCTCGTCCATCGTGAAGCGGAGCCGGTCCCAGTCCGCGGAGGAACCCATCTTATGGAGCTGCTTCACGATGCGGCTCTCGTATTCCTCCTTCCATTTCCAGGCGGCTTTCAGGAAGCCCTCCCGGCCCAGCTCCCGTTTGTCAATGCCCTCTTCCCGGAGCTTCTCCGTAACCTTGACTTCTGTCGCTATCGCGGCATGGTCACAGCCCGGCTGCCACAGGGCTTCATAGCCCTGCATCCTTCGGAAGCGGATAATGCTGTCCTGCAATGTGTTATCAAGGGCATGCCCCATATGGAGCTGCCCCGTGACATTTGGGGGCGGCATGACGATTGTGTAAGGCTTTTTCTTCGCGTTCACCTCCGCATGGAAGCAGTTCCCCTTCATCCATAACGCGTAAATCCTGTCCTCCACATCCTGAGGACTATACGTCTTTGCCAGTTCTTTCATCTATCCATTCCTCCGATCGCTCCGAAACCGCTCCCGGTGCCTTCCTGTTGATCCTTCTTGCTTTACGTCTTGCTCCTGTATTCCTTTTTCCATTTCCGGATAAGCTTCGCGGCTTCCGCCCGGAATACCCGAGAACCGGCCTGAAAGCTTTCATAAATGCCCTTCATCCGTTCCGACTGCTCCGCCCGCGCCGCGGCCTCCTCAAACTCCCCCGCCCAGGCTGACAGGTTCTCCTGCCCGGCCGCCTTCTCGTACCGGGAAATCGTGTCCACCGATGGATCCAGGCTGCGGAGGAAAAAAAGCTTTCGCAGCATCCCCCTGTCGCCCGTCTCCAGAAAGACATCCTCATACACCTTTGCGGCCTTGCGAAACTGAAGAACGGAGGCGTAACCATCGGCCAGCTTCATCTGGACTCCCGGATTCCTTATGTCGGAAACGGAATCCCTGTAAGCATCTATGGCGCGGCCGTACTTCCCCATCCGAAAGAAAGTATCTCCCAGAAGCTCGGAGAACTGGGCGCGCCCGATTTCCTGCAGACGCTTTAATTCCAGCCCAAACTCCTGTATCTCCTTTTCTGTATAATAATTGGCTTCCCTGAGGATGCGGAGGATCAAAAGGTCCTGGCTCTCCCCAATCCCCATGAACTTCGATAATTTGTCTGCAAACTCCGTAAGCCCCAGCTCCTCCCTGAACCAGGCGGCCAGCTTTTTGTCCACAAAGTCCTTTGGGATCATGACCGGGTAATGGTACAGGGCGTAGGAGAGCTCCTGAATCGACCAGATATTCAAATCCAGCTTTTCATAATACCAGGGATGCTTCGCAGCATGCCCGCATAACAGTAAACCCATATCATCTCCCCTGCCCGCTCATCCCAATCCATCCTCCGAAGAAGTTTTCCGGCTGCTTCGATTTTCGATTGGCAGACACATTATCCAAAGCCCAGACTCCTCCCGCCAAGGCTGTTTCAAAGCGCCTTGACTTCTGATTGTCAATAGACGGACGCGCTATCCAAAGCCCAGGTCACTTCATGCCAAGCCGTTTCAAAGCGCCTTGACTTCTGATTGTCAATAGATGGACGCGCTAACGCAGTCCCGCGGTCCTTATCTTCCTTATCTATTAAAGTGGTTTTTGCCATTTTAATAAATGACAAACATCTGCGTTATCACGGTCCACACGGCTCATAACGCGGCATCCGCCAGGTTTATCTCCTCTGATACGGAAAAATCCGACTTCGGGAAAAGCTCACCGAAGCCCTCATCCGTCACAGTGACCTTCATCTTTTCCGGTCCAAGGAACTCGGTCGAAAGGCGGATCTTCGTGGTGCGGTTCTCCCGCTCCGGCAGGCCCTCCAGAAGCATGCGGAGCTGCAGAGGCCTCCTCCCGGAAAGCGGCGTCAGACGGAAATCAATATAATTCTGCCTGTCCAGGATCATCTCCTTCTCCGCCTTATGATCAAGCCAGGCAGAGCCTGCGCTGATCAGGGGAAGGTTCTGCTCCTTTTCATCGCGCGTCACCCTGACGCTCACCTCGCAGCTTACCCTGGTATCGCAGATCACGGTATATTCCTCAGACCGCCTTCCGGAAATCACGTCTCCGTAAAGCATTGCGCCGATCGCGAAAATTCCGGGCTCTATGCAGACCCTCCGCCGGGAGCAGATAAAGGACATGAACTCAGGCGCGAAATCCGTTGACGTAAAGCCCCGCCCGGCAAGGAACACGGAACTATAGGACTTTTTCATCATGTTCTTCTCCGCGACGCTCCTTAAAATCTTGTCAGCGATCTTGCTCCCGGACTCGGCCTTCAGCACATCAAGGCTGAAGGCTTCCTCCTCCTGGGGCTCCGAAGCGGCCAGGACGTATTTCCTGGGTCCCACGGATACCGCCATTTCATAATAATAGAGGCATTGATTCGAAAGCTCGAACATACCAACCATGCGGTTATAAAGATTCTTGTCCTGCTGAAGAATGTAATGCACAAAGGCCTCGGTATGGCTGAAGATGTGCACGCGTTTCTCGGAAATGCCGATCGAAATCATGACCTCCCGAACCCTGAGCATGATCAGCCTGTCCGGCTTCCGAAGGCTGATTATGAACTCATCGTCCTCCTGGATATTACCCAGTTCTTCAGAAAGGATCTGGATAATGAAAAAGCCCAGGATGGCGCGGGCAGTATACCGCTTCTTTTCAATCGTCGCAGTGCCATTTTTGCGGAGCTGCATCAGGAGCTTGTCCACGATCACACCGCCCCCCATCAGGTTCTCCTTATAGGCCTGCTCTCCCACCAGCCAGATATCGCTGTGCTTCTTCTTGCACACCACCGTGGGAATGGATCTGAGACGCGAGCTGTCCCCCACACATATATCCGCGAAATCATCATTCAGTGCTATTCCAACTGACCGGCCCACTCAAGCGCCCTCCTGTTCTCTGAAAATCCCAGGCTGAACGCCTGTGGCCAAATCCCTGGCCATATCCTCTGATCATCCCGGGCTGAACACCCATAGTCATGCCCTGGCCATGCCCTCTGTTAATCCCGGGCTGAACGCCTGTGGCCAAATCCCTGGCCATATCCTCTGATCATCCCGGGCTGA
>CAMKKZ010000043.1 GCA_946413525.1 uncultured Oribacterium sp.
GACCTGCTTGCGGGTCGAGGCTAGCCTCCCGGCGACTGAGGGAAATGCCTTGACCCGCCTGCGGGTCGAGGCTAGCCTCCTGGCGACTGAGGGAAATGCCTTGACCTGCTTGCGGGTCGAGGCTAGCCTCCTGGCGACTGAGGGAAATGCCCTGACCCGCCTGCGGATCGGGGCCAGCCTCCCGGAGGCCATGGGAGAAAGGGGTTCCGGACAGAAAAAAATCTTCCTCAAAGTTTCCTTGTGTGAACAGCAATCCGCAGCTATGGATATCTGAAAAGTACAAAATCACATTGCGGTATTTTTGAAATATAGTTTATAATACGAACCAGTGAATCAAGTATGAAAAGCTTGCTTTTCATACTTGCGGTCATGGAGACCCAGTTCACAGAAGATTATGAAAGTGGCCATTCATACTACATTTGTGCTGCAGGCACGTCAAAAATGGGAGATCAATGCCTGCGGCATCAAGTCAAAGTGTGAAAGGCATGCGGAGTAGAGAAGATGAAATTGCACTCTACCCGCCCGCAGGGGCTACGTAAGAAACTTGCCGTCTTACATCGGTATGTTTCCTTACGTAGCCCCTGCGATAATAAAGAAAAGACCACGCTTTCGCGTGGTCAAAAGAGGAATCGCTCATTTATTGCTTTATCTCAAAGTTCGAAATCGCCCCTCTCCTCTCCGTCTATGACATAATAAACATGATTTTCTTCAGGCTTGAAATAAACAGCCAATGCTTTTATTTTCGAACTATCAGTGCCGGATTTGGCGGCCCAGTCTTTCTTTACCATCTCAATGATCTCATCTGTTATCACATTATGGTCGGTGTACTGTATTTCAAAATAAATCTTCTGTTCCCCTGCTGATGAGGCGGCTTTTTGTTTTCTGCTTTCTTTTTTGGACTCTTCCTTTTCGGCATCGAGTTTTTTCATGATGCCCTTTTTTTCGGTCTCTTCAATGATTTCGTTAATTTCGTCAAGGCCCTCCGCTTCTTTAGCTGCTTCTTCTTTCGCTTCTTCGGCCGCTTCCTCAGCTTCCCTCTTGACTTCCGTCTCATCCATCAGCATGCTGTCAATGACCTTGGTTGCCGTATTATCTTTTTTGACTGCCGATGCCATTGCGCGTTTTTCGATGCGGTCTGTGCTTCTTCTCATTTTTCTCCTCTCCCATTTGAAGATTTTCAAGATTTGAAGATTTTCAAGACTGATGCTTCCTTACTACTCTTTAGACTGATGATTCCTTAATTCTTTTTGAGTTTAGCACCATATTTGATTTAAAGCAAGCTTTCACATTCTATTTGTCACGGCATGAATATTTACAATAATATTAAATTTCCTATACGAAGTCCGACAGCCGTATCCGTAAGTCCGGATATATGCCCGCAGGTATTTCATCTTCAAAGGAGTACATATTCACCGATTCCTGACCGCCCGTCCAGCTATATACCAGCACGATCCTCTTTTCTGTATTGATGATCCAGTACTCCCGGACACCTGCCTTCCTGTATTTGAAAAGCTTGACAGAATAATCCAGTTTTTTTGAGGAAGGTGAGACCACCTCGGTAACCCAGTCCGGCGCGCCCGTTTCTTGCCCGGGGCCTTTTGCCCCACTGTCCACTGTTTTCCGCAAGACTTCCGCCGGGACATCTGACGCCGGGACAGTTGACAATTCCACCCCTTCCCCGGCAATGTCAGAATCACTGTCAGAGACATCTGTTTTCAGCTTCCGCGTTTCTTCAGATTTCATCATTGCCCCCCTTCTCTATACTTGTCCGAATGCCCCGAAGGAACATTCACGTCCGATGAAATAAAAATATCCAATACCTGCTCTGACAGGGGAGAAAAATTCAGAGCAGGATACGGATATTTCTGTAGGTATTAGGAAGCAAAGCTTCCTTACCTCCTTTTTCCGTTGCGCTGTCAGCGTTCCAATGCCTCCGCAAAGGCTCTGGTAATGAACTGAGGCCTTGTAATGATGGAGCCTACGACAACCGCGAACGCGCCCAGCTCGATCACGCGCCTGGCCTTTTCCGGCGTATTAATGTTGCCCTCCGCGATCACCCTGTGCTTCGCTCCCGCAACAATCTCCCTGAGTATGCGGAAATCGTCCGCCTCGATCCGATGCCCGCGGCTTTCCTCCGTATAGCCCACCATGGTCGTCCCGATAAAGTCAAAGCCCAGCTCATCCGCGTGCAGGGCCTCTTCCACCGTGGCGCAGTCCGCCATGAAAAGCTGCTCCGGATAGCGTTCCCTGACCTCCCGGAAAAAATCATCGATTCGAAGTCCGCCCGGCCGGAGGGCGCACGTCGCGTCCATTGCTATAATTTCAGGTCCAACCTCCATGAGCTCCTCGATTTCCCGCATCGTCGGCGTTATATAGATCCGGCTCCCCTCGTAATCCCTCTTTACTATTCCGATGAGCGGAAGGTCCACCTGGGAACGGATTTCCTTTATATCCTCCCGGGTATTGGCGCGGATCCCCCGGGCTCCCCCCATCTTTGCCGCCAAAGCCATCCTGCCCATGATGAACGACGAATGCAGCGGCTCCTCCGGCAATGCCTGGCAGGAAACGATCAGCTTCCCGCGCAGAGCCTCGATTTTTTCATTATTTATTTTATTGTTCATTTCATTATTCATTGCATTATTCATATCACTCACATCATTCTCATCACTTACATTATTCACATTACTCATCCATCAGAGTGGCTTTTTGCCACTCTGAATTCTGACATAGCGAACCGCCTGCGGGGCAAATCGGCTCATCTATCAGAGCGGGTTTTGGCTACTCTGAATGTCATTCTGAGTTCTGACATAGCGAACCACCTGCGGGGCAATTCGGCTCATCTATCAGAGTGGGTTTTGGCTACTCTGAATGTCATTCTGAGTTCTGACATAGCGAACCGCCTGTGGGGCAATTCAGCTCATCTCATCTATCAGAGCGGGGTTTTGCCACTCTGAGTCCTGACATAACAAACCGCTTCCGGGGCAAAGCGGCTCGATGCCGGAAGGCACGTAAAAGTTACGATCTCTTTATCCTCTTTTTGCCGGGGCTTATCGCGCCCCGGGGGCAAACCAGCAGGCACAGATGGCACCCCACGCAGATACTCCCATCCAGCTTTGGCCTCCGGTCCTCAAATTTAATTGCCTGATGCCCGCCATCGTTGCAGGAGATGACACACCTCCCGCAGCCTACGCACTTGTCCAAATCAAATTTCGGGAAAAGAACCGTATCCCTCTCCAGAACATCCGTCGTATCGCTGACAAAGTCCAGTCCCGCGCCTATGATATCCTTTACGGAATGGATCCCCATCTGTGCAAGATAATAATTAAGGCCGGATTTCAGGTCATCGATTATTCTATAGCCATACTGCATTACCGCCGTAGTGACCTGAATCGAACCGGCCCCCATTAAGAGAAACTCCAGGGAATCTCTCCAGGTCTCTACTCCTCCCATCCCGCTGATGTGCATCCCATCAAGCTTTGGATTCTGCCCAAGCTCGGAAACAAAGCGTAACGCGATCGGCTTTACCGCGTTTCCACTATAGCCGCCTATAGCGGACCGGCCTTTTACCGCGGGGGCGGAAACGAGCGTGAGCGGATTGACTCCTATTATGCTTTTTATTGTATTGATTGCCGAAATTCCATCCGCGCCGCCTCTGAGAGCCGCCTCCGCCGCGGGCGACATTACCGCGACATTTGGCGTCAGCTTCGCGAGCACGGGAATTGAAGTGCCCTGCTTTGCCGCCCTTGTATATTTCTCGACCAGTTCGGGAATCTGACCAATATCCGAGCCCAAGCCCTCCTCCTGCATATTCGGACATGAGAAATTAAGCTCTATGGCATCCGCCCCGTTTTCCTCACAAAGCCTTGCCAGGGACTCCCACTCTTCTTCATCCTGTCCCATAATGGATGCCAAAATGAATTTATTTGGATAATTCTTCTTCAGCTCCCTGAAGATATGCATATTTTCGGCCACACTGTGATCGGAAAGCTGTTCTATATTCTTGAAGCCGATAATGCTGCCGTTGTCGCCTGTGATTGCCGAAAAACGGGGAGAAGCCTCATGAATGTCAAAGGAGCAGATCGTTTTGAAGCTTGCTCCCGCCCATCCGGCCTCAAAGGCCCTCGAGCACATATCGTAAGTAGAGGCCACCACGGAAGAAGACAGCAAAAACGGATTCTCCAGCGGCACGCCGCAGATATCACATTTTAATCGTTCCTCATCTTTTGGAAGCTCAATCTCCGCTTTCGGGCGCACAGCACAGGAAAGCTCTGTCATCAAGCCCTTTACCGGCACCCGGGAACAGCTCACACAGGCCTCTTCACAGGGAGCGTCGCAATGAAGGCACGGATCTCCCTCCGGCATTCTCAAGGCCGCGACATCCGGATTATCAAACCAGATGCTCCTCAGCGCCTCCCCCGGCTCAAAGCGGCTGCAAGCCCTGCTGCATGGGGCGTCCTTGCACAGCAGGCACGAAATCATATCCGACCGTTTAATCTGCTTTTGTAGTAACATATCTCATGCACCTCCTCTCTTGAAAACAGGTTTTGACACACTCTCAGAAAATGCACGTCAAATCCGCCTGCAGTCTGGGGAAGGAATCCTCACGGATTCCTTTGATGCCTCAAAGCCGGCGGGCTCCCTCGCCCCTTCGGGGCAAGGGCAGTGTCGAAGGAATCCTCACGGATTCCTTTGATGCCTCAAAGCCGGCGGGCTCCCTCGCCCCTTCGGGGCAAGGGCAGTGCAGACAACCCCCTGTATATTTTGGAATACTTTTCCGTGATCTCCGTTGGCAGTTCAAAATGCTGGTAATCCTTTTGATCCGTCCAGTCCCCGCCCCACTCAAAGCCTTTTTCGGCAAAAAGCTTACAGCACAGGTCGTCCCTGTCTATCTTGTAATCAAAATCCTTTGTCCTGTCCAAATAAGCTTCCCCTGTAGCCGGCTCAGTCACCTCCACCCTGGTTCCGTCCTCATTCGTCACAGTTTTATGATAGGGATTATATAATGTATTGACATCCACCGCCATCCCCAATCCGTGCTTTGAGATTATTTCCGTATGCGATATGAATCTGAAATTAAAGCCGGAGGAATTATTATCCCGCATCATCGTCTCGTCATCCGCCAGGTAGTTGTCCGGGAGCACCATGCGCTCTATAGGGTAATCCGCGTCATAAAGCGCTTCAAAAATCTCCAGAACGTCCTCCGCGATCAGCTTATGGACCACCATTTCCCCCTGATGGATAATGCCGTCTTTATCCTTGTGCAAAAGCAAAAGATAACGAAGGTCCTCCCGGGGAACAAAGCAGCCCTCTTTATACGTATTACCTCCCTTCATCCTTTCAAACAACACATCCGAAATCTCATGAATGGAAAAGCCCGGCCTTCCCATGCCTGCCTTCTTCCCTGCGTTTTCATATGCGCCCCGCGGCAAACCCGCGGTGCTGACTGAAAAGTCACTCTCTTTCATACCCCCACCTTGATACTTATTTATTCCTTCTAAACCTTCAAAACCCCTGCATTCGCAGTGGTGTGAATAGTCCACGCACTTTTCTTCTTCGACTCCTACTGCTTCTACTGTTTCTTCGGCTCCTATTGTCTCTTCAGCCCATATAGCTTCTTCGGCTCTTACTGCTTCATTAACTCCTGCTAATTCTCCAGCTACTATTACTACCTCAGCTCTTACCGTTTCTTCGGTTCCTATTGCTTCTCCCCGACCTGTTCAAACAAAGGGAAGAGCATAGGATATACGCCCATGATCAGGAACAGGATAATCGCGTAGCGGGCGGTCCGGATCAAAAGGGCAAAAAAGCTTGTACCCGCAAGAAACTGCTTGTCAAAAGGCAACTTCAGCAGCGTATTGACAAGAAAAAATATCAAAATGGCTCCCAACATGCGCAGGATCATCGCGGGGATTTTCCTCGTTTCCTGAAAGTTTACATATTTTTGTTCAAAATGGATTGCCGCCATGGCGCCGATCAGGCATCCCAGGGAAGTAAAGTAATCATTCGTACGCACGTAGAAAAGTCCGGGAAGCGCGGAAAGCAGAAGGATCAGATGATACTGCCAGGCCTTGTGCGGGATTCTCCGGGGCATTCCCTGCGCCACTGAAACGTCCTGTCCGGTAATGTTTGTATGCATAGTTTGTTTCGAGGCTTCACCCTGGAAGCTTTGTTCGGAGGGTTCACCCTGGGAATCACGCAATACAGCATTAACATTGCCTGACACAAATCGATTACCTATATACCTGTCAAGCCGCGTAAATATCCAGATCACTGCAAAGCCAAGTATCCATCCCGCCATCACATCCGTCGGGTAATGCATGCCTGCCACAGATCTGGAAACCCCCACTGAAACGGTCAGGACTGCCGCGACGAGCCAGAGCCATTTCTTTTTCGCCTCCTTCGCCAGTGTAAAGTATAATGCCGGGATGGACGCGCTGTGCATGCTGGGAAAGGAATAGCCCTGAGCCGCCACGTCCAGAGCCGACGCGCCTTTCTCCGGCAAAGCCTCCGCCTTCACCCTGCCCGGATACTCCATATACGGCCTGGGCCTTAACACAAGCGATTTGATCATTGGAAGCCATACGTTCATAGCCGAAACAACCAGCGCAAGCTTCTGCCCCACCTCCTTTTTCCAACAAAACATCACGACCAGCACAAGGATCAGAAGCCCTACCTCCGAACCAAAGAAAGCCAAAAGCTTAACCAGGCTCCCCGAACTGTTTAAATTCGCCTGCATCCACTCAATCAATGCTACTTCCCATTCCATATTTCAATACCTCCCTTAATAGAATTCAGTATAATCACTGCCCACTAACAAGCTTCATCGCTTTCCTGCTCAATGTACGGACATCCTCATCCGGCAAATTTGCTTTCCTCCTCCATGACCTGTTCATAGCCTTTTTCCTTGATACGGGCGATCAAGGCGATGCGCTGCCTTTTCTCCTCCGCGGACATGAGCCTGCCATTCGCGCTGCTGCCATTCTGATCCCCATACCCATCCGCAGTAATCTCATATAAGGCAGCCCTCTGGCTCACGCGGGAAATCAGCTCCCGACGAGCCCAGACAGCATATTTTTTGATTGCGTTCTTATCCATGGTTTCTCCTTTCAATGGAACGGGAGACGGTTCTATATACTTTTTCGGTCATTTCCCCATCAGACCTCAGTTTTTCAATATACCGGATCCATTGTTGCTACCCAATTTTCCTCACAGGATCTGCCATTGATTTTCTGTCCGGTTTTCTGATTGTCATTGTTCAATTTCCACATAGGCTCGCTTGTCAAGTCTTGTAAACTACAATGAGATAATATTTTATTATAGCAAGTTGTCAAGCATTATGCCATATAAAATATAATGGTGAAAACCGAAGGATCTATGCAACATTGTCAAGTGATGAGTTCAAATTCTTATTGAAAAACTCGACTTCTTGCATATGATAAGGTTGAGAATCCGGGCAGAAATGCCAATAAAGAAGAAAAGGAGGTGCCGATATGGCTACATCAAGCATTTTTCATAATGTAAAGATAGATACCCCGGAAAAGGCCGAGGCTTTTGTTGCTGCTCTTGAGGCATCCGAAAAAGATCCCTGGGTAGGGGTGTCCGGTTCCAAACGATATGCTGTTGAGACTAATCCGAATGTTATAAGAAATCTTCATAAAATGGGAAGAAAGAAAAGAGAACAGTTAGGATGAGTTTTAGCGTTGAAAACATTCTGGATATGATCAGTTCCTACGGCGAGGAAGGCTTACAGTCTGACCTTGCCGCTTTTGACTGTCCCCAAAACATCGAAATTGAGACATTTATCAGAAACAAGGCGATTGACTTTGCAAAACGAAAATTACGTCCACAATCCGTCTTTGCCAATAACCATAATGTCCTTGATCAGGAGCTTTTGCCATTCCAGGGCTTTTCTTCTTTCGGACTGATTATACAGCTTCACAGCCTCAGTGCCGCGCGATTTCGAGTAAGGAAGTATGCGTGAACGGGTAGGAGTCTTTCTGCCCTTCTTTGGCATTCTACCCCTACCTCCTATGTTTTTGCTGTTGGATCTTTATTGCAGTTCATTTTTTGTTCCTTTTCCTCATCAAAAAAGCATCCCGAAGGATGCTTTTACGCTTGAAAAAATTCTATGACTGCACTTCTTTTAAAATTTCTCCCATCATATCTTCAAACGTTGGGAATATTTTTTCATCATCAATCGGAAATAAATCTCCATCCTCACTGTTGTATGCCTTCATAGCTTCAATGTTTTCCGCATACTCTATCACAAGGTCATTGAACTTTCCACCGCATAGCCCGGACACGTGTGCTACAAGCCCATCCGGCAGCAAGAAACATCTAACTCGCTTCCCGTCATCATCAAATGATATTTCTGGGTAACGTTCCGATAATTTATCTTCAACAGCCTCTGCTACCTCATTGAGCCTTTTAAGCTTGTCAACGTCCGAAAAAGAGCTCGTTTCCATCCAAGCTATAGGCATGTTTTTTCCTTTTCCCATTGCCAACCCTCCAATATGCAATTTGGTGACGTCCGCCTTCTGGGTGATATCTAAAAATCCCATCGCCACCAAATAACACCTTATACCCCCCACCATCTTCGAACGGCACACCATTAAATCCAGACTTACTCTGAGTCAAAGGTAACGCTTCCCGGATTCAGCATTTTATTGAATTCTTTCTGTACCGCCTCGAGCAGCCCAGAGGCAAGATTGTCCATGATAAAAACTTTCTTCCCCAGCAAAAATGCCCATTAAAAAAGCGCGGGTATTTTTGCCGCGCTTTTAGACCTTATCTTAGAATCCTATGAAGTATTTTGACCGTCAGGGGAAAGCGGACTACAGCTCGACTTCCTTCATCAGTTGGCGTTTCAGATTCTCATGCACGTCAAGGATGAGGAGCTGTTCATTGTTCTCATAGTAGGACTTGCTCCCCCATTTCGAGATGAATTGGACGCTTGAGGATCCTGCCGTAAGGGATGTCATGAACCAGGTCAGCTCCTGACCCTTCTGCCAGACCGCGTCAATAAAGGAAAAGGCATTTTCAAGCTGCCCAGATACCGTATCCACAAGCCCTGCCTGCTTCTTTGCCTCATTGTCGAAGCTTCGCTTTATCGCGGCAAACTGTTTGCCCAGGGGATATTCGGTGTTCGTTTTCCTCCTGTATTCCCCTATCCTGGCAACTGCAGCCTGACAGATTCGTTTTCTTGCGGCATCCAGATTGTTTGCATTCGCCTTTTGCCGCATCTCAAGCTCCAGGTCAGTGATTCCCTGGTTCAAAATCGTGATAATCCTGTCATTATGTCTGTCATTGTCCTGCCCCGGATCCTCGGCTGCCGCCTTCTTTGCTTTACGGAGCACCTGTACCACGGTGTCCAAAACCTCCCGCTGTTCCAGGCACGCTGCAAATTTCGGATTCAGCTCGTCCAGTATGAGCTCCATCAGCGCAAGCCGTTCGTCAAAGCCGGCTTTTTTCGCCATCTCCAGCACTTTCGAATCCCCTCCCTCCCGGAGGATCTCGCCGGACAGGATCCGGCCTACCTGGTAATCCCTGCGATACTTCACATAAATATCGTAATAGACCGCGAAGCGACTGCTTACTTCCCTGTCGGTCAGATATTGGGAGATAAGCCCCAAATCAACCTGGAAGCCTTTTTTTTCATACAGATAGATGGCATCAGACAAATCCTCCCAGCCACGGGCGGTGACGTATTCCTGCCCATCCACGCCCGCATGGATCACATAAAACCATGACCTGTTGATTTCCAGAAAGGCCAGAATGGCTCCATGGATGCGGTTCTCCAGGGCATACTTCCTCCATATTTCGTAATTTTCCTCAACCTTAATATATTTTAGCCGGTCTAAGGTGGCCACGTCAAAATCGTGTACGGAGCGGTTGAACTGGGGCGGATTCCCAGCCGTCACAATGACCCAGCCCTCCGGAAGGGAGCGGTTGCCAAAGACCTTGTATTGCAGAAATTGCAGCATTGAGGGAGCCAGCGTCTCCGAAACGCAGTTGATCTCATCCAGAAACAGAATCCCCTCCCGGGTGCCGGAATCCTCCATCCTCTGATAAACGGTGGCCAGGATCTCGCTCATGGTATACTCGGAAACCCGGATTTTCTCGCCGCCGTATTCCCGATCCGTGATATACGGCAGGCCGATGGCGCTCTGCCTCGTGTGATGGGTCATGGAATAGCTGACGAGGCAAAGGGACAGCTCGGACGCAATCTGCTTCATAATGGCGGTCTTTCCTATCCCCGGGGCCCCGATCAGGAATACAGGGCGCTGTTTCATAAAGGGAATCGTATAATTACCGTATTCGTCCTTGTCCAGGTAGATTGTGATGGTTTTTTTGATGTCTTCCTTTGCTTCCCGAATATTCATGTTCCCTCCCTCTTACAAACGCTCTTCCTCAATATAAATCTTCATAGCCCAGGGCGGCACGTCCACATTGGAATCTCTTTCCGCGAAGACGAAAGCTGTTTTGTAATTGGCCGGCCTGGAAGGAAAAGAACCATACCCGTCCGTAAAGTACAGGAGCCCCTGAATATGGGATAAACTTCCTTCCCTTCTGAGTTTCTCGACATAGGAAAAAACCGGCCGGAAATCTGTACCTCCGCGTCCCAGTATCTGAAATTCCTTCAGATATTTTTCGGCCTCATGTCTGTCTGAAATCACCATATGCTCCTGTACCTGCGCATCACACTGAAGGATATGTACCTCCATCCGCTGATCCGAAAAAATTGCCTCATCCCAGAGGATATCCCAAGTCTTCTGCAAGAACTTCCTGACAAGGTCCCTGTCGCAGGATCCCGATGTGTCGATAGCTATGACAAATTCCCGGATCGTGTGCATCTCCCGGTATTCCAGCGGCTCAATCAGCGGAGTGTCTCCGTAGAGGGAGAGACCATAGGAATAGTATATGAAATCGAATTCGTCCGGGCTCACCTCCATACGTTCATCAATTATGGCAAATTTGCGGAGAAACTCCGTGTAGCTGTAGCCCTGTCTGCGGATGCCGGAAAGCGTTTCCGCCAGATGCCCGGGATCCTTGCCCTGCCGTTCGTTCTGCCTGACCGCTTCCGCCAGCAATTCCATCTCGAGGTAGCCGGCCTGCTCCTTCCACCGCTCCGCAAGCCCTGCAATGTCTGCCCCCGCCTTGTCTGCCCCTGCCCTGCCCTGTGACTGCATGCCCTCGTCATAACTATCGGAACCGCCGGTCCCACCGGGCTGCAAAGCACTGATGATCGACGGCGTGGAAGCAGCCGGCGCGCTATCGGAACTGCAGCTCCCACCGGGCTGCGAAGCACTGATGATCGACGGCGTGGAAGCAGCCGGCGCGCTATCGGAACTGCAGCTCCCACCGGGCTGCGAAGCACTGATGATCGATGGCGTGGAAGTGGCCGGCGCGCTATCGGAACTGCAGCTCCCATTGGGCTGCGAAGCACTGATGATCGATGGCGTGGAAGTGGCCGGCGCGCTATCGGAACTGCTGGTCCCACTGGTTTGCGAAACACCTCGCGGATTCGCCTCTGAGGACTCTGTGGCTTCATCAGGCTGCGAAACACCTTGCCCGGACATATCTCTTTCACCGCCTGTTCCCTGCCCGGACTCATCCCTTTCCCCGCTTGTTCCCTGCCCGGACACTTCCCTTTCGCCGCTTGCTCCCTGCCCGGACATATCTCTTTCGCCGCCTGTTCCCTGCCCGGACTCATCTCTTTCGCCGCCTGTTCCCCCCTCAGGTATGTCCTTTTCGCCGCTTGTTCCTTCCTCAGGCTTGTCTCTTTCGCCGCTTGTTCCTTCCTCAGACTTGTCCCTTTCGCCGCTTGTTCCTTCCTCAGGAGCATCAGGGCCGTGCCGGGTGCCGGCCCCGTCCTTCCGGCTGCTGCCGGATACATCGTGTTCCTGGCTTCCCTGTGCATACCACGCCGTATGATCGTCTACCCGGAAGGCCTCTTCCCACACAGGAACAGGAACATCATGGAGCATCTCTCCTCGCGCCGCCCGCTTCATCACCCGATATATGGCCTGCGCGGAAACAGCTTCCGCATCAGTACAGAGCAATCCAAAGAGCTCCTCCCGCTTTTGCTCCGCCTCCCTGCCTCCGGACATGCTGCCGCATTCCTCCGGGAAGTATTGCCTGAGCACATTCCAAACGTAAATATCCGCTGCGATATCCCAAAGCCGTGGCACATGCGTCCCAATAAAAAACGGATGCACATACAAGCAGTGCATTGTCGTATGCAGGAGTTTCAATTCCACGGTGCCGACATCTTCCAGGTATTCCCGAAGAAGTCCCTCCGGACTGCACATAATCCCTCGTCCGTCTGTCCCCCAGGGGATATTCCCAACGCATGATATCCTTTCCGTAAGCTGGTAAAAAGGCCGTGCCATGAACCGATGCCGCATGATCAGTGAGTCCCTGGTCGTACGGATAACCTCAGATGCGAACTGCCGCAGTCTTTCGCCTCGTTCCATGTCCTCCCCCTTTGCTTCCTGCCCCTCGGTTTCCGCCCTTCTCCCGCTCCTTCATTTCCAGAAGATAGGCAGATGCCGTCGTGAGATTTTTCTTAAGACAGAGTTTCAGAAGTTTGTCAATAGATGCATTGGAAAGAAAGCCCTTTTTGATAAAATGGATCAGCGCGTCCTCTTTTTCATTATCCACAAGTCTCGACGCAACCTTAAAGGACATCCGTTTCAGATAAAGACTGAATTCCGACTCTCCCTCTTCCTCTGCCGTACCGCCTCCCTGCTCTCCGGTATTTTCGAATGCATTGTCCGCAGTATCAGTATCAGAAGCATCGCCCAAGGCAGTTCCTGTTATCCTGTCAGGCATTCTGCCCGGCCTGTCCATTGGCTCCGACCGGACTCTCTCCAGCGCCTTCGCCGCAAATGCAAGCTTTTCGTCCGAGTTCTGGATTTCTGAAAAGCAGGCTTCATACATTTCGAAATCAAACTTTTCCTCGTTCCAGGCACTCTCGATATATTCGCCCGCTTTTATTTTCAGGGATTCCGGTATGAAGATTTCTTCCGTCCCCATCCCCCTTTTCCGAAGCATGGTGATGACGCAGCCGTGCCAGTTAATGTTCGGCAATTTCTCAGAGCTAAAGGGGGAAGCCGCCTCGATTGCCGAAACAAGCCCCCGCGCCGTACCCTCATACGCGGTCAAACGGGCGGCCTGCGCAAAGGCTCCTTTCCCCACGTACTGTACAGAAGCCGGGAGGGAGAATTCCTCAAGCCCGCTTGCGTAAAACGCGTATTCCCCGATGCTGGAGACTTTTTTGGGAATGGTAATTCGGGATAAAGCTGTCATGAAAAAAGCCCGGCCTCCCAGCCTCGTCAATCCTTCCGGAAGCGTCACCTGGGACAGGGCTCTGCATCCCTCGAACATCCCGTAGGGCTGGAACACGGTGGCATCCTTGATCTCGCGGATGCCCTGGGAAAGAATGACCTCCTTCAGGCGCTTGCTTTCATAGAAAACCCCTGTCCCAAGCTGTTTCACGCTGTCCGGCATTGTCACTTTCTCAAGGCTTGACTGGAACGCAAAAGCAAGCCTGTGGATTTTAACCGTGCCATCCTGGACTCTGACGGCTTTTTCCGGATAATCCCTGGGGCAAAGCATACATTCCTTTCCGTCCCTTGTATAAATTATGCCATCCTCATCCTTAAACTTTTCATGCCCGGAGAAATGTATCCTCTTCACCCCGTTCCAGTTCCGCATGGTATCCGGATTAATCGGCGTATTCTTCCCGGTAATCGTCAACTCCTCGAAAGGGAGAACTTTTCCGGCCCATGCCTGGCTTCTCGGCTGCATATAGCAAATCAGATGCGATACATGCGCACCGTAAAAGGCCTCCTCATGAATGCGGCGCACAAAGTCCGGCAGCCGGATCTCCTCCATAGATCTCTTCACGCGGAAGAGGAGCGTCCCGATCAGGATAATGTCCGGCTGCAGCTTATACCAGTCCGACTCCTGGAAGGGATTCCCTTCAACGGAGACATTTTTATTGGAAAAAATGATTTCCCTGCAGCGGGTGTATCGAAAGGCCATCTTGCCGATTACCCTGATCCATGAGGGTACCGTGACAGGATCCTCCTTCATGCCGGCCGCCAGGCTATATATCAGCTTTGACCGCTTCTTGTCAAACAGCATCCGCCCGTCTGTGGAATATGTCTTGTTTTCCGGATCCACCCTCAGCTCTTCCATGTCAGGAAATATCAGGTTATTTATAGATATCTCCTCCATTTCCTCTGGTATCTCCAGGCGCTTCACACCGTAATAGATATTTTTCTCGTTTGTGGAAATCTCCTCGTCGCGGGCAGTATTTGCATGTTTTGTCTGACTTGTGTATCGCGCATAGCCATAGCTGCCATCCCAGGGCAGGTCCATCTCGTATATCCGTAATCCCCTGAAAGAGCCCGGAAGGCGTATGAACCCGGAACCTCCTCTCATATCAAAGCGTACGATCTTATATACATCCACCGATTTGTTCCCGTTATAGGTCCATGTTTTCCTAAGGAAAAATACGTTCCCTTGGTATTCATACCGCTCTGTATTGTCATTATACATATCAAATCCCCGATTTCCGTTTTTGCGGCTTCCTTTAATCCTTTGAACTTTGAAGCATGTTCAGATAAGCCAGCAGCCGCCTTTTTTTGCGGTCAGAGAGGGCACGGTAATCCGTGATGAGTTCAAGGCAGCCGTCATCCATCACAAATGCATCTGCATCCGGGGCACCCCCCTCCGTCCTTTCCTCTTCTATCAAAGTGGTTTCTGGCTGCTCTGAATTCTCATCTATCAGAGTGGGGTGTGGCCGTCCTGAATTCTCATCTATCGGAGTGGGTTCTGACCTCTCTGAATTCTCATCTATCAGAGTGGGTTCTGACCTCTCTGAATTCTCATCTATCAGAGTTGGTTCTGGCCGCTCTGAATTCTGACCGGGCATACCACTTGTGGGGCAAGTCGGCTCATCTATCAGAGTGGGTTCTCGCCGCTCTGAATTCTGACCTGATGAACCGTCTGCGGGGCAAACCGGCTCTTTTTTTCCCGCAAGCAATTCCTGGGGCGTAATCTCCAACGCCTCACAAAGAAGCAGGATCTTATCAGCACCGGGATTCGTATTCTTCACCCGCCAGTCATTGATCGTTTGCCTGGATATCCCCGTCATCCGCGACAGCCGATATGCCGTAATATCCTTCTCTTTCATCACAGAAAATAACCGTTCGCTTATCGTCATAACATCTGGCCTCGTCCGTATATACGTACTATAGCATATTCCCTGCTTGTCCGCAAGGCACTTTCTGCTATTAAATCCATCATGGACAGTTCGAAAAGCCCGGACATATTCCTTGCTTGTCCGCAAGGCACTTTCTGCTATCCTGTTTTCGAAAAGAATAAATACATAAGGCAGCTCCCGGAAGCAAACCGAAAGCCGCCTTATATATATTTCCAATTTACGCTTTTTGTATGTCGTTCAATATTTTAATTCCATCCGGATGGAATATCAATTCACTTTCTCACCGCGGAAATACACATCTGACGGCGCGTTGTAACTGAAGCCTTCATGCTCTGCCGTAAGCAAGTCGTTGTCAAATACCAGGAAGTCCGCTTCCTTGCCGGTTTCGATGGAACCCTTGCTGCCCTCGATGCCAAGCTGTTTAGCCCCGTTTATCGTATATCCCAGTATCATCTCCTCAATGCCCATCCGCTCATTTTCGGGAGGATAGGCGCTGATCGTTCTGGAAAATTCATAGAGATTGGTCTTTTCGTTGATCCACCTGGTCATTCCGACCTCCATGCCAAGATAAGGATTCCATGCCGAAAAATCTCCAAAAATGATACAGTCGCTGGACCATGTTACCACCGCGCCGCTGTCCCAAACTGTTTTGCAGCGCCACATGGAAAGCGCGCGCTTTTCACCAAGCATGCTTTTCCACAACTCATATGGATTGCCGCCCGAATTTCCGGCATGCCAATACGGCGTGTAGTTGGCAAAAACGCCAAGCTCCGCGAAACGGGAAAGATCCGCGTCGTCCTGAACCTCCAGATGGGCGCAGGTAACCTTCACATGGAAGCTGTCGCCCAGTTCCTTTTTTGCCAATTCCACGGCATCGAGTACCACCCTGGACGCGCGTCCCCCAACGGTGTGCAGGTGCAGGTCCAGGTCAGCCTCATTGAGCTGCTTCAAAAGCTCCGCCAGCTCCTCCGCGTTGAAGGCGGTAGACCCCGTCGTCTGGGTATCCAGATAGGGAGCGACAAGGGCTGCGGTATTGATTTTCAGGGTGCCATCCATGAAAATTTTCATTGTATGGACGCTCAGATGCTCCGTGTTGAATTCCCGTCTGAAACGCTTCAACTCCTTCAATCCTTCCGCGGCCTCCCGCGGCGATGTAACCACATAGCAGCCATCGATATAAACGGGAAGTTTTCCCTGCACATCCATCTCCCGCAGAACTTTATAGACCCGCTCATGAAACGCGTTGAACCCGGGAATGCCGGCGTCAAAAACCGCGTTAACGCCAGTGTTTACAGAATAATCGATCCAACGGTTAAGGGAAGCGACGATCTGTTCATCGCTCACTTCCATCGCCTTGTCGAGAATGATGGGCATTTCCGCCGAACCTTCAAATATATTTCCGGTCACATGTCCGTCCTTACGAACATAATAGGCGAGTCCGGGCACGGGATCCGGGGTGTCGTCCGTGATACCGTGCCTTTCAAGAAGCCTGGAATTTATCCATATACTGTGTCCTTCCGCTTCCTGGATCAAAAGTTCGGCGTCCGGACAGATCGCGTCGAGATCTTCTTTAATAAGCTCCTCCCCATTCAGGAACTTTTTATCCATAACGAATTTATAACGTTTTTCACCAGGATTCTTTTTGATATATTCCGCCATAGTGTCAAGCGCTTCCTGCTTTCCATTTGGTTCGATGCGCTCTGCCATATCCGCGTATTCAAATCCAATTGGAAAGGATACATGGACATGACTGTCAATAATGCCTGGCATGATAAATTTTCCACCGAGATCCGTGACCTCTCCCTCATACTCCGAAAGACCGGCCTCATCGCCAACATAACAGAACTTTCCGTCCTTCACAGCAAGCGCGCTTGCCTGCGGGTTTTCCTTGTCTGCTGTGAAGATTTTGGCGTTAATTATAATCTTATCTGCTTTCATTTCAACTCCGTTTCGCTAATGTTTAATGTTATTTCCGGGAATAATTATATAGGGTAATTCACTTCTTGTCCACGCCTTTATCCCCCCACTCCTCCATGTTGTATTTCTCACCGGTTCCATCATCGGCAATCCATTCTCCGTCGGCATACCACTGCATACTTTGGCTTGATGCCGCAGGCATTGAGTCCCATTTGTGACGCTTCAGCGGCACAATTGAAGAATGAAAAGCTTGCCTTTCATACTAAAAATCATTTACAACCGCGCTTTCTTATGATAGTATGAATATTTAAAAATATTCGTATTGCAATGTCTATGCGGTTTTCTTTTTTTGCAAATCCTGTTTCATTCGATACCATGATTTGTGAAATTAAAATCAGGCATTACCATAAGCGTCTCCATCTGATCTTAGCTGTCAGGAGGAGGCAGCTTGCGCATTGTAATTCAATTGTTCAACAGAAGGGAGATGAAGATGAGGAAGCAGGATGTTTCACCTGCCGTGATCAAGCGCTTGCCAAGGTATTATCGCTATCTGGAAAACTTGATGGAGGAAGGCACTGAACGGGTCAGTTCGGAGCAATTGTCTGGAATCATGAAAATCACCGCGTCTCAAATGCGCCAGGATCTGAATCAGTTTGGGGGATTCGGCCATCAGGGATATGGGTATAATGTCACCCGCCTGCATGATGAGATAGGGAAGATACTGAATATCAACAGGGTGAACAATCTTATCATCATTGGCGCAGGGAATTTCGGGAAATGCCTTGCGACTTATTCTGGCTTTCAAAATTACGGGTTTCATATAAGCGCTATCTTTGACAAAGACCCGGATGTCGTTGGAACGGATATTAACGGCCTTACCGTCTTGCCGATGGAAAAGATGGAGGAGGTTGTGAGGGAGCACAATATCCATATCGCCGCCTTATGCATTCCAAAATCAGATGTTCAAGAGGTCGCGGACAAGCTTATAGAAATTGGCGTCAAAGGACTATGGAATTTTGCGGCGGTTGATCTGAACGTGCCGGATGATGTTGTCGTGGAAAATACCTTTTTGTCTGAATCATTGATGTGTTTATGTTATGGAATCGGTGAGAACGGAGAGCATTAATCACCGGGCAAGCAACCGTTTAGAGCCCCATTCGCAGCCGACAAAAGCGACCGCGAATGGGGTTCTGAATAAGAATCATTATACTAATTGCCGACAAGCCGACTTGGTGCCTCAAACCATACAGCTTCTCAATTCCTTAACTTTAAAGGATCAAGATTCAACTGTCGGCAGATTGCGATTAATTCATCGGCCTTGAGATCCCGTCTGTTGGTATTATTGACACCTCCCAGGCTGTCCACGAGATCCTTGTACGAGTACCCAGTATTTTTTGCAAGTTCCGAAATGTCAACTCCTTTGTCCCGGACATATTGACCAATTGCTTCCGTGATTGTCATAAGATTTTCCTCTTTCCGCTCCTCATGCCCTACAGCAAGGCGTCCTTCTTCAAATGTAAAATAACAAAAGCCTATACTTCCATTTTTTCTACCCATGGAAGATTTGTGTTAAATTATAGTCTACTTTATGTGGATTGTCCAGTAGTATTTAAGTTCTTTTTAAAAATTGCTTTCTAACCACGTCCAATCGTCGTCCTCCCCCGTCTATCATTTCAGCACATATCCTCATCACCCTCCTTTCTTCTTTCCCCAGTTCCAAAACATGAATCAGGGATAATTAAAAGCGTATTTGGCGACTCCCACAGGGAGGCGTCCGGGCAGGACATGCATTCCGGCATGTTTCCCAGGATATTCCGCAGCATTCCTCTTTTATCAGAGCGCGGTTTGGCCACTCTGCGTTCTGACATATCGAACCGGCCAGGAGGCATACCTACTCTTCCAACAGAGTTTTGAAGGCCGCCCTACGCTCCGACATATCGAACCGACCGCGGGGCAAACCGACTCGTCTATCAGAGTTTTGAGGGCCGCTCTGCGTTCTGACATCTCGAAACACCCTCGGGGCAAACCGACTTGCGCTGCAGAAAACCCGAATAAAGATTAGCATTCATTATTTTGCCGATTGAAAATGGTTTCCGTTGAGGCGGAAATCTCATAAATCACTTAAAGCTACTTTGACAATTAGCGTTGTTGTCATTAATCTATTGTATGGAGGAACAGTTTAAGCAAATCTATTTCTGTGGGAAGAATATAAATTCACCACCTATTTATCGAGAATAGTTATTCAATAAAAACGGCCACACCGGGTGATTACCCGATATGGCCGTTTTCTCTGTTACTATGTTATATACAGCATGGACTGCATAATAGTTTATGTCGAGGCAGCTCTGAAATAACAAAAAAGGACCTCCGAAGAGATCCTTTTCCAATCATCTTATTGAGATTTGACTTTGGCCGCCCGGATTCATGGCATTCACAGATGCTATGATTTGCCAGGTCGCGACATCCCGGGCTTATTTCGCTGCCCGGAGCAGGAGCTCATTGCTCCTTTCGATGAATTTCGCCATGTCCTCCGCGCCCAGAGGGGACTGCTGAAGCCTGGCCAGGTCATAGAGCTGCTCGGAGATAAGCTTCGAGGTCTCGCCCTCCCCCTGCTCCATCAGGTACTTCACCAGCGGGTGGGAGGTGTTCAGGATCAGGGTCTCCTCCACCGGCATGTCGCCCATGGGCATGCCCTGCCCGGCGTACATCTTCATCATGTCGTTCATACGGCGGGATTCCTCTGAAATGGAAATCATGGCCGCCGTCTTTTCCGAGGTCATCTTCTGAAGCTTGACAGAAAGCTTCTCCTTGCCCGTGGCATCCCTTACCGTCTTCTCAAGCTTTGAAGCCTTCTCGTCCAGTTCCTTCTGCTCGTCCTCCGAGGTCTCGGCCTTGAACTCCGATTCAAGATCCGCGTCGATCCTGCGGAAATGAACGCCGGAATTCCTGGATTCCAGCTCGTTGATGAAGGGCTGGTCGATCCTCTCCGGCAGGACGACGGCGGTTTTTCCGGCGGCCTTGAACATGGCAATGTACTGGCTCTGAAGCACGGGATCCGTGACGAAGTAGATGATCTTGTTCTTCTTCTCTTCTTCGCTGTCGTCTTCATTATCCCCATCCACAGAGGAAATCACGTTCCCGTCAGCATCCTCGACCACGTCCGAAGAGGCATCCGCGCTGTCCGAAGCGTCCTGCCCGGCTTCCGCGCCATCCTCACTCTTCCCTTCGCTTCCTTCCGTCGAAGAGCCGTCCGACGCGCCGGAAGCATCGCCCGCGCCATCAGCCACCGCGCCGCCGGCCTCGGCATTATCGTCGGCATTCACCTCGTCCGGATCCGACTTCTTCACCTCGAGGCATTCCGGCAGGGCAAGGTACTTCCCGTCGATGTCCTTGAAAAGAATGTAATCCGTCATCTTGTCGCAGAACTTCGTGTCGCGCAGGCAGCCGTATTTGATGAAGGGGGCGATGTCGTCCCAGTACTTCTCGTAATTCTCCCGGTCCGTCTTGCACATGCCGGAAAGCTTGTCCGCCACCTTCTTGGTGATATAATCCGAAATCTTCTTGACGAAGCCGTCATTCTGGAGCTGCGAACGGGAAACATTAAGGGGCAGGTCCGGGCAGTCGATCACGCCCTTTAAGAGCATTAAGTATTCCGGAATCACTTCCTTAATATTGTCGGCAATGAAGACCTGGCTGTTGTAAAGCTTGATCGTGCCCTCGATGGACTCGTATTCTATATTGATCTTCGGGAAATACAGGATGCCCTTCAGGTTGTAGGGGTAATCCATGTTCAGGTGGATCCAGAACAAAGGCTCCTTATAGTCATGGAAGACCTTCCTGTAAAATTCCAGATAGTCCTCCTTCTTGCACTCGCTGGGGTTCTTGAGCCAGAGCGGGTGGGTGTCATTCTGCAGCTCAGGCCGCTTCTCAATGCGGACCTTCGCCTTGATGGTCCTCTCCTTCCCGTCGGAATCCTTCTCCTTCTTTTCCGGTATCTCCTCCAGGACGACGTCTCCCTCCTGCTTCTCGTCCGCGTCGATCGTCTGGGAATCCTTCGGGAGCTTCGTCAGGTAAATCTCCACCGGCATGAAGGAGCAGTACTTGTCGATGACGGTCCGGATCTCCCACTCGTTGGAGAACTTCAGGCAGTCGTCATTAAGATGCAGGGTAATGCAGGTGCCCACCTCCTTCCTGTCGCCGTCCGTCAGCTCATATTCCGTCCCGCCGTTGCAGGTCCAGTGCACCGGCTTCGCGTCCTTCTGATAGGAAAGGGTGTCAATATCGACCTGATCCGCGACCATGAAGGCGGAATAGAAGCCCAGTCCGAAATGGCCGATGATCTGGTCGTCGTTCGCCTTCTCCTTATATTTCTGGATGAAGTCAGTCGCCCCGGAAAAAGCGATCTGGTTAATGTATTTCTCCACCTCTTCAGCCGTCATGCCGATGCCGTTGTCAATGAACTGGATGGTCTTCTTCTCGGAATTGACGATGACATCCACCCTGCCCTTGTAATCCTCCGGCTTCTCCCATTCCCCGATCAGGGAAAGCTTCATAAGCTTCGTCACCGCGTCGCAGGCGTTTGAAATCTGCTCACGGACAAAGATGTCCTGATCAGAATACATCCATTTCTTTATAATAGGGAAAATATTCTCACTATTGATAGACAAATTGCCTTTCTGTGCCATATATCTGCCTCTCTTATCCACTCTTACATTTCAAAACAATATTTACCGCCGCCACAGAAGGACGGCGGTATTATTCCGTTACAGTACGATAGTATAGCACAGATGTTGGCACTCATCAATAGTGAGTGCTAATATTTTTGTGAACATTCTGTGAACGTTTCCGAAGGATTCACGATGGCTTTCCTATGGTATTGGCTATACCCATATCAATTCCTATACCTATTCCTGTATCAATTTTTTGTATCGGCCATTAGAAACTGGACGGATAGAAATCTTTGACCGTTTCCTTCCGAACGGCAATTCAGCCATCAGCCGTATGATACGGAATACGTCTCAAGGTCATTGTCCGGAACATAGGATTTGCCGTCATCCCAGCTTGACATCAGGGTGCCGCCGGAGCGCCTCTTGAAGATCAGCTTGCCGGAGGTCCACAATGTGCTGCGCCATTCCAGGGTGATGGTGTCCTTTCCGTTATATTCAAGTTCATACCATTCCTCGGAAATTGTGCTCCGTCCGCCCCATTTCAGTCCGTCCGCCGTAGCTATGTTCAAGGTGTCACCGTTTGGATTCTGCTTGTCATAAAGGTCGTACGTTGTCCCAGTGGGGGTATAGAGGCCGAAATTCATTGTAGCGAGGTATACATCGTCGGGACGCGTGTCAATCCACATATCCACCCGCCTGTCCGCGCTGAAACCGGACTGGTCCCTGTTGTCCCAGTTCCCGTCAATGGTGTAATATTCGTTCACCTTTTCAATGCCCTGATCCTGTGACTTCGTCTTCGTTGGATCCCAGGCCCCCAGTTCATCCACCCAGTAACCATCAGGCGTCCAGGTATTGGTCAGCATGATCCCGTCACCGTCCACATAGTAGGTATTCGAAATCCAGGTATTCTTCGCCACCGCCCCGGAGCCGGTGCAATAGTACCAGCGGTTGTTTTCCATCACCCACTGGTTCTCCTTTATGTAACCATAACCATCGAAGATATAATCATCTCCCTCCACCGTATACATCCCGTTTTTAGGATAAGTCCCGTCCCCGTTGTCAAACCACCATCCATAACCGTCATTCCGCCATGCTCCCGCAAACGCGGTTCCCGCCAGGACCAGCATCATCAGCGCGCTGAAGACAACAGCCGCAAACAGCCTGCCCAGCCTCCTTTTCCTCTCCGGCTTCTTCCATTCTTTCATAAAGCATCCCCTCCTTACTTATAAAAAAACATTGTTCCAGCCCCTGGCATCATAAGAATAATACCCCGTCAGCGGCATACCATGATTATATATTTTGGGGAAGAAAATGCGAATATTTCCGGCAAGCATTATTGTAACTGTCAATGACAAAATCAATTTCAGGGCTCTCGCTGCCTTAAGGATCGTATCCACTTCATCAGCGGAAAATCCAAAATATTCAGAAAAATCCGCATCCAGAACCGAATAGGACAAAAAGTTATTCGCGCCCGTAAAGATGCTTTCCTTTGCAATCCTAAGGCATCCCGTAACTACGGCAAAATTCAAAAACTCATTATCCTTAAGGGAGGCGCTCATAATTCCTTTGATGACATCCAGCATCCTGGAATAATATTGATTCTCCGTGTTATCTTTCTCACTTGCTTTCGCAAGAGGAACATCGTATTCGTCAATAAGAAGGATGGTCTTCTTTCCATATACCGCGTACATCATGCGCGTGATCATTTTCAGGGAATTCTTGATATCGGATTTTTTTCCGGATTCAGATTTCAGCCTCCGAAAAGCATCCCTGTCATCCTGATCGACGGACTCCGTATCAATTACTTCAGAAAGACCTTTGCACATATCCGACAGGCAGGCGCCCAGCATCTCATAAGCATCTTCAAATACCTCCGCCTCCACATCTTTAAATGATACGAAAAGCACCGGATACTGATTCATCCATTCTCTGCAAAATTCCTAATGTTCCGTTATTGCAAGCCCCCTGAAAATGTCCCTGCTGTCCTTCCTTATGTTGAAAAAGTTCTCCATCATACTCATCATAAGAGTTTTTCCGAACCTGCGAGGCCGGGTGAAAAGCGTAACTTTGTTGTCCGTATCATTTACAAGCTCATATAATAGCTCTGTCTTGTCAACATAATAGTTTCCTGATCCTCTAAGCTCCGCAAAATCAGACTTTCCAACCCCCACCTTGAAAACCATATGTTCCGGGCCTCCTTTCCGGACAATTTTTGCTTCTTAATTGCTCAAAATGCGCCCTGATTTCTGTGCTTCCAGGATCAAAGTCTCCTTCCCACGGAAGGCAAAGCCATATTTCCGAATCCGTTCCCGGGGGAGGCCCAGGGACAGGAGCTCCTGTTCATAATGTTTTTCCTCAATCTGCCAAAGCGCTGCCCCGGCCGTATCTGAAAGCTTCTTCTCCCCCTCTGTCTCGTCCAGCATTTTGAACTCCATGATAATGCCGGGAAGGCCGGAAAGCGGAATCCGCGTGTTGGGGGTGTATCCGGCAAGCCCTGTTAATGTTTCAAGCGAATTCTCCGGAACTCGCGCGTTGGAGATATATTCAGTTTCTCTCTTTCCTGTTTCAACCGATTTCTCCGGAACCCGGACTTTGGGGTTATATTCAGCTCCCTTTTTTACTGTTTCAACCGAATTCTCCGGAACCAGCACGCCGGGGATATGTTGTTCTTCCACAGCATCCTTACGCTCCGGATCAGCAGAAAACCGCGCATCGGGCATGCCATCCGGCCTTGAAGGGTGTCGCAAATCTCCTTTCCGGTTCCCGTCCCCTGTCATGATCATTTTCGGGATCATCATCACGTCATACCTTCCGTAGCCGCTCTCCCGGTTCGAACGGATTACGTATCGGTCCCTCAAGTCAATGGACAGCCCCAGCACCAGCCCGTGCCAGAACCTCTCCGGAGCCTTCCCGGAGGGTCCCCTCCCAGAGTCGAAAACAGAAACTGTACTTAAGGCGACTTCCTGAAGGTACTCGTTCATCCTGCGCACGTCCCCGGACAACAAGGCTCGCTGGAAGGCGTTATAACTCCCGTCTGAGCCATCGAACCACTGCCGCACCATCTTCTCAAAAGACATCCGGACCTCCCGGTTCACGAGAGAAAGCCGGTATATCCCCTCCTCCACCGAAAGCACCTTGAGATACCCCGCGGCCAGCAGCAGGCTCCACACGGAATCCGGATTCCCGGAAAGCTCCGAAAACACCACCTGCTCGTCGAGCCTCGCTTCGATCACGCCGAAGCCATTGGAAAATTCCCTGCATTCCACATCATCCGCGCTTTCTACATTATAGCCATAATCGTGAGTATTGGCACGGACATTGATACAAACATTGGCACGAGCATTGGCATTGGCATTGACATTAGTACGGGCATTATCATTTGCGCGGGCATTAATACAGGTATCAGCACAAGCATTGATGACGGCATCATTATGGGCATGAGCATTGACATTGGCACGGGCATTGATGAGAGTATCGTCACGAGCATTAACATTTCCGTGGGGATTGACGCGGGCATCGTCATTTTCAAGGGTGTTGATGCAGGCAGCGTCACAAGTATCGTTATCGGCATTGGCATTGTCATTGGCATTGACGTTGGTATGGGCATTGGAGTTGATATCAGCATTAGTGCTTGCATTGCCACGGGCAGAGAGTTCGGCTCCGGCGATGTCACTTCCGCTGTCCCGGGCCATCAACGTCTCAAACTGCTCCCGCAGCTCCTCGCCCCCCTGACGGATCAGCCTGGACGCAAGGCCGTTGGAGGATGTATTTGCCCAATAAGGCCCCGTCTTTCGATTCTTCAGGTAATTCGTAATGGACCATGGGTTGTAGATGTCCCTTTCTTCCCCGAAGGCGAAACCGTCATACCAGTCCTTCACCTCCTGACGGTCGGGGAGGCCGAATTCATCCATTGCCTCAAACACTTCCTTCTCCGTGAAGCCGAACGCGGTTTCATACATATTGCTCGTGGTAGAAACCACCGTCAGGTTGTTCAGATCCGAGAACATGGACTCCCTCGTGATCCTGGTGACCCCCGTGATCACCGCCCTCCTCAAGGACCGGTTCGTCTTGAAGGTGTTGTTGAAGAGTACCCGCATGAACTGCGACATCTCCTCCCAATAGCCATGGATATAAGCTTCCTGCATCGGAGCGTCATATTCATCCAGGAATATCAGCACCTTTTTCCCATATGTCTTTTCCAGGAGCGCTGAAAGCCGTTTAAGGGAAACAGATGCGGCAGCCTCGTCCATGTTATCGTCCACACGGCTGAAATAATCCTCCTCCCGCCTGCTCAGACGCCCGGCCTCCAGGATCTCATCATGTCCCATATAGAGATCTGAAATCACCTGGCATATAGAGGCTTTGGCAAGTGAAATAGTATTCTGCTTCACCCCGGCAAAGCTCAGGAAAATAACGGGCCATTTCCCCTGCTGCGCCCGCATCCCCTCATCCTCCCATACGGAAAGCCCGGAAAAAAGCTCTTCCCCCCTCCCGGCGTATTTCATGGAGAAGAAGCAGTCCAGCATGTCCATGTTCAGGGTTTTCCCGAACCTCCTGGGTCGTGTAATCAGCGTGACCGCGTCCCCGCCATCCCACCATTCCCGGATGAAATCCGTCTTGTCAACATAAAAATATTTCCCTTCCCGAAGCTCCGCAAAGCTCTGCACCCCGATGGCCACCGTCCTTGCCATGCCAAAGCCCCCTTTCACTTCCCCTTCCTTTATATTTTATTGGTTTTGACGCGTTCCAAGGAAAAGCATGTCAAAATCCTCTCTTTGGTCATATGTACATAAGCGATAATATAGTCTCACTTTTTGGAGAAACTTAAGATCAGTTTTTCTAACAAATTCCTTTACGGTTAGTACTACACATCAATAATTTGCACATATTTCTTCGCATAATAACCATATGAACATATAGAAACTATTTCACCCAGTAGATCTTCACCATCTGAGGAGGAAAACATATTTGCACATGATGTAATTATTGGACTCAGCCTCCCTTCCCAAGGCGCCTTTTTATCAATAAAATTCATATCATATACTGCTTCTTCCGGTGAGTATTTCGATAGTTCATCGCGAATTAAATTAAACTGACGTGCTACATCCAGGCAATCATTGTAATTACAATATTTCTCATCCATGAATAACATAGCTTTCGTTATCTGATCTTTAATCGAAACACAATTTATCATTATTGTAGAATACATAGAAAACCAGATATCATAAGCACCCACATTAATAATCTTTTTTTCATCTTCACTGATTATAGTCATGCATTTTTCTCCTCAAAGGACATCTATAGGAATATTAGGATAAACATCCATAAGAGTTTGTCTAATTTTGGCTATGGTTTGATTTATTACTTCACTTGAAAAGCCCCTGCCTCGAGTATCAAGAACTATCCTTTGCGCAGACCCAGGAGGAAGATCATTAACCCTTTGTGATATTTCTTTCAGCAATGAACTGCACAGCTGATTCTGTCGTCCGGGAGCTGCCAGATCATAATTTTTCACTTCGATTGCTTCAATTTTTGCTCCTAATTGCCGAACTACATCTGGACGCGTAGCTCCTGGCGTAAACAAATCAACTTTCTGTCCACCAATATATGATACCTGTTCGTTGCCTCCATACACTCCTTGAGCATATATTTCTGATTCTCTGGGAGTAGGAATTCCTGATACAGTCTGACCTGAATTCTTTACTGTAATTACCTTATCTACTCCTCCTGAGATAGAGCCAATAATTGCGCCCCATTTAAAAGCCTCGCTACCTGCATATGTTCCGGTCTTTAGAGCTTTTTGCATATCACCGGATTGGATTCCTTCCGCAACTCCCGCAATTACGGCTCCAAAAGCCCCAGATGATAGTGCGCAAACTGAACCAGTCTTTGCTGATGCCATGAAAATCGCACTTACAACTGGTGCTCCAGCACTACCAGAAATAACGGAAACAGTAACGCAAACCAATATTACGCCAGTTCCAATTGAGACATTTTTTATTATTTTTTCATAGGTATCATCATATGCTTCAAATCTCTTTACTGCGGTAGTTCCATCATCGCCTACTGTAAAAATATATCTTTCTCCATCAAATTGTCGATCAAGTTCAGAAAGAGTATATCCAAAATATATATTTTCTTTCGAATTATATGCCACCTCTTCCAGGTATTCTTTCGAAATATAAACTGTATTAATATCCTCAATAATATAATCCTCATTATTAAAGCTCGCTTCTAATTCAGAATAAATTGAATCTTTTATGTATTGCAAGAGATCTGGATCATTTATATTATGAAATTTCTGGACATATTCTTCAACTAAAACTTCCGTATCTTTAGTATTTTCCTCTGCTTCTGTCTTTTCTGGATCTGTTTGGACTGAATCAAGTGCTGTATCAACGTACGAACTCACCGGATTAGAACTGTCATCAGCTTTAATATCATTTGAATCTTTTGTCTCAAACGGTATTCTCTCAACATTTGGCGAAGAATTATTGTTTGTTGAATAATCCGATTCACGAATCGGTTCACGAGCAGCACACCCCATCAGCAATGTCATAATACATAATAACGCAGTTATTCTTCTTATCATTGCTAATCCTCCTCAGAATTTTTACCATTGATGCAATTACCTGTTTCCTTTACATTTACCGGATTATCATGTTGCCTATCCATTTCATTTATACCATCCGCATTATTCTCCCTCTGATTACTGATATATAATATTTCATTGTTCACCCAGGATCAGAGGCATCTTTCTTTTTCTTACGCCTCCAACCCATATATCCATTAATAACCACTAATGAAATGATTGCCGCGATTACAATTAATACTGATCTATTATTTAGGGGGTTAATGAAATCAATCACTATTTGCACTATGTTCGCAGTATCCTTTTTTTCATCAGAAGTTTCAACATTATTTGCCCCCCTTGTTTTTCCCTCCAAATTTTTTTCAGTATCACCATATGACTGAACCGATACCTCATTTTGATCATCATTAGGCTGATATCCCATTGTCTCATCTGATTCAGCGATATTTCCATCTTCGTATATTTTATAGCCCTTTTTTAGAAGATGATTAATTTCATCAATGGTCTTACCCGAATTAGCTAAAGCTCTTAAAAATACAGTATTACCTACATATATTATCTTGGATGTATGCTGTTCCGGATCCGTTTTGGTATTTGTTGCATTTATTGTATATATCCCCGGATCAACATATTTCCGGCCCTCCTTCGAAGTCACATTATAAACACTCTGTATTTTTCCTGTTCCATCTGTATTAATACTAAGCGTAGAATATGCTACATCTATATTCAAGTATTGAGATTTTGATAAATCAAGTTCAAATCCGCTAGCTGTTATTGCACCGTCCTTAAGGTCGGCACCATTCGATATATCAAATGGATATGTTTCACATCCCGGGTTCATAACAGACCCATCCCTGGAAAGGCTTGTTTCAAAAATGCCCATTTTTAGCGGACAAAAACCAAATTTTGTAAAA
>CAMKKZ010000044.1 GCA_946413525.1 uncultured Oribacterium sp.
GGGATTTGCCTTGACCCGCTTGCGGGTCGAGGCTAGCCTCCCGGCGACTGAGGGATTTGCCTTGACCCGCTTGCGGGTCGAGGCTAGCCTCCCGGCGACTGAGGGACGAAGTAAATGGCAGATATGAAGGAAAGTGGTCGCCCTTTTGACGCATGGTAGATGTCCGAAAACAGCAAAGTAGAACAAAACGAGACAAAGTAGTCGTACCTTTGATGCGCCGGGACTACCGTTTAGGTCAAAAAAGAAAAAAATAACAATTCACGCCTCATCACTTTTGCCAATAGTTCTATTTCCCCTGCCAGGAGGCCGCGGCTGGAGGGGGAGCTGGGCAGTAAAAATCGACAAAGCTCCCATTTCCCCTGCCAGAAAATTGCGGTCGGAGGGGATCCCCTGCCAGGAAGCCGAGGAAAAAAGCCGTTCATGGCATGAAAAATTACATATACATCAATCAACGGATAACATCAGGGGGTGTGGAGGTCTGAACAGTAACTACTGTTGTTTTCTTACTGATTCGAGATTACATGTATAATGCATTGAAAAAAACTCCCTTTTTGGTTTATACTCGGACTGTCCCAAAGACAGGCATGGAATGATTGAAGGAGGCTGGCATGGCAGATGAAGCATCAGAAGCAGAAGAAGTAAATGCCGGAACAGCGGTAGAAACAAAAACTGTAAATGCCGGAACAACGGCAGGAACAAAAACTGTAAATACCGAAACAACGGCAGGAACAAAAACTGTAAATACCGAAACAGCGACAGGAACGAAAACTGTAAATGCCGGAGCAGCGGCAGGAACGAAAACTGTAAATGCCGGAACAACGGCAGGAACGAAAACAGTAAATACCGGAACAGCGGCAAGAACAAAAACTGTAAATGCCGGAGCAGCGGCAGGAACGAAAACTGTAAATGCCGGAACAGCGGCAGGAATGAAAGGCGTATATACAAATAACGCAATGGAAACAGCCGGGACAACGGGAGCGGCAGAATCAATCAAGGCAAGCAAATTGCCATCTCATAATTTGGGGTGGTCTGAATCCACTCTGACAGACTGGCAAAACGTCGAAAGGCTGAATGCAGGAAAGCGGAACGGCGGGAATCCATCTCCCATGAGGAAGAAAAGGATCGTTGTAAAGGTCGGCACTTCCACCCTCACCCACGAGTCCGGGGAGCTGAACCTACGCCGCATGGAGCACCTGGTCCGCGCCCTTTCCGACATCAGCGGAATGGGTCACGAGCTGATCCTGGTTTCCTCCGGCGCCATCGCCGTTGGAGCCTCCCGCATCGGAATGCCCGAAAGGCCCGGAGAACTCCGGCTGAAGCAGGCGGCGGCAGCCATCGGTCAATGCCGCATGATGCATATATACGACAGCCTTTTCAGCGAATACAATCGTTTTGTCGCTCAAATACTGCTGACCGGGGACGATGTGGAGGAAGAAGAACGCGCCTCCCACCTTTCCAACACCTTCTCGGCACTGCTGGAAATGGGGGTGATTCCCATTGTCAATGAAAACGACTCCGTCTCATCAGCCGAGATCGAAACAGGAACTCACAAGGTCCTTGGGGATAATGACACCCTCTCCGCCCTTGTAGCGAAGCTATGCAAAGCCGATCTGCTGATCCTGCTTACGGACATTGAGGGGCTGTATGACCGGGACCCCCGGGAGCATCCGGAGAACGCGAGGCTGATCCGGGAAATAAGGGTTCTGACGCCCGAAATCCTCAATATGGCCAGCGGCGCGGGATCCCGGCGCGGAACCGGAGGAATGCTGACAAAGCTGTCCGCTGCAGAGATTTCCATGGCGGCAGGCATAGAAATGGTGATAGCCGGAAGCAGCCGCATAGACAATCTCTATGACATCATCGACGGCCTCCCCATTGGCACCCGCTTCATCCCTTCCTGAATATCGCGAATGAATGCGAAAGCCCAGATCATCGCTAATGCTTTCTCAGATCATTGCTGATGCTCAGATTAATGCTAGTGTTTTTCTCAGAAAGGAAAAAAAATGACATCTCTTGAAAAAACGGCGGCGGCGGCAAAAGAGGCTTCCCGGCTGCTGGCCGGCAGCAAGAGCCCGGAACGGGACAGGGCCCTGGAGGCCATGGCGAACGCCCTGCTGTCCCGCAGGGTGGAATGGCTTTCGGCAAATGCCCTTGATTTGGAAAAGGCAAGGGAAAACGGCATGTCAAAGGCCATGCTCGACCGGCTCGCCCTTACGGAAAAGCGTATTGACGGCATTGCCGCCGGCATTCGGAGCCTGATCCCGCTTCCGGATCCGATCGGCGGCATGGATCAGATGACGAGGAGGCCAAACGGACTCCTGATTGGAAAGCGCCGCGTACCCCTCGGCCTCATCGCCATCATTTACGAGGCAAGGCCTAATGTCACCGCGGACGCTGCCGCGCTCTGCCTGAAAGCCGGGAACGCCTGCCTCCTCAGGGGAGGAAGCGAAGCCCTTTGCTCCAATCAGGCTTCCGTCCGCATCATGCAGGACGCGCTAAAGGAAACAGGGCTGCCCCCCGCCTCCATCTCCCTGGTGGAAGACCCGGGCAGAGAGGCGGCCAGTCAGCTAATGCACATGAACGCGTATATTGACGTCCTGATTCCCAGAGGCGGCAAAGGCCTGATACGCGCCGTGGCGGAGAACGCCACCGTCCCCGTGATACGTACCGGAGAAGGCGTATGCCACATATACATCGACAGGGATGCCAATATCTCCATGGGGGCGGAGATCCTCTATAACGCGAAGTGCTCCCGCCCTTCTGTCTGCAACGCGGCGGAATGCGTGCTGATTCATCGGGATGTGGCGGAAAGCTTTCTGAAGGCCGCCGTGCCGCTGCTCTCCCGGGACCAGGTGGAGCTTCGCTGCGACCCCCGCGCCCTGCCGCTTGCCGGAGATCTTGGCAGGCCGACCGCGGAATCCGACTGGGATGAGGAATACAATGACTATATACTGGCCGTGCGGATCGTGGACAGCTTCGAGGAGGCCGTGGACTTCATAAATCACCATGGGACGGGGCATTCGGAATGCATCGTCACGGAAAATTATACAGCCGCGCAGCGCTTCCTGGACGACGTGGACGCGGCGGCCGTCTATGTCAATGCCTCCACCCGTTTCACGGACGGCGGCGAGTTCGGCCTGGGCGCCGAAATCGGCATTTCCACCCAGAAGCTCCACGCCCGTGGCCCCATGGGGCTTTCAGAATTGACAAGCATTAAATATGTAATCTATGGCAACGGGCAGATCCGGGCATGAAAAATCGCTTTGCGCCACAAGGCGCGTCTCCATGCCGGGAAAGCAGATACTTTTATCACTGTTTGTGCAACCAGCCAAAGGCGGCGGAATGGATTCTTGTTAATGCGATACCGCATCGGATTGTCATTGAATCAGAGTGACGAAAACCTGCTCTGATAAGGGGGATTATTATGAATATTGGATTCATCGGGACAGGGAATATGGGAAGCATCATTGCTACCATTGTTTCAAAAGCAATGCCTGACAGCAATATCCTTCTGTCCAACAGGACAAGGGAAAAGGCAGAGAACCTGGCCCGGAAGCTCATTGAAGAAAGGAAAAGCTTATCCGGCCCGGAAGCCCAGACTGGAAAGATCCAGGCGACAAGCAATATGAAAATCGCCATGGAAGCAGATTACATCTTCCTTGGTGTGAAGCCGCAGATGATGGAAGGGGTGCTTCTTGAGCTTTCCGCCATTCTGAAGGGACGGATGCAGCGCGCCAATCAGCATTTTGTGCTGATCAGCATGGCGGCCGCCCTCGGCATAGAGGAAATCCACAAGATGCTCGCCTGCCGCTGCCATGTCATCCGGATACAGCCGAACACCGCGTGCCTCATCGGGGAAGGGATCATCCTCTATTCCCATGGGGACGAGCTTCTGGAAAAGGAGGTAGACACGTTCCTTGAAATGCTTGCCCCGGCCGGCATTGTCCAGAAAATCCCGGAAAACCTGATGGACGCGGGCTGTGCCATCAGCGGCTGCGGCCCCGCCTTTGCCTTCCTCTTCCTGGAAGCCCTTTCGGACGGCGGCGTGGCCTGCGGGCTGAAACGGGACGAAGCAACAAATCTGGCGGCCCAGATGCTTGCCGGCGCCGGAAAGCTGCTCCTTACCACAGGCAAGAATCCGTCCGAACTGAAAAACGCCGTCTGCTCCCCGGCAGGCACCACCATCGAAGGAATCCGGGCTTTGGAACAGCACGGCTTCCGCAGCGCGGCCATGGAGGCCGTTATCGCGTCCTATCAGAAAAATGAATTGCTGAGAAAGCGGTGATTGGGATACGCTCATTAACCAATCGTCCCTGATGTTCAAAAATGTGTAACTGTTCAGTCAAGCTGGACAATTACACATTTTTACTCCTCTGCTCCCGCCATAAAGAGCCTCTTTTTGCCTTTAAAGAAAAGCGCGGCCAAGAACAGGCAGCCCCGGAAGAAGAGTTCAAAGCACATGCCCATCCAGGCCCCCTGCAGGCCGTAGATTCTGGACAGAAAAAAAGCCAGCGGAAGCCGCACGATCCACATGCTGATGATGTTAAGGATGCCGGACGTCAGCGTGTCCCCCATGCCCTTCATAATCCCCGCGCCAACGATCGAAGCGGCAAACATCGGCTCCGCAAAGGCCTCGATGCGAAGCACCTCCACACCGAGATGCCGCACCCCGGGATCCGGGGAGAGAAAGCCGATCATGGCCGGGGCAAAGCAGTACATGATGACGCCGCTGAGCGCCATGGCCGCGATGCCGGCCGCCATGCTCATCCAGGCAAGGCTCCGGGTCAGTTCCCTGCGGCCGGCCCCCACCCCCTGCCCTACGACCGTGGTGGCAGCCGAGCTGATGCCGTATCCAGGCATATAGCAGAGGCTCTCCGCCGTAATGGCAAAGGAATTTGCCGCGACCGCCACAGTCCCCAGCGGAGCGACGATCATTGTAAAGATCACATACGCGCCTCCGGACACCAGGGATTCAAAAGCGGCCGGAAGGGATATGCGGGCTGCCCGGCGAAGCTCTGCGCGGAGATTTGAGATGTTCTTTTCCCGGCGGACCCGCAGCTCTCCGGAGCGGAAAAGCAGGAAATACAAAAGCAGGACGCCACAGGCAAATTCCGAAAGCACGGTCGCCCAGGCTGCCCCCGCGACCCTGAGCCCTGCCCCCGGGATGATCAGCTCATGGCCGAACAGGTTAATCCCACGGGTCGGATAAATCAAAAGCGCGTTCAGCAAAACATCAAGGACGCAGCATAAGCATGTCATTACGCTGGGCGTAGTCATGTCCCCGCTGGCGCTCAGCATTCCCCCGGCCGTATAGGACATTTCCATCGCGGGCAGCAGGAGGGAGCAAATGGCGAAGTAGACAGTGGCATCCTCCCTTATTTCCTCCGCCCCGCCCAGGAAGACAGGAAGCCACCTGCTCATGGAAAGGCTCAGGATCATGAAAAAGATACTGAAAATGAGGGTTAAGAAAAGTCCGTGCCGGATGATCCCGCGCACCTTGCGCGTTTTTTTCGCCCCTACCTCATGAGCTACCTGTACCGTGAAGCCGCTGGCCATGGCAACGCAGAATCCCTGGAGCAGCCAGGTCGTGGACGCGACCAGGCCAATGGAAGCCGACTCCGAGGCCCCCAGGCTTCCTACCATGGAAGCATCGATATACTGCATGACGATCATGCTGAGCTGCGAAAGGATTGCCGGAAGGCTGAGCCGGAAAATAAGGCTCCCCCTTTCCCGGAACGTAATATCCTCGCCATCCCTCATTTTTCTCAAAAGCTCCGCACTGCTGAAACGACTGCCTCCGGAACCATTTCTCTCCACTGCTCTACGCCTGCCTTCCCGCATAAATTTCAATGCTTTTTACAAGACATCAGGTAATCCTGAAAAAACTCCCAAAAGATTATCTTTCAAACCGTTATCAGTATAATTTCGTAATATCCTTAATACCTGCCCATGACATTCTCCCCTATTAGAGTGGGTTTTTGCCACTCTAATTTCATGACAAACTGATGCGATATCGCATCATTAAGGCTCATCTATCAGACAGAGTGGGTTTTTGCCATTCTGAATTCTGACATAGCGAACCGCTTGCGGGGCAAATCGGCTCAAGATATTTCGCAACAGTTCAGCGCCCTCCGGATTTCATAAAACTCAAATGAAAAGCAAGATTTCCATTTGAGTTTTATGAAATCCGGAGGGCGGTAAAGGTACTGAGTGCCTCCTAAGGCGAGCATAAAGCCGTACTTCAAAAAGCTAATCTTTCTTCCGATTGATCCGCCCGCTCTTCTCCGTCACCTCGCGTATCTCCCGGCAAAGCGCGTCAGTAAAGTCTGATGAAAGGAAGCGGAAGGACCAGTTCTGAGGTCCCAGCGTTGAAGGCGCGTTGACCCTTGCCTCCGCTCCGAGGCGCAGGTAATCCTGCATTGGGATGATCGCGGTATCCGCCACCGAGTCCATCGTAATGCCAATGAACTTGCCCACGTAATCCGACGCAGCCAGCTCCTCCACGCTCTCATGAAGGTAATCCGCCGCCATCTGCCTGTCTTCCTCTGTCAGCTCATCGAACCAGGCCTTCGCCGTCTGATTGTCATGCGTGCCGGTATAGGCTACGCAGTTCTCCGTCCAGGTAGAAGGACGGTAATCTGCCTCCTCCCGGGAGTCAAAAGCAAACTGCAGGAGCTTCATGCCGGGATAGCCCGTATCCTCCACCAGCTTCCGGACGGAATCCGTAACATATCCGAGATCCTCGGCAATGATCTGCCTGTCCTCTCCCAGGGCCTCCTTCAAGGCCTTAAAAAGCGAGATGCCCGGACCCTTGACCCACTTCCCGTTCCGAGCGTTGGTACTGCCGGCGGGGATGGAGTAATACTCGTCAAAGCCCCGGAAATGATCCACCCGGACAATATCGCAGAGCGAGAAGCAGCGCTCCATCCTCCGGATCCACCAGCGGTACGCCGTCTTCTTGTGATAATCCCAGTCATAGAGCGGGTTCCCCCAAAGCTGCCCGTCGCTCGCGAAGGCATCCGGAGGACAGCCGGCGACGGCCGATGGCCTCCCATCCTTATCAAGCTGGAAAAGCTCCGGATGATCCACCATGTCCGAGGAATCCTCCGACACATAAATAGGGATATCCCCGATGATCTCAATCCCCTGGGCATTGACATATTCCCGGAATTCCTTCCACTGCACGGAAAAGACGTATTGCAGGAAGCGGTACAGATCCGCCGGCCGCCCCTCCTTCCTTTCCATGAAGCGCGCGTAACCGTCCAGCCAGTCCTCGTTCTCCTTCAGGAATCCCTCATATCCCTCCGGCGCGCCGGCGGCAAAAAAGCGCCCGCAGGCCCTTTCAAACAAAGGGAATCTCTTATAATAAAGCTTTTCATAGGAAACCCTGCGGGGATCGTCCCCGAAGTCCTCCGCGTCACATTCTTCCTTTGTGATAAGCCCCTGTTCCACAAGCTTTGGCAGATTAATAAAATATGGATTTCCCGCAAAGGTCGAAAAGCTCTGGTAGGGAGAATCCCCATAACCGGTAGGACCCAGGGGAAGAATCTGCCAATAGCTCTGCCCCGCGTCCCTGAGGAAATCCGCGAAACGGCGGGCTTCCTCGCCCAACGTGCCAATCCCGTATTCCCCGGGAAGGGAAAAAATGGGCATCAAAACGCCCGCGCCACGTTTTTTCATAATTCACTCCCCTGTTTCAAGTGGTTTCTCACTACCCTGTTTCCTGAACAGCCAACGCTGCCGCGTCAGGCTGCGTTAGCTGTTTGAGCAGGTTCTGATTCCTGTTTCCTGAGCAGCCAATACTGCCGCGTCAGCCGGGGCCCGGATCAATTGGCCTTTGGCCGTCCTACATCATCATCCCTTGACAGCGCCGGCTACCACGCCTTCAATGATATAACGCTGACAGAATGCATAGAAAATAATGATCGGGATAATGGAAAGCACCAGCACGCCCATCATTGCCCCCATGTCAACCGAGCCGTAACCGCCCTTAAGGTACTGCACCGCAATGGGTATCGTCTTCCATTTCCGAAGATCCAGGGTCAGGTAGGGAAGCAGGTAGTCATTCCAGATCCACATGGTCTGCAGGATGGCCACCGTGATGCAGGTGGGCCGCATGATCGGCATAACAATTCCGAAAAAGGTCTGGATCGGGGTACAGCCGTCGATCATGGCCGCCTCCTCAATCTCCAGCGGGATCGACTTCACGAAGCCCGTGAACATGAACACGGAAAGCCCCGCCCCGAAGCCCAGATAAAGCACGATGAGCCCTACCGGGTTGGAAAGGTGAAGCATGTTCGCAATCTTTGAAAGAGGGAACATGACCATCTGGAAGGGCACGATCATGGAGAACAGGCAAAGGTAGTAGATGGTCGAGGTGATCTTGTTCTTTACCCGGATAATATACCAGGCGCACATGGATGTGCAGAGGATGATGACCAGCACGGAACAGACCGTCACAAAGGCGGACACCATCGCGGCCTGGATCAACCCCGTCTTCTCAATGCCGTTAATATAATTCTCTATTCCCACGAAGGTCTTTCCCTGCGGGATGGAGAAGGGCTGCCTTGAAATATAGGCCTTTTTCTTGAATGAATTAAGGAGCACCAGAAAAATGGGGTACACATACAGAACCGAAAGCACGGAAAAGATAATTGTAAGGGTATTGTTGAACTGGTTCTTTTTTTCCGACATCATTGCTGCACCTCCTTGCTCCTCGTCAGGACATTCTGCGTGATCGCGATGGCGCCCACGATGATAAAGAACACGACGGCCTTCGCCTGGCCGACGCCCTCCCAGCCGGGCCTGCCGTAGAAGGTCGTGAAAATATTAAGGGCCAGCATCTCGGACATATTGGAGGGCTCGCCGTTCGTCAGCGCAAGGTTCTGGTCAAAGAGCTTGAAGCCGTTGGTCAGCGTCAGGAAGGTGCAGACGGTAATGGACGGCATCAGCATGGGGATGGTAACATAGCGAAGCTGCTGCCAGTTATCCGCCCCGTCGATCCTTGCCGCTTCCAGAAGGTCGCCGGGAATGTTCTGGATACCGGCAATGTAGATGATCATCATATAGCCCACCTGCTGCCAGAGGAGCAGGATGACCAGGCCCCAGAAGCCATAGGTGGAGGAATATGTCAGGGTTTTGTCCCAGATCGCGAGCACGCCATTCAGGAGCAGGTTCCAGATATAGCCAAGGACGATTCCCCCGATCAGGTTCGGCATAAAGAAAATGGTACGGAATACATTCGTCCCCTTTATCTTCCTGGTCAGCATCATGGCCACTACGAAAGCCAGGAAGTTGATAAGGATGACCGTGACGATCGTAAACATCGTTGTATACCAAAGCGAATGCACAAAGGTCCCATCCGTAAAAATCTTCCCGTAATTATCCGTGCCGATGAACCTGGCATCCACGATGGTGGTGAATTTGCAGAATGAAAGATAAATGCCCACAATAAACGGGGCGATAAACCCGATGGTGAACGCCAGAAGAGTCGGCAGGACAAACACCGGAAAATACCGTTTGATTGCTTTTTCCATGTCCTTATATCTCCTAGAGAATATCGTAACTATTCAGCACCCTATTCGCAGTCGCCTTCGGCGACTGCGAATGTGGACGTTCAGAGGCGCTCCGCGCCTTGCCCGCCCTCTGGATTTCAGAGAAATCCAGAGGAAAAGCAGGCTTTCCCTCTGAATTTCCCTAAAATCCAGAGGGTGCTGAATAGTTACAAAATATCTTGCAAAAATCGGGCAGGGAAGACATGACACGTCCTCCCTGCCCACCGAAAGCCGCTGACAGCCGTATGACAAATTTTTCATCATTACTCGGACAGCGACAAAACAAACCGCGAAAACGCGTAATAGAGACGGCGGGCCGGCAGTCTTTGCCTTAAAAACGATTCCGCATCGTTCCCTGACGACATGCATTGCCATCCGGCGAATTCACCTCAGAAACGCCGCCGCTTTTACCGATGACAGCATGCATTGCCATCCTGCAGCTTAATGTCAGGAATTCGCAGCCTCGTATTCCACTGCCCAGTTGTCAACGAATGCCTTTTCAACGGCATCCCATTCCCCGGTGCCCTGGGCATATTCAAGCATAGCAGAGCCAAGCTGGTTCTTCCACTCCTCGGAAGGCATGGTGGTGAAGTTCCAGGTCACAGCCGTCTTGTCCTTGTTGTACGCATCCGCCGCGATGACCAGCGGATTCTCCGGAAGGTAATCGGCAAACGTGGTGAACGGGGTCACAAAGCCCATCTCATTCGCCATAGCCTCACGGCCCGTATCGCTCTCCACGACCCACTGAAGGAAATCAAGCGTGGCCTTCTGGTCTTCCTCGGAAGCCTTCGAATTGACACACCAGTAATTCTCGGAACCCGTGCAAAGGCCCTGGCTCTCTTCGCCCTCTCCGCCGATATAGATCGGGAGCATGCCAAGATCCTCGTCCTCAACTTCATTATCCTTGATGTCGCCGTAGGCCCATGTCCCGTTCTGATAGAACACCGCTTCGCCCAGGGCAAATTCGGAAGCAGCATCCTCGCCGGTCTTTCCGGAAAGGAGCGTCGGGGCGCAGGTGGAATCGGTGATATAGAGGTCAAAGATATTCTTGAAGCCATCCAGATACTCGCCCTTTATCGCCTCGGTGGAGGAAATGCCTTCCTTTTTGTACTCGTAATAAATCGGAAGGTTCGCGAGGTGCGTCTTGAACCTCCAGTCAGAGGAGGAATCAAAACCCGCGGAGGTGAAGGCGCCCTCAATGCCCAGGTCGTCCTTCTTCGCCTGGATGTCATCGGCCACTTCCTTAAGCTTCGCAAAGCTGTTGATCTCGGAAGCATCCTTGATCACCGCGCCATCCGTCGCGATATAATCCGCCAGCAGCTTCTTGTTGTAGATAATGCCGTAGGTCTCAATAACATAGGCAATGCCCCGGACCGCTCCATCCTCTTCCACCAGGGCGTAATCATCGCTCTGCAGATCCTTGTAGACCGCGGAATCCTTAAGATCCAGGCAGTAATCCTTCCATGTCTTAAGCCCCACCGGGCCATTGACCTGGAACAGGGTGGGAGCCTCCGTCTTTGCCAGCTCGGACTTAAGCTGCTGCTCGTATGTCCCTGACGCCGCCGTCTGAACATCCACCTGCACACCGGTTTCTTCCGTATACTTCTTTGCCAGATCGACCCACTGCTCTGCCTGCTCAGGCTTGAAATTCAGGTAATAAACCTTTCCGGCCCCGCCGTCTGCCGCGGCCCCGCCGGCATCATCCTTCTTTGCTTCCGCCGCGGGAGCCTCTGCGGGAGCCTCTGCCGCGCCTGAACCACTGCTGCTGCCTCCGCAGGCCGCAAGGGAGGATGCCGCCAAAATGGCCGTCATCCCGATTGACAATAACCGTTTCCAGTTTTTCATAATGCACTTCCTCTCTTCCGTGAAAACTACACGGACCGGGCCTCATCCGCCGTAAAAAAGAGTCGGAGTCGGCCGGAGCAAAAAGCTCCATACCACGCGGCAAAAGGAGAATACTCTCCCATCGCCACTCATTACATACGGATTTTGACGTACTCTAAGGAAAAGCGCGTCAAAATCCTCCCTTCGGTCTGACAAATCCCTCAGTCGCCGGGTGGCTAGCCTCGACCCGTAAACGGGTCAAGGCAAATCCCTTCGGGATTCGCCAAGTACGGTCATGAATGTTCCTGAAGGAATATTCATATCCTATATATTATATATATTTATTTCATATTATACAAGACCATTCTTCTACTTGGTTTGAATTTTGTGAATAATAGTTAGCGCAGGGAATTCAGAAGCCTACAGAAGACCCTGAAGAAACACCAAAAGGATCAGGATCGGCAGGATAAACTGAAAATAAGGCTTGAGCCAGAGGGGCATTTTCAGTCCCTTCCCTTTGTTGCATTCATTGATATAAGATTGAAAGCCCCAGCCCCAGCGGGTAACGCAGAATAACAGGTAAATCAGCGCGCCGCCGGGCAAAAGGATATTGCTGACAATAAAGTCCTCCGAATCCAGGACGTCCCTTCCGCCGATGAGGTGCAGCCCGCTCCAGAGATTGTAGCCAAGGACGCAGGGAATGCTCAAAAGGAAAAGCGCGATGCAGTTGATCATGGCCGATTTCTTCCTGTCCCAGCCAAAATTGTCCATGCAGACCGCAAGGATATTTTCAAACACGGCGATAACCGTGGAAAAGCTGGCAAAGGTCATGAAGAGGAAAAAGAAGGTCCCCCACAGATTTCCGCCCGCCATGTTCACAAACACCCTGGGGAGCGTCATGAAGATAAGGGCCGGCCCCGCGTCCGGCTCCACCCCGAAGCTGAAGCATGCCGGGAAAATGATCAGTCCCGACATCAGGGCTACGAAGGTGTCCAGAACGCAGATCCTGGCCGACTCCCCCGCCAAAGTATAGTCATCCGACATATAGCTTCCGAAAATCTCCATGGAGGCAATGCCCAGGCTCAGGGTGAAGAAGGCCTGGTTCATGGCGGAGGAGATCACACCGGAAAAGCCGCTTTTGGAAGCCCTTTCCAGGCTGGGCAAAAGATAGAATTTAAGGCCTTCCCCGGAATTCGGGAGCAGGAGGCTGTGCGCGGCCAGCACAATGATCAGCGCCAAAAGGCCAAGCATGATTATAGAGGTAATTTTCTCGATCCCCTTCTGCAGGCCCAGCGCGCATACCGAAAAGCCGCCCGCCACCGTCACCCCCATGGCAAGAAGCATTTCCCCGGGATTCGCGAGCATGGACGCGAAGACCCCGTCCACTGCCGAGGCCTCCATGCCCCTGAAGCTTCCCGACGCAAACTTTACAAAATAAGACAGCATCCATCCGGAAACCGTCGTATAATACATCATAAGGAGATAGCAGCCCAGCACGCAGAACCACCCGTGTATATGCCATTTGCTGCCGGCCGGCTCCAAAGCCTTATATCCTTCTATCACGCTCTTCCTGCTGCCCCTGCCCACGGCCAGCTCCATGGTCAGGACGGGAATCCCCATCATTACCAGGAACAAAAGATAAAACAAGACAAAAATGCCGCCGCCATTCTGTCCCGCCAGGTACGGGAACTTCCACACATTGCCAATCCCTATGGCGCAGCCCGCGCTCACCAGGATGAAGCCAATCCTTGAACGAAAACTCTCCCTTTTCATCCGCCCTCCTCTATAGAATACGCGTTAATATAAATCGGCTATCCTCGGCCGGTCATGTCCGGTCGTGGATAGCCGTGATAAGAATAGAAAAACCGACTATGATACTGACCTTACATCAGTTTCCTGAACATTTCAATGACCTGCTCCTTGGTGGCTTCCCTGGGGTTCCCGGGGTAGCAGGCATCCGCAAGCGCGTCATCCGCAAGCACGGAAAGGTCTTCCTCGCGGATCTTCTCGTTCTTCTCAGGGATTCCCACGTCTTTGGAGAGCTTCTTCACCGCCTCGATGGCTGCCGTGCGGTACTCCTCCTGCGACATGGAATCCACGCCCTCCACGCCCAGGGCACGGGCAATCTCGCGGTAACGCTCGCCGGAATATTCCTTGTTGAATTCCATCACGATGGGCAGGAACATGGCGCAGGCTACGCCATGCGGCGTATCATAATGGGCGGACAGGGTATGCGCCATGGCATGATCGATGCCGAGGCCCACGTTGGAGAAGCCCATGCCCGCGATATACTGGGCCATGGCCATCCCTTCCCTTCCCTCCGGGGTGTTCGCCACGGCGTCCCGCAGATGACGGCCGATCAGCTTGATCGCCTCCAGATGGAACATGTCCGTCAGCTCCCAGGCTCCCCTTGTCGTATAACCCTCAATAGCATGGGTCAGGGCATCCATCCCGGTCGCGGCGGTCAGGCCCTTCGGCATGGAAGACATCATATCCGGATCCACAACGGCATATTCCGGAATGTCATTCGTATCCACGCAGACAAATTTCCTTGCCTTTTCGACATCGGTAATGACATAATTGATCGTAACCTCGGCAGCCGTCCCGGCCGTGGTCGGAACCGCGATGGTGGGCACAGCATGCTTCTTCGTGGGCGCAACGCCCTCCAGGGAACGGACATCCTCAAATTCCGGATTCGTAATAATGACGCCAATCGCCTTAGCGGTATCCATGGAGGAACCGCCCCCGATTGTAATGATAAAATCCGCGCCGGACTTCTTGAAGGCTTCCACGCCGTTCTTCACATTCTCAATTGTCGGGTTCGGCTTGATATCCGAATACAGGGAGAAAGGAATGCCTTTGCCCGAAAGCAGATCCGTAACCTTTGCCGTAACGCCGAATTTCACAAGATCCGGATCGGAGCAGACAAAAGCTTTCTTATAACCTTCCCTCTCTACGATTCCAGGAATCTCCCCAATCGCTCCCTTGCCATGATAGGAAACCGTGTTGAGAACTATTCTGTTAGCCATTTTTACCTCCTGAATTTAAGTTTGATTCATTTTGAACCAGCAGCACATCTCTACTTTGCCATTCCGAATCAGCAATACATCAATATTTCACCATTCTGAATCAGCAACAGAAAAGCATCTTTACTTTACCATTTTAATAGCCCGCTTGCAATAGGGATTGTTTCGCGGCGGAATCTTTGATATGATTTGATATGAATATGATGAATGATATTTTGCCCGGTACGACCATGAGTATGTAGTATCCAAAACCACTCTGACAGGGAAGTGTGAATGCATAGTATACAGGGGAATATCTTATGGAAAGAGTAATTGCCATCGGCGAACAGGATTTTGCGGAATTACGCAAAAATGATTGCTTTTACATAGACAAATCCCACTTCATTCGGGATTGGTGGAAAAGCCGGGACAGTGTGACCCTCATCTCCCGCCCCCGACGCTTCGGAAAAACTTTAAATTTGCGGATGCTGGAATGCTTTTTTTCCATGAAATATGCCGGAAAAGGGGAAGAACTTTTTTCCGGCCTTTCCGTATGGGAAGATGAAGAAATGCGCAGGGAACAGGGAAGCTGGCCGGTAATCTTCCTTTCCTTCGCCAATATAAAGGAAAAAAATTTCCAGGACGCGTGCTTCTCCATTTACGGTATCCTGCGGGATCTGTGCAATTCTTTTTATCCGTTAAGAGAGAATCGGTCCCTCACACCCTATGACAAAAATTTTTTTGACAGGATCTTCCGTGAGGAAGGCATAAGGGAAATGCCTCACGCCCTACGGCAGCTTTCCGGAATTCTGGAGAAAATATATAGCAAAAAAGTCCTGATTTTCCTGGACGAATATGACACCCCTCTGCAGGAGGCCTATGTCCACGGTTACTGGGACGAAATGTCCGGATACATGCGAAGCCTTTTTAACAGTACCTTCAAAACAAATCCCTCCCTCGGCCGCTCGGTCATGACAGGCGTGACACGGATATCAAGAGAGACCATGTTCTCAGACATGAACAATCTGACAGTCGTAAGCACCACCTCGACGGAATATGAAAGCTGCTTTGGATTCACGGAAGAGGAAGTATTCACTGCCATGAATGAATACCGGCTTTCTGACAGACAGGAGGTGAAAGACTGGTACGACGGCTTTGCCTTCGGGAATCTCACGGATATTTATAATCCCTGGTCGATTACTAATTACCTTAAAAAGAGGAAAATCGCCTCTTATTGGGCAAACACGTCCTCCAATGCTCTCGCGTCCAAACTGATACGGGAGGGAGAAAAAAGCATGCAGGAGCAGTTTTCCACACTCATCTCCGGCGGAGAGATCGAGGCAAAGATTGATGAAAACGTCGTCTTCGGCGAGCTCGATTCAAACCCTGACGCTGTATGGAGCCTGCTTCTGGCCGGCGGCTATCTCAAGGTAATCAAAGTGGAAAAAAGGACGTACACGCTGGTCCTTACAAACAGGGAAATACGGGAATCTTTTGAAAATATGGTCACCCGCTGGTTCGACAAGGCAGGCGGAGAATATAATGCTTTTCAAAAAGCTCTGCTTGCCGGCGATCTCCGGACAATGAACAAATTCATGAAAGATGTAGCCCTCGCTACAGTCTCTTTCTTCGATTCGGGACTGCGCCCATCAGAAGCGCAGCCGGAAAAATTCTATCATGGTTTTGTTCTTGGACTCAGCATTGATCTCCGTGAGCTTTATGACATCCGTTCAAACAGGGAAAGCGGATATGGACGTTATGATGTAATATTTTCTCCAAAAAAAATGGAAAACAGGCATGAAGAGGAAATGAAGCCGCTTGACGCTATAATCATGGAATTTAAGGTCATTGATGAAGAAGCCGGAGAGAAAACACTTTCCGATACAGCCGCGTCCGCCCTTCGGCAAATTGAAAACAAAAAATACGAGCAGGAGCTGCTTGACGCCGGCATACCTGCGGAGCGCATACGCAAATACGGTTTCGCCTTCCGGGGAAAGGACGTATTAATTCAGCAGGGTTGACGCCGAAAAAAGCTTGTAACTGTTCAGTCAAGCTGAACAGTTACGCCTCGGGCGTGGCGCTTACGCGCATTCCAGTACGCCCGAGGCGGGCTTTTCGATGCTTTTATACGCACCTTGCGGCAAGCGCGAGGTGCTAACTGAATAGTTACAAAAGCTTTCATTAAACGTCTTAATCTGGTATGATAGGGATTTCAAATTCGGATATGATTCGGATAACATGAAAAACATATAAGCAAAGATAAGAAAAGGAATGGAAATGGAAACGAACACAAAGACAGAGAAAGGCTCAGAAACGGGGAAAGACTCAGAGACAGAGAAAGGCTCAGAGACAGAGAAAGACGCAGAAATGGAGAAAGACGCAGAAATGGAGAAAGGCTCAGAGATGGAAACAGATAGGAAAACAAAACGGAAGACGCGCCCGTTGACAGCGGGCATTAAACCAGGGAGACCGGGGAGCCCGCAAGGGCTGAAGAACAGGGAAAACGGGGCGGATAGCGCCAGGCAGGAAAACAAGATGGGCGTGCTCCCCGTAAGGAGGCTGGTCATCTCCATGTCACTGCCCATGATGGTGTCCATGCTGGTTCAGGCTCTCTACAACGTGGTGGACAGCATCTTTGTGGCGCAGCTTAGCGAGGACGCCCTGACGGCTGTCACCCTTGCTTTCCCGCTCCAGAACCTGATGATCGCGGTGGGCTCCGGTACCGGGGTCGGCATCAACGCGCTGCTTTCCCGCGCCCTGGGGGCCAGAAAGTTCGACCGGGCCAACCAGGCCGCCAACAACGGCCTTTTCCTCACATTTGTAAATTTCATAATTTTCTGCCTCATCGGCATCTTCGTTTCCGGCCCCTTCATACGCACGCAGACGGCCGATCCGACGATCAGCGCCTATGGGGAGACCTACCTTCGCATCGTCCTCTCCCTCTCGCTGGGCCTGTTCTTCCAGATGAGCTTTGAACGGCTGCTGCAGGCCACGGGAAGGACAGTGTACAGCATGATTTCCCAGGCAGCCGGAGCCATTATAAACATCATCTTTGACCCAATCATGATCTTCGGGCTCTTCGGCTTCCCAAGGCTCGGAGTGGCCGGCGCGGCTTACGCCACCATATTGGGGCAGTGCCTTGCCGCCTGCATAGGGCTTTTCCTGAATATGAGGAAAAACGATGATATCCGCATCTCCCTTAAGGAAAGCTTAAGGCCGTCCGCCGACATTATCCGCAGGATCTATTTTGTAGGCGTACCCTCAATCCTGATGATGTCCATCGGCTCCATCATGACCTATATGATGAACCTCATCCTGATTGCTTTTTCCACCACGGCCACGGCGGTATTCGGCGTGTATTTCAAACTGCAGAGCTTCTTCTTCATGCCTATTTTCGGCCTGAACAACGGGCTTATCCCCATCCTGGCTTATAACTACGGAGCAGGAAATCGGGAAAGGATCAAGGATACCCTGCGCTTTTCCATTACCCTGTCCGTTGGCATCATGCTGCTGGGCACCCTTGTCTTCCACATCATGCCCGGAACGCTGCTCCGTATGTTTAATGCCTCTCCGGAAATGACCCGGGTGGGCATTCCGGCGCTCCGCATTATCAGCCTGAATTTCTGCTTTGCCGGGGCGTCCATCATCATGGGCTCTACCTTCCAGGCATTTTCACAGAGCTATTACTCCCTCGTCATCTCCGTGGCCAGGCAGCTGGTCGTCCTGATCCCGGCTGCCTGGCTGCTGGCCAAAACAGGGAACGTAGTTAACGTCTGGTGGGCCTTCCCCATTTCGGAAAGCGTATCCTTCGCGCTCTCCCTTTATTTTTTCAGCAAAATATATCGGAATACGATAATGACATTAAAACGCCCTCGATAATACGCGTTATAGGCCAAACATGACAAAGAGCAGACGCACTAAAGAATCCGGGCACGCCATGAATGTTCCTGAAAGACATCCGCAGCCCCACAAAAAATCATGAAAGGCTTGCCCTTTCATACTTGCAGTCATGGAGCCTCGCCCCACAAAGGATCATGAAAGGTTCCTTTCATACTTATCTTTGAAGAAAGCTGGAATTAATATGAAAAAATCAAGAACCGTTTTCAAGAAAAGCATTTCAGGTGTTTCCGCGATACTCGCCTCAATTCTTCTGATCCTCCCTGCCTCCCCCTGCCTTGCGGCAGGCCCGGGCGAGAGCCTTACGGATAATGCCATTGGCACAGGGAACGGAAGCATTGCTGAAGGACAGACCGGCAGCGAAATGAGCCGAAGCACCGCTGATGAACAGGCTGGAAACGCGGCGGGCGGAAGCATTAATGAGGCACAGGCTGGAAGCGCGGCGGGCGGGAGCACCGCCGATGGACAGGCTGGAAGCGCAGCCGGTCTTCGCGCCGTGAGCGAAGAAGAAATCCTCGCGTATTACCAAAACACAGTCCTGATTGGCGATTCCATCATGCTGGGCTTCCGAAACTACGCAATGAAAAGCGCGGACCCGATGCTGAGGGAGCTTAATTTCCTGACCGCGGGAAGCTATGGGGTGAACAACGCGCTCACGCAGAGCAGCGCCCATCCCCTTTACCAGGGAATGAGACGTTTCATCTGGGAATCCGTGCAGCTCATGGGGGCGAAGCGTGTCTTCATCTGCTTCGGACTGAATGACCTTAATATTTCAAAGGACAATACTACCGCCCTCTACCAGCAGGTCATACAGAATATCAAAAGCCTCTCCCCCGACGCGGAAATCAACATTATGAGCATGACCTACGTCCTCCGCGGCAAGGCCTCCGGACGGCTGAACAACAACTACATACGCTCCTTTAACCAGTCCCTCATGCAGATGGCCGCCGCGAACGGATGGAATTACATCGATTTCGCGAATCCCCTCGCGGACGAAAACGGCGACCTGGCCAAAGCGAACTGCTCAGACAATTTCGTCCACCTCACAAATAACGCGTATGCCATCTGGACGAACATCCTACGCGCCCACGCCGCGCAAGTCCTGGGATCAGGCAGCATCTCCAACAGGGAAAATGCCGGGGGAAAAACAAGTGCGGATGGAATGACCGGAAACGGTATGGCAGCGGATGAAATAAACGCATATGGAGATCTCACAAATGGAATGGGAATGGCCGCAAACGGAGAAACCGAAGCCGCACAGACGGCGGAAACACAGCCCGATTCGGAACAGGCCGGAGGCTTACAACAGGAAAGCGGGGACGGCCCCGCCGCAAAACTGGCAGCTTCAAACTGACCATACAAATTTCACACTACCTCCTGTCCCATCTATTGATAGTCTCTCGATAGTCTCATCCGGAGTGGCTTTTGCCACCATTCTGCTGATGGCGTTCCTGACGATCATATATGCTCTCAATAATCTCATCCGGAGTGGCTTTGCCACCCTGGATTCTGATATAGTGAACCGCCTGTGGGGGCAAATCGGCCCAACAAAAAAAGCTTGACTTCACAAAAGCCCTCGTTCCACTTCCCATCCATCTATGGTACGCTCCTCCGGGCTGAAGTTCACCCCAATCCGGAGGAGCTTTCGCTTGTCCGCCGCATAAGGGAGGGCATAAGATCTTTCCTTTATCTGCCGCAGGGCCTCCCCCGCACTCTTATCCCGTTTGAAATCAAAAAGATAGACGAAGTCCTTCGTCTCTACGACGCAGTCCGCCCTGCCCTTTGCTCCGTGAACCTCCGCTTGAACAAACTGACCAAGCAGCATGAAGACGATATAGACCACATTCTGGAAATTCTGCTCCAAAACCTGCTCGTCCGCAGGGTACGGCAGACTTGCGAAAAGCGCCGCAAATCGCTCCCGCATGCTGTCCGTGTCGCCCCTCCGGATGTCCATCACAAAAGAACGTATGTCAAGGGGACCTGATGATTCCTCCGCATGCAGGAACATGGGCGCAAGGCTCTCCAGGAAGCCATACTTTACCTCATCATTGGGATAATTCAGACGGCAGGACTGAAATTCCTCATCATAGCCGCTGATGGTCAGGTAGCCCGTCTGGTAGAACAGCGGAACCGGATTGGGGTCATCATAGCGGTAATCAGACAGCAGGCTCTTGTCGGCGTATAATCTGCCCTCCGTGATCTGCTTCGCGTCAAAGCCCGTCTCCTTCAATTTCTCAATGAGGAATGTGGGCGTGCCGGTGGAGAACCAGTACATGCCGAACTCCTTTTTGGACAATGCGCTCAAGAGACTGAAGGGATTGTACACCCCCACCGCCTCCTGATGGAAATGATATCCATCGTACAATCTCCGAAGCTCCGCAAGGCAGTTCTCCGCGCCCATCCTTCGCGACGAGGCCATAGCTTCCACCTCGGGCAGGAAATTCTCCCGTATCTCTTTTTCGGATATCCCGCAAATCCCGCCGTATTCCAGATCAAGTGAAATGTCGTCCAGTTGATTCAAGTCGCTGAAAATGCTGACCTTGCCAAATTTTGTGACCCCGGTAATGAATACGAAGCGAATGTAGCGGTCATAGCTCTTCAAGGTGCTGAAAAAGCCCTTGAAAACATCCCCATTATGCTCAACCCCCTCCTTTCCCGCCACCTCCAGGAGGGGCTTGTCATACTCATCCACCAGGACAACCACATCCTTTCCACTACTCTCGGCAGCCTTCCTGACAAGATGCCGGAAGCGAGCCTCCAGGGGGCTGTCCCTTTCCTCGTCTCCGTAGACTTCTTCCCATTCCTTCAAATGCTCGTCAAGCACCTCCTCCAGGGATTGAGCGGCTCGGAAATTTTTCTTGTTAAAATCAATATAGAACACAGGTCGGGGTTCCCAGGCCTCTGCGGCTTCCCCCTCCAGTTCCACGATACGCAGGCCCTCGAACAGCTCCTTCCGCCCCTCAAAATAATAGCGCAGCATCGAAAGAAAAAGGCTCTTCCCGAAGCGTCTTGGACGGCTTATAAAATATGACGTTCCGCTATGGACGAGCTTGTAGAGATATTCGGTTTTGTCCACATACAGGCAGCCCATTTTCCTGAGCTTTTCAAAATCCTGCACGCCGATCTGCAGCCTCCTGCTGAAATCATGCACGTACACCCCTCCCCCCCTATCCTTTTTGGAATTATGCGCCCTTCTCCCCTCGTCATGATGCGTCATTGTTCATCCCGATAAAAACCTTTCTATTCTGTCAAGCCCTAAAGCCAGGTTTTATATGGGTTTAACGAACTTCCCTCATATCTTTCTATTCTGATCTAATTATATTCTCAGAAGCTTTACCTTTGCCCGTTTCCGAAAGAACGCCACTCCATAGCAAAACATCTGCTCGTAGCCATCAATACCTTCAGCATACTTTTTATCTACGATCTGTTTTAAAGCTGTGTCACAATCTTTTTCCATATCCGATTCCTTGACAGATTTCTTCGCTTCTATGATGATCGCCCTTCTGTTTTTTCTATCCTTCAGAAGTATATCCGGCCTCCCGAGGCCTTTCTCCTTATTGGACTCAACACTATACCCCCTGCCAACGAAAACCCCGGCGAGGAAGGCATGATAATAGTCCTCATGATAATCATTATAGCTGATGGTATCCCACAACAGTTCAGACACTATCTCTGTCGCGCGTTTTTCGTCACCAAACCACAAAGTATTTATAAGTTCGTTGATGATATCTGTATTGACCGTTTCGTTGAAATAACTGGCTACCGCATCTTCAAATATTGAGGATATCTCTTTGTTGGGGATTTTAAGAGAAACCGTATCACCATCCTCTTCAGCATCCGACTTGGTAACATATCCCGTCATCAACAGAACACTCCACAGCTTATCTTCTGATGAGTGAAGCGTATCATATGTCAGATCATCCGAAATTGCCTGGGTGATCGTGCCATCATTCAAGAGCGTTTCAAACTTATCCGCGACATCAAAATCCGTCCTTTTCACGAAGGTCAGCAGGATTCCGTTATGACTGGTATTTTTCCAGTAATTCCTTGGCCTGGCATCCTTTCTTTTTCTCAATGCCGAGAGATAATTTATAACATCCCAGGGACAATATACATGGCTGTTTCCAAAAACATAGCCATCATACCATTCTTTGATGAGATCGGCCTTATCTGTCCGATCTGCCGCTTCAAGAATTGCGCCAACTTCTTTATCCGAAAAACCGAAGTAAGCCGAAAAATCTTCATCGAGTACAGAATATGAAGCAAAATTATTTGCTCCCGTAAAAATGCTTTCTTTTGCGATACGCAGGCATCCGGTGATTACAGCAAACTGAAGGAACTCATTATCCTTGAGAGCCGTGCTCATAATGCCCTTTATAACATCGAGCATCCTGATATAATAACGGTTTTGGGGGGTATCCTTTTCACTCGCCTTCGCAAGAGGGACATCATACTCGTCAATCAGCAAAATGACCTTCTTGCCATAAACGGCATTCATCATACGCATTATGGTTTTTAATGAATTCTTTATATCATCCTCTCCGGCTTTTTTTGCTTTAAGGTTCAGGAAAATCGTTTCGTCATCTTTGTCTACCAATGTATCATTCAGTATTCCTGCTAAATCTTTGCACAAATCAGCCAATTTTGTCTTGAGCATTTTATATGCGCCATCAAAATCTTCGGCTTCTACATCCTTAAATGACACAAACAGTACAGGAAACTGATTCATCCATTCCCTGCAGAAATCCCCATGTCCCGTTATGGCAAGTCCTTCAAAAATTTTCTCACTATCCTTTCGTATGCTGAAGAAATTCTCCATCATACTCATCATCAGCGTTTTCCCAAACCTGCGAGGCCTGGTAAAAAGAGTGACCTCGTTATCAGTATCATTGACAAGCTCATAAATCAGCTCTGTCTTATCGACATAATAATTACCGGATTTTCTGAGTGCGGCGAAATCAGTTTTTCCAACGCCCACCTTGAAATCCATGAAAGCAAACCTCCTCTCCAAAAATAGTATTTGAAAATAGCCTTTGAAAAACAGCATTCGAAAAAAGCCTTTAAATGATAGCCTTCGAAAAACAGCTCCCTAACTGAACTGACTGTCTTCACGCATAATAGTTTAAACGGATACTACCACAAACAAAACAAAAGCTCAACGAAAGTTTCCATCCTAAATAGGCGAATACCTGGTGGAAAAACGCTGCCCTGCAGGAATACTACGCATGGCGTAACATCTATGAGTCACAAATGGGACTCAATGCCAACGGCATCAAATCAAGGTATGGAATCATGGGAAGCTCTCAATAACAGGATAATCCTCGGAATCCTTGTAATGCCACCATTCACCGCTATATGGTTCAAAACCATTCTGCACCATTAATTCTGCTCTTCTTTCTATAACCGAAGCTCGTTCCATGCTACGTATACATGCACCGGGACTAGTCTCAATCGTCTGAACCATTGAGTCAAGCTCCCACTGTCCATCGATATTCAATTCACTTCCATCAACTATCATATCCTTGTACATTTCCCCTGTGGAATTAAAGTAATAGCACTCCGCAATCCCATCTCTGTTCTCATCTATCCAAAACCATCCATCCTTGCAGCAAGCATTGTCTGCATAATAATACTTCCAACTATCCCCCTCATTAACCCATCCACTTAATTTCACCAAAGACGCAGAATCATGATTATTATCATGTTCGTTCATCACATTGACTCTCCAGCCCGCCATATTGCTTTTTGATACAACAGAAATCGGAAGTAATACCAAAATAGAGAAGGAGATAATAGAGGCTAAATAGATATAAAATATAAATGGGCTATGCTTTTTTTAACAATACTCATTCCTTATCCTTGCCTCGTTGCAAATATCAACAGTGAAACAACTGCCATGATACCAATAACTATCAGAAATACAATGATCATGACAACGTTTTTTCTTTCCAATTATTCTTCCCCAAATACACTTCTGATCCCTTTGCCAACTGTTCCAAAAACCCTCCCGAACATGCCTTGCGGTTCATAGTTTTCATTAATTCTCCTAAGATCCTGTAACAAATCTTTCCACCTGTACGGTTGAATGGCCTAAAGGCCATTCTGAATACCCCTAAATTCGCAAAACCGCCCGCTTCGCGTGCTTAAAGATTTGCTTCGCAAATCGTTTTGCTCATTTAGGGGTAGGTTGCTCATCCAAAGCGATATTTTGATTACGGTAAACCGTATCAAAATATCGCTTTGGATGGCAACCGTACAGGTGGAAAAATAATGAAATGCCAGTCACATACCCCATTGATATCAAAGTCCGTTTTCTCCCCTATCAGAGCAGGTTTTGGCTGCTCTTATTTCATGACAAGCCGATGCGGCATCGCATCAACCAGGCTCATTTACGGAAAAGCTATAAGTAGAAAAGCTCAGGCTTTTTGTATTATCCCCAGGAAAAACAAAGGATATGGCTGCGATCCAGTATTACTATCATTAATGATGATCCTTGCCTTCAAATTGCCAGATTTACTATCTATCAAGGAAGAAATCATCTGGAAAAGACGAGGCAGCCTGTTTTCAGAATTGATAAATTGCTTCACAGCATCGAAGGTGATGGGGGCAAAAGCCGCCTTGTAAGGGATCTCAAAAGAAGCATCATCAGCATCCAGCTCATATGCAGGTATATTCTTCCAACGGGAGCTGCCTTATCCATGACATGACGGAAGCCAGGATACTTGCTGCCGATTTCTACAGGCATATGCTCTATATCCTGCCCGAGGGCGCCGGCCAGATAATGCGGATTTCCCTTGAATCCCCCTTGAATTTTCGCGGGGATGACTGAATAAAAAACTATTTGTTGCGGAAATTTACGGTTTAAGGGGATGCCCATGAATTTCGCGGGGTTGACTGAAAAATAGCTTCTGTTCAGTCAAGCCGAACAACTACGCCTCGGGCTTACACGTATTCCGGGTAAGCCCGAGGCGTGATTTTTGACGCTTTCCAAAACCCTGGACCATCGCCATGTATAATCGGGAAAATCAAGTTTTCATGTTCGTGAAAACAAGCAATGCGAATTGACAAGATTCACCATCAAAAATCTTTATCAAGAGCATTACTCCCCAATTAACAAAGTGGTTTTTTGCCATTTTAATTCCTGACAAAGAGCCACGGTGTCACAGGCTATATGCCTCTCTTATCAGATTGGGTTTTGTCACTATTATTACGCTACGCTTCAGGACAAAAAAGGGCGTATATAGTCCCCCTATCAGAGTAGGTTTTTGTCACTCTGAATCAAGGACGAGCCGACGTGGAATCGCGTCAGCAAGATTCCTTGAAAAAGACGGGCGTGTGCGCCGGCGTATTCCAAAGACGTTCCGTCTCATCGTCCCATTTGGCAAGGTTCATCTGGAAGCCGCCGGCCTCCTGAACAGTAAGGATTTCCCCCACCATGCTTGCGACAACGGTAATGCCGCGATCTTTCAGGTACTGCACCGTGTCCTTAAAAAGAATCAGCATTTCCATCATGGTCGTTGCCCCGCAGCCATTGATCATGACAAAGGCCTTGTCCCCGGCGGCAAGGCCGATGGACTCCATCAGCTTCGGCGCGATCAGGCCAACGGTCTCCTTCGCGCTGGCCATCGGAACCCGGACGCCTCCGCCTTCCCCGTGCTGCCCGGCGCCGATCTCCATCTGATCCGTATCCTGCAGATCCCCGAAGCTCATACCGTTCTGGGGGTGCGTCGCGTCACTGACCTTCACCGTAATCGACGCCATGTTATCCGCGTATTTCTGGGCAATTTCCGCGCATTCATCCAACGATTTCCCTTCCCTCGCCGCAGCGCCCACAATATGATACATTGCGACCGCGCCGGCCAGCCCCCTCTTATTGTCCTCACCGTTCGGGTCATATTTGATTTCTTCCCCGGTAATGACCTGCCGCACCTTCATGCCGGCCTTCTCCGCCAGCCGCATGGCCTGTTTCCCCGCAAGCTGGTCGCCCGCGTAGTTAAGGGTCAAAAGCAGGACGCCATACCCCTTGTCCGCCCTCTGCATCGCCTCAAACACGAGCTTCCCACTAGGCGCGGCAAAAATATCGCCGTCCACCTGGATGTCCAACATCCCCTTCCCGACATAGCCTTTCTGAGCAGGCTCATGCCCCGAGCCGCCGTAGGTTACGACAGTCACCCTGTCCGCGTTCTCCAGTTCCCTGGAAATGATCATGTGCCCATCCACAATCACAGTATCGCTAAAGGCCAGCCCCAGCCCCTCCAGCTCCTCATCCGTAACAGTCTGCGGGTTATTGATAAACTTCTTCATCATCGCCTTTTTCCTCCCAAAAAATATCATAATGATTTCAAAATGATTCCAAAGAATTTTACCATAATTACAAATCAATCACTTAACGATTCCAAAGCGATTTCAAAATAATCTCAAAATAATCATAAAATGATTTCGAAAAATCCCAAAGTGAGTTCGAAATAATTTCAAAATAATCTTAAAGTGAGTTCAAGAAAATCTCAAAGCAATCTCAAAATAATCTTAAAATGAACTCTGGTAAAAGTCTCCACGTAGCTATCCGGCCATGCCTTTAAAGAAAGCCGCCATGGAAAGTGCCCCTGCGTCCTCCGTCCCAAGGGTCTTCTCCCCATAGCTTTTCGCCCTCCCGAATTTGGCCGTGAAGCCCTTCGTATTTTCCGCCCCCCTGGCGGCAGCCTCCGCGGCCAGAGTGAAAAGCTCTTCCTCCGTGCCTGCCTGTGCCATGGCCTCCGTCGCGGGCGCGAGGGCGTCCATGATCGTCTTGTCTCCAACGGAAGCGCCAGACATGAATTCAAATTCCTCAAGCCCCGCCGCGAAGATCTTCTTAAGACCCTCGCAGTTAATGGAATCCGCATCCATCGCGGCATCCGCCATCCCGGAAAACCAGCTATTCCAAAGGGGCACGGCACTCCCGCCATTCAGCTCCCCGACCGCGTCGGCCATTGCTTCCAGCATGCCCTTCACAGAACCCGTGTATCCCTGCAAAGCCCCCGTAATGGCCCCCGCAATCTTTGACATAGTCAGCCCGTGATCCGCGTCCCCGAACAGCGAGTCAATTTCCGTAAACCGCGCCTCCATGCCCATAACTTCCCTGCAGCCATTCAGCACCCTGCGCTTAAACTCCTCCATTTTCATAATCCTGCCCCCATTTTGAACACTCTGATTCCATGAGAAACCGATGCCTTTCATGCTTCATTTGTGCCTCTGGCGTGACACAAATGTGACTCAACGCCTGCGGCACCAAGTCAAGCTATGAAAGCAGGCCGCGCAGCAGCCTGTCATAATGCTCATGAACCCCCATGATCGTTTCTTCCGCCTGCTTCATGACCCCGGGCCAGGACGACTGCGGATCCGAATAGGTTTTCTTCAGAGCGGCCGAAATATAATCCGTGTAAATATTGATTTTGCAAACACCCATTTCAGCGCATTTCCTGAGATTCTCATCCCCTGTCCCGCTCCCTCCGTGAAGGACCAGGGGCACGTCCGTGCTCTCCCTTATCTTTTTAAGGATGTCAAAATTAATGTGCGGGGTCCCGTTCTTGTACGCGCCGTGGCTGGTGCCAATGGAAACAGCCAGCGCGTCGACCCCCGTAAGCTCCGTGAAGCGGCGGGCCGCGTCCGGCTCGGTATAGGAGCTCTCGGAAACGCTGTGCGGCCCGGCTTCATCCTCTGACCCCACATGACCGATCTCCGCCTCCACATCAATTCCCAGGGGATGGGCGTAATCCACCACCTCCCTGCTGATCCGGACATTCTCCTCAAAGGGAAGCGCGGACGCGTCAATCATCACGCTGGTAAATCCAAGGGAAACCGCCCTTTTGACAAGCTCCAGATCCGTCCCATGATCAAGGTGCAGGGCCACCGAGACATCCACGCGCCCCGCGTAAAACCTGCCGATCTCCGCAGCCTCCTCAAGGCTCAGGATCTCCCGGTGAATCGGCGCGTACGAAAGGATGACGGGACTCCCGCACCGCTCCGCAGCCTTCACGAACGCCCTTGCGGAAACAGAATCCCAAAAATCCGGGGAGGGGACCGCGTAATGCCCCTCCTGCGCCTGCAAAAGCATCTTCTTCATTGCAGCCAGCATATCAAACCACCCCTTTCCGTCACTAAAATTATTGTAACCATTCAGCACCCAATGTCTATTCGCAGTCGCCTTTGGCGACTCCGAATGTGGGCGTTCTGAGGCGCTCCGCGCCTTGTCCGCCCTCTGGATTTCAGATAATTCCAGAGAGAAAGCTAGCTTTCTCTCTGGAATTATCTGAAATCCAGAGGGCGCAGAACAATTACAAATTATAATATTTTTCCAAGCTCCTGAGCGAACGCCTCCTGATATAAGTCCTGTTCCGCCTTCAATGCTTCTTTGTCGATACGTTCGATCCTTCCGGAGCGGATCCATCGGAGCTGTCTTGCTGCCTTTTCCGATTTAATGGCGATCTGCGTATATTCCGGGCCAATCATCAACAATCTTATGACATCTTCCTGTTTCAGGAAGCCGCTGTCGAGAATGCCAAGCGTGTCAAAAGGCGTGTCGTTCGCTATGGGACCGATGACCACATCAACTTTCAAGTCGTCAATGACCCGCCTGTTATTTAAAATATACCTTGACCAGGCAATATCGCGTTTGAAGACGTGGATGCTGAGGCCGGATTCATCCAGCTCGTACTCGTTCATCACCGCGTTCTCCCCCGCCCAGCGACGAGCGAATTCCATGTCGGGCGTCAAATAGAAGCCCCATCCAAAGTCCGCGTTTTTCCTCCCATAATGGATATCCGGATTTTTAATCTCCCTGCCGCTTGTGTGATATAGAATCATATCATGCCCCCGTCCTGAATCCGTGTTCGCCATCAACCGCCGGAATAATTCCGCCCGCCCCTCAACATGAATCAACTACTGGAATAATTCCGCCGCCACTCCCGGCAAATCAAGCACTGGAATAACTCCGCTGCCCTCCCGGCAAATCAAGCA
>CAMKKZ010000045.1 GCA_946413525.1 uncultured Oribacterium sp.
GCCCCCTTGGAATTCAAATTACAAATTTTTGTCCGCTAGGTTTGAAACATGCCCCTGGAAATTTTATATCCTTGTGCTATCAGGTCATTTAACTCCTTTAGCGTTTTTCCAGAATTAGCCAATGCAAACAATATGCTATCATTTCCTACAAAAATCGTTTTAGTGGTATGTTGCACAGGATTGGTATTCGTATTGGTAATGTCAAAAGTATATATTCCAGGCTCCGTATATTCCATCCCTTCATTGGCCGGACGATTGTATCTAATATCTGTGCTATACCTACCATCTGAATCAGCGACAACAGTCTCATATTTTACATTAAGATTTAAATACCTTGACTTTGCCAAATCAAGCTTAAAACCATTTTCCGTAATAGAATTATCACGTAGCTCATTTCCTGTAACAATATCGAACGGATATGCCATACAATTTCCGTTTCTTATATAAAATTTGAAGGATATTTGATAGTCATTATATTTTTTTGTAACAGGAGTTGTTGGTCGAACAAGTTCATAATTCAGATGCACTTCATAATCCCCTTCCTCCAATAAAACCACTCTCTTATCAGCGCCAGTTCGTGTGTTTGCGTAGAGAAAGTCATTATATATAACAGGATCATGTTTTACACCATCCTCGTCCGTATACTGAATCATTAACGCTCCATATCCCAAATGCGTTTGAACAGTACCAAAAGCCCGATCATATCCATTTTCATCCCTGGACAAAGCTAACTTTTCCTTTGAAATTAATGGCAAACTATCTTCTGGATTTGAGGTGTCCATGCCTTGCTCTAAATTGAACCATAACGTAACTTTATCCCCAACATTTTTCAGAAATATAGGGATACCATCAGATGTCACATTTTTTCCAGAGTAGCCATTGATGAAAAAATGCCCCATATTCCACCCATAGTGAGGATCATCTTTATCTATTACTTCGTCCCCACTAAAGCCATTATCATGCCCCGTATTTATTAATTCTCCCAAATTTTGACGGGGTTTTGTCTCCGATGTCGCACTTTTTTCCTTATCTGTATTCTCTACATAAAATAGATACTGCTCTTCTTCCGTTCTGTATTCATAATCATCTAGTACCTTATATTTCTTTCCTACATTCTTTTCCAACATGTAATCAACTACTATCTTATAATAACAGCCATTGATTAATTGTATATCCTTCCCTTGATAAATAGGCTCAGTATGTAAATCATCAAAATCACCTTCATCAATGAATAGTTCTTTAACGTAACTCTCATTATCATTATTTAAAGATGTAAAAACCGAAATAGTATATCCATCAGACTTGCTCACATGCCACCTTTTATCATTCGTTACTGATAATCTTTCCTGAGAAATAGGATAATGAATATCAAAAGTATCACCATCGACAATGAAACTTACTGCATCATCAACTAATTCTGCAGATTCCAAAGCACCTGAAATAGACATTTCGCCAAGAGTTTTATATTCATTTGTTAGACCCAGATAAGTATCCTCATTCCCCCAGACAGTATCATAGGTTTTTTTTGCTTCATAGTATTCACCGACTATACTTATTGTCTTTTCTTCAGCTTTTACTACATAAGCATTCACATGCAAAGAGAATAGAAATATAATGCATATAAAAAATAATAACAGTCCCTTTTTCATAATCCGCATCTCCTCCATATCTCCTTAATTTCTTATTTTTCTACTACAAGATCAAATGAGGCATTGACAAAAATGCTTTGATTTCTTTCCTACTTTAATAACTCCAATATCATGAAACGAATCTTCTCCCTTGTTATATGACCCATATCACATTTTGAACATGCCATCTTTATCTATAGAAAATAATGACATTCACGCTTGTCATTATTGGGATCCGTCTCAGTATAATCCATTCCTTTATTCTTTGCGACATGATCAAAAGCTATGGTTTCTGCTTCTCTTTGCTTGCAGTAAAAACGAAGGTTTTCTTTTTCCCAATTTTCACGCCATTGCGGATCTGGCTGGATCCCTCGGAATTTATAAACAAGTTCAGCCGCCCTTTGCCACCTGTCAATTCCTGCCTTTGATAAGACATACGGTTTCCTCCACATCTCTGATTTTTTCAAATCTTTCTGGAGGGAATTGAACTCATCAGCAATCTCATTGATTGCCCTCTTTAATACCGGTGAAATATCTCGATACCGTAAAAATCTGATTGCAGGAATCTGTTCTATTTGTCTGAGAAGTCTTTTTGAAACGGTATGCCCATCAAGAGGCAAATGCATTTTTCGACTTAATCTGAATATCCAGTAATAGGTCTCATGTTCAAGAACAAGCCAACATGGAAACTCATTCCCTTCATCCACTTGCCACCTATATCTGTGTATTTCATTTTGTATATATTGCTCATACGCAGAAGGTTTATGCATTATCTGCCTCCGGGTTCCTAATGAAAAACTCGCCCTGTCTAGCTGCTACTAATCCACATATAATGGCATTTTCAAGGGTAGGTTTATGAATAACTCCGTTCTTCCAGAATCAGTGTCTCCTTCCCACGGAAGGCAAAGCCATATTTCCGGATCCGTTCCCGGGGGAGGCCCAGGGACAGGAGCTCCTGTTCATAATGCTTTTCCTCAATCTGCCGAAGCGCCGCCCCGGCCGTGTCCGAAAGCTTCTTCTCCCCTTCTGTCTCGTCCAGCATTTTGAACTCCATGATAATGCCGGGAAGGCCGGAAAGCGGGATACGTGCGCCAGGGACGTATCCCGCAAGCCCTGTTAATGTTTCAACCGAATTCTCCGGAACCCGCACGTTGGGGTTATATTCAGTTCCCCTCTTTACTGTTTCAACCGATTTCTCCGGAATTCGCGCGCCGGGGATATGTTGTTCTTCCACAGCATCCTTACGCTCCGAATCAGCAGAAAACCGCGCACCGGGCATGCCATCCGGCCTTGAAGGGTGTCGCAAATCTCCTTTCCGGTTCCCTTCCCCTGTAATGAACATTTTCGGGATCATCATCACGTCATACCTTCCGTAGCCGCTCTCCCTGTTCGAACGGATCACGTATCGATCCCTCAAGTCGATGGACAGCCCCAGCACCAGCCCGTGCCAGAACCTCTCCGGAGCCTTCCCGGAGGGTCCCCTCCCAGAGTCGAAAACAGAAACTGTACTTAAGGCGACTTCCTGAAGGTACTCGTTCATCCTGCGCACGTCCCCGGACAACAAGGCTCGCTGGAAGGCGTTATAACTCCCGTCTGAGCCATCGAACCACTGCCGCACCATCTTCTCAAAAGACATCCGGACCTCCCGGTTCACGAGAGAAAGCCGGTATATCCCCTCCTCCACCGAAAGCACCTTGAGATACCCCGCGGCCAGCAGCAGGCTCCACACGGAATCCGGATTCCCGGAAAGCTCCGAAAACACCACCTGCTCGTCGATCCTCGCTTTGATCACGCCGAAGCCATCCGAAAACTCCCTGCATTCCACATCATCCGCGACTTCTGCATTATAGCCATAATCGTGAGTATTGGAACGGACATTGATACAAGCATTGGCACGAGCATTGGCATTGACATTGGCATTAGTACGGGCATTAACATTTGCGCGGGCATTAATACCGGTATCGTCACAAGCATTAATGACCCCATCATTATGGGCATGGGCATTGATGAAGTTATCGTCACGAACATTGACACCAGCATTGATGACGGCATCATTATGGATATTGACATTGGCATTGGCGATGATATTGGTATTGGAGTTGATATCAGCATTAGCATTGGCGTTGATATCGGCATTAGCATTGGCATTGGAGTTGATATCAGCATTAGCATCGGCATTGCCACGGGCAGAGAGTTCGGCTCCGGTAAAGTCACTTCCGCTGTCCCGGGCCATCAACGTCTCAAACTGTTCCCGCAGCTCCTCGCCCCCCTGACGGATCAGCCTGGACGCGAGGCCGTTGGAGGAGGTATTTGCCCAATAAGGCCCCGTCTTTCGGTTCTTCAGGTAATTCGTGATGGACCATGGGTTGTAGATGTCCCTTTCTTCCCCGAAGGCGAAGCCGTCATACCAGTCCTTCACCTCCTGACGGTCGGGGAGGCCGAATTCATCCATCGCCTCGAACACTTCCTTCTCCGTGAAGCCAAACGCCGTTTCATACATATTGCTCGTGGTAGAAACCACCGTCAGGTTGTTCAGATCCGAGAACATGGACTCCCTCGTGATCCTGGTGACCCCCGTGATCACCGCCCTTCTCAAGGACCGGTTCGTCTTGAAGGTGTTGTTGAAGAGCACCCGCATGAACCGCGACATCTCCTCCCAGTAGCCATGGATATAAGCCTCCTGCATCGGCGCGTCATATTCATCCAGGAATATCAGAACCTTTTTCCCGTATGCCCTTTCCAGCATCCTGGAAAGCTGCCCGAGGGCCGCCGTGGCCTCCTCCTCATCCATTCTGGGATGGACATACTGGAAAGAATTTCTGTCGTTTATCGAAAGCAGGCCGCTGTCCCGCAGGTAGTCAAAATCAGAATACAGGTTGGAAAGTATCCGGAAGATCTTCCGTTTTGACGAATCAAATGTGGCATCCTTCACCCCGGCAAAGCTCAGGAAAATGACGGGCCATTTTCCCTGCTGCGCCCTCATTCCCTCATCCTCCCATACGGAAAGCCCGGAAAAAAGCTCTTCCCCCCTCCCGGCGTATTTCATGGAGAAGAAGCAGTCCAGCATGTCCATGTTCAGGGTTTTCCCGAACCTCCTGGGTCGTGTAATCAGCGTGACCGCGTCCCCGCCATCCCACCATTCCCGGATGAAATCCGTCTTGTCAACATAAAAATATTTCCCTTCCCGAAGCTCCGCAAAGCTCTGCACCCCGATGGCCACCGTCCTTGCCATGCCAAAGCCCCCTTTCACTTCCCCTTCCTTCATAACCTTCATAATTTGCAACTATCCGGCAAGCATATTATCTACTCAGCACACATAATCATCTGTATAAGCCGGTATAATATCTCGATAGTACTATTCAGCAAACATATTATCCATCTGTTCAGCACACATAATTATCCGCCTTTGCCGGATAATATTATTCAGAAGGCAGACGTTTCCTCCCCGGTACTCGCGGACTGCAGGGTAAGGGAAATCACCGGGTACTTTCCCATCATGGATGTGTATTGTTTTCGCAGCCGGACATGATGAAATGTGATTATATTTATTATACCATCCCTCATCTTTGTCTACTACCACCGTTATGGTGGAAATTTCTTGTTTTCAGAAAAAGATTCGTATAGTTCCTGTGCCATCTCCAACACATCTCTGAGACTTACAATCCTCTCAACATCTTAATCAATTTCCTTCCCCCATTCCCCCTTTCATTTTCCGTCACCCACTCATCACATTCCGCTTTGATATTCAGTTTATCTTTTATTATCTTTGCCTTCTCATAAACCCCGCCTTTGGAAACTCCAAAATAAACAGCTATTTCACTTGCGGCCAAATGATATTTTGGGGTAGTCATGTAATAGCTTTTATTTCCAATAAACCCGCAGTTCTGTGCTATAGCATAAACGATTCCTGCTGCCCACATATTATTACTGCCGGTTTTCAATGGCTCGTTTCTCTTTTGACATAACTTTTGCAAGGCATGAATGCAAAGTTCTTCATAATCTTTATCCAGGTATATCGAACAAAATGAGTGTATCATAGAGGTAATGGCCTTATACTTTTCTTTGATATGCTCTGGAATGTTTTTTGGTATATCAGTAACAACATAATTCATGTGCTATGCCTTTCAATTTTAATGCTCTCATTATTTACTTAATTTACAGTGTGTTTACCTCCCGCTCTTCTTTGTTCTTAAGAAGGATTAGTATTTCATCCGCTTCATCTGCGGTCAATGCTTACTTAAAGGGCGTATAACATGCGTCATACCCTTCTTCCGAATCATCCGTCCATTCCCAAAGAAAAACAAGCGGATAATCATGTATGTATCATGTGCTGAGAAATTTTGTTTATTTTATACCAATGATACGGTGAATTATACTTCCATACAAAACCACAAAAATCGTTTAAAGGTCTCATAAAAACTACGCTCTTGGCTTGTTTTCGAAAGGAAACGAGCCATTTTTCTTGTATTTACAGGGTTTTTTTGGTTAAATATAGTTGCATAAATACAAGATATGGTGTATTATAGATATATACATTCAACATAGTTACATATATTCGGAGGCTGACTCTATGGGAAAAAGAAGACCCGCCTGGGATTACCAGCACTACCTTCGTTACCTGAAGGAGGGCCGCGGTCAGGGAACGGGTGCGGACTATAAGCCTTGGATCTATATCCACGACTTCCCGTCCCGGGGCATCTCCGCCCGTGTCCCCGGCAGAACAACCGGCCGCATCCATCATCTGCTGTCCAAAAATGAAGAGTACTATTTCTACATCCTTGACACGGATCCGGAAGTTCTGGATATCCGTGAGCAGTTTCCACTCCGCCTTTCAGAAACCATGGAAATCTCCCGCAAGCTGAATATCAGGCATCCCTGGAAAGGTGATTTCCCCTTTGTGATGACTACCGATTTCCTGATCACAAAAGGTGACGGATTGTATGCCAGGACCGTCAAATCTTCCGAAGAACTGGACAACCCGCGCGTCATGGATAAGTTTTCTGTCGAACACGAATACTGGGCGTCAAGAGGCGTTGACTGGAAGATCGTCACAGAAAAACAGATCTGCCAGGAAAGGGCCTTGAACCTCCAATGGCTTTACTCCGGCCTTTCACCGGAAGATATCATTCCGGATCCGCACTTCCGTCAGGAAACGCGGGATGCCCTGCTCCGGGAAGTCGATGAGAGCGGACATCTGCAGACAAACCGTATTGAACCTTTCGAGGACTCCTTCCTTCTTCCTCCGGGAAGCGCCATTGCCATCTACAAAGCACTCGTGCTGGATGGATCCGTATCTCCCGACCTTGACCAAAAACTCTTTCCATGAATACAAAAACGGAGGTTTTTATGCCGGACAACTTTTTCCTCATAGGACAGGTCATCCATGACCTGGAACAGGATTGTGATTACAGGCTTTTATGGACATCTTCCACGCCGGATCTCCCCTCTTACTGGCTCCGGCTCCCCGGCAGTTCCAACGTTCCGCAGGAAGTCTCACTTGAGGCACTTTCCGACGGGATCGAAAAAGGACGCTACTCCTTTGCCCCGGATATCTGGCGTCCTGTACGGAGCGGTGAAGCCGGTGAAACAGCCCTCCGTCTCCGGGATAAAGCCTGGGCCCTGATCCAGGACGCCGTCACAGACGAACCTGCGATCTACGACGCAAAGAAGCGCCGTAAGATCCTTCTGGGCATCGAAGAAAAGACCGGTACAAAAGTGCCGAACCTCTATAAATACCTGGGAAAGTACTGGAGGTACGGCAAAGTCCCTGACGCGCTTCTTCCGGATTATTCCCCATGCGGGAAAACAAGGGATCCGTACAAGGATTCCGCCGGACGCCCCGGCAGGCCGAAGATTCCCGGTGCCGCGGGGAAAAAGCTGTCTGCAAAAGACCTGAGGAACTTCCGGGCTGCTTTTACAAGGTATTACCTCGGAAAAGAGAAACTCTCCCTTGAGAAAACATATCTCCGCCTTGTCGGGGATTACTACACCGTAAAGGATAAGGAGGGAAATACCGTCGCGCCGATGGATCCGGACGAAATCCCGTCCCGCCAGCAGTTCCTCTACTGGCACAGGAAAAACCGTGACACCCTGGAAGAAGCCCTCAGCCGTGACGGCCAGCGCGCTTACCATCTGAAAAACCGGGGTGAGACAGGGAGGACGGAAACCCACCTGCGGGGACCCGGAATGGCCTGCCAGATCGATGCCACAACTGCGGATATCTATCTTGTCAGCCGGGATGACCGCAGCGCCATCATCGGGAGACCTACCATGTATTTCCAGATGGACAGCTTCTCCCACATCGTAACAGGCATGAACATCTCCCTGGACCCGCCCTCCTGGGAGAACGCTGCCAGGACGATCCTCAACTCTGTAGAAGACAAGGTGGAATACTGCGCCAGGTACGGCGTCGCGATTACTCCGGAAGAATGGCCCTGCATGCATTTCCCATCCGTGATCCTGGCGGACCGGGGTGAAATGGAAAGCCGGACGGCGGACCTTTTATGCAAACATCTCGGCATAGCAGTGGAGAATGCGCCTCCATACCGCGGCGACCTCAAAGGCATCATTGAGAAACACTTTGACCTTATAAATATCGACATGGCGGCGCTTCCCGGAAAGGTCGAAAAGGATTTCCGGCAGCGCTGCGCCAGAGATTGCCGGCTGGAATCGGCCCTGGATCTCTATGAGTTCACAGCCATTATCATCCGGTGCGTCCTGCAGTACAACAACTACCACTACATGGAGGCTTTCCGCAAAACGCGGCAGATGAGACAGCTTCATGTAAAGCCTATCCCCAGGGATGTCTGGGATTTCGGCATCCGGTACATGAGCGGCGGCCTCAGGACCATGGACCGGGAACAGGTCCGGTACCATCTGCTCCCGAAAGGGGAAGCCTCCGTTACCCGGATGGGGATCCGTTTTGACGGCCGCTATTACACCTGTGACCAGGCAGAGCAGGAAAGATGGTACGACCTGGCCAGGTCTGATTCCTCATGGAAGGTGACGGCCGCTTATGATCCCAGGGATGCCGGGCTCATCTACATCAGCCCAACTTCCGGTGCTTCCCCGGTGGAATGCCGCCTTCTTCCCAAAGACCGCGTCTATGAGGGAACCAGCACGGAAGAAGCCCGGAGGATCGCGGCTTTCGACCACGAGGAGCAGGCGGCGTACGCACCGACAGAGGACTTCCACAGGATACAGTTGGAGGAATTCATCGAAAAAACAAAGGCGGATGCCCTTGCGAAACTGCCGCAGGCCCCGAAGAAAAGCAAGGCTGCCCGGGTCTCCGAGATAGAAGCAAACCGTAAGAAAGAAAAAGAGGCCATCCGGGAAAGGAATACCGCGGAAACAATGAAGCGGCAGGGGATCCTTCCGGAATCCGAAAAAGATGCTGCGGGTCCGCAGGCGGTCTCTCCGATCACCAGGATGCTGCAGGAAGCCCTTGACAACGCATTGAAAGGAGGCTCCAATGACAGCAACAATTCATAACGCGTTTTACCGCGATGAGGTCCTCGATGAATTCCGCTTCAACCCGCTGATCGAGGCACTTCCGCCTCCCTTAGAACCGGGCGATGCCATTGCAAAACTGATGATCCGCCCGCCTTATTCCGACACGGAACGGAATGCCCCCTCTTCTTACCGTCAGCTTTATACCCAGAGGATCGTCCGCCTTCACCAGCCGATGGAACGGGAAGTGGATGTTTTCGGGCGGATCGACCGCTGTATCCGGTGGGGTTATGCGGACCGCAATCCGCTTTCATCTTCCTATGCCGCCCAGCTTGCGGCAGGGATGTCCGCTTCCGTATCCCGGGGAAGCCTGAATTATTCAGGCGGCTATCATCCCCATACCTACGGGTTTTCCATCCTCGGGATTTCCGGGATCGGCAAGAGCACGACCGTTGAAAGCATACTTTCCCTGTACCCACAGGTCATACGCCATACACAGTATCGCGGGATCCCTCTGGTCATGCACCAGATTTCCTGGCTGAAGATCGACTGTTCCTGCGACGGGTCTCTGAAAGGCCTGTGCATGGATTTCTTCCGGGAACTCGACGGCCTGCTCGGCACATCCTACAGTGAGCAGTACAGCTCCCGGCGCGCGACCCTTGACCGGATGATGATCGCCATGTCCCGCCTGTGCGTGTCCCACAACGTAGGCGTCCTGATCATTGATGAGATCCAGAACTTATGCAGCGCCCAGAAAGGGGTTCCGGAAAGGGTCCTGAACTTCTTTGTGACACTGGTCAATACGATCGGTGTTCCCGTGATCATGATCGGGACACCTAAAGCCCTCTCTATCCTGCAGAATGAATTCCAGCAGGCAAAACGCGGAAGTGGCCAGGGAGATGCCTTATGGGAACGTATGCCAAACGACACTTCCTGGGAACTTTTCTGCCGGGCCATCTGGACCTACCAGTACACCAAAGGAAGGGTTCCTTTTACATCCGGAATGAAAGATGCCCTTTATGAGGAAGCCCAGGGAATTCCTTTCCTCGCCGTCCATATCTATAAGCTCGTACAGGAAGATGCTATCCTGTCAGAAAAAGAAACGTTCTCTGAAAAAGACCTCCACCGTATCGCTTCCGAAAAAATGGGGCTCACAAAACCAATGCGGGAAGCCATGAGGGCCGGGAAGGAAGTTGATCTGAAACAATACATCGATATCACACCCTTCTCCTGCAGCGATTATAAAGACAATTATTCCATCGCGGCGGAAAGCAAAAGTCCGGCTGTATCTCCGCCAAAAGAATCTACTGCGCAGGAAGCCGCCATCGTCACGCTCATGGGGCTTGGACTCTCTCACGAAGAAGCCCGTTCGTTTGCATGTGCAGCAATGGCGGAAGATAAAAGCGGATGCTTCGCAGCTCCTGTTGTCGCACGAAAAGCTTATCAGATGTATCTGGCTGAACCTGCTGTCAGCACAGACACCACTGCCGGTTCACTTGCAGGGCTGACCGGCTATGAAGCTGTAAAAGAAGCGGGGTTGATCGATGAAGGGTTATAAACACAATACAAACAGGAAACCGCCAGGACCTCTTCCGCTCTTTCCGGGGCCATACCCGGGAGAATCTTTCTACAGCGTGTTGTGCAGGTATCATGTCCGGAGCGGAAATGTAAATGACTGGCATACCAGCAACCAGCTGTTTGGTTATAACAGCAGCCTTACTTCCACCCTTTTAACTCCTTTTCATCTTGAGATGGTAAAGCACTGGCTTTCTCCTTCATCCGGCATAAATTCAGAAAAGATGCTGCGCTCTAACACTGCGTTTAACCTTTATGCGATTACGTCTATCTCACGTGAACTGGAACGAATACGGGATGTCATAGACGGCAGGAAGGCAACAGCTTCCTTCCCGCGCTGGATGCATCCAAGGATCATTCATCCCTCAGGATATCTCAGGTTTTGCCCGGAGTGTGCAGCCGCCCAGAGAAAGCTCTATGGGGAGCCGTACTGGCAGGTGCTCCCACAGATCGAGGAAGTGGAATACTGTCCCCGGCACAAGGTCAGGATACGGGACAGCCACATACAGTTGGAAAGCATAGGCTTTCATTATCACCCGGCCTCCTCTGTCCTGACAGAGGGTTATCCGGGAACCGTTGGCAAAAACCGCTGTCAGAGATGGGAACCCCTGTACAAAAAGGAAAAGCCCTTCTTTATAAAGCTGGCCGAAAACATTGACTGGCTGCTCCAAAACGGTGAACCTTATGCCGGCTATGAAAGGCTGTGCCGGGTATACAACAGGCTTTCCGGAAAAGATGTCTATCACGGTTGGTTTGAGATCAGAAAGCAGAGACTGTGGGAAGCTTTTTCCGGTATATCTCGCAGCGATCAGCTTTATTCATATCTGGAATACAAGAACCCCAGACAGGTAGGAGGAACCTCCCTCTATCTTTATTCAGTAAGGGTATGTTCCCACGTGATGATTATGACCACACTGTTCGGAGATCCCAAGACGTTTTATGAGCATTAGCATTGGACGTGTTACAAAAGCGCGTCCTTTATCTGTCTTAATTGTGTTATTCATCTATAATGAAAATCCGCCCCATTATTGTATCTATCTATAATTCACCATATCAACCAATTGAAAAGTAATATCAATCATTTATTATTGAATTCTCTTAATTTCGCATGAAAAAGCCGGAGCACCCCACCCCGGCTTGTCTTCTGCACTATTTTCCTCAAAATAACAGTTTCCTGCACTTCCAATCCACATTCTTGCTCACGCCGAACTGCACATTCCCTTCAGCGCGCTCGTAAATATACACGATATCTCCAAATTCCTTATAAATAGAATGCCGGCACGAAAACCCGCCGGCATTCTGTCGTTATAAAACAATTATTGTGGTCAAATTACTTTAACATCATTTTCCAAAGGCGATTACGGACAGGGCGATGCACAGCCGGTGAAGCGGCTGTCAGCCCTGCTGCATTTTCTCCTTTAGTTCAAAGGCATATTCCAATACATTCAGCCCATTGCCGTGGCCGTAATCCTCGCTCGAAATCACGCCGACCGCGATCCCCTTCGGTTCGCAGTATTCCCTGGCCCTTTTCTGGTGGAAGCCCACCTGGGGGCCAAGCAGGATCACATCCGCGCCATCGGCCATCTTTTCAAGCTCAATAACAGGATAAGACATTATTTCCGCTTCTCTGCCCGTATCCCTCGCGGCATCCCTCATTTTCTTGACAAGGATGCTGGTGGAAATGCCGGCAGCGCAAAACAAACGAATAATCATTGTACGCCCTCATCTGCCAAAGTGTCGTTTTGCCCCTTCATATCCCCATCAGAGCAGGTTTTGACTGCATCGAATTCCAGTATAGCGAAACCTTAAGAACAGGTTTTTACTGTGCCAAATTCCGATATGGCGAAACCATAAGAACAGGTTTTTACTGCATCAAATTCCGATATAGCGAAACCTTGAGAACAGGTTTTTACTGCTCCGAATTCCGATATAGCGAAACCATAAGAACAGGTTTTACTGCTCCGAATTCCGATATAGCGAAACCTTGTGGGGAAAACCGGCTCTGCAATCAGCCAAAATACCTCTTAAGGAGCCCCGCGAATGCCTTGCCATGCCTTGCCTCGTCCCTGGCCATTTCATGTACGGTGTCATGAATCGCGTCAAGATTCAGCGCCTTCGCCCTCTTCGCAAGATCGGTCTTCCCTGCCGTAGCTCCATTCTCAGCCTTCACGCGAACCGTCAGGTTTTCCTTGGTAGAATCTGTCAGGCACTCTCCCAGAAGCTCAGCGAATTTCGACGCGTGATCCGCCTCCTCAAAGGCAGCCAGCTTGTAGTAATCCCCAATTTCCGGATAGCCCTCCCTGTAAGCCGCCCTGGACATGGCAAGATACATGCCCACTTCGGAACACTCAGCCTCAAAATTGCTGCGAAGATCCTTCTTGATATCTTCCGGGGCATCCTTTGCCACACCGATCACATGCTCGGCGGCCCAGGTCATTTCCCCGGTCTGCTCCACAAACTTCTCCGCGGGAGCCTTACAAAGGGGACATTTCTCAGGCGGCTGCTCGCCCTCAAAAACATAACCACATACTGAACATACCCATGTCTTCATAAAATTGTTCTCCTTTCAATTCACATCGCGTCCATGTAATAATTCCAAGGAATTCCATGGACAAGTTTCCCAACAGCAAATGCCCTGCCTCCCTTTGCTCTTAAGACCATTTCAAGGGACAACGTCCTTTCAATCATCTGCCAGAGCAGGGTTTGACTACTCTGATCAAATGACAAACCGATGCGGTATTATGTCAGCAAAGCTGCAAACACCGCATGATTCATCCGCTTTCATGACTTTTTGCGTCATACATTCATGTCCATTTGCGTTCATGACAGCTTCAACAGATAGGGTTTATAATGGCAGATGCCGTATGCACTGGATCAAAATCAGGCTGTAAAACCTGATGTTTAAGCCATTCTACTTATTCACCGCCCCTTTGTCAACAAGGAATGGATGGACAAGACCATAAGTGCCCGACACAAAACGCCTGTAATACCCGGGCGGAAGCCTTGAATTCATATCCTTTTGCCGCGGGGTGCCCCTTCTCCATAACGCAGCCATTCAATCATAAGCCGGAACCAGTCGGCCACATGGGCGTCCGCCATCCTCCCCTTCCCGGGCTGCTCCACCTCTCCAGTGGCAAGGGAAAGCCCATGCACTCCCTTTGGATAGATATGCAGCTCCGAGGGAACGCCGGCGGCCACCAGGCTTTGCATGAATATCAGCGAATTCAGGACGGGCACGGACTCGTCCTCCTGAGTCTGCCACAAAAAAGTGGGCGGCGTATCCTTTGTGACCTGAGTTTCAAGACTGGCCCAGCGCATCGCCCTTTCATATTCCCCATGATCGGCATAATTTGAAGCCCAGTCCGCCTCCGGCCCCAGAAGCCGGTCGAAGCTACCCCGATGGGCATATTCGCCCCCGGTGATGACAGGATAAGCCAGGATCATGCGGTCCGGACGGAAAAAGGAGGCTTCGCCTCCGCAGTCCGTCCCCAGGAAATCCCGCAGCTCCCCAAAGCACGGCACCCCGTTCCAGTCCAGCCCGTCCCAATGCACCCCGATGGAGGCCGCCACATGGGCTCCGGCGGAAAATCCGCAGACGTACACCGGCTCCATGGGATAAAGCTCCCTTGCCTTCCCCATTGCCCAGGCAGCCTGTATGAGGGGCGTCCTGCCAAGGACAGGGGAATCCGTGTCATAACGGACAATGGCGCCGCGGTAACCATAGCTTTGAAATGCGTGCAGGATCGGCCAGGATTCCCTGTCGGAAAGCCAACTGTAACCGCCGCCCGGGAAAATCAGCACCGTGCCCCTCTCCCTCACGCTTTCCTCAAATCCCTCGTCCACTTCCAGCACGGCGCCCTTAATCCCTTCTATACGCATAGACCAGCTTTTCTCCTTCCTATAAATAATATTTAAATAATATTCCTTAATTCATTCCTTCCTATTATGTCAAGCCCAAAATTCAGTTTTTATGCGGGTTTGACTGACCTCTATACCTCTTGAAACAGAGCCAGATGGGTATGGACATCATCGTATCTTAATTACCACTTATCGTCTATAAGTCTTCCCATCCCGCTCCGCGCCGGGATCCTGGCATCCTGGGCGGGCTTACTGACCCAGCGCACGGAAGCATTCTGCTTGTATAACGTTTCCCAAACTTATAGGTTTTGACGCGCTTCAAGGAAAAGCGCGTCAAAATCCTCCCTTCGGTCGGACAAATCCCTTCGGGATTCGCCAAGTACGGACATGAATGTTCCTGAAGGAACATTCATATCCTATAGGTTTTGACGCGCTTCAAGGAAAAGCGCGTCAAGATGGGATGGGCGGAGCCTCGTGGCTTCTTTGAAAAGGCTGCTGCATGAAAGTTGTGAAGTGGTGGATTCCTTAATTCATTCATAAAAGCAATCCAGGAATTAATTATCCGGCAGGATTATCCCTATATCCACATTAACAAGACTTCCGATAAGCCGGCTGGCCTCCCCGGAAAACATGCCCTTTTTATAATAGCCGATGGAGACCGTAAGATCCGACTTCACGGCCAGCGCGGCCTCGCCGGTATCTCCGTTCATGCCGCTGTTTATATCCACGCTGATCACGAGGGCGCCGGAGGCATTGATCGCCCGGATGGCCTCCGCGGCCATCCCCCGCAGCTCCCCTGAAAAGCCGGTGCCAAGAATACAGTCAACGATAATGTCATACCGGTCCAGATCCACGGAATCCGAATACGCCTCTATCCGCACCCCCAGATCCTTCGCGACACCGGCATAGTATTCCCCATCCGCGGACATTTTGTCCGATACCCTGTAAACGACCGGGTTGATGCCGTTTTCTTTCAGAATGCCGGCCAGGGCATACCCGTCGCCACCGTTATTGCCGCCCCCGGCCATTATGGCAATGTTCCGGCCAGCCCATCCGTCCCGGCCATTCTGAACGAACGAGGCCTCATGCCGGAGTTCCCCGGTCCTGTCCACACCCCCCTTCACTCCATTCCGGGCGCTCCAGGCCTCATAAGCCCGGTAGACGCCCTCCGCGGCACGGCGCATGAGCTCCCTGCCGGATGTCCCATGCGCAATAGTATAAGCATCACTCTTCCTCATCTCTTCCACGGAAACAGCAATCCTCTTTAATGTCCTTACATCCCTCTCGCCGCCATAATACTTATCCAGAACGGCCTGGAACACAGGCTCATCCGGAGCAGCCTCCGCGAAGATTGTCATGGATGATTTCAGCTTCATATCATCCGGGGAGCCCATGATTTGAAGCGCGGAAGGATGACCGGTTCCGGAGCCATCCTCTCCAAGGCACAGCAGGGCGTTGGAAATCTCGATGATTCTTTCCCGGAGCAAAGGATGCGCCATGTACTCCCTTGCCTCCCTCAGACCGTCCAGCCCATATTCCCAGCTCATTTCGGAGAAACCCAATCCTTTGATCTGAGGAAAAATATACCATATCCAATGGCTTCTTTTCCTGCCGCTCCGTATTTCGGAAAGGGCCGTGCCGTAATCCCACTCCTGCGCCTTTAAAAACCTGTCAAGATTCCCCATCTACCGCACCCCATTCTAACAAATCAAGAAATAATCTAACTCAAACAAAAAAGAAACAGCCCAACTCAAACAGATAAGAAATAATCCAACTCAAACAAATTGAAAAATAGTTCAACTCAAACAGATAAAAAATAATCCAATACAAAGCCATTATACCTTGTATAGGGGACGCTTGTAAAGTATTGTAAATACGGTCCACAGTCTGCATTAGCGGTAATAGTTTTTATGCTGCATTAGCAGTAATAGCTTTTATGCTGCATTAACAGTAATAGCTTTTATGCTGCATTAACAGTAATAGCTTTTTATGCCACTTTTGATGCGCTGGAACTGCCGTTTAAGTCAAGAAAAATAATAAGTGAACGGTAACATCGTAAAATGCCCTCTGTATTAATAAAACACATTTTGTTATAATAAAAATCGTTCTTAGCATGCTGGATGAATATGAGGCCGATCATCATACCGGAATGGATACGGGCGTAATTGCCGGACAGATATACGATTACACAAACGGCTACCCTTACCTTGTCAGCAGAATATGCCAACTGATTGACACAAGGCTCGTCCCCGATGTATTCCCCTTCCCTTCCGACTCCTGGACCACCTACGGCGTAGATGAAGCAGTGAAAATCATCCTCACTGAGAACAATACATTGTTTGACTCCCTGACGGGGAAACTGGTCAATTACCCGGAGCTTCGCGCGCAGGTCCGAAACATGCTGTTAAGAGGTGAAACGACTGCCTGGCTCCCCTATGACGAAGAACAACGCCAACTCCGTATGTACGGCCTGATTCGAAACGAACACAACACGGTGGCCATTGCCAACAGAATCTTCGAAATGCTGCTTTACAGTCATTTCATTGGCGAAAGCAAAAGAAACAACGATCTGAAGCAGCTTGCAGCATCAAATAAATCCATCTTTGTAGACTCGGACGGATGGCTGGACATTCCAAAAATCATGGAACACTTCATCATGGAGCATAACCGGATTCATAAAGGCCAGCCTGAAAGATTCCTGAAGGAAGAAGGAAGGGAACGTTTCCTGACCTACCTTTCCCCAATCATTAATGGAACAGGCACTTACAGCATCGAGGAACAGACCAGGACCCGTCTTCGGATGGACGTTGTCATTCACTATCTCGGCAGACGCTACATTATCGAGCTTAAGATCTGGCGTGGCCCCAGATATACGCATGAAGGCGAAAAACAATTGCAGGTATAAACTATGCATCAGGCATAGTTTATACCGTATTTGGCGCATCCCACAGGGATGCGTCTGAAGAAAATATGCCTTCAGGCATGTTTTCTTCAGATTTTCCGCAGCATTCCTTGTGCTGCGGAAAAACCCTCGAATATCTTGATTACTGGGGACTTTCTACCGGATACCTGCTCAGCTTCCGTTTTACAAAGAAAAAAGAATGCGGAGTTCGGCGAGTGCATCTGGGTGACAAGCTGATTTTTGAAGGAATTGTTTAGCTTTGAAGTTTTTGGATGGAGCCATGTAGTCTGCGATACCGCCGCTGTTTGTCAGGAATTAAAGCGACCAAAACCCACTTTGATAGAGGAGGTGATTTTAATGAAGCCTGCCGCAACTATTGCCCTGATTGCCATTAACTGCATTATTTACCTGCTGTGGCAAAACAGCCTTGCGCCCCGGTTCGGACTGAACTATCTTGCCATCGGCAGGAACGAGTATTACCGTTTCATTACCTGCATTTTCATGCATGGAAGCGTTATGCACATCCTGATGAATATGGGGGGACTTTACAGCCTGGGCACGGCGCTTGAGCGCCGCATCGGCTCGGTCAAATTCCTGCTCTTATACCTGTCCATCGGTGTTGCCGCGAGCGCGGGTTCCCTTGGGATCCGTATGCTGATGGGACGCGCCAATGTCTTAAGCATCGGAGCCTCCGGCGCCATATACGGTCTTTTCGGAATCTTCATCGGGCTGATCTGGAAGGTCGCCGGCCTGCAGAAGGCGCTTTCCGCAAGCCGTCAAACCCTGATAATCCTTGCCGCAATGTGTTTTATGAGGGGAATTGATAATTACGCGCATATCATTGGCATCACGATCGGCGTATTGATCGGATACTCCTTCCTGTGAGCTTCATCTTCAATGCCTCGCTCTCCCCAGTCAGCGTTTGTGCCTCTTTGCCTTCTTTCGGCCATTTTGGATGTCCCTCATATCCATGAAAAATATAGGATATGAATGTTCCTTCAGGAACATTCATGTCCGTACTTGGCGAATCCCGAAGGGATTTGTCCGACCGAAGGGAGGATTTTGACGCGCTTTTCCTTGAAGCGCGTCAAAACCTATACGATTTGAATCATTCATGAAAAGCCTTGATGGCTTTTCATGACCTATATAATATTACGTCCCCCGGCTCAAATATGGAACCGCAAACAGTACCGACGATATACCGCCTATGGAAAACATATGTGCACAAGGCCGGCATCATTATTTTGACTTGTTGTGAATGCCGGCCTGAAGATAAGGCGGGTTAAGGACAAATCCCCCGCCCCAATTAAAGAAAGGAGAATTTTATGAAAAAAGGAAAATTAATTGCTCTGGCGGCTCTGCTGTCCGTCACTGCCGTGCTGGGAGCCTGCGGCTTCAGTGAATCCGACGAGGTTCCGACAGCGGCTGAGAATACGATTAATGCCGCGAAGGAAGACGAGGAAATGGAGGATAAAGATGCCGGTCCGGAAAATGAAGGGCATGCCGTTGTCATGTACATGGGGCAGGGAAGCCTACGTATAACGACGCCGGAGAAAAAAATTATTTATATCGACCCTTTCTCCGGAGAGCCCGAGTGGTACGAGCCTGCTGCCGACCTTATCCTTGTAACCCATGACCATCCGGATCATAACAAGGTGGAGCTCATTGAAAACCGGAACGAGGACTGCCAGATCATCACGCAGGACGAAGCCATTATTGACGGCAAGCACCAGAGCTTTGACTTAAGCTATGTCGGCATCGAGGCTGTCGAAGCCGAAAATGAAAACCACAACATTAACGAATGCGTCGGCTATATCCTGACCTTCTCCGACGGGCAGACGCTTTATGCCTGCGGCGACACCTCCACAACGCGGCAGATGGCGGAGCTGGCTGAGCGTCATCTGGATTATGCCTTTTTCTGCTGCGACGGCCGCTTCAATATGGACACGGAGGAAGCCTCCGAATGCGCCCGCCTCGTGGCCGCGAGGCACAGCATCCCTTACCACATGGCTCCCGGCACCCCCAACAACTTCGACCGGGAAAAGGCGGAGCAGTTCCAGGCAGATGGCCGGATCATCCTGGAACCGGGTGAAGAACTGACATTGGAAGAGGATTAAAGTATAGGGAAAAATAACGTATTTATGCGGTGTTTTTGGGTGAAGAGCTGACATTGGAAGAGGATTAAAATATAGCGGCTTTCCGGCCAGGTATATATACTCACGAACAATAAGATTTGCCGGAGAACCCGGATGATTTCCTTATCCAAACAATAATTATCCGTCAGAATCTGGCAAATCATATTATTCATAAGTGTAAAAACCGAATAATGATAATAATGATAATGAACAGGGCAAATCACAGTGTCCATCAGAGAGCTGATTTGCCCCGCAGGCGGTTCGCTATGTCAGAACTCAGAGCGGCGAAAACCCTCTCTAATAGGGAATTTTTTATATAGTGACGCAAGAAGGTGGATATGAATAAGGAATCAGGAAAGATCAAAATGACGACCCCCATCGTGGAGATGTCCGGCGATGAGATGGCCCAGATTCTCTGGGCATACACGAAGGAAAAGCTGGTGCTCCCCTTCGTTGAACTGAAGGAGGAATTATTCGACCTCGGGGTGAGAAACCGCGACCAGACCGATGACCAGGTCACCATCGACGCGGCCATCGCCACGAAAAAATACGGCGTCGCGGTGAAATGCGCGACCATCACGCCGAACCTGGAAAGGGTGCAGGAATACAACCTGAAAAAGATGTGGAAAAGCCCCAACGGCACGATCCGGGCCTTTCTGGACGGCACGGTCTTCCGCGCTCCGATCCTGATCAGGGGAATCGAGCCCTATATCCGGAGCTGGAAGAAACCAATCACGCTGGCGAGGCATGCTTACGGTGACCTGTACCGGGGAGCCGAGCTCCGCATCGACCGGCCGGGGAAATGCGAACTGGTCTTCACTGACGCCGATGGAAAAGAGACCCGGGAACTGATCCATTCTTTCAAATCAAACGGGGTCGTCCGCGGGCAGCACAACCTTGACGACTCCATCCGGAATTTCGCCCGCTGCTGCATGTCTTACGCGCTGGATGTCCGTCAGGACCTGATTTTCTCCGCAAAGGACACCATCTCAAAAACCTATGACCGCGAATTCCGGGAAATCTTCAAGGAAGTGTATACGACGGAATACATGGAACGCTTCTCCAGCCTGGGCCTCCGTTTTGAATATTGCCTGATTGACGACGCGGTGTCCAGGGCAGTGAAGAACGAGGGCGGCTATGTCTGGGCCTGCCAGAATTATGACGGGGACGTGATGAGCGACATGCTTGCGACCGCCTACGGTTCCGCTGCCATGATGACCTCCGTGCTGGTAACGCCGGACGGGAAATATGAGTACGAGGCGGCCCACGGCACGGTAAGGCGCCACTATTACCGTTACCTGGAAGGGGACGTTGTCTCCACCAATCCGTTAGCCATCATCTTCGCCTGGGGGAACGGCCTGGAAAAACGCGGCGTCCTTGACAAGAACGCGGAGCTTGCTGAATTCGGGAGGAAAATGAAGTCCGCCGCGACAAAAACCGTTGAGTCAGGCATTATGACCGCCGACCTGGGACGCGTCACCAGCATCCCGAACCCCCAAATCGTCACAGGACTCCGCTTCATTGACATTGTAGGTATAGCCATGCAGCAAAAATAGCTACTATGCAGCAAAAATAGCTATAATAGTAAATACATAAGAGAGACGCGGGAAGCAGCATTTGAAAACTGTTTTTAATAACAGTATTTGAGAACGGCATTTAATAACACCATTTGAAAACAGCCTTTGGAAATGGCATTTGGGAAACAGGAAACAGAATTTACTTAAAAAAACAATTGACGGATGGCGGCGGAATGATTATAATACAGAATCGGCTTGGACGGTATGCCATTCGTGACCATTTGAACATGAATGAAGTGCTGATTTCCGTCCTTTTCCATGGCATGATGAAAACTGAATAGCGAAATTCCAAAGGCTGTGACGAAGACGGCCGGAGGCAGTACGTTTACAGAGAACCGGTATTTGCTGAGAGCCGGCAACGGAGAGCTTCCAAGTGTCCATCACTTCCGAGCCGGGGACCCGAGAGAGATATCCTTCAGGTAGGGTTCCACGTGAAGGCTGCGTAAAGGCCAAGGGCTTGTTTGAGCCTGCTGAGTGGCGTGCTTTTTGAAGTACGCAATTTGAGTGGTACCGCGGGTAATTTTTGACTCGTCTCAAGTATTTTTGCTTGAAGACGAGTTTTCTTTTTGCCCGCGGCTTTCTTTTGCGAATTGACAGCACGCAGCCTTTGCGAATTGCCTCCCTGCAGACTTTGCGACTTGTCAGCACGCAGCCTTTTGCGAATTGACAACCCTAAGCCCCTGCGGCTTGCCTTCCTGCGGCCTTTGGGACTTGGCAGCACGCAGCCTTTGCGACTTGTTTACTGAGGGCTATTTGCAACTTGCCTGCCCGCGGCTTCAATGCCGGAAATTCCGCTTGCGGTTTTTTATTGCCCGATTCATAATCAAAACATAAGGAGGAACGACGAATGGCATTCCAGACAAACGATGTTTTACAGGAGATTGCCGAGAGAATCCGCGAACTGCGGCTTGACAGCGGGATGAGCCCGGAGCAGGCCGCGGAATATACCGGCGTGGGGCTGGAGGATTATCTAAGCTACGAGGACGGCAGGGAAGACCTGCCCTTCACCTTCCTGCACAAGTGCTCCCAGCTTTTTGAAATAGAGATTACCGAGCTGCTGCAGGGAAGCGCGCCCCACCTGACGAGCTACACCGTCACCCGCCGGGGGGGCGGCTCCCTTGTGGCAAGGGAGCCGGGCATCGAGATTCAGAGCATCGCGCGCCGCTTCAAGGACCGGATGGCGGCCCCTTACTGGTGTCGTTACTCCTACTCCGAGGAACAACAGAATTCCCCGATCCAGCAGGTGACCCACCCCGGTCAGGAATTCGACCTGATCATAGAGGGGCACCTGAAGGTGAAGGTCGGGGAGCATTCAGAGGTCCTGGGCCCCGGCGACAGCATCTTCTACAACTCCTCCTCCCCCCATGGCATGATTGCCGTGGACGGTTCGGACTGCGTTTTCTGCGCAGTGATCCTGGCCGATGAAAACGAGTTGAAGTGGGAGCACGGGCACATGGTCGCCGCCCATCCGGATGAGGGCGAGGAAGGCCGGCTGGCCGAGACAGCCCCGGCAGATGATCCGGCCATGCATTATCTGGATAATTTCATCCATGCGGAGGTCGATGAGAAGGGCACCCCGGTATCCGTCAGCTTTTCCAATACCGATGATTTCAACTTCGCCTTCGACGTGGTGGACGCCATCGCGGAGAAGGAGCCGGACCGTCTGGCCATGCTGCACCTCGACCGGGAGAAAAAGGAACGCCGTTTCACTTTCCAGGACATGAAGAAGATGAGCAACCGCGCGGCCAACTATTTCCTTGCCCTGGGCGTTCGGAAAGGCGACAGGGTCATGCTGGTGCTGCGCCGGAACTGGGAATTCTGGCCCATCATCATAGGGCTTCACAAGCTGGGCGCCATAGCCATTCCCGCCACCGACCAGCTCGTGGAAAAGGACTTTGAATACCGCCTGCAGGCGGCTTCCGTGACCGCCGTGGTCTGCTCCGCCTACGGCCATTGCTCAGAGGAAGCCGAAAAAGCCATCATGCACTGCCCCAGCGTCAAGCTCAAGGTCGTCTGCGGCGGCAACCGGGAAGGCTGGCACAGCTTCGATGATGAATATAATATGTATTCCAGCCGCTTCAACCGCACGGAGGACAGCATCCGCGGAAATGACTCCATGCTCATGCTCTTCTCCTCCGGGACCTCCGGCTACCCGAAGGCCGTGGAGCACTCCTGCAAATACCCCCTGGGCCACTATCTCACCGCCCGTTACTGGCACTGCGTGGACCCGAACGGCCTGCACCTGACCATTTCCGAAACCGGCTGGGGCAAGGCCCTGTGGGGGAAGCTTTACGGCCAGTGGATGAGCGGCGGGGCCACCTTCGTTTACGACTTTGACCGCTTCCATGCGGATGACATCCTGCCCATGTTCGCGAAGTACCACATTACCACCTTCTGCGCCCCGCCCACCATGTACCGCTTTTTCATCAAGGAGGACCTGAGCAAATACGATTTGAGCTCCATCCGCCACGCGACCATCGCCGGGGAAGCAATGAACCCCGAGGTCTTTGAAAAGTTCCGTTCCCTCACGGGCATCACCATCCGGGAGGCCTTCGGTCAGACGGAGACCACCATGGTCATCGGCACCTTCGTGGGCACCCGGCCCCGGCCCGGCTCCATGGGAAAGCCCAGCCCGCAGTATGATGTGGAGCTGATGGACGCGGAAGGCAACTTTGTACGGCCCGGCGACATTGGGGAAATCGTCATCAGCACCAAAAACGGCGCACCCTGCGGCCTTTTCAAGGGATATTACAATGCCCCGGAGGCCACGGAGGCCTGCTGGCATGACGGTTATTACCACACCGGCGACCTGGCCTGGAAGGACGAGGACGGATATTTCTGGTATGTGGGCAGGGCGGACGACGTCATCAAGTCCTCCGGCTACCGCATCGGACCCTTTGAGATCGAAAGCGTCATCATGGAGCTGCCTTATGTGCTGGAGTGCGGCGTCTGCGCATCCCCGGACGAGCTCCGCGGACAGGTCGTGAAGGCCTGCATTACCCTGACAAAGGGCACCGTCGGAACGGAAGAAATGAAAAAAGAGATACAGGACTACGTGAAAAAGCGCACCGCCCCTTACAAATACCCCCGTATCGTGGAGTTCCGGGACGAGCTGCCAAAAACCATCAGCGGGAAGATCCAGCGAAACAAGCTGTAAGCCTGCTTCTGCCTGCGGCCGGAACAGACAAGCGCCTCACTTCATATAGCCTCACTTCATATAGGACAAAAATATTTGATAACTAATCAGCACCCTCTGGATTTCAGGGAATTCCAAGTCGAAAGCTTGCTTTTCATTTGGAATTTTCTGAAATCCAGAGGGCGGACAAGGCACGGAGCGTCTCTGAACGCGCGCATGAAGCCGCCAAAGGCGACTGCAAACAGGGTGCCGGAGAGATTACTGGGAGGTTTTCATGGACAACTTTCTTAAAGATATGACGGAGGGACCCCGCAAAATCGCCGTGACAGGGCACTTTGGAAGCGGCAAGACAGAATTTGCCGTATCCCTTGCCTTTGCCCTTGCCGACCTCCGGGAGCAGGGAAGTCTTCGCCCCGGGGAAAGCCTCGCCCTTGCGGATCTCGATCTGGAAAACCCCTACTTTCGCAGCCGGGAACGGCAGGACGATTTGATCCGGGCTGGAGTAAGGGTCTACTCCGACCCCTACGGCGGGCGGAACGGATCCGAGCTCCAGACTCTGGACAGCGCGATCCGCGCCCCCCTGGAGGACGAAAACTGCCGAGTGATCTGCGACACCGGCGGGGATTACACTGGCGCGCGGGTCCTCAACCAGTTCAAAAAATATTTCCTCACGGACAGCCGTCTTGTGTGCGTGATAAACAAAAACCGCCCGGGGACGGACAGCGAGGAGAAGGCCCTGTACCACCTGTATGCCATTCAGGATTCCACGGGGCTTAAGGTAACGGATCTCGTCTCCAACAGCCATTTCGTACGGAGCACGACTCCCCGGGACGTGCTGGAGGGATGGGAATTCACAAAGCAGGTGTCGGAACGCTCCGGCATCCCCGTCCTGTGCTGTTGCTGCGCCGGACCCCTTGCTGATGATGTCAGGGCAGGCGGCGCCGAGGTCTTCATTATCGGCATGTATATGCGGGAAAGCTACCTTGACAGACAGGTGTGAGGAGCCGGGAAAAGGCCGAGGGCTGCTCCACAACATTTTCCGGGGATGTTTGGGCGCGCGTCAAAATCAGCCTGCGGCGAACGCATCCTTGCGAAATAAGCTATATACGGACAGGAATGTCCCTGATGGCACATTCCTGTCCTGAGTTTTGACGCGCGTCAAGGAAACGCGCGTCAAAATCCGCCTGCGGCGAACAAATCCCTTGCGGAATTCACCATTTACGGAATAAACTATGTCTGAAGTATGAAAAGCTTGCTTTTCATACTTATTATCTGGAAAAATTACATGGCTTTTCAGCGCCCCATGAAAAGCGCGGGGCGCTGGGCGAATAAGATGGTTTATCCGCGGCAGAAGGAATGCCGCGGATAAATCCTGAAAAGCCTGCGATGAAATGAACAATGCCGCCCCGGCGGCGGGCGGGAGGACGGCTCCCTTCCGTAGCTGCCGCAAGGACGGCGGACTCAGGAGGAAAGCATGAAAAAAAGATTCAAGCTGGAATTCAACCGGGACAAGTGCAAGGGCTGCGAGATCTGCGTCAGCTTCTGTCCGAAGAAGCTGCTGGCTCTGGATAAGGAAGTCAATTCCAAGGGCTACCATCCTGCCTGCATTACCGACCAGGACGCCTGCATCGGCTGCCAGAGCTGCGCGCTGATGTGTCCCGATTGCTGCATCAGCATTTATGAGTTGGAGGAGGGTGAGTAAGAAATGAGCAAGGTTTTAATGAAGGGAAACGAGGCTTTCGCCGAAGCGGCCATACGTGCCGGCTGCAAATGTTATTTCGGCTACCCCATCACGCCCCAGAACGAAATTCCCGAGTACATGAGCCATGAACTGCCGAAGGCGGGAGGCGCTTTCCTCCAGGCCGAAAGCGAGCTTGCCGCAGTGAACATGGCCTATGGCGCCGCGGCCAGCGGCGGCCGGGTATTCATCTCCACCAGTTCCCCGGGACTCGCCCTCATGCAGGAGGGACTGGGATTCATCTGTTCAGCCGAGGTGCCGCTGGTAGCCCTGAATGTTTCCAGGGGCGGTCCCGGCGTAGGAGGCATTCAGCCGGGCCAGGCCGACTATATCCAGGTCACCCGGGGCGGCTATAACGGTGATGCCAAAATCCCTGTTTTCGCCCCCGCCGGCATTCAGGAATGCGTGGATCTGATCTATGAATGTTTCGACATCGCCGAGGAATACCGGAACCCGGTGCTCATCCTTGCGGACGGCATGATGGGCCAGATGATGGAACCCGTGGAGCTGCCTCCCCACAAGGGCATTACGCCGGTGGACAAAATCAGCCAGGAAAAGCCCTGGGCCATCACCGGCACGGACAGCCATGAAGGCCGCAATGTAATCTACTCCCTGCGCATGCAGCCCGAGGTTCTGGAAAAGCATGTGGAAAAGCTGTTTGAGAAGTATGCCCGGGCGGAAAAGGAGCTGACGCGCTGGAACAGCCTTTCGCTGAAGGATGCCGAGGTGGTGTTCGTTGCCTTTGGAACCATGTCGAGGCTTTGCGCAGAGGCCATTGAGCTGCTGGGCGAGCGCGGGATAAAGGCCGGCATGATCCGGCCCATCAGCCTCTGGCCCTTCCCTGACAAGGCCTTTGATGAACTGGACAAAAGCACCAGGCTGGTCATCTCCGCGGAGCTGAACATGGGGCAGATGCTCTATGATGTGAAAAACGCCGTCCAGGGCAGGGTCGAGGTAGGACTTATTAACCGCACAGGGGGCGTAGTGCCCTCCTCGCTGGAAATCGTGGAACGGACGCTGAAACTTTTGGAGGAAACGAAATGAAAACTGTATTTGCCCCTACCAGCGGCATGACGCCTGTGGACACCAGCTATTGTCCCGGATGTTCCCACGGCATAGCCCACCGGATCATTATGGAATGCCTGGAGGAACGCGGAGCCCTCGGACGCGCGATCGGAGTGGTCCCGATCGGCTGCGCCATCAATGCCCATCATTTCATGAACGTGGATATGTGCGAATCCACCCATGGCAGGGCGCCGGCCATTGCCGCCGGCATCCGCCGTGTCCATCCGGACAAGCTGGTCTTCACCTACCAGGGGGATGGCGACCTGGCCTCCATCGGCGCGGCGGAGATCGTCCACGCTGCCCACCGGGGTGAGAAATTCACCACCTTCTTTATCAATAACGCGATCTACGGCATGACCGGCGGCCAGATGGCCCCTACCACCCTTATCGGTCAGCGGGCCACTACGGCGGTGGACGGGCGCACCGTGGAGCAGGCCGGCATGCCTCTCCGGGTCTGCGAAATGCTCGCCACCATCGACATGGCCGTTTTTGTGGAACGCGTAATGCTTACAAATCCCGCCCAGGTGCGGCGCGCCAAGGCAGCCGTTCACAAAGCCCTGGACATCCAGGAAGCCCGCAAAGGCTTCACCTTCGTGGAATTCCTCTCCGCCTGCCCCACCAACTGGGGATACGCGCCGGTGGACGCCCTGAAATGGGTGGAAGAAAAAATGGCCGCCTATTACCCTGTGAAGAATTTCCGTACTGTGGAACTATAAGAGCAATGCGATTCCGTATATACTAAAATCAGAGCGGCTCAAGCTAACTCTGTAACAAGAGAGGAATTTCTGAGATGAAATATAAAATGTTTTTTGCCGGAAGCGGCGGGCAGGGAACCCTGGCCATGGGCCAGATGATCGCGAAAGCCGCCATGCACGAAGGAAAGGAAGTCACATGGCTCCCATCCTACGGACCGGAGATGCGCGGCGGCACCGCCAACTGCACGGTGGTGGTATCCGACAAGCCGATCAGCTGCCCCCTGATCAACGAGGCAGACGTGCTGGTGGTAATGAACCTGCCCAGCCTTTTGAAATTTGAGAAAATGGTCACGCCCGGAGGGCTGTTGATCATCAACAGCTCCCTTGTTCCGGAAAAGGCCTCGCGGGACGACATCCGGGTCCTTGAAATCCCGGCTAACGAAAAAGCAACGGAGCTTGGAAATGACAAGGCGGCCAATATGATTATGCTCGGAGCCATCATCAGGGAAACCAGCGTGGTCAGGCCGGAAACCGTGTATGACGAGCTCGCGGTCATGTTCACCGGCAGAAAAGAAAAATTCCTGCCGATGAACCGAAAGGCCCTGGACCTTTACCTGCACTGAAAAGCCGGGGAAATCCGTTCGCAGGATTCTTGCCTTTAAAAACATGGGGCTGTCGCAATAGATATTGCAGCGCCCCTCTTTAATCGGTGAAAATCCGGCCCATCGGGCCGGATTTTTCCTGTTATTATCCAGCATTTTATTTTCCATAAAAATAACGGTTTTCCATGAAAATCATTTCCCGTATCCGTAAATCACCCTTTTCATCCATGGCAAAATCATCTTTCCACTGCTGACTCGCATAATATGCTTCTAGTTTCTGTATCTCAGTCTGGAACTCCTCAGAATGTTCCTGATGGACCATTCGAGTCATATACATAATCGCAGATGCCCCCTCCCTATTTATCTCCGGGAAGCCAGCGCAGCCATTTCAGCCTGGAATTCCGCCTGTGTGATCTTCGCCCTGCTTGCCGCCTCCGATATTGTCAGCATCCCATCTTCCACAAGACCAACCATGGCGTTAAGGAAGCCTTCCTTTTTTCCTTCCTCTTTGCCTTCCTTCAGGCCTTCCTCTTTTCCCTCCTGCCTCTCCGTCCTCAATGCCTTCCTCATAGCGGTTTTTTGATCCATGAACTTGTACATAATTGCAGACACCCCCTCCTTCTTCAAATAATCGTTCAGTATGTTCCTTTCCCGGCAAATC
>CAMKKZ010000046.1 GCA_946413525.1 uncultured Oribacterium sp.
CACCATTGGGGTAACGTTTTAAATCACAGTTAATTATGAAATGCTGTACTAGCCCCACAAAAAATCATGAAAGACTTGTCTTTCATACTTATTAAGTTCTGAAGAAACTCATTTATCTATGAGTATTCGCCAGAATATCCTGCATTCTTCTCTTCAACGGCTCTATCTCCTGTTCCTCCTCTCTTCCTTTCACAAGAGCAAGCATCCTTTCATAGTATTCACTCGCCTTGCCATAATCCCTCTCTTCAAAAGGCTTCACGGCCTCCCGATCCAGCTCCAGCATGGCGCATTGATACCATGTCATATAGTCATTCGGATACCTTTCCCGCATCTCCGACAGTGTCTCTTCCGCTCTGGCAAGATCACCTGTAAGCTGGCAAATTACAGCGATATTCCGATAAATATACGGTCTGTCATATCCGACCGCGATGAGCTTTTCAAAATCATCTGCTGCCTTTTCAAAAAGCCCGGCTTCACCGGATAGACTCGCGTATTCATATTCCGCTTTCCCCAATCTTTCCAGAACCTCGATATCATATCCGCTTTCGAACATATTGCCGCCTCTTTGAAGGACGGATATCTCCTTTTCATAGGCTTCGGCAACATTACCATCCAGCCTTTCATGTCCATATAGGTCCGACAAAAAAAGGATGATATTTTTCTTCAGACGATCCTCCGACGCACTCCCGAGGGCTTCCAACGCTTCCTTTTCCGCATCCTGAATCCTTTCCTCCTCAAAATAAATCCTTGCCGAAAGAAAGCTTGCCAGAGCCTTTTCATTTCCGCTTTTCTCATTAACGCCTAACATCCGATTTCCATCATCAGGCTGCTTTTCCGTTTCCATCCGCCCTTTCTCATTCCAGACTTCCAGATTCCTCCCGGCCTCCTCCACATCACCGTTTTCAATCAAAGAAACGATATAATCCAAAAGAAAGCCAGGGTCATTCCCCGTCCTTTCCGCTGCCATTCCGTAATACCTGCATGCCTCCTTCTTCTCCCCAATCCCATCATAAGCCTCTGCCAGCAGATAGCAAAACCTGCCATTTTCTGCAGCACCGGGGATATGCGGAAGAATGGTATCCGAAGCATAAGACAAGCATTCTTCATACTCATAATGCCTGTTCAGAAGCAGCATCATGGCAAGGTACGCTTCCTCGGATTTCGGCTCCATTCCGGAAGCCTCACGAAGGAGACGAACCGCCTGTTCGTAGTCCATGCTCCCTGATGACAATGCTTCCTCCACCTGCCCCAAATATTCGCGATGCCTTTCTGTTCGATAGCGATTGAAAAAGAAAATTCCAAGAAGAAGAACCACAAACAAAACTGTAGCGAAACCAAAAAGCATCGCAAAACGCTTCCTTCGTTCTGCCCTGTATCCAGAATCATATATTTCTGTATGACGCAGGGCATACAGAAGATCCGATGCCGTCTGGAATCGTTTTTCCGGAAATGGGGAAAGGCAAATATTAATGATAGCGCCCAGTCCCTCAGAAATCCCAGGGTTCCTTTTGTTTGCCGGACAGGAAAGCACATCGAAAATATCTGCTCTCTTCCCAGTCGCAAGGATATAGAGCGCTGCCCCAAGGCTGTAAATATCCGACCTTTCGTCAATACCGCTTCCCACCAGCTCTCTTAAAGACTCAAAATCAAACTCCGCTCCGGAATCCCTCCTGACATTAGGTGACGGGCCTCCCTCTTTTCCTCTTTCTTCCAGATTGACTGTTGCTTCCGGATCGAGATCCTGCTTATTATTCAACAGATTTTGAAATCCCATATCCGCCATATATTTCCGCAGGCTGTTGTACTGTTCCGGCGGCGCGAAAAAAGGGGTGGCCCAGTTCATCTGTCCCTTCTGTTCTTCCTGCAGCATGAGGGAAATATTGAAATCAATAAGACAGACGTTCCCATCGGGAGTCAGCATGATATTGGCCGGCTTAATATCCCCATGCAGGATACGAGGCTTCTGTCCGTGGATATAGACCAGCGTTTCCGCAAGCTGAATAGCCCACTTAAGAATCTCCCTCTGGCCATACGGTCCATGACTTTTCACCGCCTTCTGAAGATTTTCACCTGGGATAAACTCCATGACAGTATAAATACTATTTCCGATTTCCAGAAAATCGTACACCTGCGGGAGGCAGGAATGGCGCAGCTTTTTCAGGACATCAACCTCGGCCCTTTTGTCAAGGTAATCCATGGATTCCGCCCTGATCTGCTTGATAACCACATCTTTCTCAAGTCTCTTGTGGTAAGCCAGATAAACGATTCCGCCGCCGCCTGAATCCAGTTCCTTTTTTATAATATATGTTTCCTGTATCTTCGCCCCCTCTTCAAGCATATTTCTTTCACCCTGCGCTTCCCTTTTTCAACACAATTCTTCATTTTTCCTAATTGATTATCGATAATCCATAAGACGGGCAAGGGCGATCAACACCCTTGCCCGTCTGCGCTCAGCTTGCAAAGCAATCATAAAATGCATCAAGCAGCGTTTTGTCTGATTAATACATTGTCAAACCGCCTTTTCATTCGGAAACAATGCCCTGCCAATGACCATGGCCAGACCCATGTCCGTTTTAATTCCCGCTGGTATTAATGCCCGCTCTTGCCTGGGCAGAGACGGAAGACCAGGGTCCCGCCGTGTTACCGGATGAAGCAGCATTCGCCGCACCTCCTTCCGCCTGCGACGCAGCCGCCGCGGTGTCATCTGCGGAAGCAGCAGAAGCTGCCGCACCCTCATGCCTCTGGCCGTCCCAGGAGCCGTCTGCCAAAACCCTGTAGCCGTCCGGCGTTGTGGTATCCGCAAACAGCATGCCTCTTGTATTGTCCATAGCCTCGTTAAAATAGTACCATTTCCCGTCAATGGCCTTCCAGCCCGTAGCCAGGCTGCCATTCGGGTTCATGTAATACCAATAATGGCCTACAATGATCCAGCCGGTCCAGTTAATGCTCTCATCATAAGGATTCTTGAAAACCCAGCTGTTTCCGCGCTGCGCCCAGTGCCCCGGAGTATCCGGCCGATCGCCGGCAAAGGCGCGGCCAGGCAGCCTGCCATCCGCCATATTTCCGCCTGCCGCAGCCTGATCCGCGGGAACTCCGCCCACTGCATTTGTAGCCGTGGCCGCGGCATTAGACGACGCGATGGGAGAACCTCCGCCAAGATTCTGTCCTGCGACCGCCTTGGAACCGCTGCTGGAGCTGCCGCCTCCACCGCCTCCACCGCCTCCGCCGCCAGAGCTGCTCGGTTTGGAGGGATTGCTATTCCTTTTGTTTGTTACATCATAGTTCTGGGACGTACGCCGGAACTCCTTCTCACCACCGTGACGGAACTCTACACCGATGGTATGAGTGCCGTTCCCGTTCTTTGTCAGCGTCTGTGTCTTGATCGTAACCCTGGTGCTGCCGGATTCCGATGTATAATCTGTATTCCTGACCAGCTTTACACCGTCAAGGAAAATGTTGTATTTACCGGCAGTGAATTCCTTGTACTCACCAAGAGAAATCATAAGATATTCGTTCTCCGCTGTGAATGCATTTATGTCCGGAATCCTCTTGGTAAGCCGGTAATCCTCATATCCAATAATAGCGTACTCATCCACGTTGGGGTCGGTATTCTTCCTGATTTTCAGTGTGAATTCCTTTTCATCAAAAGTATCCCTGGGATAGGAGTTCGTCATCCTCACCTTAAACTTAAACGTTCCCGTCTCAAGAGGCACACCGTAAACCTCCCCGTTCGGCCGGATCTCCATGCCCTTCGGCAGCGGCCCGCTGTCTTCGCTCAGGGTATATGTAGGATTGTTCCTCTCATACTTATTGCTGTTCTGAATCATTGTTCCGTACGGAACGTACAGGACGCCGTCCGGCAGCTTCTTTTTCGTAGTAATAACTGGCGTACCTACTGTACCTGTCAGAGTCAGTTCAGCAATCTTCTTGCCGTTTGATTTGATAGTAAGCGTTCCGGATAGCTCCGTCCCATCCTTCACGTTTCCTTTTTTCCTGATCCGGATTTTCGCGAGGTTAGAAAGAGCCGCATGGGGATAATTATAATCCTCCTCCAAGGTAGAGAAGGCTTCCAAATCCGTTTCCTCGTCCAATCTCCAGTACTTATCCAGAACAAGCTGGTCGGATTTCAGCTCCGCCGTCAGCTTCTCAATCGGGTTTTTGGCATCCCGGTTGATGATCAGAATATCATGATACTCATCGTGGTTACTGTCCAGGATGATTTCCCTCGTGGAATAAACCACACCCTTTTCAATCTTATAATTCTGCCCGTTCTCTCCATCCCCGTCGTCATAAAAGCTGTTGATGAAGAGCCGGTTCTCCTCGCTCGCCTTAACAACATAGAGCCAATAGTTCATCTGGAAATTCCCGTCTTCAGAACCTGCGGTGAACTTCACCGGGCCCTTCGAGAAATTATGGGAGAAGCCCTTTATGTAGCTTGAATTTTTCTCGTACTTCTCGTTTTCCTGCAGCTTCCCATTGACATAAAGATGAACGCCGGCCGAGGTGGTATACACGGGAGTAATTTTTTTCAGGTTCACGTCCTCGCCCACAAGGAACACACGGAAATTTTCATCGCCATAGGAATCCGCATTTTTAGTGTCAATCCTGTAGCTGTCAATAATATAGCCATCCTCATCAAGAAGACCGTGGAATGTGACGGCGTCGCCGCTGTTCAGATCCTCTTCCTCCCCTTCTGCGCGGATATTATAGCGGAATATTTCCTGTCCATCGCCGTCCTCACCGATAAAAATGGTGAAATCCACGCCCTTGCTGTAGTCCGCCGCATAGCCGCCGTCAGCACTGTTGCTCAAAAGAGAGAACTTGATGTTCTTCGCCTTGGCTTTCTTCGCTTCGGCAATGCTCTCATAGCGTCCCGCATAAGCCGCTGTCACTGTATCAAGACTGCTGTCCCCCATCTTGTCGTAACCCATGGAGAAGTAATAGGTTCCATTTGCGGGATACCAGCTGTCCTGTATCGTTGCTACATAATGCTCCCAGGGATCCTCTTCCTCCCCTTCTTTGAGCTCCTCCCGCTCAGGTGTCTTGGAAACCTTCTCCACCCTGTCCCGGTTGTCTGTAACGCCGGCATTATCCACAATGGCATACAACGGATGCATGCTGAAGCTATAGCCAGTGGCTGCCGTTTCCTTGACCCGGACATAGAAATGATATGCCTCATCAAAATATTTTACTGGTTCGCTTTTTATAACCGTCTTGCCATTCTTATCAGTATGGCTGACATCCTTATATTTCTTAATGCCTCCCGTAAAAATGGTAATGTATTTTCCGGATTTCAAATTCAGGGCATATCCATTCTCTGACAGAAGACTATCCTTTATGTCAATTGCCCCCGCTTTCTTAGCAGCCTTCACCGATTTGTATTTCCCAACATAGGCTTGGGATATAGGCACAGATGTGTGGTGATCCTCCATGCTCAGATAATAAGTGCTGTCTGCAGTAAAGCCATCGAAAAGGTTCATCCTGTAACGGATCACTCCGTCCGTACTGCCCTCTTCGGTGAGATTTTCACCCACCCCAACCTTCTTGTAACTCTGGTTGGAAATAACAGGGTAAAAATAAGAGGAACTCTGCTTGGCATCCAACAGGATGGGCAGGCAGCCTGTCGCGTTTCCGTCCTTGTCATAGGTTACCATGGTGACATACTTTTTCTCAGTATCCTCGGAATCGTATTTCAGGGCATAACCGGCCTTCGCCTTCGTCATGTCCTGCTTCCAGATTTTCTTCGTGATGTCCTTGCCCTCAGCCGCCTTTTTAGGGCTGCTGTATTTCCCCTCATAAAACTTGACCTTGTCAAGATCTGTACGAAGATCCCTGGATGTGGTGGCATTCTCGAGCCAGTCCTCATTAATCTCAAAAGCCAGCCGGTAGGAGCCTTTCTTCCCCAGGTTTCTTGTAGACAGCCAGTATGAGAACTCCCTGTCGCCCCTGTAACTTCCGTCATCATAACTTGAGGAGGTGACATTCACGCCTTTGCGCTTGCCATCCGTCTCGGAATAGACAATCGGCTCCAGCCATCTGCTGGAACTCGTCACACGGACAGGAATCTTGTAAAGCGTATAATCCTCATCTGAAGCCAACTGATCCGTCTTCGGCCCCACCTTCATGATCCAGTAAATAGTATTATTATAGGATGTCCCGTAGCTCAAATCCAGCTTAGAACCTTTTTTGCTGACCGTGACCTGTTCCAGGGAATCAGACTCCTTTGTCCAGGCAATGCTCATGTCCTTAAGTTCCACGGTATCCGGGAAAAGAGAACTTAAGGTGACGCTGGTAAGGTCAGCCGGGGTGAAATGCCTTAAGTCTACTTCTTCCAGCCTCTGTTCTTTGACATGCTGATGAGAGACCTCCGGAATGTCCATATATGTAGTTTGGCCGTCCGTCTTTTCACTGGCATCGAGCCGCAGCCTGCCATTTGCCTCCAAATCTCCTGCCGAATCTTTCGGATAGAGGAGGACATCGACCTTTGTATCCTCCGCGAAATCCTTTTCCGCAGGATCAAGGTATACTGTCTCCCCAAGTATGTCGACGCTCAAACGTGTGTATTCATCCTCTGAGACCGCAAGGGTGACATTGTAACCACCGACCTCGAAAGATTCGGAGGGTTCCTCAAACCATTTTGTCTCCTCCGCACCGTCCACGGAGAATTGTATTTCATAAGGGAAAAGAGGGTTTTGTTCCACAAGGATTTCATAATTCCCGTCTCCCTTATCGATATAGGAAGCGCCATCCCAGCCCGTATTGAAGGAGAAAAGGACTTCGTTTTCCTTGTCGGAAAGGGCGTCTTCCGCAGCTTGCTCCAAAAGCTCCCCTTCGGCTTCAAAATCTTCTGCAGTGGTTTCTGCATTGCCGGAAGCTTCCGTCCCTGTTTCTGTCTCTTCAGAAACCTCGTGGTCTGTAAGCAAGTCTTCCTTACCAGACTCCGTTTCCGAATCTTCCCCGCCTGCTTCTTTGGATTCCTCAGCGTCTCCGGCTTCTAAAACATCGTCCGCATTGCCTTCCGCAACCTCAGTCTCTACGGCTTCCTTTTCATCTTCTGCCAGCACTGCAGCTTCCTCGGTCTCTTCCGCATCGGACTCATCCACTCCGGATACTGTGTCACCAGCAGAATTGTCGTTTACATATTCCTCCGCTAATGCAGCCTCATCCGCACCGGAATCAACTAACTCTGCGTCATCAGCCTCCGCCGCATCATCCGCCGCGCCATCGTTGGAAGTCTCAGGATCAGCATCCACCTCACTAAACAAAGCGTCTTCCCCATTCTCCAACATGTTTACTGCCTCATCAGCAGCATGAGATCCCTCCAGGGCATCTTCTTCGGGCAGAGACTCGCCTCCTTCCTCAGAACTATACACCGTTTCATCAAAGTCCTTTACATCCTCGGATTCTTCCTCAGATACATCCGAAGCAGCCGGTTCCTTCACATCCTCACCGTTTGAGGATTCTGATTCAACCGGGTTCCCTGTCCCATCCTGAATCTCCGTCTCCTCGACGAACGGAGATTCATCAGTTTTGTGAGACGTATCATTTTCGATATTGCCGTCTGTATCTGATGTGCCCTCTGCCAGATCATCCCCGGCAGCATTTTCAATGAATGCATCGTCCTCGACCGAACCAGAATCTTGCATGTCTGATTCACCGACACTTTCTTGACCGGTGCCTTCTTCACTGGCGCCCGTATCATTCATAGCCTCAAATTCATCTGATGAAGACTCGTCCGTTTCATCAAGAAAAGATTCACCTGTCTCATCTTGCCCGTCAGTCTCCTCTGACACATCAGCCTCATTGACCTCATCCTCCTCAGAGATTTCTTCATCCTGACTTTCTGCCTCATCAAAGGATTCTTCCTCTGACTCATCTTCAGTCAATTCCTGTGCTTTCTCTGACGCTCCGTCTGCCGTCCCCTTCTGTCCGGAAATCTTTTTAAATCCATCTTCCTCTTCCACATCCTCAACAGAAGAATCTTGAAGTTCTGCTTCCAATACAGACTCATTCTCTGTTCCGGCGTTTCCAATACCCGGGGCTGCGAAAACTGTCTGTAAAGGCATAGACAGTATCGCAGATAGCAAGAATGCGGTGGCTTTTCTCCAACGTCTCACCTTTTTAACCCTCCTCTTGATTTTTCACAACATCACTCTCTTATTAAAGTAGTTTTTGGCCGCTTTAATTCCTGACAAACTGCCGCGGTATCGCAATCTATATGGCTCCTCCATTAAAGTGGTATATGAACCACTTTAATTCCTGACAAGCAACTGCGGTATCGCAATCTACATGGCTCTGCAATGCGAACGCATAAACTCTGATACTCCACCTCTTGCCCGGCAATTACGCTCTGCCTTTTCATATCTGCCCTTCAAACCACCCCCTTCCATCTATACGGATACCTCCTGAACCCTGCGAATAAATAGAATACTGAAGGAAATATCTCCGTTTCTCACTTTCGTTCAGGAACCGGTGATCCGCTCTCTTCCCATCCGAAGCAACTCTTCAAAGCTGTAAATCCTGCCTTTCCGCAAGTTCCCGGATTTATAGTCATAAATTACATCCCCATCCAGATAATCGCACATATCCGAAAGCACGGCCAGAGTTTCAAGGTTCTCATTCAACAGCAGTCCGAAGCTGTCGCCTGCCGCAGTAATATAATTGGTAATGAAGCCACCCGGTATCTCCGTGACATAGGTCAGGAACATATCCTCCTGAAGCCTGGCCACCTCCTTGCCTGTATCCCTTTCATACACCACCGGGGCGGCATGAAGCTCTGAAGCAAAACGATATTTTTCCGTAAAGAATTCCTCATAGAGATCCCGCGAGGGCGGATCCCCGCTTCCCTCGTAAACAAGCTCTCCGCTGGCTGCGTCGTAATGACGGATCGTGCCATCGTACCAAAACACTTCCAGATAAGAGGATTCCTCTTCCCGTCGGAACTGCTGATCATAAATATGAGAGCTATCAGGAATCTCACCCTCCGCCTCAAGCGTCCCGTCCATACCATAAATCCGGAAGCCATAAATATTAAAAAGCATGACATGGTTTCTATCTTTGCTGAGTCTGGCTTCATCATGCTCATAACCGGCATCATAGGAAAGAATTTCGGCTTCCTCATGATTTTCCAGACGGAGAAGCCGGAGCGATGGCGTACTCCTGTCAGCAGCAATGGCCAAGCCGCCGCGAAGCAGGGCAAAGTCAAAAGGATACTCCCCAACAATCGGATCAGAAGAATTCGCGCCGCTGTCGAAGAAGCGCAGGCTCCCATCATCCGCTGTCACCATGGCATACCCATCAGACACAGAGAATCCGGTAATGCTGTGATCCTGCAGATAGGCAAGACCAATTTCCTGCTCCCCCTCCGTGTCCACTCTGACCAACGTTCCCCCATTTGCGATATAAATTCCATCTTCATTGACCTTTGCCAGGGCGGGATCCTGTGACTCATAAGACACCAGGTCATACATCCCATCAAGATTAAAAACATAGACCAGCGATCCCGCATCGCTGTTCGCGGCAAAAGCAAAATACTTGCCTTGGAAGCCTCCCGTGAAGGAATGGTAATCTGATTCGTCCAACAGGATAATACTGTCAGAAGGATTCAAAAGATTATACACGCAGAGTCCGCCGTTCCCGAAACTCGCGGCAAGACGGCTTCCGTCCCCATTCAGGCAGAAAAGGAAATCCAGGGGATTTGCAAAGATATCATTCGCTGCCACCGGGAGATGCCATTCCCCATCTCCGGTGCCCTCTCCCTCCCCTTCGTAAAATGCTTCTGAAAAAGCAATCTCTCTGCGCAGCTCTCCTGTCTGCGCATCGTAAACCTGGAATACCCCGTTGTCCCTGTCCACCGCGGCAGCAACGGAACCGTCATAAGAAAGGCTTATCATCGTTGCAGCCTTTCCTGTCCAGAGGGCCCGTCCCTCCGAAAGGCTCCAGCATGTAGTGCCATTATCACCCGCGTAAATCAATCTGTCCTCGTCCAGAAACACTACGTCGCATAGAGCGGATACCTGGGTTGGAAGCACCACAAGCTGTCCAAGGCTCTCCGCGTCATAGACAGCAAGCTCGTATCGGGATCCCTCGTTTGCATAGGTCGCCGCAAAACGCGTGCCCTGCGGCGACACAAAAATATTGAAGGGTTCAGAAGGAATGTCAAGGAGATCAAGGGCATGGAAACTGTCCGACAAATCGTACACGTTCAGCGCATCTGCCAATGCTTTTCTGGCCTCCGCAGGCACTACAGACAAATCCTCCACTGCATCGGATGCCTCGAGGGCTTTTGCAACAGCAAGGGACCTGTTTCCACCGGCCAAAGCCTTTTCGGATTCCCCGGAAAGCTTCAGGGACGCTTCCATCCTCTTCAGAGAAGCCTCCGTATCCGCCCTCTCACTTTCAATATCTGCTCTTTCGCTTTCAGTATCTGCACGTTCGCTTTCAGTGTCTGCACGTTCGCTCTCGTGCTGAGCGATCTCCCTCTGAGCCTCCTCCATCATCCTCTGTCCCGAGAATACCAACCCTCCGCCTGTAAGAAACAATATCCCAAGGGCCGCCGCTGTAAACCGAATACTTCTCCGGCGGCTTACGCTACGGGGATCATTATTATAAAGTCCCAGAAAAGCCTGGAGCATTTCCTCCGCGCTCTGCCACCGATCCTCCCGCGAAGGCAACATGGCCTTGTTGATAATGGCAGCCACCGCCGGGCTGCAGTCCGCCGCCCCCAGCGGAATAACGTCCACCGCGTTCATTTCAGGACGCCTTCCGGAAATTAGATGATAGAGAGTCGCACCCAGGCTGTAAATATCCGATCGGACATCCAGCGTGACGGACTTGCCGCTGCTCGTGCTGCTCCCGCTCCCATGACTGCCATCGCTGCCGCCTCTGCTTCCAAAAGATCCTGACCCTGGCTTTCCATTTGCCGACGCGAATTCGGAAAATTTGACTGTCTGATTCCCGGCTTTCTCCGGACCCATGGACAAAGAATCTGCGGCATCACCGACAGGCTGACCCTGATTCTCATCATGCAATGCTACAGTGGCATCCTCGGAGCTATCTAAAACCAGGGTTTTATCTTCAGCATTGTAAGGCCATGCCCCGGCAGAGCCGTCATCCTGATTCTCAGACTTATTTTCAGACCCCTGAGAGCCTTTATCCCGGTTCATACCCGTCTTCATGGCGCTCAGCCCGGTGGAGGAATAACCATCCGCGCGCCGCTGCCCCCGGACATACTCCGCCCCATAATGCTCAGGGGACGCATAGCCGCGACTGAAACCCACCTTGACCGCCCCATCTTCTCCCAAAGCCAGGGCAATGTTGAAATCGATCAGGCAGATGTCCCCATTTGGACGCAGCATAATATTCGCCGGCTTAATATCCGCATGCAGGATTCCATAAGGCGGCCTTGTGTGAAGATAATTCAATGCCTCCAGGAGCTGACACGCCCAGCGGATAATGTCCGGCTGAGATAATTTCTCTTTTCTCTCCAGAGGCCGGTCAAGGCTCTCCCCATCTATGAAGTCCATGACGGTATAAACAACGCCGTCCTCCTCGATGAAATCAAAAACATGGGGAATATAGGAATTTGACAGTTCTTTCAGCATGTCTACTTCCCGGCGCAGGGCCTCCATCCCGGCCTTCAAGGTCCTGCGATCCGCCTTGAGAACGATTGTTTTGTCGAGGCGGACGTGTTTTCCCAGATATACGATTCCGCCTCCTCCAGAGCCTATTTCCTTTTCAATCCTGTACAAGCCAGCAATCATCCTATCCATACTATTCTCATCCCCACATTAAAAGCAGAAACTGTTGGGCGCCATTATCACTGAATGTTATAGCGCCATGGCTCTCCGTATTCCTCCTTCAGCGTTTTCCTTAATTTCCTGCCATTCACAAAAAAAACGATCAAACTGATTACAATCAGGATGACTGCCAGAACCAGGACAGCAACGCCAAGTCTAAAAAACATTTCCCCCCGTTCCATACTCAAACCCTCTTAATTGAAAACCGTAATCTCCCAGATAGCCATACCCGCCGCAAAGCACAAAAAAGACAAATGATCCTGACCACGATCCCTACGACCCCTAATCCGGCCTCCAGTAACCGACCCTCACCAGAATAGCCGTCAGGTTGTCCGGCGCTCCCTTCTGAAAAACAATGTCTTTCAATTCGCGCAGCTTATCCATCGGCGTGGCCCGATCCCAGAACGCGGAGCCACAGCACCTTCTTACTGCTCCGATGCCGCCATATTTATAGACCCCGTCTGTACAGAGCAGAAAACTGTCTCCCTGCCTTAACTTGTCCGTCTTTCTCCAGAACACCACACTTTCCTGCGTTCCAAAAGCCTTGACAAGCTTCCCGTAATTCTTATGTCCACGGATTCCGTCCCCCTCGAAAAGTCGTTTTGCGCTTTCCGTATTCTGCCAGGTATCGTCCCTGGTTAGCTGCGTGAAGGAAAAGCCATTTCTTTTGTATATCCTGCTATCCCCCAGGGATAATGCCGCATAGTACTTGTTATAAATCAAGAGAATGACCACAGTGGATCCGCAAACCTGGCCCGAATTATTATAGTATTTGTATATCCGCTGATTTGCTTTTTGCAGGCATTTCTCAAGGTCATCCAGGATATCCTGTAAACCACCCATGTATTTTTCCGGGTAATAGGAACCCAGCCATTCCTGTACTCCTTCTACCACGGCAGTAGAAGCCCTTTCCCCATTGGAATGCCCGCCCATTCCATCCGCGACACAAAAAATGCTCAGGCTGTCGCCGATATAATGGAACAACGAGTCCTCATTTTCCCTGCGCACAAGCCCCTTGTCCGTAAAATGTCCTTCCGTCAATAGATATCCCATGGCTATACCTGTTCAAATTTTACAAGAAGCTCAGTCCTTGCCAGCTTGATCGTACTGCCGGAAACAACTTCCGTATCAAAATTAACCCTTTCCCCGTCCACAAAGGTTCCGTTTGTGGATCCCAAATCCTGAATGAAAATACGGCCGTTTTTGTTTGTCAGCATGCAATGCTTCCTTGAAATCCCCACATCAGAAATGGTGACCTCATTTCCCTTCGCGCTGCCAATATTGATCGTCGTTTTCAACTCACATTGGAAGCTTCTGGACAAATCCCGTTTATCCGCAAGGATGACGCGGAACTTCGAGTTCTTCTTTCCCTGCTGCATAAAGAGACGCTGTACCCCATCGTCGCTGTCCCCCCCAAGGAACGATGTTTCTGTCCCACCTGAATCATACATCTCCGTGTGGCTGCCCTCTCTCTCAACTGACGTCTGGGGAGCTGACCTCTTCCGTAATACAAGAAAGAAAAGACATACCCCGATAACGGCCAGAAGGATAGCGACTACGATTAATACGATAACGAATACAGGGATCCCCTTCTTTTCAATAATGACCTCCGCAGTTGTTGTTTCCTCTGCTGTTGTCGTTTCCGCCGTGGTCGGCTCAGCCGTTGTTACAGGCGCGGCGGTGGTACTTTCCTCCACTGTCTCCGGAGCCTTGATCGTAAAAGGCATATTTACGTCGAATACCAGCTGCGTACCCCCGGCAAGAACGAGCTTGCTGCTCTGCTTCCCGCCCTTTTTTGCCTCCGAAGGAATCTGCGCCTCGAATACGGTCATTTCATTGTCCTGACTGATGGTAGACAGGATAGTCTCGGTTTCCGTATTTTCCAGGACAAAGTATTCGCACCCGGCCACCCGGGATATAGCAAACATACCTTCCAACTGCTCATTGTTCCTTCCCGTGCTGCAGCCGATTGAATACACAGGGTACTGAGTATCCTTTAATTTGGAATTAAGCTCCTCTTTTGTCACACCGATCGGCTTGTTGTCCACGCCGTCAGATACGACAATAATCCTGGTATACCCCATGTAATTGTCCCGGTTCAGCTCCTCGATCGCGTCATACAGGACGTCCGTCAGGAACGTGTCCTGATCATTATAGGCCATCCCCTGGATCATGTTTTTAAGAAGGGTGTAGTCCCCAAGGTAGCCATCCGACATGTACCTGATGTCATCCGCGAAGGTTGCAAGCCGGAATACCTCCCTTTCCGCATGACGGTCCACAATACCGCAAAGCAGCTCCGTGATCCTCGGACGGGATGCCTTTGGAATGGATAAGGAATTGTCGACCATGATCAGCGTACGCATGGCCTGCCTGTCTTCTGAAACACTGTAAACCTCAAGCTCATCCGCAGGAATATTCCCAATCTGGTAAAAAGCTCCATCCCCAGATGCCACACCTTTAACATAGGCTTTAATCTTGTTTTCATCCGCGACGGCCTGCCGAAATACAGCCGCCCCTTCCTCCGCGAAGGAACTTATGCAATTCAGGCATAAAACAAGCAGCAAAATGATTGCCGGAACTGCTGTCCACCATCTTTTCCTCGTATGTTTTCCACTCATTAACTCACCCCTGGTCAGGCAAAAGCCGAATAGATACCCGAATATTTATTTTCATGAATCGACTGCGGTTAAAACAGCCGTCTAGGCAATAACTTTTTTATACCTGCCGAAAAACAGGCCCCTGTCACGGGCCCGTTCTTCGGCTTGAACAATAATTCAATTCAAACATTTATAAGCTTGCAATCGGAATCCTGATTCCCCCAAGAAACATTGCCGACAAAATTTATGATTCGCCAGTCAAAAGTCCTTTGCTATACCATATCCAGTTGTTAAAACCATGAGAGAAATACTTTATACTGTATGCATCGAGACTTTTGACGGATGAATCATTTATGAATATAGCATTTACTATAGGGAGAAAGCAGCTTCTCATGCGCCTTGCCGATCCGACAACATCTCTTTAACCATACAGCCCGGAAGCGGGATCATCATTCAGCGACTGGGCCTGACCCTTGTTCGCTTCCTCCGCGCTCTGATAATTGGAAGCGATTTTGCTGAGATCGTTCCTGTACTCGTCGATTGCCTTATATATCTTATCCATGTCATTTTTGAGCCCGTTAAACTTTGACTTGTAAGCTGTGGCGGCATCCCCTCTCCAGATACTGCTCGAATTGTTCACAAGGTTCAGCATGTTTGTTGTAAGCCTCCTAGTATCGTTAGCAATGGAACCGAACCTTGTTGAAAGACTGCTAAGCTGCTGAACCGAAACTTTCAAATTATTAACTGATGCCATTTTTATCTCCTTTCAATTTCACAATCCTCAAATCAGTGCCGTTGTGATCAGATTGATTGCCTACGAATCGGCACGACATTTAGTCGGCAAAGCCATCCGCCTCGTTTTCCGTTATTCATCGCTTTTTCGCGTCAATGATGCCAAGAGGAGCGTCTTTCATTTACCTCCATTCCGAATATGGAATAGCTGTCAGGCAATTCCTGGTTTTCCGGCCTGTTCTAACCCGAATAACCCCTGGTTCCCGCAATCTTCTGGTTCTGCGTTTCCGTTCTTACATATTCATCCTTAATTGCTTTGAGCCTGGTAATATACTCATCAACAACCTGTTTGAACTGTTTGAAAATGGCACTTTCCCTCTTGTACAGGTTGTTGAATTCCGTATTGGCCTCGCCATCCCAGGCGGAATCAAGGCTTCTCTGGGTGCTGTCCATCTCTGACAGTTTGGCCGCGAACTGATCGTTATATCTCTTAAGCTGCGAAATAAGATTATCCAGTTCCGAACCGCTCCTTACATAAATATCCATCCTTCTCCTCCTTATAAAGAAATTAACCACAGTATTTATTGCAATCAGCCTGGAAAGGCTGTCACAAACTTATTCATTTCTCTTTTCACCTGGTATTTCCATTCAACTGATCATAGTCAGCAGGCACGGCCTTTCCTGCCGGAACACTTTTATGTTCATTCGGAATTACCTTTATTCTGTACGATGCTCTTAGCCCTCATCTCGGCATTATACGTATTTCTCGCAATGGTCCGGGCAGTTCCGGCAGCACGGATCAACTCATCCGCCGTTTCCAGCATTTTTTCCTTCAGCTTTCTGCTTTTCCGAAAATAATTATCGGCGTTCTCACCCTCCCAACAATTCGCGAGCGTCTGAAGGGAAGTGCCGTACCCACTATTGGCCAACCGTCTCAGCTGCCTTCCCAGGCTTTCCAGGCGATCTGCCTTTTGCCTGCAGAAAATGAAATCCATCCGAATTTCCCTATCTGTTGCCATTTTTTCCTCCGTCCGGCTCACTGCATCTTTCTTCTACAAGAATATTCGCTATAACCCCTGACTGACCGCCATGGTTTCCTAATCTATTCGTACCCTCTATCCTCTGTTCAAATTCAAGGGACTGCTTCGTATCCTGAATCCAATTAAAACTCTAATCAAACTTAATATATGCTGCCCCGCCCTAGGGATCCCGTGGTATTGTTCTTAAGCTTAGACACGGAATTTCGGCTGCCAACCTCGGATTCCATATAAATATTAGCCATACGGCAGATATCTTCCGGATACTTCTCCAGCATTTTCAAAATAGACTGGATATCGGAGGATCTTTCATTATAAAGCTTCCTGTGCAACAAGCCAGCTTCTCCCTTCCAATAGGGTCCGGTATGACTGATGTTTTTTTCGATCCTTTCAAAATCCTTCCTCATATCCCCGATGGCCTGCCGTAGCTGGCCGGACATCTTGAGCAGCTCGTCCGTACTGACGCGCAGATTCTTAACTGTTGCCATAAAAGCCCCGTTTCTGTTTTCGTTTATGACAAGTATGAAAAGCAGGCTTTTCATACTTATGTCTTCATAGACGCAATCATATTTGCCACGCTGCTCTCGCAGTTTTTGTATTGCTCGTTGGCATACCGATAGTCTTTCAGGAGTCCGTCAATATAATTAAGCAGTGCCTCTACCCTGGGTTGATCTTCCGAGAATCTGGAAACCAAAGAGTCATGCGCCTCCCCGGTCCAGGCATTTTGCAGAGCCCTGATGTACCCCCTGACCCTTTCAAAGTCCTTTTTCAAATCTTTGAAAGCCCTGTCAAACTCATCAATATCCTCTTTGAATGAGTTAAGATTATTTGACATTTCATAATCCATAACCCCTCTTCCTTTCTATGCCCCGTTCAATGTGCCGATTTAATAATCCTGAATGATCATCGTATAATCCCTCTCCATGCCCTGAAAGAATCCGCAATGAGCTTATGATTCCAGATGACCACGTTGTGTATCGCAAATCTCTGTCTGCCTCGCTCCCCGTTCAGCACAATGTCCTTTTCAGTACGTTCATAGGCAGCTCCTACCCTTTCGGTCGTATTGGAGACCCCGTCCAATAAGCGGGCTTCATTATGAGCCTCATTGGAAATCCGCTTCAACGGAGCATACATATCCTCCATATTCTTCTTCCTGCGAAGGCTTCTTGCAATCTCCAGGATTTCTGAGGAGATTCTTTCAAGCTCCCTCGACTGCTCATGCATTTCCGAGCCAATATTTTTCATCCTTGCGGATTTTGTCTTGAAATATCTTCCCATATCCTTCCCGCTCCGTATGTTCTTAACTGATGAACACAGTCTATCATTTTTCTTACTATATGTTTCAAAAACCTGACAAAACGCGCCTGACATTCCATGAATCGACATATGGCATTTTTAGAAGATTCTTCCCCCGACTGTCGATCAGCCGTATCAAACCCGGCTCCGGATTGCTCCGGTGTAGATTCCGCCCCCGTTTGTTGCTCCTCTATTAAAGTGGTTTTTAGGCCGCTTTCATTTCTGACAAACAGCTGCGGTATCGCAAGCTAAATGGCTCCTCTATTAAAGTGGTTTTTGGCCATTTTAATTCCTGACAAACAGCCGCGGTATCGCGTCGGTAAGGCTCCTCTGCTGCCGTTTACAGATAACCTGGCAGGAAAGGCTTTATACCAGCATCAGGGAAGAACCCTGTATAACTTTAAGGTCAAGCAGTGTATTTCGTTTCGGAAGAACCCGCCCGCTGTCAATCAGGAATAAATTGAGATCCTTAATATCCCCCTTTAAATAGGTCTGCTCCTTCTGGGCAATCATCCCCGTCACCTCGGCGATAATTGTGTCGATATCTATATCTTCGTTCAAGCTGAAATTATAGTTTTTATCAAATGCCGGAACATAAATATCAACCAGTATCATTTTCATCCTCCTTAATGAAATTCCGGAAAGCATTTTCGAAACGATCCTTCCCATAAGGGATCGCGCGGCGGCTATCCCCATCACGAATCAGAATATAATCCCCATCATCACGCGTAACGATTGAAAACCTGCCTTCCGCCTCAATGCTGTTACGGGGATATCTCTCATAAATCAGCAATACAGAACTGTCCCCAAGCATTTGGCTGATTTCCTTTTCATTTTCATCTCGGGAATCACAAGGGATCTCTTCCTCGTAATCTGTTCCCTCCCCAACAGGCAAGAACTCATAAGAACAGATTTCCGATACGAGCTGTTCTTCCGTCTTATGGGAAATCCGTATATTCCCCGGCCTGATCTCGTCCATCTCCATGCTCACGACTTCTCCGTCCCGAAAAAAAAGGCACTGCATGGGGATACTGGAAAGCCTCCCGTAAACCGTTACCGCGAAATTCGAATACTCTATTATGTCCAGCACATCCTTCATGTATCCGCAGAAATGAAAGGTATCATTATCCCCCGACCTAAGCACCTTCTTTTCGACCAATGAACATACTGCCCTGGAAAGCTCTTCATCTGTCGGTGAAAGATTCCGCATTTCCTCAAAAACGAGCAGACCTGAGAAATCTTTCTGCAGGAAAATCAGGAATAATTCCGTCAATGATAAATAAATAGCCTTGTCATCCATTGGATATCCCTCTGTCAAAATCATTTTTGACTGCGTCCGTTATCAGGAAGTGTTTTCCATACTTGCGGTCATGGAGCCCCGCTCCACAAAAGATCATGAAAAGGCCCTTTTCATACTTCATAAAACGAATCCTCTGTCGAAGTCATTTTCTAACCGTGTCGGTTATAGCGTTCCTATCCCTCAGCACATCCCGGATGATTCCCCGGTATGTCCTTGATACCGGGATGACAGAATAATCGTCCAGGCCAAGCAGGGCATCCGTGGCATCATAGCTCCTGACCCTGTCAAGATTTATCACATAGCTCCTGTGACACCTTACAAAAGAATCCGGAAGCTTCTCCGCCAGCTCATCCATTGTGCCGTAATACCCGTATTCTTCTGTCCTCAATCGAACAATGATCTTCTTCTGCCTTGCCTCAAAACAGCTGATCTGCTGATATGGTATCTTAAGGATACCGTTCCTGGTCTCGATCAGAAAGGCATCTCCACGGTCGCTGCCCAACTCCTCCAGGAAAAACATAAGGAACTCATCAAGCGTCTGAAAAATGTCCTCTTTTCCTGTGGGACGTAAGAGCAGACCAGAGGCCATGATGGAAGGGCGAATATAGACATCCGGTTTCTGGATGGCATCCGCGATCAGAAGCATATGAAGCTTTGGAAACTTTTGCCGTATGATAATAGGAAGCTCTGTTCCATCATGCACATCAAGAATAGCAATATCCGCCAGCTCCATTGACTGTATGGCACGGATCGCCTTGTCTTTTTTTGAAAATGAGGAAATAACACACTGTTCCTCAGAATGCCTGGCTATGATTTTTCTAATAAATTCAGTTATTGTTTCAAGCTCCTCATGCCTTGCGTCATAAACTATGGCAAAAATCATTTCTACATACCCTTCAACGGGGATAGCGGTTCCCCCGAGGAGATCACATCCCGAACATTTACCCCCCTTGACGGAAATATCGCGGCCATTTATCCATGCCGGACAGCCGCGCCTCGGACGTGACTTCCCACGTAGGAATAAACTATGCATCAGGCATAGTTTATTCCGTATTTGGCGCATCCCAGAGGGATGCGTCTGAACAAAATATGTCTTTAGGCTTTTTTGTTCAGATTCCCTTCACCAGTGGAATGACGACCTGTGTTACAGAATCCTCATTATCCAAAGGAAGGAAGCCCCTTCCGGCCGGAAGCGACTGATCCCGTAAACGATAAGGCAGGTTATCAAAATTCATCGGAGATTCGTCCGTCATCCCGCCGACATGAACACCCTTCTTGTCTTGAATAAACAAATCGTATAATCTATACCCGTCCGCAGTCCCGATCTCCTTCCTGTTCAAGGCTGAGAACCAGTACACGTTATGGATGGAACCAAAATTAAGCATATCCTCCATGAAACCGGCATACTCCCCTATGTTCTCGGGATCCTCCTTGGATGCATAGGCCTTATCCACGAAATCCGGAAGATTGTCTATGAAAATGTAAATTTTCTCGAATGATTGCATTTCATCGTACAGATTTTCTTCTTCTATGCCGCTGTCCAAAAGCTCATGCTTCTTCCTGTTCCGTTTGATGAATTCCGGCTTGACCCCGGCAAGGAATGTGTAAAACTCCTTTTCAGAACCGATGAATTCAATGCCGGCATTCTCAGCAAACTTTTTACACCTTCCGGAATAATCAATAAAGATCACCCTGCCGCCATTTCTGGATGCCGACATGGCCAGAACCTTAAGCGCATTTGTTTTCCCCTTCTTCTTTCCTCCACTGATAATATAGGAATAGATTTTCCGAAGACTGACGCCGAATACATCCGCATATTCAGCATCATATCCAAGGGGAAGAATATCCTTGTCAGAAAGCATCTCCCTGTAATCCTGAAGTTCCGCAAATTCATTGTAGACAGGCTTCGCCGGAATTTCAGGAATCTGCTTCGCCTTCTGTCCGGCCCATGCCGCAGCCATTCCTTCACAGACCTCCTTAATCCTGTTAGCCCTTTCAAAATCGCTCTCCGCTTCCAGGGAAAGAGCGGTCTGAAATTCAAGGATGCGCCCATCGATCTGAGTTATGCCGCGCCCCTTGACATCCACCTCCGGATAAACCGCAAGGTGATAATCTCTCAGGATGTCACCATAAGCCATGGCATCCGTCATTTCCAGGCTGACCGTCGTCCGATAGTTCTCGGATACCCGCATCGGCATCTCATTGCTCCCGATCCCGCCGGCTGTCGCGACGAGCTGTATCCCGTAGCTCACTCCCTCCTTGCAAAGCTGAAGCAGAAAATCCTCCATAGCCTCGGTGATCCCGCCCTTCTGCATGAACGAAGAATAATTATCGATGACCACCAATATGAGGGGAAGGGAGCCGTTGCCATTGACCGCAATATACTGTTCAAAGCTGCCGCCATGCAGGAGCTTCTTCCTTGCCGCAAGCAGACGCCTCAGCATGGTGAAGAACTTCGCTATCTTTTCCGTGTCCTCCTCATACATGACTCCGCCGACATGTGGCGCTGCCTCAAAGGTGGAAAGCATTTTCGCGCTGAAGTCGATAATATAGGCCTGAACGCAATCGGGCGTATATCTTGCAAAAAGCCCGTACAGAAGGGTCTGCAGGAAGGTGCTCTTTCCGGTCGCCACTGAGCCGCAAATGAGTATGTTACCGGATCGCGCCGGATCCAGAATGAAGGTATCCTGCTTCTGGTTTTCCGGATCGTCATACAGGCCCATGCCGACCTTCAGGCTCCACCCGTCCGCATGTTCCGGCCAGCCCTTCCCGTTAAAGCTCGTTGCCTCGTTAAAGGGTAACGTTGTAGCCGGCAGAGATGAAAGATAAATCCTGTCGCCAAGAAGCGGGAGGAAAAGCTTGAAATCATATTCGTACCCATTCGTCTTCGCGAGCCCTTTCAGGTACCCGATGACTGCGTCAAGCTGCGTGATCTCCGCAAGCTCCGGAAGCTTGCGGTTGGACATGCTGGCTGCGGATAATATGGCCTCCACATCGTCCCCATGCACTATCATCAGGTCGATAAGGGTCTGTATCCCGCGTTCGTTGTATTCATTAAATGAAAATTCAGGCCTTTCCAGAACAACCTTGCGGAAAATCCCCCGGATCAGCTGATCTTTCAGCATATTATCCGTAACGATCTCGGGAAGTGCCTTCCCCATCTCCTTTTCCGTCTGGTGAATGATCTCCATCAGGCTGCGGATCCACTGCCGCTTCTTCTCCTGCTTCCTCTCAATCTTCGCCCTGTTTCCTTCCAGGGCCGGAATCCCGTTCAGCGAAAGCATCTTGGCAGTCTCCGTCTTCATTTCAGCCGCATCCTCAGAATAGGGCGCGCCGCTCCATCCAGACTGGAACAGTTCGAACAACTCGTCATTCCCTACCTGCATGTAGCATCGACCGGCCTGGGTAATATAGGCCGCGTCCGGCCTGTGCAGCATATCCACGCTGTCCTGGCGATCCTGCACCCGGAGGCACAGCTTGAACCGGGAATTGGACCAGATATTGTCGTCCACGGTACCGGCAGGCTTCTGCGTCGCCATGATAAGATGGATTCCCAGGCTTCGGCCTACCTGGGATACAGAAACAAGCTCCTGGATGAAATCCGGCTCGTCCCTTTTCATTTCCGCGAACTCGTCTATGACGATAAACATATGCGGAACGGGAATCTTCGCCTCATTGTTCTTGTAAAGCTTCGTATAACTGTTGATATTGTTCACGCCATACTCATTGAAAATCCTCTGCCTTCTGTCCTTTTCGCTCTTGATGGAAACCAACGCCCTCCGGATCTGGTTCCCGGAAAGGTTTGAAATCTGTCCGATCATATGAGGCAGATCCGTAAAGAGGTTCCCCATGCCGCCGCCCTTGTAATCAATAATAAAGAATCCGATATCGTCCGGACTGAAATTTATAGCCATGGAAAGGATGTAGGTCTGCAGCGTTTCCGATTTCCCGGATCCTGTAGTTCCGGCCACAAGGCCGTGGGGACCATGATATTTTTCATGTACATCCAGATAGCAACGGGCGCCGCCTGACTTTTCTCCAATCAGAGCCTTCATCGACTCATAGGTCCTGTTCTTTTTCCAGCGTTCTATTACGTTCAGTTCCGCCAACGTATTAATCCCGTACATATCAAAGAAAGTCAGGGAATTAGGCACATCGCCTCCCGCTTCCACCTCGCGCACCTCGATATTCGCGATATTCGCCGCGAGCCTTTCCAGGAGGGCAGGAGCAACCGGGTCGAATTTCACGGAAACCCTGTCTTCCAGGTCGTCAGTCACCCGGTAGATTCCCTGAAATTCCGGGCTGTTTTCGATGACAAGCTCGCAGGCATTCGGCAAATCCTCATAGTTTTCAGTCATATAGAGCGTTGTGATTCCGAAGGACGGTTCAGGATTCAGGATATACTTGGAAACCAGTTCTCCCTCCAGTACCTCTGGATTGGCCAGGACAACGATATAATACGGCTTGGGAATCTTTTTTTCGGTACGGGAATATTCGCTGTTCTCCTGCAATGCCCTGATTTTTTTTGAAATCTCGTAGAAAACATCACTGGCCTCTTCCTTGTTCGAAGCCACATAGCGGAACGTATTTGTTTCGTTCCATACGTGGGGAAGCCACTTCGCGAATTCCCATGAGCTGCTCAGATCCGTCTTCTTGGCATCGTAAATGATGACCAGCTTTGCGTCCGTATAGGAAATGTTCGCCGCGATCTGGGCAGTTATGCTAAGCGCCACGTCGACTGCGCCCTGTATGTTCCGGCCGCCGACGATTCCGACAAGCTGCTCCTTCAGAAGGTCAATGCAGACCGGCACGTTGTGGAGCACTGCGTAATTCTTCTTGATCCTTGCGGGAAGCTCCGCCAGCTCATCATCGATCAGGGTGAATTTTTCATCCGGCACCTTGATTTCGGCCTGGAAGTCCACGTCCCCCATGCCAAGGCGGGCATAAAGGAAGTCCGTCTGGTTTGGATTCCGGTTCCACAGCTCCGCGCTGCCCGCCGTATAGCTGCAGCATTCATCCGCCGCCTTGTACCTCTCCCGCATCGCCATCGCGTTCCTATTGTATTTCTCCTTGATGAGTTCTTCCTTTTTCTGCAGGTATTCCCGGTACTTCTGATTACGTTTCGCTTCCTCGGCCGTGTATTTTTTTCTAGCCTCCCGCATATTGACAAAGGCCCAGATCGTACCTATCAGGGCAGAACTCAAAGCAGTGATCAAACCACTATACAGATACAGCCCTGTGCCATGGCCCTCCGCGTTTGAAGCATAAATCATCAAAGCGCTGCCCAGGATCATCGGCAGCACCATCGTGAGGGTCGGTGCCACTGTCATCAGAATGGAAGGCTGATCCAGGAACTTTGGCTGCGGCGACTCGTCTATTCCTATTGGCTCGGAATCGATTTTCGGAATGTGTCTCGGCGAACGGTGAAAGGACTTCATCAGCTTATGTTTCAGCACGCTCTCCACCGGCTCAGCCTCGACCACAGCCGGAGAAAGGGTGGTTTTTTTTACGTTAGCGCCGCACTCGCTGCTGTTGACCGCCAGCATATTCCCCAAAAATACGATCCGAAGCCCGTATATATCAATGCAGTCCCCGAAGGACAGCAATATGCCGCCATTTACACGCAAATTGTTGACGAAGCTTCCATTCGGGCTTCCCAGATCCTCAAAATATCCCGCATCCCGGTTCACCCGGATCCTGGCATGCCGCTTCGTGACCAGGTTGGAGCCATAGGATATGTCGCATTCCACGCTGCTCCCAATGGTGACGACCGCGTCTTCCTTCAGCCTGTATTTTTTGTAAACGGAAAAGTAATCCTCTGTCTGCTTGACTATAATGGAAACAACATTTTCCCCATCCAGGTTCAACTTTATAATGTTTCCGTCCGACATGTTTTTTCCGTTTTGGAAACGGAGCTCGTAGTCCTCAGAGGGAAGAAAATTCCACACGTGGTCTATGACCTCCAGCTTCAGCTCAACGTCTCTCTTGATATTGAACATGCCGCTCGAAAGAAGGATGGAGTAGTCGGCGTTATTGATTGCAGGAAGCAGAAACCGTTTGAAAGCATGATAACTGTAAACTGTAAGAATCGTACTCACATCGTCACCTCAAATCAAATTAAAACGATTATCGCCGTATGCACTTCGACAAAAGGAATTCGTCCGTGGTGGTAAATATACTTCTGTATGTGCCTTTTACTATTTTTTCACCTGGACGGTAATAAGTATAGATATACATATAACAGGACAAAATCGTGCCGGAAACGCAGTCCATCCGATCGTCCGCTGTTACCAAAAAATTGTGAAGACCGTCTGTCACCTCGCAGTCCTTATGAATCAAGCCGACAGGCTTATTGCCTTTATAGATGGACGCAAAAATCCCTTCTTCCCCGAACCCGGCAATGTACAGATTGTAGGTCAAATTCCCAATGTAAAGCACATGAAAACCTGTTTTTTTCAGAAAACCCCGCCGGATGAAATCATGAAACAGGATGCCTTTGAAGGCAAATGGGGACGATCCCGTATCTATCGGCTGGTAATCCATCCGGGCAAAGCCTGAGTCCGCCGGCAGTCCGTTCGCCATGACCTGATATGGGCGGAAAGGAGTATTTTTCGTAATCAGAGCGCTTTGTTCCTTTGCTTCTTTCCCGCCGATCCTGTATAATTGGATTCCAATATCCTCATAATGAATATCAAAGAAGCCCTCCCTTGATCCCAGAGATCCTTTCAGACTGATATTCCCTGTTTCCATCCCCGCCTCGTTCAAAATGGAAAAGAAAGCGTTATAAAGGTCCTTCTTTCTCTGTTTGATAAGAATCTTCATTCCCCAAACCCTTACTCCTTTATTTCCTCTCCATAATTATTGGGAACTATCTGCCCGTCCTTCAGCGTGAAACCTCCGGCATTCCGCAGAGCCTCTTCATATGCGAGTTCCTCCGAATCCTGCAAGCCAATAAAGAATACTCTTTCTATCGCGTCTCTGTTGAAAAAAAACATATGCTTGCTGTCCACAATCCCCTCTGGAAAATAGCAGGCAGAATAGTCATAAATCTTATCTTCTCCGGCCCTGGTCTGTATACGGCCACATATCATAAGCCTTTTTTCCCCTCCCTTAAGAAGGACAACGCTCCCAATCGGCAGATAATAATTGTTAATATCCATATGCTTCTCTCCTTTTCTATTTATCCCATGCGCATCTTATTTTTCCCATGGGAACTTGAACCCCGTAAAATCAATCTTTAATTTCAGCCCGGCTCCAATACCCAGTCCTGCCCCGATTTCGCCCTCAAGGCAGCCCGTGGAAATTTCTACGCCGGCTTTTGCGCCTGCCCCTCCCGCCTTGCCTTCAAGGCCAAGATCAACTTTTATGCCAAAAAGAGTAAAACCTCCGCTGATCTCCCCTTCGGCAAGATAGGCTTCCGCCCCTGCCTTTACTTTCGCTCCAAATTGAACGCTTCCATCCTCCCCCTCAATTGCTCCTATTTGTGCCGTTGCCTCAGCCTCCGCCCCCAAAAGTGAGCCTTCCGCTTTGACGTGCCCGTTGAATTGATCCGTACCCTTTTGAATGGAAGCGCTTCCCTCAAGCACATTGGCTTTTCCTTTTACCTCAGCATACAATCCAGGAGCAAAGCCTCCAATAAGAGTCGCTCCAATCGCTCCCTCGGCTTCTATGTTCCCAACTTTTCCTTCCAATGTTCCGCTCAAATCTCCTATATTCCCGGAGACGCTTCCATCCACTACGGAAAAGCCTGCCTTCCCGCTGGCTCCGAATTTGTAGTCTCCATCTTCCGGGTCATATTCAAATCCAAGCTTTCCTTCCGTTGTCACATGCCCGACATTATACGAGGCCTCATAACCCACATCCTCTCCAAGAACAGTCCCCTGATATTCAGTTTTGCCTCCGCCAAATGACCAGCTTGACTTCCCATCAGAGCTGTCATTATATCCCCAGGCATTTCCCCCGCCGGAACTGCTGCCGCCGCCTGACTCTCCCAGGAGCGTATTCGTTATCTTCCCTTCTTCATCCGACAGGTCAAATGCCAGGGAGGAGAAAGCACCTGTAAACGTAGAGGATACAGGCTGCAGAGAACCTCCCTTCTGCAGAATGCTTCTATTCCTGGCCTCTGTCTCTTCATATCTGCATTTGATTTTGTCCAATACAGCCGTATATTCATGGATTGCGACGTAGAATTTTGAAAAATAACCCAGTTCCTGCCGGAATACCTGGTTGAAAGCGGTATTAGCCTCGCCATCCCAGGCACTGTTCAGGGCTTTTTGTACGCTGACAAGATTTTGTAGACTTGAATAGAATTGCTTATTATAATTATCAAGCCTGGTGATGATAGACTCCAGCTGGGCAGAGCTGTTCACAACGATCGTCTGCATTTTCATCTCCCCTTTTTCTATAATAATCAATCACGGAGAAATCGTTCTCCTCTATTAAAGTGGTTTTTGGGCCGCTTTAATTACCGACATACAGATGCGGTTTCACGATCTATACGGCTCTTCTATTAAAGTGGTTTTTGGGCCGCTTTAATTGCCAATATACAGATGCGGTTTCACGATCTATACAGCTCTGTATTCAGATTATTGATAGTTCCAAAACAGGTGATTTTATGCCTGATCCGGCAGGCAGTCAGCCCGGGCAGCTCATACGATATTTGACCGGGCATCTTAGCTTCCATGGCAGCAGCTTGCTATACATGGAGCCGGATACCACCCGCCGGATTTAGGCAACAAAAAAGCAGGATGCTTCGGCGATATGCCTCACATCCTGCCTGAAAATGTCAGACAAAGATTTACACTACTATTAGACAGCCAGATGAATCCTTGTCAGATCCCTTTTCTGTCCTTAACCGAACTGATCCCTCAGGTTCTCGATTCCCCATGTACACCCGGCAAGCATATGGTAAATAGAATACCAAAAAAGATTGTACAGAAAGTGCCGGATATTACGTGATACGGAAACCGATGAATACACAATCAGAAAATCAATTTCCGAAAGTATACCCTCAAACCCGTATTTACGGATGACAGAAATGAAACAAATAATACAGCATGGGATATTCCCCACTCCTGTTTCATATTCCACCATTTTCAATAATAGGACCAGCATAGTAGTGGGTTGCCCCCTTCGTGATCAGCGGCTCGCCAAAGCCTCTTCTCACACCCATGGTCATGTTGCAGCATTTCCATAGGTGCTATGCTTTTCATCCATTGAGCCGCAAAATGAAAGATCCCGGCTATTGCCGTATGCGGCCCACACAATTGACAGGAATTCTGATTTCCTGTCAATTGATTGAATGACTACATCTTAACACGAACTTTTTTACAGCGCAACCATCTATTTATATAAAATTCAAAAAAATAGGTGTTAGTCAATAAGTGTGTTGGTACTGTCTTAGATGAAAACAAGATTATGGAT
>CAMKKZ010000047.1 GCA_946413525.1 uncultured Oribacterium sp.
GCAGCCTTGTGGAAAACCTGAACAGCAGAATCCGGCAGTTCATGAACAAGAAACGCAAGGTGCCAAAAGGATTTTTCATCCTGTTAAAAGTATATTTCAACACGAAGAAGTTTCGTCGTTCCGAAATTGATGAGAGAATTGGCAAGAGTCCTTTGGAGTTGCTGACCGGCAAAAATCATCAGAGCTTTTTCGAAATTCTTGGCTTGTGATTTTAAAAAAAAGATATGGTTAGAACCTTGCAACGGATGACAAATGTTCTTCTGTTTGGAGGGACTGCTTAAAGTGTGTATTTTACAAAATTTGCTTTTTGTCCGCTAAAAATGGGCATTTTTGAAACAAGCCATTTAACGTAATATCCATTTGGGCAAAGGCGTTGCCATTATTATTGCATTCAGCCAGCTATGCGCTTCCGCATCTCACGGATTTGCAGCGGGGAGAATACGTCAACGGTTTTTGAAATCTCGTCATCAGTGAGGTTCGTTTCTTTCATGGGCTTTGTGGCAAAGCTCTCGTCCTTAGCCCTGAGTTCCTGAACCTTCTCTTCGTCCTTTTTCATTTCAAGTGCCTTGAGAGCAGCATTTTTCTCTTCCTCGAAGATTTTTCCAACCTTCGTCATCTGAATCCACCTCCTGACATTTTCTGATGTCGTTGCGTCTATGATCTTGTCTGAAAAAACCACCATCACAGAAAGCAGAAGGACGCTCAGCCCCTCATCTGCGATATTCTTTGCAATTTTGATCCCTCCCTTCAAGGTGTCCAGGTTCTTTTCCCTGGATTCCCTTGCCAGCGGCAATAGGTTCAACCGCAGCATAGGAATGCTGCGGTTGAACCCTGAACAAATATGCCTTCAGGCATATTTGTTCAGGACGCATCCCTGTGGGATGCGCCAAATAATGACGAGCTGCATCTGTTCGACTTCATTTAGACGCTTCCCATTCTACATTTTCCGGCGTATCCCGGAGAGAATCGAGTCGGCATCGAGTTCGGAAAAGGAAGTCGGCCTCCGTTTTGATTTTCAGACAGCCGATGTCGTAGGAGAGCTTGACTGCTTTCTTTTTCACGTTCGCCGTGTACAGCACGATGAGGTGGAGATTGTGCAGGGGATTCCCGTCCCACCGGAATCTCTCCATGATGCGCGCAATGTAACCGAGGTACTTTGAATTTTGCCTATGGTAATCATAGTCGCTTTCATAATCGATGATTCCGGCCGACCCGTCCTCGAAGATGAAGATGTTATCCAGTCGCAGCTCATTTGCCTCGATGGCTGGCAGGTTAGTGGGACGTATATAGGTAATCTACGGAAGCTGGAGCCCGTAGGCGGCAGTGAAAGAGCTTTGCTTTCAGCAAAACTCCGTAAGGACATGCAGCACTCAAAGAGTGCTGTCCGGCGAAGCCGGATTGGGTATCGGGCATTAAGCCGAACCCAACCCATAAGGGTTTTCTCCCGAAATAATTCAGCAGCAAGCTTGCTCGTAATGTCCTTGTTCTGATACACGATATTTTCAGACACTCAAATCCTCCGCAGCAGAGATGAAAGACTGTAAGTTTCAATAATACCGTAATATCGGCAGTTGTCATTTAGGGGGGATACCACATTTCTTGCGTTTCCCGTATATCTTACATTTTATTATGAACAACAGTTTGTTTCAAGCTTGTAAACGAGGCTCAAAACAGTTACAACTGGCAATAGTGTTGTTTCGATTGGCTCTAATGCGTTTAATGGATGTACATCCTTAACGAATGTGATCATTGGCAAGAAGTTGAAGACCATTGGCGCCAGCACCTTCAAGGGCTGCACGAAGCTCAGTAAGCTTACGGTTAATTCAACGGCGCTGACCACGATTGGGAAGCAGGCTTTCTAAAGGGACAAGAAGCTGAAGACCATCATCTTCAAGTCTTCCAAGATAAAGACCGTGGGCGCGAAAGCCTTTATCGGCGTGCCTTCTACCGCAGAGGTGAAGGCGCCTGCCAAAAAGGTAAGTGCTTACAGAACAGGCAAAACATAAAAGCATACAGTAATTGAAACGAAAGAGCCGGGGCTAGATGCTCCGGATCTTTTATACAAAATACAGAACAATAAATTATTGATAACGCTCCACAATTGGGATAAAATAAATAAAATGCTGCTTCAAATACTGCGACCTTAATCAAGGTGTTTTTTGGGGACACTTTAAATTTTGTAATCAAGTAAACTGGGTTTTGTATAACGATTATACGGGAACGCCAAAAAAGAGAATAATAAAATGATTACAAGCGTAATTAAGAACAAAGTTGATAAGAATTGAGGATGTACCGAGTTATTTAGAAACAGATTCAAGGCGGATGATATAAAATGTCAGATTATGCTTTCTACTTCCTTAATACAAAGCAGAAAAAGTTATTTAAACTATTTAGAGATGCCTTATTTCGACACACAAAATTTATTCCGATTCCAGAGATAGATGCTAATGAAATAAGTATAATTCTAAAAGCGGTACTCACTGATACGCCAGATATTTTTTGGTTCGAAGGAAAATGGGAGTATGCCGTGATTGGGAGTTCACTATGTATTCATCCCTTATATACGATTGCTAGTTCAGACTCACTTATAATTCAGGGACAAGTGGATGAAACGTGTTCAGATATTTTAAGCTTAGTTGACTCCAGCAGTGAAATACTTCGGATACGATATGCATATGACTGGATCCTTTCTAATGTTGAATACGGATTCGAAGATGGACGAGGACAGACAATTTATGATGTACTGATTAAACGAAAAGCAGTGTGTAAAGGATTATCCAAGGGGCTACAATTCTTGTTAAAACAGATGAATCTATTTTCGACATTACAAGAAGGCACAATAGATGATAAAAGCAAGCATGTTTGGAACATAGTAGAGATTGATAATGCTTATTTCAATGTAGATGTCAGCATGGGATATGATTACTTCTCATATCTCTTTGAAGATGAAAGAAAAAACGATAAGTATCGATGTTTTGCAGTTCCAAATGCCAAACTGTCGAATTATCATAGAATAAAACATTTACCTTGGCCTTCCCTAATTTGAAATCAGAATTATCCGGGGGTTAGCTAATATGAGAATTGAGAGATGCCTTAACGGTCACTTTTATGATGGAGAGAAAAATGACAATTGCCCATATTGCGACAGGAGTCTGGTACTCAATGCTATCCCCGAACGTTTTCAGAAACTCGGTGATATTACCTTTCTAGGCACTGGATCAACAAGTCAGGTTTTCAAAATCAGCGGGGAACAAGTATATGCATTGAAAATTGTCCAATGCGGCAGTAGCGAATCAAAGTATCAGAACGCTTTGTACGAATTGAAAATTATGGAGCAACTTAATAGAGAACCATATACAGTTCATTTATGTGATTACGAGGTAATTGACACTGAAAATATCAGAACCATATATATGCTTGAGGAATACCATAGAACAATGTCAGATTATTTATCTGGCAACAACTTCTATGTAGCCGAGCTATTACAGATAGTAACAGGTGTATGTGATGCACTTATAGCATGTATTGAATCTGGAGTACTCCATTTAGATGTACAACCAAAAAACATTTTTATCGATAATCAATCTCGAATATTACTTGGGGACTTTAGTCATTCTCTGTACATAAGTGATTTAAAATCTAATCAGATTTCACGAGGAACCTTGGCTTTTATGGCTCCGGAAGTCTATCAGAAAGGATACTGTAGCGAACGATCTGATCTCTACTCGTTGGGATTAATCCTCTTCTCACTTTTCAACAATAAAGTGCTTCCGTTTATGGATTCTGATACGGAAGAAGTTTCGATATATAAACGGTTGGCAGGAGCACATTTTCCAAAGATCCCTCTGAAAAGTTTGGAGTTGGAAAACGAGATCAACAGAATAATTGGCAAAGCATGCGCTTATGATTTAAGATGCCGGTATGATAGTCTTGTGGATTTTAAGAATGATCTATGTAGATTATATGAGTTGGTTGTCTCAGAATCGGAAAAGAATTTTGTGATTTATGCCAAAGAAGGGGTTTTGCATAAACGTATACTGCCTGTAATATATGTATTGCAAACTTCTGGTTCGATGTCTGGTCAGTCTATCGGTGAACTAAATAATATAGTTCATGACTCTTTGGATATAATAAGACAACAGGCTTTACACAGTGATATTGATATTAGGGTATCAACTTTAATGTTCGGTAACCAAGCAAAATGGCAAGTATTAAATGCGCATGCGGATAAATACGCCCCGGAGTTTTCGGCATCTGGGTTATCGAACTTAGGCGCAGCTTTACTCGAATTGAATAGAAAATTAACAAGAAATGACGTTCTTCTCGTTGAAGGGTGTTATTTACCAATCGTAATCTATGTAACAAATGGACTATTCGTTGATGATTTTGAATCCGCAGTTTCTGAATTAAAGCGAAACCAATGGTATATACGATCGAGAAAAGTCTGCTTTCTCACCGGTGATGAATACAACATAAAGAATCTGACGATGCTGACGGGGTCAGCTGAATCTATTCTACGAGGTAATGATATTGATTCTTTTAGTCGCCTTATAAGATTTGTTTCTGTTTCAGCATCCTGCATAGGCAATGCATTTGATGCAGATCCTGTTGCTACTAGTGTTGCAGCTTCTTTCAGTGCAGATTCTGTTGTTGTCAGCGAAGCAACTGTGTTCGATGCAGATCCGATTGCGACGCCAGCAGCTTTATCTGATTTGGATCAGTCTGATGACGACTGGGGTACAACTACAGCAGAGGATATAATTGCTGTGAGACGTCGAGCGCTTGCAGAAGCATTACGTGCGAGAGATATGCTTCGCGTAGAGTCGGACGGAAGCATATCCCACCATTCAAGGGAAAACGATAAGATTGATGATGTAAATAATGCTGGCGAATGCGTTATAGTTCCTGATGGAAAACTCGCAGGTGGAAATGTGCGCCGTTGCAGAGTATGCGATAATCCGATTGAAAGAAATGATAACTATTGCCCATATTGTGGAAGTAAGGTGGTAGTTGATAGATCTGATGTCGATATAAGCAAGGTGGAATTCTCAGCTATAGCACCTAAGCAGTTGATACGTGGAGATTATTCAATAATACATGTAATAATGTATGAAAACACTTCAAGGCACATCGTGGAATCATTGATCAGAGAAATGGGTGAAACTGCGCAGGAAAGCCGTTCTGGTATTCACATTATTAATGAAGGGTCTTTGATAAAGATTGTTCTGTCTTCCGCAGATATTACAATCGATGAAAATGTAGAAACTGGTGTTTGGCAAGGAGACCATCTAAACTTCTCCTTTGCAATATTTCTTCCAGAGCATTTTAAGAAGCGCCAATTATTATTCACCGCTTCAGTTTTTGTTAACGATGTGATTGCGTGCAAACTAAAATTCATTGTAAAATGCTCTGCGTTTTTAAACCAAAAGATCGCCGTTTCACGGCAAGATATCTTTTCCGCATTTGTATCATATGCCAGCCAGGATAGAAATAGGGTTGCAGCAATTATCCAGGGGATGAAAAAGGCACGACCAGATATGGATGTTTTCTTTGATGTCGAAAGTTTGCGAAGCGGAGATGACTGGGAACGTGCGCTCTACCGCGAAATAGACAAACGTGATATTCTTTTCCTTTGTTGGTCTCATTTTGCTCGTGACTCCAAATGGGTTGATGCCGAATGGCGCTATGCACTTAAGCAAAAGGGTGTTGAATATATCGAACCTATCCCTATCGAGTCGCCTGATGATTGCCCACCTCCAACAGAACTAAATCACAAGCACTTTAACGATAAATTGCTGTTTATTATAAATGCATCGAAGGGAATGCAACAAAAGCAAACAGGGGTTCATAGCCAGGCCATAGAAACAGATATGCAAGATGAATGGTGGTGAATCTTATTTGTTAATTAAACGCCAAGGTGTAGATGAGGGGATTGGCGAGAAATGACGTTTTTCAATCCCGACTTTCCCCAAAAGACATCTCTCGCAGAATTCCGTGTTTTTTAGCACAGACTCCTCTGCGGGAGATGTCTTCCCCATCTATAGTTCACCTTTTTTTGGGTGCAAAAACCCTTTGTTGTTGATTTTGAGAACTCTCTTTTTCTTATGCAGCTATCTCCACGGTTTTCCCTCAAACTTATGTATTTTATCGTGTAGAAAGCGATGATATTTATTTACTCATACTTTGACTTAATGCCGCAGGTGTTGAGTCCCATTTGTGTCGCGCCAGCGGCACAAATGAAGTATGAAAAGCTTGCCCTCAAACTGCTGAAAACGCTTGAAAAATACCGCGAATATTTCCAAATAAACAAGGTATAAGCCAGCCGTTTTTTGTTATAATGGCATTGACGAAAATCCATCGAAAAATATGCAGGCTTATACCCTGCATAGCATAACAGAAATATTCAATAACGACAACCATTTGTCGTGATGCTGCTATATTTTGGAGTAATATGATGTGATTCGAAAAAGTTTGAAAACGAAAAAGCCGTAAACCCTTAAGCATGGGTTTCTTATGGTCGAAGCGGCAGGAATATGATTTTCTTGATCTGTATCCCATTCCACTGATTCCTTCATCCTCTGCAATTACTTTTAAAATTCAGATGCAATTTTGTGCATTTATTTTCTGCAACTTTGTGTACTTCTATTTTACAACATACTATTCTGAATTTTGCAATTGATTATACACCTAATTAAATAATGTTGATTTCATCTACATTATTCTTGCATTTTTTTCATCCGTATCCTATAAGGCTCCTGGCGATGCTTTTGAATGCTCAAGATTTACAGGACCAGGGATGAGCAGGAAAAATACTTCGAACAGATGAAAGATCAAATGGACTTCCATACTGTAGAATGTTCAAGTCAGGACGGAAAGAACGGCCGGGATTTTATCCTTTTTGTCGGCCTCATACTCAGTTCGGTGCTCAGGAATACCTGGAAGCAGTCGGTAGAACTGCGAAAACAGTTTAAAACATCCCTGAGCGTGCTGGATGAAATGGCGGATATTCGCTGGGGGCGTCACGAAGATGGCGAAGAACATATGAGCGAATTCATGTCTTCCCAGGTTGAAATCTGCAAAGCATATGGAATTCACGTCCTTCTGGAATGCCTTCCTTCTGTAGAATGAAAAGCAGAAGAGAAGAAGATGAACCTTAAGAAGAGAGGGCGCAAGCCCAAAGGAACAGCGGCACCAAATAAAATCAAAGTGATTCCATGCCAATTTGTGAATAAAAAATTCCACCTGTACGGTTGAATGGCCTAAAGGCCATTCTGAATACCCCTAAATTCGCAAAACCGCCCGCTTCGCGTGCTTAAAGATTTGCTTCGCAAATCGTTTTGCTCATTTAGGGGTAGGTTGCTCATCCAAAGCGATATTTTGATTACGGTAAACCGTATCAAAATATCGCTTTGGATGGCAACCGTACAGGTGGAAAAAATTGCAAAAGTCAGAGTACTATGTCAGTATGGATTTATGAATGTCCGGAATGTGGTTACGAATGTGGTTACATTTCTGAAGAAGTTTCCAATCCGAGTGACGTGACAAGAGAATGGCTTCAATCTGAGAAATATCTTAGCTGCGATGGAAGTGCCTGGTTTTTCGTTCGTATTTCGTAGTTGGCAATTCCTTCGAAATGTTGTAAAATATGGAAGTATCAATGGCAAGATATTCTTCATGTTTGGGAAGGAGTGGATTAAGAAATGAGAAAAAAGAGATTATTGAACAAGGCATTAACGGCAGCCGTCTGCATCGCCCTGTCCGCGGGATTGATGGCCTGTGGAGCGGGAAGTTCCCAGCCGGCCCCGCAGGAAAGCGCGGCTGAGAACGCGGCAGGAGATAATGCCGCGAATGACGCGGCTTCGCAGGAGAATGGGGACGATGCCGCGGCATCGGAGGCGGACGCTTCCGAAAGCGCCGGAGCCGGGGGAGGACAGGAGGCCGTGGAGAAGGAGATTGACAGGGAAGCCTTTGACAGCCTTGTTTCTTCCGGACCCGTTGCGGATGAAGCGGACATCGCAAAGAGCGAATGGGCCACAAAGGTTAAGGAAGCCGGCGTGCTCCGGGTCGGCGGCGTGAATATCGCTTTCCTTTTCAGCCAGTTGGATGAGACCGACAATTCGCTGAGGGGATTTGACGCGGGCCTTTTCCAGTTGCTCGCGAATTACATCCTTGGAGATTCAAACGCTTACGAGCTCACCCAGGTGGATTCAAGCACCCGGGAGTCCGTTCTGCAGAACGACCAGGTGGACGCGGTATTCGCAACTTATTCCATTACGGACGCGAGAAAGGAAGTGATATCCTTCGCGGGTCCCTATTACACTTCCCAGCAGGGGATATTGATCAAGGCGGGGAACGCGGAGATCACGGGCGTGGATTCCCTGGCAGGCAAAAATGTGGCGACCCAGTCCGGCTCTACCGGTCCGGACATTCTGGCGGAATACGCGAAGGACGCGGTGATTCAGGAGTTTCAGACTGACCAGGAAGCCATAGCGGCTCTGTCCCAGGGCAGGGTGGACGCTTATGTGACCGATTACACGCTTCTGCTCAGCACCATGGTGAAAAACCCGGGGGTTTTTGAATTCGCCGGAGAGCCCTTCGGACCCATTGATCCTTACGGGATAGGGCTTCCCCTGGGATCGGACGGCGTGGAGTTTGTCAATGACTTCCTCAAGAAGATTGAGGAGGACGGCACATGGGAGAAGCTGTGGATGGTTTCCCTTGGCGATCGGACGGGCATCAAGACGGCTCCTGAGGCTCCGGCAATTGAAGAATGAGGCAAGCCCTTCATTCGTCATTTGTGCCGCTGACCAGGCACAAATGGTACTCAATGCCTGGGTGCTCAATGCCTGCGGCATCAAGTCAAAGAATGATAATCGGAGATAGATAATCTAAAACTGATAATCGGAGATAGATAATCAAAGACTGATAATCAAAGAATGATAACCGGAGAGTGACAATCGGAGAATGACAGATGAATCTGACCACGCTTCTTGAGCAGTATGGAAAACTTTATCTCACCGCGCTTTTTACGACCTGGACGCTGACGGCGATTTCTTTTTCAGCGGCGTTCGTCATAGGGATACTTATTACCGTAATGCGCATAAGCCCCGTCGGCCCCCTGCGGGCCGCGGGGGAGATCTTCGTTCAGATTTTCAGAAACATTTCCGGCGCGGCCCTGCTGATCCTGCTTGTGTACGCACTTCCTTACCTGAATCTTCTGTTTTCCTATTATACCTGCGTGATTATTGCCACATCCCTTATCCCGGCGGCGTTCTGCTCCGAATACCTGATGAGCGGGATCAATACGATTGATGCGGGGCAGATTGAGGCGGCCCGGGCGCTCGGAATGAGCTTTTTTCAGATCATTCGGAATATCGTGATTCCGCAGGCTCTGAGATCAAGCGTGCTGCCCCTTACGAACCTGCTGGTTTCCACCATGCTTACCACCGCGCTGGCCTCCCAGGTGCCGGTTAATCCCAGGGAGCTGACCGGGCTCGTCTCGCATATCAACACACATGCGGTGGGAGGGGTGCTGGCCTTTTTTGTCTCGGCCTTTCTTTATTCCGCTACCGCGGTGGTCATCGGGCGGATCGGGAGCCTGATTGACAGGAAGGTGAGAATTCTGAGATGAGAGAGGGTTAGGGGCCGGCCGGAAAGGGAGAAAATCCGAAGATGAAAAAATCAAACCGAAAGTCCATTCAAAATGTGCTTTATGAGAACCCGGGGCCAAGGATGAGGGCAAGGATACGGGCGGCGACCATCCTTTCCCTGTTTTTGCTTTTGCTGCTCCTTTTTTTCATCGTGAGGCAGTTCCTGATCACCGGGCAGCTCGACGCCCGGTACTGGTCTTTCTTTTTGAGGCCGACGACCTGGCGCTTCCTGGGCATGGGGCTTCTGGGCACGGTGGAAGCGGCGGCGCTGGGCGGCATCGTCGCCCTTGTGTCCGGCTTCTTCCTGATGCTCGCGAGGATAAGCCGCTTTGGGACGCTTCGCTTTCTCAGCATGATCGTGACTGAGTTCACAAGGGGGATCCCTACGCTTTTGTTCATTTATTTCTTCTTCCTCGTGATCCCGCAGTTTGGAATCAAAATGCCGCCGCTATGGAAGATCGCGCTGCCTGTCGCCATTTCCGCTTCCGGGATCGTGGCGGAGGTTCTGAGATCCGGCGTGAACGCGGTGCCGAAGGGGCAAAGGGAAGCCGCCCTATCCCTGGGAATGCTGGAACATGTGGTATTTATCAAGATCATATTCCCCCAGGCCATTCGCTTCGTGATACCGGCCCTGATTGCCGAGCTTGTGATCGTTGTCAAGGACACATCCTTTGCCTACGTGGTCAGCTTTCCGGATCTTATGCAGAATGCGAAGGTTCTCATTTCAAATTATGACGCGCTGCTTTCCGTCTATCTGGTGGTGGCCGTAATTTATATCGTCATCAATTATCTTCTGAACAGGCTTTCCCTTTTCGCTGCCTCAAAAATGAAGATTGAGGCCTGAATCGGTTTTGCTTTCGAGATGGTATAATGCTTGCTCATGAACAGCTAATGTTACCGATCGTGAGCATGAAAGGCAAGCTTTTTATGCCATGACTCAATGCCTGCGGCATCAGCTCAAAGAATGAAGGCCGCAAACAGGGCGCTGAATGGCTGCCCGGATTTCAGGAATAGAAGTCTACAAGGCGGCCGCTCGGATTGGGGGTGAATCTCATGCCGGATGAGATCAGGGACGAGATCCCTGTTATAGAATTAGAGAATGTGGAGAAATATTTCGGGGATCTGCATGTCCTTGACAATATCAACCTGAGAGTGAAAAAAGGAGAGGTGGTAGTCATTATCGGTCCCTCCGGGTCGGGCAAGTCTACCCTTTGCAGGACGGTCAACAGGCTGGAAACCATTGATTCGGGTAAGATCAGGATTGCGGGGGAGGAGATGCCCGCGGAGGGAAAGGAGCTGGCGAGGATCCGATCGGAGGTCGGGATGGTCTTTCAGTCCTTCAATCTTTTTGCCCACAAGACGATCCTTGAGAATGTGATCATGGCTCCGATGAGTGTCAAGAAAACGCCCAAAGCGCAGGCGGTAAAAGAGGCCATGGAGCTGCTTAAGAGGGTCGGGGTGGAATCGCAGGCTTCAAAGGTTCCGGCCCAGCTCTCCGGCGGGCAGCAGCAGAGGGTGGCAATCGCCCGGGCTCTGGCAATGCATCCCAGAGCCATGCTCTTTGACGAGCCTACCAGCGCGTTGGATCCTGAAATGATCAATGAGGTGCTGGATGTGATCCGGGAGGTGGCGGAGGAGGGCATGACCATGCTGATCGTGACGCACGAGATGAATTTCGCCCGGCAGGTTGCTGACAGGATTATTTTCATGGACCAGGGCAGGATATTGGAGGAGAGTACGCCGGAGGCGTTCTTTGAAGCCCCGAAAACGGAACGGGCACGGGAGTTTCTGAGTAAATATTCAGTTAGCACCTCGCGCTTGCCGCGAGGTGCGTATGAAAGCGTCGAAAAGCACGCCTCGGGCGTACTCGGAATGCGCATAAGCGCCACGCCCGAGGCGTAACTGTTCAGCTTGACTGAACAGTTACGTTTTTGAGCTCTATTCACGCGCACTGATGATTTTCAAACAAGAAGGTCACATGCATCAAGGTAATGATAAGGGGTATGTTGACGTGGTGAATGAAAGGGTTAAGAAATATTTGGAGGCAAAGGGCTTTTCCGACAGGCTGCAAGTGCATTCCGAACTGATCGATACGGTGGAGCACGCGGCGCAGCAGATTGGCTGTTCAGAGGCGGAGATCGCGAAAACGCTTTCCTTCATTGTCAATGAGGAGCCTGTCATTATCGTAATGGCAGGGGATGGCCGGGTGAACAGTTCCAAATTCAAGGCGCTGTTTCATACAAAGCCCAGCATGATCCCCAGGGACAGCGTGGAGAAGATGACCGGGTTTCCGCCCGGCGGGGTTTGCCCCTTCGGCGTCCCGGAGGGAATTCCGGTATGGCTTGACATTTCAATGAAAAGGTTTGAATATGTGCATCCGGCGGCGGGAAATGAATACAGCTCCGTGAAGCTGACTCCCGCTGAACTCGAAAAGGCCAGCGGGGCCATCGGGTGGTGCGATGTATGCAAGGGCTGGGAATAGATCCTGACTTGCTTCCATTGAAGCGGGAACTGTAACGGAAGGCTTTGCGCAACCTTTCCAATGCCAGAAAAATGTTGAATAGATTATTGTTTTCATGTTAATATACCCATGGGCATAGGATCTGGCAAGGATGCCGGACAGGGCGTTTATTGGACTATGCCTGTGGGTAAAGCTATATGGGCTGTTATGGGCTGTTTTTGAGGGAAGAAGCTTGCGGAAAAATCAGTTTAATCCGCAAGCGTTTCGGTATGTCATGAAATCCGCCGCGGAAATGTATGTATATGATAAAAAGGGAGATTTGATAGAGGATTTCCGGGAGAAAGTAATGTCTACCCTCACACGGGACATGAAACCTACAGATGAGCAAAAGATGATGATAAAGAACGCATCGTCTATGCCAGTGGTGTAAGATGATGATTGCCCGAAATCCACGCCCGAGATTATAGAAGGATTCAGGGCATTCGGCAGAGAACGTAATGAGCGGATAAGGGCAATGACGACAGTAGGATGAATCAGCAGCTTATTCCTTTTACTATTGACAAATAGGGAACAAGAATTAGTGGAACAAAATCTTTCCCGGTAACAGAAAAAAGTCTATACAATAGGAAAGGCGCGGAATTCGTGCCAGAAGGACGGGAGAACATGCAATACAGAAAGGACAGGATCGGCAGGGATATATCCGTTTTGGGATATGGGTGCATGCGTTTTTCGCAGAAGCGCGGCAGGATCGACCTTTCAAAAGCGGAGCAGGAAATCATGGCGGCTTATGGGGCGGGCGTGAATTATTTTGATACAGCCTATATATATCCGGGAAGCGAGGCGGCCCTGGGGGAGATACTGGAAAAAAACGGAATCAGGGAAAATGTGCATATCGCGACGAAGCTCCCGCAGTACCTGGTGAAGAAACGGGAGGATCCCGAAAAATATTTTTCCGAGGAGCTAAGGAGGCTCCGGACGGATTATGTGGATTTTTACCTTATGCACATGCTTCCGGACGCGGAAACCTGGGAGAGGCTGCTTTCCCTTGGCATGGGAGAATGGCTCCAGGGGAAGAAAGAAGATGGCTCCATTTCCCAGGTGGGCTTTTCCTATCATGGGAATTCAGATATTTTCTGCCGGCTGTTGGACGCCTATGACTGGGATTTCTGTCAATTCCAGTACAATTACCTTGATGAGAATTCCCAGGCAGGGCGGACGGGGCTGAATTACGCGGCGAAAAAAGGAATCCCGGTTATTATCATGGAACCGCTCCGCGGAGGCAAGCTGGTTTCGAATCTTCCGGAAAAGGCGAAAAAGCTGTTCCAGGATCATCCTTCCGGATGGAGCCCGGCGGAGTGGGCGTTCCGCTGGTTGTGGGATCAGCCGGAGGTGACCTGCGTGCTTTCCGGGATGAATTCTCTCGCCATGGTGGAGGAAAATGTCAGGGTTGCCTCAGCCGCGGAAACAGGAGCCTTTTCAAGGCAGGAGCAGTCTTTCTTGAAGGAGGTTGTAGAGGCGATCAACGAAAAGCTCAAGGTGGGATGCACGGGCTGCCGTTACTGCATGCCCTGTCCTCAGGGCGTGGATATTCCCGGGACCTTTGCGGCTTATAACCGGCGGTATACGGATGGAAAATTTGCGGCGATGTGGGAGTATATGATGTGCACTGTGCTGCACAAGAAGTCGGCTGCCGCTTCAAACTGCGTGGAATGCGGGAAATGCGAGAAGCACTGCCCGCAGCATATCGCCATCAGGCAGGAGCTCCGCAACGCGAGAAAGGCGCTGGAGGGGCCGGTATATCATGTCGCAAGCCGGGTGGCAAGGCTGTTTATGGGGTATTAGGACTTAGGAGTTGGGATTTGGAAATCAGGTTCCGGGGATCAGGAGTCAGGATTTTGCCTGAGGGGTGGCGTTGGTTTTTAACCTGGGATTGCGTTGGTTCTTAACCTGGGGTGGCGTTGGTTTTTAACCTGGGATTGCGTTGGTTTTTAACCTGGGATTGTGTGGGATTTTAACCTGGGATGGCGTGGGATTTTATCCTGGGACGGAATGGCCGGCTTTTGAATCCTGGCCGATATGACGTTTTTGAATTCGGAATGATATGGGCAGTTTTTGAAGCCCGAAGAGGAAGGGCGGGTGCCTTAAATGAAGAAATGGAACAAGGAGAGCCGGAGTTTTCTGAAGATTGCCGTGCCGGGAGGGATTTTATGCCTTTTACTTTGCGCGGTTTTTCTGAATCTTCATAATGTGAAGCTGTTTAATGGGGATTTTTCCAATGTGGATCTTTCGGGCGGTTCTGAGGACAGTTCTGCCACGGTTTCCGGCGGGGAATTTTCTGATGATGATATTAGCAATAAAGGCGTTTCTGAGAATATTTCCGCAAATATTACTGATACGAATATTTCCGAGAATGTTTCCGATGTAAATACTTCTGAAAATATTACGAATATTTCTGAGAATGATTCTGAAAAGAATGCTTTCGGAAATGTTTCTGATACGGATAGATCTGACGGGAATATTACCGATAGTATTTCCGCCAATACGGCTTCTGATGAAGACGTTTTTAATACTGCTTCGGCGGACGTAAACCGGGACATGGCTTTGGAGACAGGCGGGGAGCCCCCAATATCCGCTGATTCTTCCGGCGATGATTCGGATTTATCCGAAGTCAGAGTTTCTTCCGGGGAGGCGGACGCGGGGGATGTCAGCGATGCGGATACCTGGGATGATAGCGATTCGGGTGATTTGGAGGCGGACGCAGGAGATGCCATAGAGGCCGATGCCGGTAATGTCGACGCCGATAATTCTGACACCGGGGATTCGGGCGATGGGCAGGATGATACGGCCCTGTTGCCTGGCACGGATGAGAAGGGAAAAGGAAGCGGCTCTGCCCGGGGCAGTTCTTCTTCTGCAAGTTCGTCTTCCATGAGTTCTTCCGGAAAAAATAGAGAAAAGAAGGATGGCGCGGTTTCCAAAGCCGGAAATAAGCAGTATCGGAAGCCTGTGAACAGGCTTTCTACGTCATCCGGCTGGGAGGCGTTAGAGCCTGAGGAGATTCTGGAAAAGTGGGATCTTGAGGCTCCCCATGAGGGCTTCGTTGTCCTCATACCCGAGGAGGAGCAGGCCGGACTTGCGGCTCTGGAAGAGTCCGGGGATGCGGAAGGCTCAGGGCTCGAAAGGGTATCTGGCAATATGTTTCGCACGGAGGATGAGGAGCTTGCCAGATCCCTGCTTCTTGATGGGACGGCATCCATTTCTGAGCCGGACTATGTTGTTTATCTCATGGATTTGGATGAAGTGGATTCTGAGTCATCCCTTGAGGCGGGTTTCTCGGCATTAACGGAGGAGGCGGCTTCTCGGGCATTCTCGGAGGAGATTTCCGCGGCATTAACGGAGGAGGCTGCTGCTCGGGCATCCTCGGAGGAGGTTACCGCGGCATTAACGGAGGAGGCGGTTCTCGCGGCATCCTCGGATGCGAATCATGGCTGGCCGTATGAGAAAATGCTGGCCGCTTATTCCGCGGAATATGGGCTGGACGGCAGCGGCGTCCGGGTCGGCATCATTGACAGCGGTGTTGATCTCAACAATATTGACCTTCAGGAGGCAAATATTGTGCAGGGCTATAACCGTTATGAAGAGATTGATGGTGTCGCAATGACGGACGATAATTATCATGGGTCAAGGGTTGCGCAGATTATTGCCGCGGATGAAAATGACATCGGCGGCACGGGCCTGTCTCGGGGGGTGGAGATTGTTCCAATCCGCTGTTTCCAGAATGGGGGCGGAGGCACTATTTCCGTGTTGTCGGAAATGCTTTATAAGGCTGTGGACGAGTTTGGCTGCGATGTGGTGAATATGAGCTGGGGTCTGACAACGGATTCCGCCATTCTTTACGATGCCGTAAAGCACGCCTATGACGAAGGGGTGCTGCTGGTTGCTTCCTCCGGAAATGTCAACAGCAGCTTTCCCCAGGGAAGCATCCTTTATCCCGCCGCTTATCCGGAGGTTATCAGCGTCACTTCCGTCCGGTCCAACCTGGGCTATTACAGCAATGCAATGCATAATGCCTATGTGGATGTCTGCGCGCCGGGTTATGCCATTATGCTTATTGATGCGGAAGGCGGTATAAGAAGCAGTACAGGCACTTCCTTTGCCTGCCCCTGCGTCGTTTCGGTCATGGCGATCATGCGGCAGCTCATGCCCATGATGGATAATGACACGATTTACGAGATCCTTAAGGAAAGGGCTGTGGATCTGGGAAGCGCCGGGCGCGACGACCTTTATGGCTATGGCTTTGTCAACCTGGAGGAGCTTCTCGGCATGGGATGGCAGGAGATCCGAAGGCCAGACGAACTCCATGAGACGGAGGAGGTATATTGGGAGCCCACCATCGAGGAGGATGCTGAGATTAATGATGGTGAGGCCGGTCTCTCCGGGGAAGAAGACACGGGCGATATTGACGGGGAAGCTTCCTCGGAGCTTGCGGGCAGCGGAAGTGATGCAGACGCGGATAACGGCGGTAGTGTGGGCAGCGGCAGCGCTTCAACTGGCAGTGAGGAAGAAACGGCTGGAATCAGTGAAGATACGGGCAGCGGAGATGCGGACGCTTCCAGTAAGGGAAATGGCCAGAATCAAAAGGTTCGCTATGTGGTTGACGCGGCATTGGTCAGGGGATGGTTCCTGCAAAAGGATGTGGGCAGTCTTTCCATTGTGATTTACGACGTGGACGGCTCCATGCGCGGCAGCGCCGTCATCCCCGGAAACGGCAAGTTCGTTTCCTTCTCGGATACTATCCGGATCAAAACAAGTGTCAGTCCGGATAATTATGTCGGATCCTCCATGGCCGCCTTTGACGCCTGCGAATGCCGATTCTTCCTTCTTGACGAAAATGGCCTTCCTTTGCGACAGGCGGCGTCTGACGGCTTTTGATGGTTTTGGTGATTTTGCGGCCGTTCTGATGGCCTTCCCTTGAGATGAGCGGCTCTGACAGCTTTTGATGGTCTTGATGATTTTGCGGCTGTCTTGATGGGTCTTCCCCTGCGACTGGCTGCGTCTGACAGTGAGGGGTGAAGCGCCGCGGGCGCTGGATTTAGGATGCGGGGAGAAGGCTCCGGCCGCTTGCGGCAGGACGTTGGGCCTTGAATTGTAACAACAATTTGCTTAAGTATTAGAGTTGATGTGTTGACTGGAGGCGGGTATGGCAGTGGACATGGTACAAAAAACTTTGGAGTGCTTTGAAAAGGTGTACGGGGATTCGAAGGGGGCGAAGGTGTACTTCGCGCCGGGGAGGGTCAACCTGATCGGGGAGCATACGGATTACAACGGGGGTCATGTATTCCCCTGCGCCCTGAGTATCGGGACCTATGCGGCGGTGCGCCCCAGGAAGGACGGCAAGCTTTTCCTTTATTCCGGAAACATCCCGGACAAGGGAGTGACGGAGAGCCGGCTGGGGGATTTCCGCCCCCTTAAGGAGGATTCCTGGACAGGTTATCCCAAGGGGGTAATGTGGGCCTTCGACAAACAGGGCATGAAGATGGAGAGGGGTCTGGACATCGCCTTTTACGGGAATATCCCGAATGGTTCCGGGCTTTCCTCCAGCGCGTCCCTTGAAGTGCTTACGGGATATTTCCTACGGGACCTTTATGGCTTCGATGTTTCCAACGTGGAACTGGCGCTGATCGGGCAGGATTGTGAGAACAATTACAATGGCATGAACTGCGGCATTATGGACCAGTTCGCCAGCGCCATGGGGAAGGCAGGGAACGCGATCTTCCTGGATACGGCGACATTGGAATATAAATACGCGCCGCTGGATCTCCGCGGGCTGGAAATCATTATCACGAACACGAACAAAAAGCACAAGCTGGTGGGGAGCGCGTATAATGACCGCCGCCGGGAATCGGAGGAGGCATTGAAGCAGCTTAAGGCGGTACCGGCCCTTTCCGGAATCAAGGCCTTGGGCGAACTGTCCAATGAGGACTTTGACAAATACGCGGAGGCCATCTCGGATCCCGTGGTCAGGAAAAGGGCGCGTCACGCGGTCTATGAGAACAATCGGACCATCGAGGCAGTTGCCGTGCTGGAACGGGGCGAGATTGCCCGTTTCGGAGAGCTGATGAACCAATCCCACGTGAGCCTTCGGGATGATTATGAGGTGAGCTGTCCTGAGCTTGACGTGCTGGCCGAGGAGGCCTGGAAGATTCCCGGGTGCCTCGGGGCAAGGATGACGGGCGGCGGCTTCGGTGGCTGCACCGTGTCCATTGTAAAGGAGGAGGCAGCGGAGGAATTTCAGAAAAAGGTCGGGGATGCCTACAGGGAGAAGATCGGCTATGACTGTTCCTTCTATACGCCGGGCATCGGCGGAGGCCCCCGCGAGGAGGCGTAAGTGGCCGGGCGGCTTTGACTACGGCGGAAAATCAATTGTAACTATTCAGCACCCTCCGAATTTCACAGAATTCCAAATGGAAAGCTTGTTTTTCATTTGGAATTCTCTGAAATCCTAAGGGCGGACAGGGCGCGGAGCGACTCTGAACGCGCGCATGCATTCGCCAAAGGCGACTGCGAATAGGGTGCTGAATAGTTATAATCAATTTGTATAAAGCAGGAGGATTAGATGGATTTGGTACAGGACGGGGTACAGGAGGGGATCAGGAAGCTCGTGGCCTATGCCGTGCGATGCGGCCTGATTGAAAAGGAGGATATTGTCTGGGCGATCAATTCGCTGCTTATCCTGCTGAAAAAACATGAGCCCAATGTGACGAAGGGAGAGGTGTGCCTTGAGGCGGAGGGAATTCCGGAGGAGGCTCTTGAGGATGGTTCCTATCTGGAGGGCGCGCTTTCCGGGCTTCTTGACTATGCCGCGGAGGCCGGCATTATCGAAGGGAACAGCGTGGCGTACCGGGATCTTTTCGATACGAAATTGATGGGCTGTCTTACGATGCGTCCATCTGAGCTTATCCGGCGCTTCCGGGAGATGGAGAAGGAGGATCCGAAGAAGGCGACGGACTTTTTCTACAAGTTCAGCAGGGATAATGACTATATCCGCCGCTACCGTATTAAGAAGGATCAGAAATGGAAGGCGCAGACGGAATACGGGGAGCTGGATGTCACGATAAACCTGAGCAAGCCGGAGAAGGATCCGAAGGCTATTGCCGCGGCGGGCAGGGGCGTGGCCCTGGGCTACCCGAAGTGCCAGCTCTGCCGGGAATGCGAGGGCTACGAGGGACGGCTGGATTATCCCGCCAGGGAGAATCACCGGATCATTCCGATCAGCATCCAGGGCGCCACCTGGGGGTTCCAGTATTCCCCTTATGTGTATTACAATGAACACTGCATTGTTCTTAACATGAAGCACGTGCCCATGGTCATCGACAAGGCGGTTTATCTTAAGCTTTTTGATTTCGTGAGGCAGTTCCCCCATTATTTCGTGGGCTCCAATGCCGATCTTCCCATCGTGGGAGGTTCGATCCTGGCTCACGAGCATTTCCAGGGGGGCCGTTATGAGTTCGCCATGGCCAAGGCTCCGGTGGAGCGCCGTTTCTCGGTTTACGACTACCCGGATGTGGAGGCCGGCGTGGTGAAATGGCCCATGTCCGTCATCCGGCTTTCGGGCACGGATCCGAACCGCATGGCCGGTCTGGCCGACCGCGTTCTCCGGAAATGGAGGGGCTATACGGACGAAAGCCAGTTCATTTTCAGCGAGACGGATGGGGAGCCCCATTCCACGATAACGCCCATCGCCAGGATGCGGGGGGAGAAGTACGAGCTGGATCTGGTGCTCCGCAACAATATCACGACGAAGGAGCATCCTCTTGGGGTCTTCCACCCTCACGCCGAGCTTCATCATATTAAGAAAGAGAACATCGGCCTGATTGAGGTAATGGGCCTGGCCGTGCTGCCGTCCCGCCTGCAGGGGGAGATGGCCCTCCTCAGGGAGGCCATCCTTAATGGTTCCGACATCCGGGCGAACGAGGCTATCCGGAAGCATGCGGACTGGGCGGAGCAGTTCCTGCCGAAATACGACAAGCTCTCAGAGGAGAATGTGGACGAGATCCTGAGGCACGAGATTGGCGACGTCTTCCTGCAGGTCCTGATGGACGCCGGCGTGTTCAAGCGCACCCCGGAGGGGCAGTCCGCCTTCGACCGCTTCATTGACATTATCCTGTGAGCTTCTTTGCCCTGCGGATACTTTGACATGTTGGAATTCACAGGATAAAAGCCATTGGGATATCTCTGACAGCACTTTACAAGTTTATATAATTTCGAATGTATATTGTCTTCAAAACACTGTACATCCCCATAAATATGGTATTTGTGGATAAAAGTTGTAAAGTGCTGAAATCCAAATATAGTTAAGCCGTGGGGAAGGGAGTGGGGCGGTATGCAGAGGGAAAGATCCTGCGGGGCAGTCGTCTTTTGCATCGAAGGGGGACAGCCCCGTTATTTATTGGTGCGTTCCCAAAAAGGTATTTGGGGCTTCCCTAAGGGTCATATGAGGAAAAGGGAGTCTGAACATGATACGGCCTTGAGGGAGATTAAGGAGGAGACGGGACTGGATGTGTCCTTCATTGACGGTTTCAGGACATTTTGCGAATATCCTTTGGAGAGGAAAAACCGTCCCGATGCTTTGAAGACGGTGGTATATTACCTGGCCAAATTTGAAGGCCAATGCGCCGTACCGCAGGATTTGGAAATAAGTGAAACGGCCCTTATGGATTATGATTCCGCAATGAATACCCTGCAGTTTGAAAACCTGAGGAAGATACTGGGTGAAGCAAGCTTTTATCTGCAGCACATGGAATGCTGTGGATAGAATCCTGAAAATTCTGGCCTATGATGTTTGACGCGCAGAATTCAGACAGGCTGAACAGTTACGATTCTTCATCTATTTCCAAATGTAAATGCCGTAAATAATCGCTCCTGCCAAAGAGGACTCTGTCTATGAGAATCACATTATCTTCGAGCCGATAGAAGACCCGATACGCTTTGAAAACGATAGAGTAGTAGCCTGTAAAGCTGTCCTGATAATACAGAGGAGAACCGGATTATGGATAAAGTGCTTTTGCATCGACTTTTTTCATCAGGTCATTTATATACTTTTCAGTAATATCGTAACTTCTGGAAGCTTCGAAAACCTCGGTCCATATACGGTCAAGGTCACGTATTGCTGCTTTGGAATATTGCACCTGATATTTCATGGACGTTTACCGTGGAAGTATGCCTTTACATCTTCAGGGGAGAAATAGCCTTCTTCTTCCCCGGAACGTCTGCCTTCATTAAGTTCGCACATAAGATGCAGCATGGCTTTCGTTTTTTCAAACTCCTCATCCTCTGAAATATCACGGATGGTATATCTGCCTCTGCCATTTACCGTGAGATAGACTGGGGAACCTACAGAAACTTTTTCAAGTACTTTGTTGTAATTACGAAGATCTGATACAGGACTAATATTTGCCATAACTGCATTTCCTTTCGTTTTGTGAGAACGGCATTTTTTTGAACTGGAAATTAACCGTCAATATCCGTTGGTTATTTATCCTTCAGATAATACTGATTTATTAGCGCCATTGGAACATACATACATTATCACATAATGTTTGCCTTGAGCAAGAGATTAAGGAAAATTATTCGTAAAGAATAGGGCGGCGAACAAACCCTGTGGGTTTCGCCAGTTACGGACATGGATGTGACTGATGGAACATCCATGTCTCATAATTCATGATTCATAATTCATAATTCATGATCCATATTTCATGATCTATATTTCATGTTCTATAATTTTTGTCCTATCAGGAAAGGAGAAAAAAGGCAATGGGCGGGATTATCAAGGATCCGATCAGCGCGACTCTGACGGAGGAGCACGCGAAAGTCATGAGTCAGCTGAAGGAGGCGGCAAGAGCCCGTTACGGTGAGAACAGGAAGATTACAGACGGCAATTATGATGAGTCACTGGCGGTAAAGTGTGTGAACGGTACCTTCGTTGGCAGGAAGATTGAAAATGTAATTGTCTACAGGGGTATACCCTTTGTCGGCGAGCAGCCCGTCGGAGAGCTGCGCTGGAAAGCGCCGGTGGATGTTGAAAAGGACGACGGCGTATACGAGGCTTATTACAATGGGAAATGCGCCCCCCAGAGGGAGGTTGAATACTCTGCCGCTTACGTTCAGGGAGAGGACTGTCTGTATCTCAATGTGTGGAAGGCCTGCAATGCGTCCGCGGAGAAAAAGCCGGTCATGGTATGGGTCCATGGCGGCGGTTACGAGATTGGCGGGACGGTGGATCCGGGATATGATTTTCAGAACTTTGTCACGGAGAATCCGGATGTCATTGTCGTTTCCATTCCCTACAGGCTCGGAGTCCTCGGCTTCCTGCATCTGTCCCACCTGCCGGACGGAGCGGACTATCCCGACGCGCAGAATCTGGGGCTCATGGACCAGATTGTGGCATTGAAATGGGTCCACGAGAACATTGCGGGCTTCGGCGGCGACCCTGGGAATGTTACGGTCTTCGGCGAGTCGGCCGGCGCCGGAAGCGTGTCCCTGCTCCCGCTGGTCAAGGGCTCTCAGCGGTATTTCAGGAGGGTCATCGCGGAGAGCGGCTCCCCCGCCATGAGCCGGTCCACGAAGGAGAGCATTGAGCTTACGAACGAATTGATGGACGCGCTTTCCTGCAAGACCGTCGCGGACCTTAAGAAAATCGATGCCGGCGAGCTTGTGAAGGCAGGCGGGGACGTGATCCTGCTGCGCGGCCTTCCGGAAAGAGATGGAAGTTTCCTGCCACTTGAGACACTTGACGCCTACGCGCAGGGCGCGGCGAAGGATATCGATCTCCTTATCGGCTGCAACAAGGACGAGATGAGCACCTGGATGGGTTCCATGGGAATGGATGCTTACAATTTGTGGGCAAATGATCTCAAGGAAAAAAAGCTTGCCCAACTCACGGACGGGGAGAAGGAACTGGTTGAGAGCTATTGCTGGGACATAAGGGATGAAAGCGGCGAGCATCTCAATCGCCTGCTTGACCAGATCTGGTTTATGGCGCCGCTTTTCAGAACTGCGGAGAACCAGACCGCGGCCGGAGGAAAGGCTTATACCTATTTCTTTACGGTGAGAAGCGGACATGGGATGGAGCTTACGACGGTGCTCGATCATCCGGAAATGAATGATGCCTCGGGAGGGGCGATCGATGAAGGCTTCTCAAAGACCATGCGGAAAATGTGGGTGCAGTTCGCGAAGACCGGAAATCCATCTCTCGGCGCGGATGTTTCGCCGAACGGAACGGAAAAAGAATGGCCGCTTTATGATCTGGAAAACAGGCAGGTGATGATTTTCGATGAATTCAATATTCATCCGGAGAAGGAATCGGAGAGAAAGCTTGTTGACCGGGAAAGAACCTATTTCCTGAGCAGGTATTACATTTTCTGACACAATAGGGTGGTATTATATTTCCCGACTTTGAAGTCGTTGAGCTGAGAAATGCAGTAAAATCAAGGCTTCCAAGCCTTTGAGATAAAAAAGTACAGCAAGAGTACAGCAAATTTCGTCCTTATAATACCCTATAACACTGAATAATACGGGAAAGGACGGAAAGCAGTACGAAGCAGCAGGAAAGAAAAATAGAAGTTGCGCTTATTGAGAGCCACTTTTCTAAGAGAAATCTTGGAAGAGTGGCTCTTTTCGTTTTGGCGAATGTCCGGGAACCTTCAGCAAGGCAACGATGCACACAAAGCTTCGAGGATTCGAAGAAAGGGAGGTCAGAATTATGTCGATGGAGATAAGTAGCGGTGTTACATCACAGGTTATGGAATTGAAAACACCTACGCCGGGAGTAACAAGGAAAGAAGAAATCAAGACCGGCTTTAAGAATGTTGATGATTATTCAAAATACTTGCAGGACAAGTATAGCTATATGAATGCAGGCAGTACTTCTATGCAGGGAGTTCCTGTTAATGTGAATGTATCGAAAGCATTTTTGCAGAAATGTAAAGATGATCCGGAAAAAGCCGCATACCTGGAGGAAAACTTAAAAGCAATTCCTGATTGCGTTAAATCCTTATGCAGTGCAGTAAATGCTGCTCCGGGAAGTCCAGTTGTGACATATGCATCGTACAACATCGATGAGAATGGAAATATTTCATGCACAAGTGGAAGTACAAATGATCCTGATGGGAAAATTGCAAGAGAGAATGCAAAGAAAAAAGCTGGGGAAAATAAGGCGGCTAAGGAGAAGGTGGAAAAGAAAAGGGCGGAGAAAAAAGCAGAGCAGGAACGGATTGAAAAGCGCCGGGCAGAGAAGGCTGAAGCTGAAGAAATGACAGATGAGTTTACTATTTCTGCTGTTGGAACAGATGTCAGGAGTGTTACCGCTAAGATAGCGGAAGGATTGTCATCAGGGAACGTAAGCGGGACTGTTGGATTTGATGTGAAGGCGTGATTATAAAATAAAAATTGGAAATATATCGGAAATGACGGTCAGCAGGAGATTCTTTCTCTGTTGGCCGTTTTTCTTGACATTTTTCAAGACAGGCGATATACTCTATTTATCAAACTATACAAAAACTGTTGAGAAATTGTATATTAAAATAATAGAAGAGGGTGATTGCATGGGTGAAAGTCTTAAAGCGGTTTTTGACAGGCATGGCGGTCTAATGAGAACTGCGGAACTAAAAAAAGAGGGCTTCTACTATAAGAAAATCCAACATCTGCTGGAAGAGGGTGAGATAGAGCAGGTTAGACGTGGCTACTATCAGTATTCAGGAGAAGATTCCTTTTCGGATATCCCAACCATTACTACACTGTTTCCAGACGGGGTAATCTGCATGGAGAGTGCCCTGGATTACTATGGTTATACGGACAGAACTCCAACGGCATGGCATCTGGCAGTAGATAATAAGAGCACCAGAACCAGATTCTATATTGATTATCCTATAGTAAAGCCACACTTTATTCGTAGTGATCGTTATCAGGTAGGAATAGAAGAAGCGGAAATCGATGGTAAGCCTGTAAAGATATATGACAGGGAAAGAACTATTTGTGATCTCCTTCTTCATAGAAACAAAGTGGATGGAGAAGTATTCAATGTGGCTATACAGCGATATGTTCAGGATCCCAAGAAGGTAGAGGCGAGACTTATGAAGTACGCGAAACTGCTTCATGTAGAAAAAAAGGTAAGGGAGGTGTTGGGAGTATGGCTATAAAGAACATGGCGGCATCGGTGCTGACGAGATTGAAGAATCAGTCAAAAGAAGAAGGGATTCCATTTCAGATGGTTCTTCAACTTTTTGCACAGGAAGAGTTCTTAAGAAAACTATCTCTTTCCCAATATGCGGATAACCTGATCTTAAAACCCTAACTTCTTGACAATTATCACCTCGCAAGAGGGATAATTCTCCTTTGATATT
>CAMKKZ010000048.1 GCA_946413525.1 uncultured Oribacterium sp.
GCCCCCTTGGAATTCAAATTACAAATTTTTGTCCGCTAGGTTTGAAACATGCCCGTTAAATACTCCACATCATTATTCTTCAATAAAGCAATGTTTGCTTGAGTTTAAGATAGTATTTTGCCTTTCCAGGAAACGGTCAGTCGGCAGATCTCTCTGAGGGCGAAGTTCACCAAAAATTCTCTTTTCGCTAAAATACCTGCAGAATAATAATTTGTTTTAGTTTCCATCAAGACAAAATATACCCGGATAGCATACCGCTACCCGGGCCTTCCTTTTCAAACTATTTTTCTCAGTACACCAATTTCCTGTACTTCCCTTCCACATTCTTACTCTCGCCGATTTGAACAATCCCGGCACCGCATTCGTGGATGTATACGATGTCTCCATTGTCGTCAAATCGAAGGAACATGACTACATGCCCGATCCTTGATCCCGTTCCCGGCCATACGATGATGTCACCGGTTTGCAGCTCTTCTCTTTCGATGCCCACACCCAGATGAACCTGCTCGTAAATAATTTCTTCTTCAAGCCGCTTTCCCATGATATTCCAGTACACCCAGTTCGCCCATCCTGAGCAGTCGAGACCGCGAAATACCCTGTTTTCATGGTCTGACCCGATGATCCGATAGAAATTGTTTCCAGCATAGTCATTTGCTTCAGGCTTTCCTCCAAAGTAATACGGAATATGCCCCACACTTCTGAGCGCCGTTTCCTCAACAAAGCTGCTCAACTGTTTGAACGGACGGATGCCTGTTCTTTTGCTTATTTTTTGATTTTTACGCTTTTCGCTGCCGACCACTCAGAATAATAATTTACTTTGCCTACTGTCTTGTATGAACGTATGGAAACCTTGTACGTCTTACTCTTTTTTAATCCTTTCAGGTTTGTATTTATCGTACCGTTTTTCTTTACTTTCTTCGTTTTTTCTGTCTTTCCAGTTATGTAACGAATCTCATATCCCGTAGCCTTTGCGTTCTTTTTCCACTTTGTTGTAATCTTTTTACTTGAACTGTTTTTTGCGCTGATAATAGTCGGTCTTGTCAGGTAGTAAATGGTCTTCTTTGCGGAAGCTGCTCCTTTTCCTGTTTTTGCGTAGGCATAAACCTCGTATTGGTATTTTGTTCCGTTGGTTTTCGCTTTCTTATCTGTGTAGGTGACTGTGGCTGCCTTCTTTATTGTGGCGACTTTGTTGCCATTCCTGTAGATATAGTAACCTGTAGCTCCAGTCACCTTCTTCCAGTTGAGTTTTACTCCTTTTGAAGTATTTGATAATGTGAGAGATGATGTTTTTGCGGGAGTTATTTTTAGTGTAAGACTTATGCTTGCCTTATTGTAATTATACGTTTCATCTGAGCTGATTGTTATTTTGATCGTGCCGATTTTCTTTGCAGTTACCACGCCTTTCGAACTCACCGTGGCAATATCAGTGTTCGAACTTTTATATGTGACTTTCCCCTTGGAACCACTTATTTTCACCGTAACCTTTGTCCCAACCGGAACCATTGACTTGTTCTCAGGCGTTTTCAACTTTAATTTTTGCGCAGTCTTTTTTACAGTTGAATCTGTAAAATACCCAGGAATGCCCGGTTGGTCAATTCTCGCGTATTCAACATCTAAATGCTCCCGGTCATATCTTGTCCCGTTCCCGCCTTTAAGGTTAACACAGTCATAAAACATCCACGTATTCGATGTAACAGAATTATTGTTAGAAAAATCCCGTTCAACATATATTGTTTCGAGATTCTTGCAGCCGCTAAACATCGATGAAACATTTTCTGCATTATCAAAGACAAAGGAGCTGATATTCAATGATCTCAATGAAGAACAGGCATAAAACATACCCCACATATCTTTCACGTTTTCAGTATTAAAATTACTCAAATCCAAATTCGTAAGACTTGTACATTCATAAAACATACTCCTCATATCTGTCAAGTTATCTGTTTGAAACCCGCTTAGATCCAAATTCGTCAATTTATTGCAGCCTTCAAACATACAGCACATAGTGGTTACATGTTCGGTATTAAATCCTCTTAAATCCAATGTTGTGATTGCGCTACAGGAATGAAACATTTCCGTCATATCAGTCACGTTGCAGGTGTCAAAATTGCTTATATCTATGTCCTCAAGGCTTTTACAGCCATGGAACAAATATGACATATCCGTTATCTTTTCGGCATTAAGCCCGCTCAGGTCCAGACCCTCCAAATTCCCACAATCATAAAACATATACGATATATCTGTAACATTTATTGTGTTTAGATTGTCTGGGAAATTAATATTTGTTAGGTTGTTGCATTTGTAAAACATATATGACATGTCAGTAACATTTTGGGCATTGAACGTTTTTAAATCAAGCGATGTTAATTCCATACATTCGCAAAACATCCATGCCATGTTTTCGACCCTGCCAGTGTCAAAGTTGCTCAAATTCAGGCTTGATAAACTTTTGCAACCATTAAACATTCCATACATCGATGTAACATTGCTTGTATTGAAGCTGCTTAAATCTACGTATGTCAAATTATCGCATTCATAAAACATACATCGCATGTCCTTTGTCTTATTTGTATCGAAATGACTCAAATCAATTTCTGTTAAACTACTGCATTGATAGAACATGTATGTCATATCCTCAACCTTGTCAGTATTAAAATTGCTTAAATCTAACGCAGTTAATGCCGTGCAATTATAAAACATGTTCGACATATCCGTGACTTTGCTTGTATCAAATTCAGATAAATCCAGGCTGGTCAAACTTGTGCAGTATGAAAACATTGACGACATATCGGTAACATTACTGGTGTTGAATTCAGACAAATCCAGGTTCTTCAATCCATTGCATCCATTAAACATGTAGGCCATATTTGTCACGTCAGTGAAGTCGATCCCGCTCATGTCAATGTTCGTTATATTTTGAAGGTTACTAAAAAGACTTGACGCCGATCCATATTCAAAACTTATCATCTCTGCTTCGGAAAACCATTTTATGACGCCATTCTGGAACGAGAGGTAAACCGGATAATCGCTATCATCCGTACTGACGCAATAATCTGACGTTTTGCTAAATCCAGCATCGTTAGCCGCCCTTTCGAACGCCTTAATATTTGTATTTGGCTCGAAAGAATATTCTTTATCCCCTGCAATTCTTCTCATGGAATTATGAAAGTCATAGCAATATACTATGGCTCTTGTCCCGGATTTGTCAATCAATTCGGCATTGTTGTTGAGTTTCTCATCCTTAATTTCTACATTTTCCTCCGTGTTCAGAATTGCCTCCTCTTCCTCCAGGAGTACAGCTACTTCTTCATCTTCATATTCCAGTTTTTTCGAATTATCTTCATCGATTATTTCTTCAGAAGAATCCTCTTTTGAAAGCGACTTTTCATCGTATGCGCTATTCGCATCCTCCAATTCATTGGAGGATTCCATTTCTTCTTTATCAGGCTCGAATACCTTAACCGTAGATGTATCGTCTTCCTGTCCATCTATTAGCTCATGTCTTTCTTCACCCGTTTCCTGACAAGCAGTTTCCTCCACGGCAAGGTTTTCTTCAGTTTCTGAAATCATATCGACAGGAAATTCTTCAATTTTTCCTGTGTATAATTCATTCTCATCTTCAGCGTCAACGTCAAAATCTGATGCTTCAGTTTCTGAGACAATTTCCTCCTCATAATTGAGTTCTTTCGCCTCGGTTGTAATTATGCCTGAATCTGTTTCATCTATATTGCTTTGGCTTTCTTCCGTCGCAGCCTCTGTGCCAGGATAATCCGTTTCGATTTCTTCATCAATTTCTTCTGTGTCTCTGATGACCTCATCCCCATTATCTACATTTTCCGTCCCCTCTTCCACAGGCTCAATGTCAATCTCTGTTTCGTTTGTTCCATCATCATACATTATCTGTTCTTCATTATCCAAATCCACATCAACATCATCTTGCTGGAAAGATTCTGACTTATCGTCTTCAGATGCCGTAAGCTCTTCTGTTTCTTTGGCATCTGAATCGCCTTCTACGGAATTGTCTTCCATGGAATCATCTTCTGCGGAATCTTCTCTTGCGGAATCTTCGCCTCCGGAATCTTCTCCTGTGGAATCTTCTCCTGCGGAATCTTCTCCTGCGGAATCTTTTTCTGTGGAATCTTCTCCTGCGGAATCTTCTTCTGTGGAATCTTCTCCTGCGGAATCTTCTTCTGTGGAATCTTCTCCTGCGGAATCTTCTTTCGTCAATGAGCCTTCCTCATCATAAAGCGCCTCTTCCAATGTCTCCAATTCTGCTTCCGATTTCTCGGCAATGATTGAATCATCTGCAAATGATGACATGCCTATGTTCCCAAACACCATAGATACAGTAAGAATAACCGACACAAATCTCATTCCTGACAAAAAATTTTTTTTCTTCATCATTCACCTCCATAGCCTATATGCGGGATGGTTAATTTAGCAATGTTGATTATTAACAGTAATCCGTTCTCAAAAAGAAATAGTCTAATAATTTATATTATATCATAAAACATTCTTCATCAAGAGTCTTTTATAAAGGTGTGTGATTTTCTGGACTTGATATTTGATATTTTATATTTTTGCGTTAAGCTTTTAAATTAAGTTTGGTGTTGGATTTCCTAATCAAATTTGAACATTATAAAAACCAGAAAGTATTTCGCCCTCTGGTTTAAAAAAATTTTGATGGATATTTTGCATTCTCAATGTTCCAGATCCAGCTCCTCTTCCTCAACTGCTCTTGGCGGGCTGTCATCCCCCGCTATGAGACTGTCGAGGCATTTTAGAAACAAAAAAGCCTCCGAAAGCAGCATTTCACCGTTTCGAATCCCCATTCTTTGCATTTTTCCTTTTTGCTCAGCTTTCTTCTTTTTCCGCAATCTTATCCTCTTCTTCCGCTGCCGCCTCCTCTGCGCTGATTGCGGCTGGCATCTTTTCTGTATATACCTCTTTCTTTCTCGACCTATAAACAAAAACGATGCATACGATAATTACTACCAAATCCATGAAGGCCAGTGATACCGGAAGGAAGACAAAATTGTCATTTATAGACAACAGTTCCTCTGATAACGAAAAGTCATAAAGCCCATGTAGGAACCACGGGATAAGGAAACCCAATGCGTAGTCCGATTTCTTTCCGTATTTCATGCCCTTTCCGAAGAAGTAGCCCATAATAAATCCATATCCAGCATGGCCCAGCGTAATACCTCTGACAACGAGTACACCGATATTTCCATCGAACGTGTACGCCAGGGATTCAATGATCTGGAATCCAATTCCAATTGCGGTCATAAGACATATGATATCCAGCCATGATAAAGACGCCGCCTTGTTCTTCTTCAGCAATCCTTCCAGCATCAACCCCTTTACCATTTCCTCCGCAAAGGCCAGGACGAGGAATTTGTACAGAAACTGATATAGCAGTGCGTTTGCTTCCTCAATTTTTGCGAGACGCAGTGTAATATAGGTCAGGCCAGAAGCAAGAAGTACCGGGAAAACACACAGGATTCCCCGTAATAATGCCTTATTGTATAATTGTCGATTCATAGAATCCTGATTTATGCGATTTCGCATCCAGAAAAACAGTATAATCGATGGCACCATACATGCAAAAGAAATCAACAGTAGCATATCTTTTCTCCTTTCGAGACATTGATTTTTTACTATTATAATTATGCCATGGATGCATGGCAAATATGTTTTTGCGGATATTTTTTCGTTAGCCCTTTTGGTCTTCGTTGGATGTCATGACAGAAAAAAACTCCGGAAGCAGCATTCCGCTCATCCGGAGTCTCTTTTTCTGTCTCTTAAAACCAACTTGTTCGCACCCTGCATCATCCAGTGTCTGGACCCTCATCATATAACGGAGCATTGTAATCCTACGTTCCCGGCTGCTGGTCGTCCGTTTCCATAGCCTGGCTCATACCTTCCATCAGAGCTTCTTTCAGAGCTTCTTTCAGTTCCGGATGCTCATCCATCATGGAAAGGATTTTCGCGGCAAAGTCTTTTGCTGCTTCTTCTATCTTTTCCTGCGACACATCATTTAGACGCCGCATGACGTCATCTCTCATGCTGACGGGATATCGTCTTACAGCTTCATCTTTTGCAGTATCTGTGATGTCCATGCGGTAAAGATTAAGGTTGAAGTTTGGCCGCTGCGCGTCACGCTAATCCCGCACATCCCTTTCAACGAGCCTTTCTTTTGTTCGGTCATCCAGATAAGGAAAAGCTTTCTCTTTCGCGTCCTCTATGATTTCCTGATGGGCCGGGATCTGTCTTTCATCCATTGTATACAGTTCAATGGCTACCCTTCTGTCGCTGATTTCATCTCTTCCATCCATCAAAATCTTCATGGTGTCTGCAAAACTCTCATAAAAACCTTTTTTTTGCACAAAAATCATATATAATAGAGACAGATAAACAATGCAGATTCATGAGGTTTGATCGGATATGGGAAGCAATTTTTCAGGAAAGGCCGTCATCATCATCAATGGTTCCGGCGGAGCGGGAAAGGACACGCTCTGCGAATTTGCCCGGAAGCAGTTCCGGGTGAGGAATGTTTCTTCCATAACGCCGGTCAAACGTCTGGCGGCCATGGCCGGCTGGTCCGGGGAAAAGGATGCAAAATCAAGGAAGTTCCTTTCCGACCTAAAGGCCTTGCTTTCCGCTTATAATGATTTCCCCACCCGCTGCCTGTTGGAGGAATACGAAAGCTTCCGGCAATCCGATGAGGAACTGCTTTTCATGCATGTGCGGGAGCCGGAAGAAATCAGGAAGATCCGCTCCCGCATTACCGCCCTCCCCTGTCTCACCCTCCTTGTCAGACGCCCGGATCTTGCCGGGGAATCCTGGGGGAATGCCTCCGATGACAATGTGGAGAATTACCCCTATGACCTGATTTATGAAAACAGGCTTCCTCTGGAAAAAGCCGGTGATGATTTCTGCCGCTTCCTCCTGGAACGGCTTTCGGAACTTGATGGCGCAGGTCATGCGAAAATGGTCAAAGTTCCCATAACGAAATGACTCCTCCGTTTTCCACGGAATTCAGATATTTTGCGCCTGTTTTCAGCGGCCTCCATTAAGGAGCCTCCATAAAAAGGCGAAGCACCGATTTAATTTATCAACGTCCTCCGTTAAGGAGCCTCCATAAAATGGCGAAGTGCCGATTTAATTTATCAGCGGCCTCCGTTAAGGAGCCTCCATAAAACGGCGCAGTGCCTCTTTCGTTTATCAGCGGCCTCCATTAAGGAGCCTCCATAAAATGGCGCAGTGTCTCTTTAATAGGGACGCGCCCTTTGAGGCGGCCAGGACACAGAGGGGAGGCAGGAGGAAATATGGAAGGAGGAGGAACCACTCCTTCCAGGGGCATGCGGCAGCATCCTGAGGGGCAAATCCCGCAAAGGCCAGCAGCTTTGCCGCCGCCCTGACAAGAGGATAATGTAACGCGTATAAAAAGAAATTGACTTTCATATAAGGCCTTGCTTCGGGAAGAGGAAAGCAGCCCAGAAGGAACCAACAGGACAGGGCTCCCGCGCTTCGCGAAATCACTACCAGGATCGTGGCAAAAGAAGGCATGCCGCCAAGCAGCGCCCTGCGCTTCATGAATTCCGCGGCAATAAATAGAAACAGGAACAAGGCTGCCGCCACAGGATTTATTATCCACTGTCCGTGCCCGCAGGGAAGATCCGTTTTGTCCCGCTTCGCTTTGTCAGAATCCGGAGCGGCAAACCCCCACTCTGATAGATGGGCCGTTTTGTCCCTCAGGCGCTTCGCTTTGTCAGAACTCAGAGCGGCATTAACCCACTCTGATAGATGTGAAGACCCGGGCTGAATCTGCAAACCGCTTCCCTTCATACAGAAACCGAACCGTCCCTGCTCAAAAAACGCGCGCCCCCGGCAGGCAAAAAAAGCGCCAAGATAATAGTAAAACAGGGCGTCCTCATTGAGATATGGAATATCAAACGAATTATATATGGCGGCAAGGGTAATGGCCGGGAACAGGCCTCGAAGCCAGGGCGTATGCAGAATGACATAAAGAAGCGGGGCAAGGCCTGACAGCAGCAAAAGCTGAAAAAGATACCAGAAAACCGAATTGTAACGGTAAAGGAACACGGCCTCTATGCATTCAGTTAAGGAAAGGGAGGCGTTCCCGGTCAGCAGGCGGGCAAGATAATGCAGCGAGTTCCAAAGCAGATACGGGACAAGAAGGCTTTTCAGGCGCCGCGAAAGCTTTCCCGGTATTCCATCCGGGCCATGAAGCGTGCGGAAAAAAAGATAGCCGCTCAACAGAAAAAAACCCGGAACCGCCACCTGCCCCAGAGTATTGGTGAAAAAGTCCTCGATATAACCCGGAATAGTGAGCCTTCCCCAAAAGGCTGATTCCGAAAGGACCGCGCCATTTTCCGACAGATTGACCGCGTGAACCAAAATAACCAGCACTGACAGCAGGAAGCTGTAGATTGAGACCCTGTTGGAGAAAGCAGGGCTTCCGGACAATGGCCGGGGAAGGGCTCCCGAACCCTCCCCCGCGCCGCGTCCCATCCAAAGGGAACGGCTCATTCCAATGGCAGGCTTATCTGGCCGCTCTCCTCCTCCCTCTTCTTCCTGTATTTTGCCACCAGCTTGGTGATTTTCACAGAGGGATTCAGGATTCCGGAAATGGACATGTCGTGGTTCATATTGTCGATCAGGAGGGCAATATATTTTGACATATCCACATTGATATACCATTTTCTCTCCAAAAGCTCCTTTGACTGATATACCAGGTTCGTCGTCAGCACGCCGGACAGCACGCCCTGCGCATAGGCCTCGTCAAATATTGAAAGGCCGTTCGTAAAGAGCCCAAAGGTACAGCAGGCATAGACCCGGTGCGCCTTCCTCGCTTTCAGCTCCCTCGCCGTTTCGATCAGGGACTCCCCGGAAGAAATCATGTCGTCTATGATCACCACGTCCTTGCCCTCCACCTCGCTGCCAAGGAATTCATGGGCCACAATGGGATTCCGCCCGTTCACCACCTGGGTATAATCCCTCCTCTTATAGAACATCCCCATATCCAGGCCAAGGACATTGGCATAGTAAATGGCGCGCCCCATGCCCCCCTCGTCCGGGGATATGATCATCATATGGTCCTTCTCAATGCTGAGATCCCTGACATTCTTAAGCAGTGCCTTGATGAACTGGTAGGTGCAGGAAACATTATCGAAAGAATCCCTGGGAATGGCATTCATGACTCTGGGATCATGCGCGTCGAAGGTAATGAAGTTTTCCACGCCCATGGACAAAAGCTCCTGCAGCATGATGGCGCAGTCCAGGGACTCCCGCCCGGAACGCTTGTGCTGCCTGGATTCATACATGAAGGGCATGATCACATTGATCCTCTTCGCCTTTCCCTCGGTGGCCGCGATCAGGCGCTTAAGATCAGAATAATGGTCATCCGGCGACATATGATTTTCGTTCCCGAAAAGCTTGTATGTCATGGAATGGTTCATGACATCAACCATGAAATAAATGTCCATGCCTCTGACGGTTTCCATTATGAGGCCCTTGGCCTCACCGGATCCGAAACGCGAGATCTTCGTCGGAACAATATAATTGTCCTTCTGATAGCCATTGAAGGCGATCGTATGCTTGTGCTCGCTCTCCCTCTCCTCTCTCCAGGCCGCAAGGTAATCATTCACTTTCTTCCCCAGCGGGAGGATGGATTCCAACGGCATGAGCGCAAGCGGTCCGACAGGAATCCTCTCAATAAATTCCGACGTTCGTGAATCTGACATGTGCTTCCCCTTTCCAAAAACCTGATGGATGCATTCGGCAATGGTCATGCTGACCTGGCCATTTGCCATTTACACGCAGCCGGTGCCTTTCCTGCCCTGACTTAGTGCCATAGGCTTGACGTCTCATTTGTGACGCGCCAGCGGAACAAATGAATTCTGAAAGACTTGCCTTTCAGAATTGTCAGAATTGTCAGAATTGTCAGGTTTTGCGCAGCGTTCCCTCTGCTGCCAAAAAAATCCAGGCCGCAAAACGTACCGGCTTGCAACATGTATGAACAACAGGCGGAACCAGAAACGTCCCTCCCGCCGCTACCTACCCTAAGGTCTGAGATGAGCCTTGCCGACGCGATACCGCATCGGCTTGCCAGAAATCAGAGTGGCCAAAAACAGCCATATTGTTTGAACCATATGTTGTTTAAACCATATGAAGACGCTGGTCGCGTCCATACAGAGGAATAATCTCATAGTCCGACATAATCCTCGACACGATACGGTCGGAATAAAGGTCCCGCAGGCCGCGGAAAGAAAGATTCGTTGAAATAATCACGGACTTTTTCATCACAAGCCTCTGATTAAGGACATAGAAAAGCTTCGAAGTAGTGAATGAATTGGAAAACTCCGTTCCAAGATCGTCAATCAGCAGAAGTTCTGTTTCAAGGATGGCATCGGAAACCGCCTCCGCATCCTCGTCCTGGCCGCGCATGGAACGGGAGAAGCTTTCAAACAGATCCGCGCTGCCAAGATAAATCACGCTGTGATAGGAATCCAGGAGTGCCTTCGTGATGCAGTTCATCAGGAAGGTCTTGCCCGTCCCGGGGTTTCCCATGAAGATAATGTTCCCGCCTTTTTGGGGAAAGTCGGCACACCAGCGCCGCAGGCCGGCTTCCACGGACCGCATATATTCCCGGCAGGTCCGGCCTCCGGCCTCCGGCAGCGGTTCCCGGCCGTCATATACAGAAAGATTGAAGTGATCGAAATTCTCCCTCCGGACAATGCCCTCAACATTTGACTGCCTGTACAGGAAACTCTGCTCCTGCTGCCGGAAGCAGCGGCACTTCGCGCCATCCACAAAGCCGCTGTCCCTGCAATATGGACAGTCATATGGAAGCTCCAGGTAATCCGCGGGATAGCCGGCGGACTCAAGCAGGCGGTCCTTCTCATCCCTTATGGAACGTATCTTCGAAGGAAGGGATGCGCTCAGGGAAGAATCCCCGGCCAGTGCCGCCTCCGCGGCATGGACGGAGGCCGTGATCAGCTCATTGTCAAGATCCCTGAGCCCCGGCAGCCTTTGATAGACTTCCTCCCTCCTCGCCTTCTGCAGGCGGGCGTTCCTGAGCTGCCGATCCCCATAAGATCTCATTATTTCATTAAATTGTGAATTACGCAGTGCCATTTCCTTTTGTTTTGCTATTATCTTTTTGACTGTTATTTTCTTTTTGATTGCTATTATCTTTTTGTATTTACAATATTTTTTCTTTCTTTTATTTTCTATTTTATAATTAATAATCGCTCTTGTCTATTCATAAATTCAGGCAATTCCGTTTTCTATCCTGTCCAGCACCTTTTTCCGGGCGATGCTGTCATAATCCACATCCACGGCGGTGAAATTCAGGAATTTGTTGGTCGAAGGAGCTGTGGCCGCGCGTCCCTTCTTTTTCACCGCGCGGCGTCCGGACTTCCTCCCCTCCATCTCCCGGATGAAATCCTGGGCCTGATGAACTGTCTTGATCCCCTGCTCGTGCCAGTCAATCGCCACCGTCTCCATGTAACGGGAACTGGTCTTGCCGATTCCGGCACAGTATTCCAAAAGGAACTCGATCAGATCAGATTCCATTTTCAGCTCCTGGTACATATATCCCAGTGTCTCAACATGACGCTGGGTCGGCAGGACCGGAAGCACATGCTTTGCCACAAAAAGGATGCCGGCAAATTCCTCGTCATTTTCCAGAGAATCCATGGTTCCCGTCATCCTGGCGCCATCCTCCGCGGCAGGCGTCCGGGGTTCTGCCGGCGCAGTGTCGTATCCATACGCTTCCCCGCCATCCTCAGGCTCCGAATGCACGGGAACGGCATTCATGCTTCCCCCCCTGCAATCCCGCAGGACTCCGGAATTCTGCGCGCAGGCCGCTCCGGTACGGCAAACTGCCTTTTTCACCGTTTCAGAAGGTAGCGTTTTGAGCATAAGTCCGCCATTCCTCCCGTATTCAGGACGCGGCTGGGCAGGAAGCCCTGTGTTCCCATCCGCGTTTATTAATTGAAAGCCCTTTGGAACCACGGCTTCATCTTCCCCCGAGGCATCCTCCCGATCCATCCCGGGCAGCACCTCCTGCCTGCCTCCTTCATAAGTGAATTCAGGCATGGAAAGCACCATCGGCTCCCTGTGTGATCCATCTTCCTTCCCGAAGATAGGCATGCTCCCCGGTCCAGAATAAGAAGGCGTTGACGGGCCGGGGACGGCTGCGGAATCACAGCCATAGGGATCCCCGGCCGCAAGGGTCTTCCGCTCTTCTATTAGAGTGGGTTTTTGCCACTCTGAATTCTGACATAGCGAACCGCTTGCGGGGGAAATCCGCTCCTCTATCAGAGTGGGTTTTTGCCACTCTGAATTCTGACATAGCGAAGCGCTTGCGGAGGAAATCCGCTCTTTTGATGTCCCGGGGAGGGCTCCGGAATCACGGTCATCTCCAGCATCCTTCCCGTTGCTGCTCACCACGCCCATCTTTTCCCAATAACGGATTGCCCTCCGAATGTCATTATCCGTAAGGTTCAGGGCATCTGCTGCCGCTCCGTCGGAAAAAGCCTCCTCCCCATGACGAAGAAGATAAAGATAGACTTTGATATAATCCCCATTGGCCGAAGCCATGTATTTGTCCAGAAATAGATTTGAAATACATGTAACATCTGCCGCCAGCCTGTCATGTATGCATGTCCCCATTTCACACCCCCAAAAACTGCCCTTTCAAAACCCCATGTTGAAATGATAGCATAGATTCCGCCCGGCTTCAACGGAACTACTCCACAACTTTTTCCACTAATTGGCCTGGTTTAAAAGGAAACATTGTGGATAAACGGAAAAGGCTTTTATGAGGTTCGCACCTTGCCGCGAGGCAACATCTTTCTTTCGATGGCTCAGCAATAAAAGAGGCCTGTGCAAAAAGCACAGACCCTTCTGATTCTTTTCATGTATTAACTCTTTTATCAAAGTGGTTTTTGAGCCATTATAATTCACGACAAACCGCCGCGGCATCGAAGGCTACATGGCTTAATCAGGCATGGCTTGGCTTGATGCCGCAGTCCTTTCACACCTTCCGTATCTGGCGACTTCCAAATTCATTCCTGTTCGGCCTGCTTCAAAAGCTGATCCCCGACCTCATAAATATTGCCGGCGCCCATGGTGATCAGGAGATCGCCCTCCTTGACATGGCTTTGAAGGAAGCTTTCAATCTCCGCAAAATCGGGTATATAGTAAACGTTCGTATTCTGCTTCAGCATATGCTCCCGGAGGTCGGCCGAGCTTATGCCCAGGGTGTTCTTTTCCCGAGCCGCGTAGATGTCCGAAAGGACGATTTCGTCCGCGGCCGCCAGGGCCCCCGCGAAGTCGTCCATCAGCGCCGCCGTGCGGGAATAGGTATGGGGCTGGAAGACCACCCAAAGCTTCCGATGAGGGTACTTCCTTGCCGTTTCTATGGTGGCGGCGATCTCCTGGGGGTGGTGCGCGTAATCGTCAATGATCGTGAAGCCTTTGAAAACCCCCTTTTTCTGGAAACGGCGGTCCGTCCCGGAAAACTTTTCAAGAGCCGCCCTGATCTCGGGAAGGCCGATGCCGAACTCCCTGGCCACGGCGATGGCGGAAAGGGAATTATAGATATTATGCTCCCCCGTCACCCCGAGCTTGATGTCGCAAAGCTCCTGCCCCTTCTCAAAAAGGGTATAGGAAGGGCGGGCCAGCCGGTCGAAGCTAATGAAATTGGCCGTATATTCCGCGTCCTGCCCACGGCCAAAGGTCCGGATCCGGCAGCGCAGCCCCTCCGTGAAATATTCATAATGGGGGATGTCGCTGTTAATGACCAAAAGGCCGTTGTCCGGAAGCTTTTCAACAAAGCGGCGGAAGGACCTCCGGATGTCCTCCAGATCCTTGAAAAAGTCCAAATGGTCCGCCTCCACGTTAAGGATGACCTCCGTGGTAGGAAAGAAGGAAAGGAAGGAATTGGTGTATTCGCAGGCCTCCGCGATGAAATAGCCGGACTGCCCGACCCTTATGTTCCCGCCGATGTCCTTCATCATGCCGCCCACCGTAACCGTGGGATCCAGCCCGGCCTCCAGAAAGATTTCCGTGATCATGGACGTGGTGGTCGTCTTCCCGTGGGTTCCGGCCACATTGATCGCGCTGCGGTAATTCTTCATGACCTCTCCAAGGAGCTCCGCCCTGGTGAGAAGGGGGATTCCCTTTTCCAGCGCCGCGCAAAGCTCCGGATTGTCCGGGTGAATGGCGGCCGTATAGACGACCGCGTCAATGCCCTCCCTTATATTTTCCGCCTTCTGGGGATAATCCACCCTGATTCCCAGGCCCTCCAGATGTTCCGTCAGGCTGCTCCTCGCCATGTCGGATCCGGAAACACGAAAACCCCTGTCCAGCAGGATTTCCGCAAGCCCGCTCATGGAAATGCCGCCGATACCTATGAAGTGTACGTGCGCCGGATGATCGAACTGAAGCTGATACATTGGATAAATCCCTCCCCATGCATAAATGATTTGCCCGCAAAATCAGAAAGACGAATGACCGCGCCATCCCCTCTCCTCTATTAAAGTGGTTTTCTGGCCGCTTTAATCCCTGATTAACAGCTGCGGTATTGCAGGCTATATGGCTCCTCACTGCAACATGCATTAATGATCTGCCCGCCAGATCAGAAAGTCTGTTACTGCTGCTCTTTCGCTAACGGAAAAAGGAAGCCCCTTCTTGATTCCATTGCAACCATCAGGATATTGCCCAGCACACCTATGGCCAGAAGCTCGCCCAGCCCCACCGTGAACATAAGGAACGGAAGGACTTCCTCCGCCCCGTAAGCGTAACGCAGGACGAAGGGGATGATCAGCGTATTGGAAAGGATCGGAGGCACGCAGACCAGCCATTTGGAGACATTTCGGAGCTTATAGGAAAGCAGCGCCCCCATGAAGGTCGCGAAGGTCCCGAATACGATGTCCGGAAGAACCGCACCGCCAAGAATATTCCCCAAAAGGCAGCCCAGGGTCAGACCGGGGATGGCCGCGGGCGTGAAATACGGAAGGATGCAAAGCGCTTCCGAGACGCGGATCTGCACCGCGCTGAAGCTGATCGGCGCGAAAGCCAGCGTGAGCGCCACGTAAACTGCGGCAATCGCGGCGGACTGTGTAAGCATGCTGCTTGATAACTTTTTCAAACTCCTACTCTCCTGTTTCAAAATCATCATTATTCGTGAGGGCTCGACAAGGCCGTAACATCAGCACTAATGCGATATTTTCATGGCCGTCCGACCAGGCCGAAGCACCCCGCTGTTTTAATATTTTGTGACTATTCAGCGTCCGCGAGCATATCTTATTTCCTGTGAACGCTGTCAAAATCGTCCAGCACTGCCTGCTCCGGCCTCGGCGTGGAAAGGCTCACGATGACATCGGCCAGAAAGGCGATGACAAAGGCCGGAAGGAGCTCATAGATGGCCAGCACGCCGCCCAGCGGGGCGATCAGGTATTTCCAGACGAAGACCATCACGCCGCCGGCCACAAGCCCGGCAAGGGCGCCCTTTCCATTAGAACGCCTCCAGAAAAGCGCGAGCAACATGACCGGCCCGAAGGTGGCGCCAAAGCCCGCCCAGGCAAAGGACACGACCCTGAACACGGAGCTGTTGGGATTCCATGCGAGGATCAGGGCGATGAGGGCGATCCCGATGACCGTGCCCCTGGCCAGCAGCATGGAAAGTCCCGGATCCATCTTCCTCCCCATATAGTCCTGCACGATGTCCTGGGAGACGGAGGAAGACGCGGCCAGGAGCTGGGAATCCGCCGTGGACATGGTGGCGGCCAGGATTCCGGCCAGTATAATGCCGGCAAACAGCGCGAAAAACAGGTTGTGGGAGCTCATCAGCTCGGCCAGCCGTATAATGACGGTCTCCGATTCGGATCCCGACGTGAACGTAGGAATCTTCCCCGCCACGGAAACGCTGTAACCGATGATGCCGATGCAGATGGCCACCGCCATGGAGACCAGCGCCCAGACGGAGGCGATCCTGCGGGACAGGACCAGGTCCTCTTCCTTCTTAATCGCCATGAAGCGGAGCAGGATATGGGGCATGCCGAAATATCCAAGCCCCCAGGCCAGCGTGGACGCGATGCTGAGGCCCGTATAACTGCCAGCGGTCTTCGTCGCGGCGTCATAGCCCTTGAACAGGTCAAGATAGCCCGGAAGGGCATTGGCATTTTCCATTACCTTGGAAAGGCCGCCCGCCTGGGAAATCCCGAAGAAAACGATGATGACAAGCGCGATCGTCATGAAAATGCTCTGGACAAGGTCAGTCGTCGAAACCGCCAGGAAGCCGCCCATGACCGTATAGCTGATAATGATGATGGCGCCGAGCATCATGGCGATATGGTATTCAATGCTGAACAGGCTGTTGAACAGCGTCCCCACCGCCTTGAAGCCGGAAGCCGTATACGGTATGAAGAAAACAAGGATAATAAGGGCTGCTATAAGGGAAAGCCTCTTGTCTCCATAGCGCCTCGCGAAAAAATCAGGAATCGTGATGGCATTGATCTTTGCGGAATACCGGCGCAGAAGCCTCGCCACGATCAAAAAATTAAGCCAGGTCCCGGCGGCCAGCCCGATCGCCGTCCAGCCGACCTCCGCCACGCCGGCATAATACGCAAGGCCAGGCATGCCCATCAGAAGATAGCTGGACATGTCCGAAGCCTCCGCGCTCATGGCCGTGACAAGAGGTCCCAGGGATCGTCCGCCTATGTAGAAATCATCCGAGCTGTCCGCGCTCCCCTGCCTGTTGAAATAGGCGCCGATCAGAAGCATCCCGGACAGGTACAAAATGATGGTCAGCAGGATCAGAATCTGTGATGTAATCATTATCTCCCCTTTCTTTCGATGCGTGACCCTCCGCAGCGATATAATTAATCAGAATGCGCGCGGAAGGCAGCTACAAAAGCAGAGTATATCACAAAAAGAAATGGAATGAAACAAGAATTTTTTCCGTAATGCAGGCGGATGATTTCATCAGAAAATATCTCATTAGGAACTTCGGCCTCACACCCGTGTATGCCCAAAACTGCCTTGACGCGGAGTGGGAGGATGAAGAAGTCTTTTTATGAATTCCAGACAAAAGAACATGCAGCAATCAAAAAGAGCAGGACGCCAATCAATCATTGGCTGCCCTGCTCTTTTCATGTCTTAATTGCACGCGCTTGTTACCGTTCCATCAAGCCGAACAGTTACAGCTCGGACGTGTTGCTTATGCGCATTCCGGCCAGGCCAGAGGCACACTTTTCAATGCTATCGCGAAATGAGAACCGTTCCCATTCAGCAAGAATTCATTGAGAAATGAATCCCGGGGAATCCTTAGCCCCTCCTCTTCCGGATAATCATGAAGGCGCCTGCCCCCATGACCAGCACGGAACCCAGAATATAGAAAATCGTCGTGCCGATGCCGCCGGTGGAAGGAAGAATCGTGCCCTTGCTGTTGGCAATCTTCAACACGCCCTCTGGATTAAGGAACAATGTATCCTTTGGCTTGTCTTCCTCTGTTGTGCCTTCCCAGGCCTTAATCGTCACGTTCTTAACACTATCCGGCTCAAGCGAAAGCTTCGAGTACCTTTCAAGCATGTTCGTTCCAATCATATTATATCCATCCAGGGCCTTTGTCTCTATCAGGCGGTAAAGCTTTTCATCAGGATTATCAAGTCCGCGGATGACGATATGACCCTTCGTACCCTTCTTAGGATCTCCGTCATCCTTCTCACTTATGATGATATCCGATACCGTGGGATTTTCATCAGTATATTCATCCTTCGGGATGTAGTAATCCTCGACATTGGCATCGTGATCAGTAATCTTCTTTACAGCCACATCCTTCCACGCATTGCTGGCAGGCGTTCCACCATTGGCCGGCTTTACGGCTTCCTGAAGCTTGAATTGGGCGCCGCCCAGATATTCCACCTCTTGCCCATCCTTTCCTTCAAGCTGACCGTCTCCATTCACTGTACCGGTAGAAGAATTATACTTTACCGCGCCGCTGGCGTAAATCTTGAATGCCACCTCGTCATCCATTGTATACCTGTATTCATTTGCAACATGGTCATACTTAAGGACTACTTTGTTCCGGCGGCTTGTATCCTCTTCACCCTCTGGAAGATCCGCAATCGCATGGCCGTTGACCACGGCGCTGTACGTGAACACCACATAATTTCCCAGAACACTTAATTCATTTTCGTCATCCTGGTCTGTGTTATCATCGTCATTCGAATCATCGTTATTATCCTGATTAGTATTATCATCAGCATCCAGATCAATAACGATTGTTGCGGACCATTTCTGATCGTCAAGGGCGCCCGGTACGATAGTGCACTTGTCACTGCCAAGTACTTTCGCATTATTGAGATCCAGCACAATCTTATCGTTGACGATTTGGGGGTTGCCATCCTCGCCTTTTAATGGAGCCGCCACCCTGGCCGTAACCTTGAATTCCCCTGTGGCATCTTCCCCATCGCCAGTCTTCTCTATCTTCTTGCTGAGCCCGGGTGACATAGTATCCTCTATAATGATGTTCTGGCTTGTGTCAGAGGGTACGAAAACAACGATCTGGTAGTCAATGGTATCGCCAATCCTTACGCCAACAGCCTCATCAGTATAGGGCTTTACAGTATCATCGGGATCATCAGGATCATCGGGATCATCTGTCTGCATCTTGTCAATAGTGGGATAGGTGTTCTTTTCGTAGACTATCATATCCGTGGTCGCCGCGATAAGGTTCTGTCCGGCGCTGGACTCAATCAGGTAATACCCCTTGTCCACTTCTGCCTCCCAGTACGTTGTACCATCGTCAGCAGTTTTCTTAATCATTTCGCCCCATGTTTTGCCTTTATTACTATCACCACTGTATTTTGCGGAAGGCTTATGATCAAGAAGCCATTTTGCCGCCACCTTCGCCGTTTCACCAGCCAAAGCAAGCTGCGCCTCGGCCTGTTCGCTTGTCATCTCCGTAATATCCGTGCTCAAATCACCTACAGCCTTGACAATATACCTGCTCTCATCCGCGGAAGGCTCCAGTTCGAACCATTTCTGCCCATTGTTCTTGGTGAACGTCCTTGTCGTTTTGTCCCATTCCCCCAGAACTTTATTCTTGACCCAAAGGTCATTAGCGTCAAGGGTATAGGCCACCGGACTGCCATCCGGGGTCTGCGTGAAAGTATCCTTATCGTCCTGCGTGTTTTCTTCTTTATTTTCAGGATAAGTTGCGTCAAAAATCCTGTACCAGGTAAAGACGCGGTCTCCGCTCGCGTCATCTTCAACCTTGCTTTCTCCATCCTTCTCTTCCGTGTGGTGGGGATAGCTCTCATCCCTGTTCACCTTGATTGTAACCTTGTCATCCGCAAGCACGGGAGCCGCCAGCCCCATAAGCATGGCGACCGCCAGGGCAAGCCCCACCAGTTTCTTCCATCTTTTCATGTCCCTCTCCTTCCTTCCCCTCCGGACGCTGCCGCCATCCTTTTGCCGCCATCCCTTTCGGCGCAGGGAATCCTGAATTCCTTTTGTATCCGCCGCCCGCAAAAGACGCGGACGCATTCCGAATCGGCACGCACACACGGCCATATCAACATGAAGGATATGCCTTTCGTATTTGCAGTCAAGAGCCCCGACCCGCAAAAAGGTTTATGAAAGGATTCTTTCATGCGTCATCTGTGCCACATCCATGTCACAAATAGGACGTTAATGCCTGCGTGATCAAGTCAGAATAAGACAAATTATCCTGTCATAGGCAGTATAGCAAAAAAAAGTAACCGTATTCGTGATTTTTGAATAATTTTTTGTTAACGCATTATTAACTCGAATCAAATTTGCGTTACCCTGAACCTCCGTCCGGCATCCCTCCTCTTTTATAATTTCAAAGCGCTTATTAAGCCATTTTAATTCCTGACAAACAGCCGCGGTATCGCAAGTCACACGGCTCCTCTGTCAAAATATTTTTTGGCCGCTTTATTATCTGGCAAACAGCCGCGATACCGCAAGCCACCCGGCTCCTCTGTCATTTATCAAAGCAGGACGTCGCTCCGTATGCGTACGGTCCCTGAAGGATAATCCAGCTCGAAGGTCGTGGTCACCCTCCTCAGCACACGGCTCGTGTCCTCGAGGGATATTTCCTTCAGCATCAGTACATACTGGGACTGGCTGCAGCGCGCGGCCACATCCACCCGGCGCAGGGAATTCTGGAGCACGATGCGAAGGTTTTCCATTGCGTTGAAAAGAACACGCTCGCTGATTTCCTTCCCGTCTTTCCCTTCCACGGTCAAAACCCCAATATGCACATACCTTCCCTTCCGGAAGGAGGACCGTTCCTCTGACTGATAGAGCAGGCGGAAAATGTCATAATTGCAGATGAACGCCCCGACCGGCACCTCCTCGGGCACCAGTTCCTTCCTGATGGCGTCCAGGGTCATGCTCTGGGGCCGCATGCGGCGCAGGATCTGATGCCGGATTGCCTCCGTCTGGGGTTCCGGCAGGCTTCCCAGATCCGTATGCAGCCGCTCTTTAAGCTCCGCGTAGACGATCTCCGCCCCCTGGTAGTTCGCCGAGTCCATCAGGCACAGCATCAGGCTGCGGCACAGCTCCTCGTCATACGGGTAGAAGCGCAGCGCCATCCTGAGATATCCCGCCGCCTCCTCCCCGTAGCCCGCCGCCTGAAGGAGCGGCACGGCCTGCTCGGTGGCATTTCGGAAAAGGCTGTGGTAATGCTCGGCCACCTCGTTAAGCCACATTTCGCCCGAAAGCTTTTCCAGAAAAGGGCCCTGGAACAGGGGCAAGGTCTTCCTCAGGGCCTCCCGCTTTTTCTCTTCATCTTTCTCAGCTAACGCCCTTCGGCAGCCCTCCTCGAATTTCTCCGCGTCGATATATATGGGCAGTTCAGAGTTCCAGCCATAGGTTCCCTCCCCTGTCAGGATCGGTTCATATGACTCAGGGAGCTCAAGCTCCGCCAGGGTCTTCCGAAGGCGCCGTATATTGTTGCGGAGAGCCGTCAGCGGGTTTGTGTTCTTCTCGCTGTCAAGGATGTGGATCAGATCCTCCTGCGGGACCTTCCTGTCACGGCGGCAGAGCAGGTAACCCATCAGGTTCCAGACCTTCGATCCGCTGTAATTGTCCACGATTCGGCGCTCCCCGAAGGAAATCGAAAATTCCCCGAACATCCTGACCGTCAGGACGTCATCGCCTTTTACTATGTTATCCTGCCCGCCGTTCTCCTTTCGCATCTTTTCCATCCATAAGCCCTCCTCTATCAGAAACCGATCGGGTTTTGATTGCTCTTAATGTAACAAGCCGATGCGATATCACATCAAATCAGCCCCTTTGTCTATGCGGAATCCGGTTGCCTCCCCCAAAAATAGAATCATCAAAAAAAGAGATATTTTAGCTATTCATCGCCATAGCGCCTGCAAACAGGGTTGTGAATCGGTAGGTTTTTCCGCAGCACAAGGAATGCTGCGGAAAAATCTGAACAAAACATGCCTGAAGTCATATTTTGTTCAGACGCATCCCTGTGGGATGCGCCAATTACGGTATCAACTATGCTTGATGCATAGTTTATACCTACGATCATTTCAGGAATCCGTTAATGATCTGCTCTTCCGCCTCCTGCTCCGTAAGCCCTAAGGTCATCAGCTTGATGATCTGATCCCCCGCAATCTTTCCGATGGCAGCCTCATGCACCAGCGCGGCATCCACGTGATTGGCCTCAAGCCCCGGCACCGCGAGGATTTTCCCCTGATCCATAATGATGGAATCACATTCCGTATGGCCCGTGCATGGCGCGTTCCCCGCAAGCTTCGCGTCAAACTTCTGGAAGGAGCTGTCCCTTGCCACGGAGCGGGAGACCACGTCCGCGCTGGATCCCTCTCCATTCAGATTTACCGCGTAAGCGCTGATCGCGTTCTGCTCCCCGTGCGTCATCAGCCTTTCCCTCACCACCAGCCTGGCGCCCGCCTTAAGCTCCGCGTTCGTCACCCTGTTCGTGTCGTCCACGCCCTTGATCTGCACCATTTCCATCTCCATGGAGCTCCCCTCCTCCATGCTCACCTCTGTCACGGGGTTCAGGATGCGCTTTCCCGCGCCATCGCCGGAACCATAGTGCTTCTCCACATAGCGAACCGACGCGTCCTTGCCGACAAAGAAGCGGTGAATGCCGTCATGCTGGGAATCCTGCGCCCCGCAATTGTCAATGCCGCAGCCGGCCACGATTGTCACATCCGCGCCTTCTCCGATATAAAAATCATTATATACCACTTCCTTAAGGCCGCTCTGCGTCATCACGACGGGGATATGCACGCTCTCGTTCTTCGTCCCCGGTCTGATATGGATGTCCAGCCCGCTGCCATCCTCCTTCGGGGAAATCTCAATGTTCGCCGTGGAAGCCCTCCCGGCCGAGGCGCCATTGGAGCGGATGTTGTACGCCCCCTCCGGAACCTTATGGAGGTCCGCCACCTCCCTCAGAAGCCTCTTTTGGATCTCATCCAACTTTATCATAATAAAAAAACTCCTAAACTCCTAAACTCCTAAATAATCCCTATAATCAATCACTATGTTATTTTCATGTTATTATCATGTTATATTCATGTTATTATCATGTTATATTCATGATGTATCTATGATATATTCATGACACAATCATGATATCTCTATGCTATGTCATAACTATATTATGTTTTATATGTTTATTTCTATTTTATTATCGTATGTTTATCTTCCATGTTTATTATAACTATATTATATCTGCTTTTGAATATTTATTAAATATTCAAAAGCAATCGCAAAGACATCTGCATGTCCTTGAAATCAAAGTGCCTTCCAGCCGAGTCGTGGCCGGGTCGGATTCTGAATTTCTGAATTCAATTGCATTTCTCCGCCTCAGCTCTCTATGGAGCCCTTTATGGCTTCACGCTGCTGTGTCGTGGCCGGGCTGAATTGTGAATTGATTGCAAATCAATTCATTGCACCTTCCTGCAGCCCCTTACCGCGGAAGCGGTCCCGATCAGATCCGGGAGCACCTCGTCCCTGCTGCCCTTCTGCGTCAGCCTGCCATCCTTCAGGACCACCACTTCATCGGCAATGTTCAGTATCCTCTCCTGGTGGGATATAATGAGGATGGAACTGTCCCTGATCCCCTCGCGCATCCCTTCAAAAACCTCAATCAGGTTCTGGAAGCTCCAAAGGTCAATGCCGGCCTCAGGCTCGTCAAAGACCGAAAGCCTGGAGGCCTTGGCAAGGACCGTGGCAATCTCTATGCGCTTCAGCTCGCCGCCGGAAAGGCTGCTGTTCACCTCCCTGTCGATATAATCCCGTGGGCAAAGCCCCACCGCTGACAGGTAATCGCACGCCTTTGCCGTCGTCAGGGGCTTCCCCGTGGCCAGGCGGATCAGATCCAGCACCTGGATCCCCTTGAAGCGGACAGGCTGCTGGAAAGCAAAACCGATACCCTTCCTTGCCCTGTCCGTAACGGACATGTCGGTAATGTCTTCCCCATCCAGGAATATCCTTCCCTCTGCCGGCTTCTCAATACCAGCGATCAGCCTGGCCAGCGTGGATTTGCCCCCGCCATTCGGTCCGGTAATGACAACAAGCCGGCCATCCGGTATTTCCAATGAGACATCGCGAATAATTTCCTTGTCCTGGCCGTCCGCGTTAACCCCAAAAGAAAGGTTTTTAAGCTCCAGCATTCCTATCCCTCCCCAGTTATATTTTTAATAACCATATCATATCTTTCCACTTTTAACAATAAGCAAATACTTATTTCCATCACAAAAAATTGGCAAAAAAAGCATGAGTTTTGACGCGCTCTAGGGAAAAGCGCGTCAAAATCCTCCCTTCGGTCGGACAATCCCTCAGTCGCCGGGAGGCTAGCCGCGACCCGCAAGCGGGTCAAGGCAAATCCCTCAGTCGCCGGGAGGCTAGCCGCGACCCGCAAACGGGTCAAGGCAAATCCCTCAGTCGCCAGGAGGCTAGCCGCGACCCGCAAGCGGGTCAAGGCATATTCCCTGCGGGATTCGCCAGGCACAGACATGAATGTTCCTGAAAGAACATTCATTTCCTATACGCAAGGCGTCGGCAGAATCAATACACCACGCCGGACTAAAAGCGAATCATGATTCTGATGACATAGTGAACCACCTGAACGGAATCCATACGCCATGCCGGACGAAAAGATAAATCCGTGTATTCCTCGGATGCAAGGTCGGGCATGGAATCAATACGCCATGCCCGATGCAAAGCGAATACCTGCAAAAGCGAATATTCGCAAATGATAACAAAAGCTTTGCCGGATTGGGAAAATAATTATAATCAAAAAATTTCCGCGGCACAAGGAATACCGCGGAAAAATCCAGAAAAAAGTCAGAATAAACTCAGCAAAAAGTCAATTCTGTAAATTGGAAAAGTCAATTCCATACAAGCTGAATAGATAATATGAAATGACTTCACATTTGCAATAACGTGGATTCACCCCTATGATGTTTGAAAAGAAAAAAACATTGGGAATTACCGCATACATAAGGAGGTCACTACAAATAGGATACTCAAAATTGGCATGGATGCCCATAGTACAAACTACACTCTTTGCATTGTTGAGCCAAGACTGGAAGGGGATCCGGATCTCCTATATGAAATCCAGGTAGATCCAGATTATCGTTCACAAATGTGGGGAGATGCCTTGACCCGCTTGCGGGTCGAGGCTAGCCTCCCGGCCGACTGAGGGATTTGCCTTGACCCGCTTGCGGGTCGAGGCTAGCCTCCCGGCGACTGAGGGA
>CAMKKZ010000049.1 GCA_946413525.1 uncultured Oribacterium sp.
CTGAAACGCCTGCCCCCGGACTGCCTGGCCCCGAACCATCCGGCCCTGAAACGCCTGCCCCCGGGCTGCCCTCCAGGAACGAGACCGCCGTAAGGCAATAAAGCAGGCCAAGGATCATGTACTCGTTCGCGTGAGCCGCCTTTCTGATTTTGCGATGAATTCTTCTTAAGAAAACATTCTGTTTACTTTTCTTCCATTTCTTAAACCCCGGCACCAGCGCGGAGGACACGGCTCTCCCTACCTCCATGCTGGTCTTCGATGATTTCTTAGCTGGCTGATCCGAAAAATGAAATATCACGCCCATCCATAATATGGAAACGCACAAAAGCAGCAGGCTTCTTATCCTCATGTTCAATTCTCCAGTCGCAGACAAGCCCGTTGGTTCCGGCTCCCGCTAATATTAAATCAAAGTAACTATTCAGCACCCTATTCGCAGTCGCCTTTGGCGACTGCTCATGTGGGCGTTCAGAGGCGCTCCGCGCCTTGTCCGCCCTCTGGATTTCCGAGAATTCCAAATGAAAAGCAAGCTTTCCATTTGGAATTCTCGGAAATCCAGAGGGTGCTGAATAGTTACAAATCAAAGCTCATTAATTATCCTTCCCTTCCCTCATTTCCGGCATCTGACCTCCTGCTTCCTCCATCGGCCTGATTGTCTTCCTCTGCCTTCCCTTTCCTGTGGGGAGGAGCTTCCTCATTGACATAAAAATAATGCAGGCAGTCATCATAAGCAAGGCAGCGCAGACGAACCAGAGGAGGGATTCCGTCCTGACCCGGAGCTCCCACCGAAAAAACCAGCACAAAAAGAATAGCCCCAAACTGGCAAAGATGCAGATATAGGAGACCGCCGCTGCCGCCGCGGTCGACTGGTGGTAGGTGGACGAAGCAATCCCGACCGCGCAGGAGTAAACTGCGCTGCAGGCATAAAGGCAGGCAAGGAGCAGCACCTGCTCAAGGGTCACCCCGCCATAAATAAAAACTGTCATCAATATCGGGACAGAGCTTCCCAGAAGAAGCATGATCGTCGTAAAGACGCTGAGAAGCTTGCCCAGGATAATGTCCGATGGCGTGAGCTGCGTGGTCAAAAGTATCCCCAGCGTCCTCCGCTCCCTCTCGCTGGTAATCGAGGAACTGGTCATGGCCGGCCCGCCCAGCAATATAAGGATAAGCTCCACGGCGCCGATCAGCTTGTATACACCGAGGAATCGGTCATAGGGAATCTCCCCCGTTTCAGCAGAGCTCATAGACACGGAGTACAGGTTTATGATGACGAGGATGGAAAAAACCGCATTCATGGCCGTCAGAAAAAGAGGAAGGGCTATGGAGCGGTTCATGAGCAGCACGTCTTTTTTATATATCGGCCCCAGTATCATAATTTATCACCGTCCTTTCTTCCCTAAGCCCCGTAAGCTGCATGAAAAGCGCTTCCAGATTCCCTTTCTCCCTGTGAAAGCTCCTTACAGGAATGCCGCCTTTTATCAGCGTAGCAAGGAGGGCCGTCTCCTCCTCCGGGGATCCGTCATAGCTGATCAGTATCTCCTGCGCGCGTATGCTTATGGAGCGTACATGGCGGTCTTCCTTCAGCACCGACATCGCCCCCGTCAGGGAGCCCTCAATGCTTATGATGATCGGACTTGATGAGTTTACCTTCTTCAGCACATCGGAAAGCCGTCCCTCCATGACCATCTTTCCCTGGTCAATAATGCCGACATCCGTGCAGATTTCCGAAATATCTGTCAGGATGTGGGAAGATATCAATATGGTTTTGCCGTCATCCTGAAGCTCTGTGATCATGCGTTTGTATTCATAACGCGTGCCTGGGTCGAGCCCGGCAGTGGGCTCATCCAGAATAAGGATTTTCGGGTCGTGAATCAGGGCCCTGGCCAGGGAAAGCTTCTGCTGCATCCCCCGGGACAGCGTGTCCACCATCTGCCGCTCCCTCCCCTTCATTCCGACCATGTCCAGAAGCATCTCAATCCGTCTGTGCGTCCTGGCACCGTAAAGGTCATAACAGGAGGCAAAAAAATCCATATATTCCCCGACACGGATATTCGGGTAAATACCCATATAATCCGGCACATAGCCAATCCTTTTTTTCAGGCGGCGAACATGGGAGCCGGCCTCCATGTCATCAATCAGGACAGTCCCCTCCTCCGGATAAAGAAGCCCCAGCAGGATCTGTATCGTCGTGGTCTTCCCGGCCCCGTTCGGACCGACGAAGCCATAGCAGGAATCATTCGGGATTGTCATGCTAAGCCCATCCAGAGCCATCAACTGTCCATAATTCTTTTTGATGTCCTTCACCTGTATCAAGGCATACCTCCCTTGTCAAAGTGGTTTGCCGTCTATTTTAAATTTCGGATGAAAAGATACGATATCGCTTCAATAAGGTTCATCTCTCGTCTCCACATATTCCTCCCCCGGGATATGCCCCTCATCCCCGGCCTCGTCTGTCCAGGATTCCTCATCTCCTTCTTCCTCCAAGGAAAAAGGCGCGCCCTCAGCCGTTTCCTCCCTCTCCCTCTGCCCTTCAGGTTCGCGGCTTACAACCGTGATCATTGGCAGGTACAGCCTCGCGAAGGATGGGATAGTCTCATCACGGACCACGTAACGGACCCGGAGCACGTTGCCCTCCTGAAGGTATGGGGTGAGCGCCTCCTTCTCCACGAGCCCGCTTCGAAGATCCATGACATCGAAAGCGCCGCTCCCATAATTATAGAAGCTTACCGTGCCTCGGAAAGGGGAGACAGACAGGTTTCCCGAAGCCTCCCCGTAAGCCCCGGAAAGGGACGCGAAAGAAAGGCTCTGCACCTCCTCCTCATCGCCGAGATGATAGCTCAGGACGACAGGGCTGATGCCTGAAACCGTATTGGTCTGAATGTCATAGTCTCCTTTCTCCACTACGGGGTCGGTACGCAAAACATTATAACTGTATAGCTCCCGGCTCCGGCTCGTCAGGGGCAGCGTAGAGAGGATCATCGTCACCCCATAGCTCTCGACCTCATCTTCATCCGCGAAGCCAAGCTCGTCATCCCGGACAAAGCCCACCAGCCTGGCATCCGCGTAATAGGAATCCAACTGGGTGGAAAGATAGTACCTCAGAAAATTCCTGCCGGAACCCCCGGTGACTTCCCTCGCGATTTGATCAAAGCCGCCCACCGGCACATTCAGGTATTCCACCTCCGAGAGGGATATCCTCTGCCCCGGCTCCAGACGTCCAATCTTCAGCACCATGCCATAAAGCAATATGGCTGCGTCGTAAAGCGTATAGTCCGTACCGTTTTCAATATATCCCCCGGGCACGCCGGAAAACAGGGAAACCTCCCCCGAAAAACTTCCGTCCGAATTCGGAATCTTGTTGCTTAGCTCGAAATATTTTGCCGTAAAGGAAGATTCATTGCGGACGCAGATCGTCGTATGTTCCCTTCCATAGTCAATAGTGGTCCGCCTGGTATCCGAGTCCCGGCTAAGCTCGATAATGTCGCCTGTATAACCGCTGCCCTTGACAACGGGATAGACATAATATTCCGTGCGTATGTCCATCCCATATTCGGTATTGTAGGGGGAACGGACATTGATGAAATCCGTTTCATCAATAGATTTTTCGGAAATGTCACGTAATTTCGCGTAGGTCAGGAAAGTCCCGTTAAACCGGGTGCCTATCCCCATCGTCCAGACAAGGAGCGCGAAAAGCACGGCAAGGATAAGCAGCGCCGGACGGTATAAGGGCAACGCGCCATGCTGCCTGATATAAAAATAGAGCACGGGCCCGGACAATATGACGTAGGAAGCAAGAATTGCCAGATAGAGGCTGACATGAGGCACCTTTGAGGAATTAGAGAAATTCATAAGCTCCTGAATATCCCAGTATTGGTTCAGGCTGCGCTCGGAAGCGGAAACAGAAAGCACATCCAGACGGCTTTTGCCGATTACGGCCTGCAAAAGCCTGTCAATATAGTCCGGCTGGTCAGCCGCAAAGCCCTGAAGCTCGCAAAAATCATAACCGCTCACGGCAATTGTACCCGCGCCCCGGGAAACAGCCGCCACCATGGGGACTGAGTTCGAAAAAAGGATATCCCGGCCACCGTAAAGATAAACGGGCGAGGCGCTGGTAAAAAGAGACTGGGCTCCGGCTGCCCTGATTCCATTCTCCTCCATCGAGCCAGAAGCCGGCTGCGCCGTTTCCTGAGCGGCCGCATCGGCATCATTCTCTGCCTCCCCCACCGTGCTGACAGGCGCCGGCTGCGCTGCTTCCTGAACGGGCGCCTCGGCATCATCTTCGGAAACCCCTTCAACTCCGGCAGGTACCGGCTGCTCCATGGTCTGGGAGGCGTATGCCGGATAATCGTTACCGGCCCCATCTCCCATGTTCACGGAAATTTCCGCAGGGTTCAGATCATTTTTCAGGAGATATCCAAACCAGGGATAGAGCGCGGCATTTCCCAGACTCCCGGTCCCAATCAGGAGGGTCCCCCCGCCTTCCACCCAGCGATAGATGGCCGCAGCCTCTGATTCTTTAATTTGCTCCATCTCATAGCCGCTGATAAGGAGGACGTCCAATTGATCCAGCTCTGCCGCGTCCGAAGGTACGCGCTCAGGGTTCAGATTGACAGTCCTCGTTCGGAGCAGGCCGTCATAAATGCTAATCCCATTCAGGTAAACCAGGGAGGACTCCCGACCCGAGAGAATGCCGATAATGAGCTCGGCATCCGATCCGGCCACATCAAGCCCGATCCTCTTCTGCCCAAGTACGACGCCCTCCCTGTTTTCGGCCGTGACCAGGATCTGGTTAACCCCCGTACCGATGGAGAGCGTGGCTTGAAGCACAGATTCCGATAATGGCTCAACGGCGGCCTGATAGCAGTATTCGTACAGGCTGTTGCCCGATTCCGCCATATAGATATGGATAAAGCCGGAAAAGGTCTCCTCCATTGTATTCTCAATATCCACGCGGAAGGGAAGGAAGCGCCCGGCCTTTGCCGTATTCTGATAGCCGTAAACAAGTTCCAGGTTGACGGCATCCGCCCGGGCCGGCAATGCGGAGACCCCCATAAAGAGAAGAAAACAAAGAAAGCCGGCCGCGCGCAGCCGGCAATATGAAAATATTCCCATGAGGATCAGAACGCCTCCTTCTCTTCATCATAATAAAATGGCAGCCGCACCGTGAAGCTCGTACCGGAAAGGTCCGAGGAAACCGTCACGGATCCATGATGCACTTCCGCGATGTTTTTGACGATTGCCAGGCCAAGGCCGGTCCCGCCGGTGGACGTGGATCTGGAATGCTCCACCCGGTAAAACTTGTCAAAGATCAGCGGGAGCTCGTCCTCCGGAATCACGAAGCCATAATTCACCACCCGGATGACCACCTGTTCCTGTGCCTTCTCCGCCCGGAGGCGTACGGTGACCTTCTTTCCCTCCGCGCCGTACTTGATGGCATTGGATATAAGGTTCTCAAAAAGCCTTGCAAGAAGATCCCCGTCCGCCTCTATGATCTGGGAGTCCGTATTCGCGATAAATTCATAGCTGAGCTTGTTCTTTTCGAATTCGGGATAGCTCTCTTCCACAAGCTGGGCAATTAGCTTCACTATGTCCACATCCCCGACATGCATATTAATCTTCCCATAGGAAAGCTTGGTGAAGCCGAAAAGATCCTCTATCAGCTTCTGCAGCCGCTGCGCCTTGTTGTAAACGACATCCACATACCTCATATAGGTTTCCTGAGGCATGCTCCGGCTGTTCCGCAGCAAGTCCAAATACCCCAGGATGGATGTCAGGGGGGTTCTAAGGTCATGAGCCACATTTGTGATCAGATCCGTCTTGGATTGTTCGGAATTTCTTTCCCTTTCGAGGAGCTCCCTTATCTCCCTTTCCATGCGCATGATGGACTCCGCGATATCTGAAAGCTCCCCCTCCTCCTCTATGTCCAGTTCCGTTTCCAAATCCCCCCCCGAAATCTGCTCCACAGCAAGGGCGATCTTCTCGATGTTCCTGGCAACCCTGCTCTGCAGGATCATGAAGACAAGGGCAAAGATAACGATGCCGAAAAGCACGAAAAGGAGCACACTCAAGGTGGAGCCGAAAGCGAAGCTCTGTATGGTTGGCGCGTCATTACCTGTCTGATAAAGGTATTCCGAAAAGCTCGTTATATTCGTAACTAGAAAGATTTCCAGAATCGCGGTAATGACTGTGGAAAGGCCTATGTTAATGAAGAGCTGCATGAGGTAGCCCCGCCCCTGCAGCCGTCCCTTTCCTGTTTTCCCTTCTCCTTGCTCCATTTCCCTGTTTCCGCCTGCTTCTTTAAACTAATCCGTAAGTGTTCAGCCAAACTGAACACTTACGCCTCGGGCGTGGCGCTTACGCGCATTCAGAGTACGCCCGAGGTGTGCTTTCGACGCTTTCATGCTTTGACTTGATGCCGCAGGCATTGAGTCCCATTTGTGACGCGCCAGCGGCACAAATGAAGCGTGAAAGGCTTGCCTTTCATGCTGCCTCGCGCCAAGCGCGAGGTGCTAACTGATTAGTTGCACTAATCCAATCAAGCTATCCGTCCGAACTCTCATTTTTCAATCTTGTAGCCAACGCCCCACACAGTGGTGATGATCTTGTTTTCCCTTTGATCCTCTTTCATTTTGCCCCGGAGCCGGCGGATATGCACCATTACCGTGTTGTTGGCCTCATAGACCTTCTCGTTCCATACCCTTGCAAAGATTTCATCCGTAGAAAAAACCTTTCCGGGATGAGAGGCCAGAAGGAAAAGTATGTCAAACTCAATCGGCGTCAGCTTGATATCCTCTCCGTCAATGATGACCTTATGGTTGTCCTTGTTGATCGTCATTTCGCGGATGTTGATCTCGTTATTCGTAAACTGATTTGCCGCGTTCGGGTTTAGCTGCGTATAACGCCGAAGCTGTGACTTCACCCTGGCTGTCAGCTCCAAAGGGTTAAAGGGCTTGGTCACATAATCATCGGCGCCGCCGGAAAGCCCCACAATTTTGTCAAGATCCGTGGACTTTGCGGAAAGCATGATAACCGGTATATTGGATTTCTCCCTTATCTTTTTGCACATGTCCAGACCATTCATGCCGGGCATCATGATGTCAAGCAGGACCAGGTGAATCTCCTGCTCGTCCATGACTCGCATCCCCTCGTCCGCATTATAGGCCTTGAAGACCCGGTATCCATCGCTGACCAGGTATATTTCAACAAGATCGGCGATCTCCTTTTCATCATCTACAACCAAAATATTTATTTGCGGCATAATTCAACTCCTATGTCAAAGTGGTCTTTCCGCCACTTTATTTGCCCATAAACAGATGCGGCATCGCAATCCTATGGCTCCTGACCCGTATTTTCAACTTGATGCTTCTGAGGTATGAAGGAAATCTGATGGCCTGCCGCCTCCCCTTGCCTGCCATCAATGGACAGGGCGGTCTGGTCCTTCTTCTCCTTCGCTTCCCCGCTCTCCTCATAGAGCTCCCTAGCTTCCCTGCACTGAACATCCTGGGAATTCAGGACCGTCCCCCCTTCTTCCACTTTCAAATGCCTGTACACGGAGTCCGGACCCTTGATGGACGCTTTGACATTATCCGCAAGTTCAAGCTCAAGGATATGCTTAAGCCGCTTCCGGATGTCGGGGTCATGCACCGGGAAGACGATTTCTATGCGGCGGTCCAGATTTCTGGGCATCCAGTCAGCGGAACCCATGTAGTACTCCGGATTCCCGTTGTTTTCAAAATAGCTTATCCTGGCATGCTCAAGGAAGTTCCCGACGATGGAACGTACATGGATATGCTCCGAAAGCCCCGGAATGCCCGGACGCAGGCAGCATATCCCCCTGACGATGAGGCGGATGTCCACCCCGGCCCTGGATGCCTCATACAGCGCCGCAATCACCTCCGGGTCGCAAAGGGAGTTCATCTTGGCAATAATCTTCGCGGGAAGCCCTTCCTTCGCGTGCTCCGTTTCCCTGTGTATGCATTTCACCACCCATTTCCGGAGGAAAAGGGGCGCCAGAATCAGTTCGTTCCAGTTTTCCGGCTCCGAATAACCGGAAATCATATTGAAGAATGCAGTCGCGTCCTGGCCGAAACGCTCGCTGGCTGTAAACATGCCGCAATCCGTATAGAGCCTCGCGGTACTGTCGTTATAATTGCCGGTGGCCAGATGGACATAACGACGTATGCCGTCCTCCTCCCGCCGCACAACCAGGGCAATCTTTGAATGGGTCTTCAGCCCGACCAGCCCATAAATGACATGGCACCCGGCCTTCTCCATCCTCTCAGCCCACTGGATGTTGTTTTCCTCATCAAACCTTGCCTTCAGCTCCACCAGCACCGTCACCTGCTTCCCGTTATTCGCGGCTTCCTCCAGCGCCTTCACGATAGGGGAATCCCCGGAAACCCGATACAGCGTGATCTTGATGGCAAGCACGGACTCATCCCTTGAAGCCTCCCGGATAAAACGCACCACGGGATCGAAGCTCTGGTAAGGATGGCACATCAGGATGTCCTTTTTCTGAATCACATCAAAAATGCACTGCTCATTATCCAATTCCGGCACGGGAACCGGCCAATAAGCCGGCGTCTTCAAACGCTCAAAGCCGGCCAGACCATACATTTTCATCAGGAATGTCAGATCCAAAGGGCCGTTCAGCTTGTACACATCCGCCTTATCTATATTGAGTCCACGGCGCAGGATTTTTAAAAGCTTCCTGTCTACCGTATCGTCCACCTCCAGGCGGACGACCTCGCCCCGGCGGCGCTTTCGTAACTGTTTCTTGATCTCTGCCAGCAGATCCACCGCCTCCTCCTCATCGATGGAAAGATCGGCATTCCGCATTATACGGAAGGGGTGGGACGAGAGAATGTTGTAATTCGCGAAAATTTTCGCCATGTTCCGTTCAATGATCTCCTCCAGGAGGATAACGGCCTTCTTCGATGCCCCGCCGGCAGTGTTCTCGTCCGGCAGCTCGACAATTCTCGGCAGAACCGACGGCACCTGAACCATGGCAAATTCCGTTCCTTCCAGATCCGCCTCCATTCCGGCCATCTTTCTATGCTTCTTGGAGAAAACCCTCCCCTTTCCTTTCTTCGGCTCCACCAGCGCGGCAATGTTCAGGGAACGGTTCAAAACCAGAGGGAACGGCCGGGAACTGTCCACAGCCATGGGCGTCAGCACGGGGAGGACATTCTTCATGAAATACTTGTCCACAAACTGGGCCTGCGCCGGCGTAAGATCCTCATGGGCAGGCACGACATGCAGGCCCTCTTTGAACAGCAGGGGCTGCAGATATTTGTTCCATGTTTCGTACTGCTGCTCCATAAACCTATGGGTCTTCTCCGATACCGCGGCAAGCTGCTCCTCGGGGGTCATGCCTGCCATGTCCCTCATCGAGACCCCGGCCTCCACCTGCTCAATCAGCGTGGCAACCCGTACAATGAAAAACTCATCCAGATTTGAAGCCGTTATGCTCAGGAACTTCAATCTTTCAAAAAGCGGAACATCATTGTTTCTTGCTTCAGACAGACAGCGGGCATTGAAGTCCAGCCAGCTAAGCTCCCTGTTCTCAAAATTGCCGGGATCATTTACATCCCTTACATTAACGCCCATTTCATTCTCCCTTATTTCATTCTCCCTGACTTGAGCAGAGCGGGATTTGACCGCTCTGTTCTTGTGACCTGCCGAACCACCTGCAAGACAGTAAAGCCCCCCGCCAGGCGCGGGCTTTCACTGCTTTATCATTTTTGACAAATGATTGCCTATAGCAATTTAGACGGCTTCTTCCTTCTCCGCCTTCTCCATCTCGTCAATGTAATGTATAATTCGCTCCCTTGTCAATTCCCCAATCCTGCCCGCGTCTTCTTCCGGTAATTCCGAAATAAGGATTGGTTCGCCGATCTTCACCTTTACCCGGGTCGGATGAATGCACGGGAAATGAGCCTCCAGGACATCCCTTGTACGCAAAAAAGCAATGGGTATGATCTTGCAGCCTGTCTTTTGCGCAATCTTGAACGAGCCCTCCTTGAAAGGCAGCATATCTTTTTGATCCTCTCCTTTTGAACGCGTGCCCTCCGGGAATATCCATATGGAAATCCCTTTTTTGACCTTGGCAATTGCCTCAAGAATCACTTTCAAATTCTGGCGAAGGTTCTCCCTGTCCAGGAAAAGGCAATGAAGCAACTTCATCCACATCTTCAGAGTTACAACCTTCTCGATTTCAGTCTTCGCGATAAAGCCGGTGGGATGATCCACCAGGGTGTACCCAATGACCGTGTCAAAAAAAGATCTGTGATTCGCAACATACAGGACTGCCTCCCCATCTTTCGGAAGATTCTCCTTTCCTTCCACGGAAACATCCACCCTGGAAAGGCGCAGAACCATGAGGAACTGCTTCTGGACAAGGCGAAGCGCAAACATGTCCTTCTCAAGGCCGTCGGGCATCCCCTTAATCTTTAAAAACCAGAAGCTTCCGAACGTGAGGAACCCGAGCACCCAAAGCCCTGCCAAAATTGTATAAATCATCTATACCGCCTTTCATCCACCTTGTGGATTTGCTTATGCATTCGATTACTTCAATATTATACAAGATGCAAAGGGTATTCGCAAGCACAGGTATTTTCAGACCGCGGAAGAAAAAGCAAGGCACAGGCTTCAATCAATGCCTATTGATACGAATGTCGTTTATTATCAAAGCACGTCGGAAAAATGCGGGCGGAGCTTCTGGAAAAACCGCAGTCCCAAAAGGAAGACCAGGATGGTCACCGTCCAGTAATAGGCCGTGAGCCTGGGCCTCATCCAAAAGCCCTCCCCCGTCAGCATGGAATCCCTGCAGCCCGCCACGATGTAATAAAACGGATTCGCCTTCAGTGCCAGCGCCGCCCACGGCGCGCGATCCGTAAACAATGTCTCCGAATACATGATAGGGCACATCCAGATGCCGAACTGAAGGCAGATTCCCACGATCTGCTGCATGTCTTTGAAAAAAACATTTACAGAACTGGTGAAATAGGAAAGCCCCAGCGCCAGCATCGCGGCAGAAAAGGAGTAATACGCAAGCTGCAGCCAGCTCAGCATGGGCCGCCGGCCATTGGCAAGGTAAAACAAAACCATCACGAAAATGAAAAACAAATGGACAATGGCGCAGCTCAGAAGCTTGATGACCGGCAGAAGCTCCACGGGGAACACCACCTTCTTCACGAGGTAACTGTATTCCTGCAGGATTCCCGTGACCATGTTCAGCGTCTCCGAAAAAAAGAACCAGGGCACAATTCCCGGGATCAGCCAGAGCGTATAGCTGGCATTCGGCACCGGAGGCGCCGAACGGAAGCCATAAGGACCAAAAATAAAGGCATAAATCGCAATGGTCACCAATGGCTGCACCAGCATCCAGACCATGCCGAAATAGGATCCGATAAAGCGTTTCCGAAAATCCGCCCTGGCCAGATCCCAGATCATGCGCCGCCTGCCTATCAGGTTCTTAATGAGATTGATCACATCAGACATACCTTCATCTCCCCCCTCATCCCCCTATCAGAGCAGGTTATGTTTACTCTAATATCATAAAAACCGACGCGGCAGCGCGCCAGCGAGGTTTCTCTATCAAAGTGGTTTTTGCCTTTTTAATTCCTGACAAACAGCTACGGCAGCGCGCCGGCGAGGCTCTTATACCCTTCCGCAAATTACCAGGAACAGGGAAAGCAGCACATAGCCGTCAGCCAGAATTTCCAGAAGCAGGATATAGCCGGAAAAATCTGATGTCCGGACGGGACCCGCCCCGCTCCTGCCAGGTCGCAAGGCACAAAGGAGCATCGGGAGCGCGGGCAGGAAATACCTGCCCTGCACACCAAGGGCGTAGTCCGTTCCTTTCGGCGTATAGGCAGAAAGGAAGGACAACAGGACAGCGCATACCAGGCCTAATACGCAGAGGATGAGCCATATCCGCTGCGCCCAATGGAGCCCGCGTTCCTCCCTGCCCCCTGTAAGAAAAAGCAGAAAAGGGCATGCGTAAAAGAAAAAGACCATCGGAAGTGATACGCAAAGCCCTGTATCATAATGCCCCAGAGGGTGCCCCACCATTGTCAGAAGGTACTCACCGCCCTTGATCATAAAAGTGTTCCGCAGAATCTTCAGGGCAATGACGGGCGTCCGCAGCGTCCCGATCAGGTCGTAGGTTTCCGCCGCCTGCCCGCTGCCTGCCCAGGAAGCCTCATTAACCGTCTGCCCGCTGACATCAACATAACGGAAAAACTCCCGGAAATTTACCAGCACAATGGAAAGGATCACCAGGGCGGCAATCAGGAAGGCAGAAAGCAGGTAATGCCGCAGGTTCCTCCATTTCCTGTAAGGAATAATCAGGCAGAAAGAAAAAAGAAGCGAGTACAGCATCTTGCAGGGCGAAAGCAAAACGGCCAGGAGCGAAAGCTCCGCAATGTCCCGAATGGAAACCGCCCGTCCGGATAACGCCATGTCCAGCACCAGGGCAGAAAGGTAAAACGAAAGCCCGAGAATCCAGACATCATAGGACAGGGAAGTGCCCAATTCCAGCACCATCGGAAAAAGAGAAACCGCGAAAAAGATTTCTTTTCCCACAGGCGTCCTTCGGACGGACAGCATGCACATGAAGGCAAAAAAGAGAAGATTCATGAGCCGGCCCAGGAACAGAAGGCCAAAGCCCCCGAGTCCGAAAAGCCTTGCGGCGCAGAATCCCAGAGAAGGCAGGAAAAAGGCAGCCGGCGTGGTATGAATCGGCTCCTGCAGGGTGAAAGCGTACCCCTCCTCCCCTGTTCCCGAAAGGCCCCGCCTGTGCAGCTCCTCGTATGTTTTCCTTATAAGATGCATGCCGGTAACGGTGGCATTGTCGGGATCCCCATCCTCCGGCCAGTCATCAATGAAAATATCCTGCGTCCTAATGCGCAGGTGCCCCTTCTCATCACGCAGAGGGAAGGGACGCCCCAGGAAACGGCTGGACAGCTCATAGGCACTGACATAATGAACCACCTCATCAGGCGCCGAGAGGGGGGCAAGCACAAAGGAATATAGCCCGCCGAGCCAAAGCACCGTAAAAAAGCATATCCAATGCAGCGGAAATGCCTTTTGCCCGCTCCCATCCGCTCCCGCCCCATCAGCATTCTCCGCAATTGCAAGGCTGCGTTTACGAAAAAAATAAAATACGATTAGGAATCCAAAAAGGAACAGAAGGGAAATAACGGCAAACCATGTCTGAAGAAAGCCACAGCCCTCCATCCTCCAGGCTTCAAACATGCCCATCATCCTCTAATGTCCCTCCTTTATCAGAGCGGGGGTTGGTTGCTCTGATTTCCGATAAACCATACTGCTCGCGGGGAAATCCGACTCCTCCTTTATCAGTGCGGGGGTTGGTTGCTCTGATTTCCGACAAACCGAACCGCTCGCGGGGCGATTCTGCTTCTTTATCAGAATGGTTTTTGAGCCGCTCTGATTGCTCCTTCAGGGCCAACTCCTGTACCAGTGTCTTCAGCTTTTCCTCCAATGCGCCAATTCTGAAGCTCATCTGGAAAAGCTTCAGCAAAAGGATAAAGATTATGAACAGGAATAGAAAATTCGCCGTCGAATAAATCCCAAGGAGCCGTGCCATCAGGTCCGCCACGCCCGGCCAGACCGCGAAAATCACAAACATAAGGGAAAGCAGAATCCAAAATACGGACTCCTCGATACGTATCCTCGCCTTTCTGATCTTGCGGTTGATCAGGATACAGGTTCCCAGGGATACTATAATCAGGACAGTACGAAACAATGGGGTCATCATATTTTTCACCCTTTCCTGTCAGGCCGGTACGGCGCGGCATCAAGAGAACTCTTCCGCCTGCTCAAGGCCTCCTTCATGCCTCAGCCCTCCTTTTTGTTCCGCTTCTTTTTCCAATAGGAACGGTTCATGCTCAAAAAGCCCGGAAGGAAAGCGGGAAGACTCTTGTAATGCTTTCCCAGGACATAGCCCGCGTACTTGCAAGCGCATCTCCAAAAAAGTACGGGAAGGAGCCGGAAGCGGCCCTTTTTCAGGATAATATATACGCTTCTCCTGACAAGACGGAGACCCTCCCCCTCGGAAGGAATGCCCTCAAAAACCTCAGGATGCTGCGCCTGCGAAACCCCAAGGTCGAAATTCCTGCGGAATTGCTGAAAACCGGTATAACGATGGGCATGATAAACCTTCGCATCCGCCGCGTAGCGCGAGGCATAACCCAGGCGCAGCATGGAAGCGCAGTACACCATATCCTCGTTAAAAATCGCGTGCGGCAAAAACCCGCCCACCTGCTCGAAAACATCCCGTCGGTAAAGACAGCAGACATTGGACTGGAAATAAGCGCGTATCCCCAGTGCCGGAAGGTCTCCGCTATCCTTTGTCACGGATCTGGGCGGATAATTGAAAATCCTGGCTATACGCTCGTCAAACCCGCTCTCCCGGGTCGCAAGCTGCCGGGCATAGACCGCGCCGATACGCTTGTCAGACTTCATGGCACCGACCATCCGCTCAATAAGGAAGCGATCCCGCGGAACTGCGTCATCTGTCATCATCAGGAAATACGGCGCCCTTGAATAAGAAACCCCCGCATTCCTCGTTCCCCCGTGATCAAACTGATCCTTGCTGATATGGTGCACCTCAATCTTATGGAAGGCCGTTGCGGCTGCCGGGAAAAAGGCCTTTTCCGTATTCATTACGATAATCTTTCCCACAGGCCATGTCTGCTTTTCCAACATGGAAAGGAGCCGCAGGAATTTTTCCCCCGGCTTCCAGCTTGGAATGATGACATCCACCGCTTCCCTTTCCGCTGCATTATCTCCTCCGACACACTGCCGTGCCAACCAGTCTACCATCCCCCACCCCCGTGCCTTCCACGGCTCCCGCTGTCCGAAAGAGCCCGTCACTCTTTTTCCAGTCCCACAAAAGCAGCAAATGAAAATACCGCGTACAGGAACAGAAGAAAGACCATCAAAACGAGGTAATGAAGCGCGCCCCCTTGTATCCCCCCGGCCCGGACAGCATTGTCCGCCGTCAGGAAAGCGGCCAGCGCGCATAAAACATACGCAACAAAAATCATCCTTTGCCGCCGCAGCGTGACCAGAATGTAGTAGAGGGCGTCGGAAAGCGCGTACAATCCCCCTCCTCCGATAATAAGCAGGAAAGGAATCCATTCGGCCGTGAACAGGCCCCTGAACTTACCTCCCAGAATCCATTCGATAATGCCAAGCCCCAGCCTGCCAAAAACAAAAGCGCAAAGGACAATCAAAACGGCCAGACCCGCTATGGCGCTAACGATGAAACGGCTGGTCTTTCGGAAGGCCGCGAAGTCCTTCGCCGCGTATTCCATGGAAAGCCTCGTCAGCGTAGGCCGGATCAGGAAGTTGGCAACAAGGTAAATAAAAGAAGCCGGCATGAAAAGGACATTGAAAATGCCGGACCCCTCCGAGCCAATCACATTATCCACCGCGTACTTCGATGCCGAAAAGACATAGAAATCAAGGAATACGGAAGCAAAAAGAAAAAAAGTATCCCACAGGAGCTTCTTTGAACGACCGTGGCAGAACCAGTCCACGCCCGAAAGCCCCTTGCCGTTCCCATCGGAAGGGCAAGCCCGAAGAGGTCTTACGGCAAAAAAGTAAACACCCAATGCATGGACGAGCAGCGCGGCAAGGCATGCGGCAAGCAGCCCGAAACCGGACAGAAGAACCAGGAGAATCGTAGAAAATGTCATTATCGTTCGGAAGCAAAGGGACTGCCCTGCCTTATAGAGGCGCCCCTGCCTCTGCAGCTCCGACTCATAAACATCGGCAAAGCCGTCCAAAACCTTCAGGCAGCAGAGCAGGAACAGAATGACAGCTTTCCTGACACTGTACTTCCCAAGCAGGAAGAGAAGGAGCGGGAACGCCATGCCCCCAAGAAACGCGATGAGGGAGGTGAGCTTTCGGGCGCGTAGGTAATCGCCAAAGCTGTACTCACTCCGCATATCCGTGATTTGAAAGGAGCGTATCCCGAAATAAGAGATAATGAACATCTGCTGCCCCAGAGTGGAGTAGCCGAATCCAAATATGCCCCCATCCTCCTGCCCGGAAAGACGGAGGACAAAAAAAGCAAGCGCCATGGAAGCCAGCGCGTAAACCAGGCTTCCAACAGCGTTCCAAATCATATCATTTTCCATTAAAGAAACAAACATACACATTAATCGTCAGGCGCGGAAGCCCTGAATCAGCAGGATGGAAACAAGCATACGGAGCATATACCAGGCAGCATTCCAGATGTTCAGATAAGACTCCCCTGCCATCCGCTGCCTGATCTCCACAGGAGCCTCCGTGATACGGGCTCCCTTCTTCATCAAATAAGAAATCGTATCCGGCTCCGGTCCGAAGTTCAGGTCATTGGCAAAGGCCTTGATGACCCTTCTGTTATACATACGAAGGCCGCAAGTGGGATCGCTGAGAAAGCGGCCGGTAGTAAGCCAGATTGCGGCCGAAATCATCCGAGAACCAAGTTCCCGCATACTTCCGCCCTTTTTCCCCTGAAGGAAGCGGGACCCCAGGACGATGTCAAAATCCCCCTCCTCCATTTTCTCCTTCAGCGCACGGACATCCTCTGCCCTGTGCTGCCCGTCCCCGTCAAACTGCACCGCATAGCCATATCCCCTTCGGAACGCGTACTTCATGCCGGCCTGGAAACATCCGGCAAGCCCCAGATTGACTGGAAGGGAAATGTAAGGATAGCCCCTTTCCTCGCATAGCTCCACTGTCCCGTCCGTGGAACCGTCCGAAACGATGATGAAATCCACATCCGGATCCGCGCCCCGGGGGGACGGAGCATTCCCGGACGAGTCAAAAAGCGGGACGTCCTTCCGATCCGCGCCCGAGCGGGCTTGTGACAGAGACACAGCACCCGAGCGGGCTTGTGACAAAGACTCCGTTCCCCAGCAGGAGCAAATGTTTTCAACAACGCCGGGAAGGTTCTCCGCTTCATTGAACGCGGGGATGATGAGAAGCACTCTTCCCTCCCTGCCCTCATTCCCATTAAACCCACCCTGAATGACCGCCATAGAATCCGCTTCCTCCGTGTCCCCTACTCCTCTTTCATAAGGCATTCAACATATTTTCTGGCCATCGTTAGCTTTTTCGCTTCAACGCCCTCATCAAGCTTCCCGCCTGAAAAGCACTTCATATTTCCGGCCACTACCGGAACCCCGGCCATCTCGGAGAAGGCCACTCCGCCCGAAAAACGGGGGTTGCATTCCACAAAGTAATACACGCCGGACTTTTCCCCTTTGATAAACTCGAAATTCACGGCACCCGTAATATTAAAGGCCTGGGCAAGCCTGCGGCAGACGGAAAGGAATGGCCTGTCCATGACAATGCGCACCGAAAGCCCGGCCCCGTTCCCGGTTCTCAGAAGCTCCTCCCTGGCCGCCACCAGCATATGCCCCGCCCTGTCCCGTACTATATCCACAGTCACAACATTTCCTTTGATAAAAGGCTGCGCAATATAGTTCTCATATACGACAAGCTTCTCTTCTTCGGATTCGCACTCCGAAACAATGCTGGAAAGGGCGAAACGAAGCTGCGTCTCATTGAAAATCCGATAAAGCCCAATGGAGGATCTCCCCCTCACGGGCTTCATGATCAATGGATAAGTCATCTGCTCCACATCCGCCTCAGAGATTCTCCAGGTAGGGATCGTCCGCACAAGGCCGCGGAGGGTCCAGTCCTCCAGGCCGTTCAGGATGCCCCTGGCCTTGAGGAAAATGGTGAACTTGTCACGGAGAACCTCGATCTCCTCCTCCCCGCTCATGCAGAGGCAGATGCCGGCCTTCTCAAATTTATCCCTGTGCCTGTTCAGCACGTCAATTTCCGCATCGATCAGAGGGACAAGCCATCGTATGCCTTCCTTTTTTGAAATGGCAAGAATGGCCTTTATATAGGCCTCTTCCCCGGATGCGGGCGGAACCTGGTGGAACGCGTCCGCATCCCTCGACACCGGAACCCATTCAGCAGGATATATGTCCGTAGCCACGACACGATATCCCTCATTCTTCAGATTCCTGACCACGACATCCGCCGAATGGGATCCAATCGCCGTAACCAGAACGCCCTCGCCATTCCCCATACCAACTTATCCCCCTGTCTCAGCTTGATATTGTTAATGAATGTGTAATTATTCAAAGCCCTCTGGATAGGCAAGGCGCGAAAGAGCTCGGAACATGCGCAGAAAGTCTCAAAATGCTGCTGCACATAAAATGCTGAATCGCTACATGAATGTGGCTTTCAAGCAGCCGGTTGTCGCCTCGCGCTTGCCGCCCCGCCTTTTTAAGGCAAATCCGCTCAGTTACGGCAAGCCTCCGCAGGCACCTTCAGGACAATTTTTCGATAATCCTTCGGTCCCTCCGGGCCGCACTGACCGGGCACATGAACGTCCCAAGGGAAATAAATGGCATAAGCCCCGGGCGTCATGCAGACGCAGCTTTCCGCCTGATCGGGATCATTCTCGTAAAACAGGATGTCCTTCGGCTTGTCGAGAAGATCCTCATGCACTTTCCCATTCCCCTTGTCAATATAAAAGGTCGAATATTCCGGCCCGCCGGATACGAAGAACTGCAGGTCCACATACTTCCTGTGAATCTCGGGATAATGCTCCGGGCGCGGGCTCGTCGTCAGATCCATTACCTGCAGGATGACCGATGCCCCTCCAATCTCCATAGGGAAATGTCCCACCTCATGGCCTTTGAGATCCGCGTCCTTGAGATAGTGCAGAGCCTCATTCAGAACCTTCGGAAGAGCCGCAGCCTGCTGTTCAAAAAACTCGTTGTTCACATTGCCGTAAATCATGATCGTTTCTCCTTTTTATAATTTTTATATTTATAATTTCTATACGAGCCGACTTGCCCCGCAGGCGGTTCGCTATGTCAGAACTCAGAACGAGCAAAACCCATTCTGATAGATGAGACAGAAAGCAAAATCAAAAGCGGGGAACAAGCCGGTCAAAAGCGAGTCAAATCTATCTTATTATAATGACAATCCGCCTCCGTTTCAATGAGAAATATACTTTTTTGCCGCATGGAATCAAGCTATAATTTGCCTGGCTGCCCATTCCTGCTCCTTTGCCGCCTCCTCCCTATATTAACACGCGATTCTCCTTTCAAGAGCTTAACCTTTGCCTGCTTCTGAAAAAATGCCACGCCATAGCAAAGTATCTGCTGGTAACCATCAATACCTTCCGCGTACTTTTCATCCACGATCTGCTTTAAAGCCTTGTCACAATCCTCATCCAGATCATCTTCCTTTTTTGACTTCTTCGATTCTACGATAATAGCTCTTCGGTTTCTTCTATCCTTTAGTATAATATCCGGCCTTCCAAGCCCTTCTTCTTTATTGGATTCCACTTCATATCCTCTTCCGACAAAAACACCCGCAAGAAAAGCATGGTAATAGTCCTCATGATAGTCATTATAGCTGATTGTATCCCATAACAGGCCGGACAGAATCTCGCCGGACTTCATTTCATCCTTTTCCCACAATGACGCCATCAAATCTTTAATCGTATCGGTGTTCACGGTATCCGTAAAATATCTTGCAACGGAATCCTGAAAAATAGAGGCAATCTCCTTATTGGGAATCCTAAGGGAAACCGTATCGCCATCCTCATTTGGATTAGCCTTTGTAATATAACCAGTCATCAAAAGAACGCTCCATAGCTTGTCCTCCGATGAATGCAGTGTATCATAGCTCATTTCATCGGATATGGTCTGGACAATGAACTCATCATTTAATAGTTTTTCAAATTTGCCGGCAACATCAAAATCCGTGCGCTTCACAAAAGTCAGCAGTATACCATTATGGCTGGTGTTCTTCCAATAATTCTTAGGCTTCGCGGTTTTCCTGTAACTTAACGCAGAGACATGATTTATGACATCCCAGGGACAATATACATAAGAATTACCAAACACATATCCATCGTACCATTCCTTGATCTCCTCTGCTGCTTCCTTCCTGTCCGCAAGCTCCAGCATTGCTTCGACCTCATCCTCTGAAAATCCAAAATATCCGCTGAATCTTTCGTCCAGAACGGAATACGAAGCGAAATTATTGGTGCCTGTAAAGATGCTCTCTTTCGCGATCCGAAGACATCCCGTAATGACAGCGAACTGAAGGAACTCATTGTCTTTCAGAGCGGTACTCATAATGCCCTTGATGACATCCAGCATCTTAAGATAATACTCATTCCCGGCACTGTCTTTCTCGCTTGCCCTTGCAAGAGGGACATCATATTCATCGAGCAGGAGAATGACTTTCTTCCCAAAAACGGTGTTCATCATACGCATAATCGTCTTTATGGAATTCTTCACCTCCTCTTCTGCCGCGCTTCTGGATTTAAGCCGGTCAAAAATCCATTTATCATCCGTATCAACCGAAGAATCCTCAAAGATTGATGTCAGGCTCTTGCACAGATCTGCCAATTTCATCATCAGCATTTTGTATGCGCCATCAAATGTTTCAGCCTCAACATCTTTAAATGACATAAACAGCACCGGATACTGGTTCATCCACTCTTTACAGAAATCCTCATGCTCAGATATCGCAAGCTTTCTGAAAATCTCCCCGCTCTCCTTCCGTATGTTAAAAAAGTTCTCCATCATGCTCATCATAAGGGTTTTTCCAAATCTTCGCGGCCTGGTAAAGAGAGTGACTTTGTTCCTTGTATCATGGACTAGCTCGTATATTATTTCAGTTTTATCAACATAATAGGCATTTTCTTTACGGAGCACAGCAAAATCCGCCTCTCCAATTCCTACTGCAAACCCCATCCAAAAGCCTCCTTTCCGTAGGATCAACACATCCCAGCCGTATTTGCAGGGCTTTCCATGATACCCTTATGTGAATGGTGAATGACCACAGCTTCGAAATCCTCACTTCCAAGTCAAAGCCACCACTTCAAGCGGTGGTTTGGGATAACGCCCCATAGGGCTCATAATACTGTCCGCCCAAAAAGGCGGGTCAAGCCTGCATCAAGCATCAATTATCAACGGGCAGTTATGCAGAATTTCAGAATCGTTGCCGGAGAAGACTTATTCCTTGAAAAATTTCACATCGTATTCGAGAATCGTGAAACGAGAATAATCCTTGATCTTGACGTGAAAGCAATCGCCTGCGGAAATCGAAAGCCCCTCCGGCCTGAAAATGACGCAGCCCGGGTCTCCATAATTCGAGTTTTCCACATTGAAATAACCATCTGCTGATTCGCTGGAGAACAGCCATTTTTCCCCATCGGATTCCCGCTCAAGCTCCACCCTGATCTTGTCCCCGTCCAGGCTCTCTCCGAAGCTGACAGACCATGCCGGCAGCTTTCCGGACGAACCCTGGAACCAGGATACCGGCGTATTCCTTCCCGGCCAGGCCACGATCACAGGGTCGCCCACCTGCATATCGTATTCGACTTCCTCCTCATCGATTGAAATGATCCTTGAATGATACGCCGTATTCCTGCTAAAACGGTACACAAAATTGCCATGAACAAATACTGAATAGTATTCCTCGGCCTTGCCAAATCCTACCTCCTCCAGGAAAGAATAAAGCAGCCATCTTCTATGCCCGAGCCGGTCAATATTGCTGGAATCCGAGTCATCCATCAGGCTCCTGATGGCGGACTCGGAGGTCTGTGTCGCGGAGTGGTAGCTAAGGTTGGATTTTGAAGCGCCAAATTTCCCCGCCTTGTACAGATCGTCATATTTGGAATCCGAGAGTGCCGCCGGCCGGTCGGGGTAATGGCTCAATTGATCGTTGAGCTTCATCACCAGGGAGGAAGCGGCAGCGTACTCGTTGTAAGCTTCATTATCCCCGATGTCAGAATCCAGGCCCGCAATATAGCGGTAAGTGTTGATTGCGTTCAGGCCGCTCCGGATGGAACTCTCAGAAAGCGTCGCCGGGGCATAGGGTTCCGACAGGGACGGCTCCGTCTCATAGCTGTCTGTTTTTGAAATCGGGTGCTTCTTCAAAAAGGCCCTGATCTCAGTCGCCGAGTGCTTTTTCGTCCCGAGGGAGAGCTTGTCAAAATCCTCTTCCCACTGGGCGTACAGCGTGACCTTGCCGCCGTCCTTTGCGGACAGGTTTTGAACGCTTTCCCCGATGGCATAGGAGGTTCCGCTCCCATCCTTTTTCGTGTTCCAGCCCCCAAGCTTGTAATGCTCCCGGGCAAGGCTGCCCCCTTCGAGGACATAGCTTTTTCCATAGGAACAGGAGAGACTGCCGGGGGCCGTCCCCGCCGTCTGCCCGTTCCCATTGAAACGGACCGTATAAACAATGGGCGACCAGAGCGCGTACAAGCTCACGGTGCGTCCATTCCTGGACGTCAGATTCTTCACCTTTTCGCCGGCCGCGTAAGTCTGACCCTTTCCATTCTTCCTGCTGTTCCAGCCCTTGAAGACATAGCCCTTCCGGGAAAAGGCATTATCCGGAAGGGTGAATGACGTGTCATATTTCCTTCCCGTAATTCTTTTTACTGTCCCGCTCTCCGCCCCGTTCCCTTTGAAGCTCACGGAATACGTGATGGGGGTCCATTTACCATAAAAGGTCTTCTTACCGGTGCTTCCTTTCTGAATCTTTTCGGCCTTCTTTTTCAGCTTCCTGTCACTGTACCATCCGCCAAAGACATAGCCTTCCCTTTCCGCTTCCCGAAGGAGGATGTCCTTCCGGCTGATCGAATAGCTTGACGGGTTTTGACTGTTGTCAACTCCCTCGGACGGCACATAGGTGATGGGGTAGATTCTTTTCTTCCATTGGGCATACAGGGTCACGGTCTTTCCGTTCGCGGCGGTCAGGTTTTTGACCTTCGCCTTGTTCTTAAAAGAGCTTCCCTTGCCATTCTTCCTGGTATTCCAACCCTCAAAGCTGTAACCGGTTCTTTTGAAGGCATTCTTCGTCAGCCTGAAGGCTGTCCCGTATTTTCTTTTCGATAGCGCCTTCATGGCGCCGCTGTCGGCGCCGTTCCCATTAAAACGCACGGTATACTGATGGGGCTTCCATTTCGCGTAAAAGGTCTTCTTTCCCGTGCTGCCCTTTTTGATTTTGGAGGATGCCGTCTTGAACTTCTTGTCGCTGTACCATCCCGCGAAGTCATAGCCCTTCCTTGAAGGCTCTTTCAGGCTGATCGTGGCCGTCTTCACGGTATAGCCTGCCGGGTTCTCTTTCGAATTTGTCCCTCCATTCAGGACATATTTGACGGCGTATTCCCTAAGCTCCCACTGGGCGTACAGGGTAAGCGTCGCCCCATCCGTTTTTTCCAGGTCGCTTATTTCTGCCTTGTTGGAAAAGGCTTCGCCGCTTCCGTCTTTTTCCCTGTTCCAGCCCTTGAAAATGTAGCCCGTTCTTTTGAAGGAATTGCCCGGGAGGACGTACTGCTTTCCGTATTCAAGACCGTAAAGCCCCTCCATCGTCCCGTCACCGCCGTTTGCCGCAAAGCTTATGTCATAATGGCATGGTGTCCACTGGGCATACAGGGTCACGGTTTCCCCCGGTCCCGCAAGGGCGCTAACTGCGGCCCCGTCCCCATATTCCGTGCCGCTTCCGTCCGCCTCCGTATTCCAGGACGCGAAAGAATAGCCGTCCCTTTGGAAAGCGCAAAGCGGAAGAACAACGGAGGAATTGATCAGGCATTGTTCGAGGCCATTCATTCCCCCTTCAGCCCCGTTCCCGTCAAAGGAGACGGAGTAATACATCTCCTCCGGCGTTGCCAAAAGGCTTTCCATGGTTGACGCAAGATCCGCATAGCCCTCCGTATGGCCAAGAATGCTTCCATCCGCGTCCATATACACCGTGAAAGGCGTGCTGATGCTTGCGGTGTCCTCTCCCAGCAGGGCGTAGATGAAAGACCAGCCCGCCTCCGTCGCGTTATAGCAGAATGTCACCCCCTCCGGGCCGTAGGTATCCCGGACGGCCGCCACTTCCTCCCTTGAGGCTCCCGTGAATTCGGCAGCAAGGATGTCAAAGCTTTCGGAGGTGAAACCGGCCTCCTTCAACTCATAGAGCATGCTCTCGCAGTTCCCGCAGCCGTTTTTGAAAAAGAAAAGCGCCCTCGGCTTCCCATCCGGATCCGTGCTGACTTTTTCCCCGTCAATGCCATCCAGCTCAAAGGAAAGGCCGGCCCCCTCCTGAAACAGCCCTTCCCCTATACGGATATCCGTAAGGGCGGCTTTTTCAAAGTCCATCGATTCGGGCGGCACGGCCACTCCCTCTTCGGATGAGGACTTCGTGCCGTCCCCTTGTTCCGACCCTGCCGCGGCCATTGATTCTGATAAGGCTTCCGAGTCAGAAGAACCGGAAATTCCCGAACCTGACGCAGCCCCATTGTCTGAAGAACTGGTGATCTCTGAGTCTGAAGAACCGGTGATCTCTGAGTCTGAAAAACCGGTGATCTCTGAGCCTGACACATTCTCCCGGTCTAAAACCCCGGCTTCCTCCGCCTCAGAGAGCGCGGCTTCCTCGGCTTCCGTGCCAGATTCCCCGGCCTCTGTGCCGAACTTCCCGGCTTCCATACCAGACTCCCCGCTCTCTCCGGCTGCCGCACTGCTTTCCCAGGGTTCTCCGGTCTCTGCGCCGGCTTCTCCGGCTTCCGTGCCGGTCTCCTCAGCCTCTCCGGCCGCCTCATTGCCTACCCAGGGTTCTCCTGTCTCTACATCGGCTTCTCCGGCTTCCGTGCCGGTCTCCTCAGCCTCTCCGGCCGCCTCATTGCC
>CAMKKZ010000050.1 GCA_946413525.1 uncultured Oribacterium sp.
GCAGGCGTTTCAGGGCCGGATGATTCAGAGTCGGGCAGCCCGGGGGCAGGCGTTTCAGGGTCGGACGGTTCGGAGACAGGCAGTCCGGGGCCGGGCAGAGAAAGGATCCTTCTCCTTTGGAAAAGCGGGCGCATTGCCTTTTTCTGCGGTGTCTTCTATGCCTGTACGGACGAATTCCATCAGCATTTCGTGAAAGGCAGGTCAGCCCAGCTTTCCGATGTTCTTTTGGATTCCGGAGGAGTCTTGCTGGGCGTCTTGCTGGCAGCCGGCTGTCTTTACCTTCTTTGGACACTTCAGAAATTCCGCACTCGCCGCGGAGCCTTGAGGGAAGAGGGCAAATAAAAAGCTGTTTTTTTGTAATTGTTTGATTTCTCGGTCAAACTGAAAGTAAGATAGGGGAGAGGAGCCGGTTTGTCACGCGAAGCGGTTTGGCATGTCATGATAGAAGAGCGGTCAAAGCCCGTTCTTGCAGGGGAGGGAAAGGATATGAGATATAGGTCAACAAGGGGCGGCGCGGGGGAAATAAGCGCAAGTAAGGCAATTTTATCCGGGCTCGCGGAGGATGGGGGGCTTTTCATGCCGTTGGAAATGCCGCGTTTTTCAAAGAGCTTCCGGGAGCTGAGCCTCATGACGTATCAGGAGCTGGCCTGCGAGGTCATGCGTCCCTTTCTCGATGATTTTTCGGAGGAGGAGCTGAGGGGGGCTGTTGCCGCAGCGTATGATGAAAAGTTCGACACGAAAGAGATAGCGCCCATCCGCCGGAAAGGGGAGTGCTGGTATCTGGAGCTTTTCCATGGAAGCACCATTGCGTTTAAGGATCTGGCCCTGTCCATCCTTCCTCATTTCCTGACCCTCAGCGCCCGGAAGAACGCGGTATCGGAAAGAATTGTCATTCTGACGGCGACCTCGGGAGATACCGGGAAAGCGGCCATGGCGGGCTTTCAGGACGTTCCGGGAACGGAGATTATCGTATTTTATCCAAAGGACGGTGTTTCCCGCTTTCAGGAATTGCAGATGAGGACGCAGAAGGGGAGGAATACGCATGTGGCTGCCGTCGAGGGGAATTTTGACGATGCGCAGACAGGAGTGAAGCGGATTTTTTCTGATAAGGAGTTTGCAGGGCGCATGAAGGAAAAGGGCTTCCTTTTTTCTTCGGCTAATTCAATTAACATCGGGCGCCTTCTTCCTCAGGTCGTTTATTATGTATACGCCTATTGCCGCCTGCTTTCGGACAATGCTATCGAGGAAGGGGAGGCTGTTAATTTTTGCGTGCCTACCGGCAATTTCGGCAATATCCTTGCCGGTTTCTTCGCGAAGGAAATGGGGCTTCCGGTTGGAAAGCTGATCTGCGCGTCGAACGAGAACCGGGTTCTTTCGGACTTCTTCAGGACCGGCATCTATGACAGGAAGCGTCCCTTTGTATTGACGAGCTCCCCATCCATGGACATCCTTGTTTCCTCCAATCTCGAAAGGCTGATTTACCTGTCCTGTGGAGGCGATTCCGGCAAGACCGCAGCTTTCATGCGCCTTTTGTCACAGGAAGGCCGGTACGGCATCAGCCCGGAAATGTCCGCTTACATGGAAGGGTTTTATGGGGACTGGGCCTCGGAGGCGGAGGTTTTTTCGGCTATCCGCCGGCTTAAGGAGGAAGCGGGATACGTAATTGACCCGCATACGGCCGTGGCCAAGGCGGTTTATGACAAGTATGTGGAGAAAACGGGGGATTCCCGGAAGACGGTGATCGTTTCCACGGCAAGTCCATACAAATTTGCTCCGGCCGTGCTTAAAGCCCTCGGGGAGAAAGAAGGACCGGATGGAGCGGCTGTGGGAGCCGGGGGCGGGAACATTATCATGAACAGAAATATGGATCCAGCCGGTGAGGCTTTAAAGCACAGAAGCACTGACGCGCCTGAGGACAGTGACATGAAAGGAAATACGGATAAGTCGCTGATTGCGGAGGACGGGACAGATGGCTTTGACCGGGAAGCCCTGTTTTCGGTTATTGACCGTCTCCGGGAGCTTTCAGGCGTTCCGGAGCCCGCGGCCATCCAGGAGGTCAGGAATGCCGGGATCCGGCATAGCACGGTGACGGAAATCGGGGATATGGAGCAGTGCGTGGAATCCTTCCTACGGCCCATCGCATCCTGATGAATGGGTATGAGAGGCCTGTATAGACAGTAGGTTTAACTATGTATCAATCATAGTTAAACCTGCTTTATCCGCGGCACAATGCCGCAGATAAAGCACTTCGACAGGGGAGGTACCATGGGCAAAAGGATCATGTTAGGGAATGCGGGATGTCCTTATGCCCAGGGATCCTTTGACACCGGTTCCCGGATTCCAGCCAGCAGGAACTGATCCCAAAGGAACCATTCCCCCGTTGAAGGTTTGTTCCTCAGCATGATCTGCCTGGGCGAGTCAGCACCTCCGGAATGGATGTCCAGCTTCCTGTACCCTTCTTCGGCAATTTTTGCCGCGCTGTCTGAAAATATCAGCGTGTAGGGCTCCGAAGGTGTATAGTCATTCCCAGGTATTGCGCCGGCAAAGTAGGAGCGGGGAATATAGTCCTTCCCGTCCATGAAGCGGTCTCGGATGAACTGCTTTTCATAGTTGGAAAGCGGCCTGGGTCCGCGGAGGAAGTCAAGCATGCGGTAGCATTCCTCCTTGTCTGAGGGATAAACGCATAATGCGGCAATTGTCATGGCCGCGGTGCCCTCAGGGGTCTTCAGATTCGCCTCCGGCAGCAGCTTCATTTCATTCAGGTTCTTCGGCAAGCTCCTTAAAACGACAGTATATTGCATGTTTTCTCCCTTCCTGTCAGATCGGGCTTTTGCCCGCTCAGATTTAATAAGCGACAACGTATTACGTCAACAAGTCCTAGGGTTTTGACGCGCTCCAGGGAGATGCGCGTCAGAATCCGCCTTTGGCGGATGAACCCTTCGGGGTTCGCCATGTCCTATAATATACGAAAATCAAAAATAATTCACGAAATATTTCTGAACAGCTATCTGAAAAAAGGGCTTCCTTATGGAGCCATTTAGCCTACGATACCGCGGCTGTTAGTCAGAAATTAAATTGGCCAGAAAACCACTTTAATAGAGGAGCCTTGCTGATGCGATGTCGCATCGGTTTGTCATGAACTCAGAGTGGCCAAAACCCACTCTGATAGAGGCGCTTTATGAAACTTTTGGATTTTGGAAATTGAAGAATTCCTGTGGCAGTAATGAAGATTACGTATTATAATTATCCCGTTTCACTTGCCCGCCTGTTTGCCTTAGGTATCTTTTGCGGGCATATTAAAGGAAGAGGCAGTGCGCAGATTTTGATACGGCATTTGTTTATTGGCAAATGAAGTGGTCAGGAAAGCATTTTGTTAAAAGTGCCGTATAGCTTGCGATTCCGTATCTGTTTATCGGCAATTGAAGCGGCCGGAAAAGCACTATTATAAAAGAGGAGAGGATTATGCTGACAATTTATCGCGCAAAGGATTACAAAGATATGAGCAGGCAGGCGGCAAACCTGATTTCTGCCCAGATTATCATGAAGCCGGATTCTGTATTGGGGCTGGCAACGGGATCCACCCCCATCGGCCTCTACGAGAGGCTTGTCAAGCGATGCAAGAAAGGAGACCTGGATTTTTCCCGCATCACCAGCGTCAATCTTGACGAGTACAAGGGGCTTTCCCCGAACAATGAGCAGAGCTACCGTTATTTCATGAATGACAATCTTTTTGATCATGTGAATATCCAGAAGGCAAGGACCTTTGTACCGGATGGCACGGAGGAGAACGAGGAGAAGGCTTGCAAGGATTATGACGAAATCATCGCCCAGGTCGGCGGCATTGATCTTCAGCTCCTGGGCCTTGGCCGGAATGGCCACATCGGGTTTAACGAGCCGTCGGACAGCTTCCCTAAGGGAACGCACTGCGTGAGCCTGACCCAGAGCACCATTGAGGCCAATCAGCGCTTTTTTGAAAAAGCGACCGACGTGCCGACCAAGGCCTATACCATGGGCATTGGGACCATCATGCAGGCCCGGAAAATTGTCCTTGTCGCCAGCGGCACGGACAAGGCGGAGGCGCTGGCCGCGGCTCTGTGCGGTCCCATTACGCCTCAGGTGCCCGCATCCATCCTTCAGCTTCATCCGGATGTGCACGTGTTCGCTGATGAGGACGCGCTGAAGGATGTGAAGTTCTGAAAGTCCACATGAGCAGTCTTTAAGAGCCGTATAGCTTGGCTCCCACATGATAGAAAAGAAGGCCCCGCCTTCATGATAGAAAGGAAGGCCCCACCTTCATGATAGAAAAGGCATGAGAATGGCTTTTCCCGCCATTCTCATGCAAGAATAAGTTTTCAAGAAGCAATAATTCCCTTGAGAACGAAAGCCCGGCGGACAGGCTGATTAAAGCTTTTCAAACTTGTCGGGTCCCACGCCACAGATCGGGCAGACATAATCCTCCGGCAGTTCCTCCCCTTCATATTCAAAGCCGCAGACCGTGCAGCGCCAGACGGTTTTTTCCGAATCGGCTGCCGGGCTTCCGTTTGCGGAGTCCTCCTTGTCTTCCGAATCCGAATCCTTTTCCTTCCCCGCGTCGCGTTCCTTCAGGGATGCCTCGACTGCGTCGGCCAGGGCGGAGAGATCCTTTTCCGTGCCGCTGTTCGGCGAGGACAGGAAGCTCACGGGCTTTGCCGCATAGCTTGTCCCTTCCATGCGGTCCAGTATTTCCTGCATCCCCTTTGCGGCGGCCGGAGACCAGCTTCCGTTTTCAATCAGCGCATAAGTCCTGCCCTGAAGATTGTGAGCCTCGAGGTCCAGCAGGAAATTCTTCATGGGGGTAAATATGCCCATATTGTAGGTAATGGAGGCGAGGATAATGTGGCTGCAGCGGAAGGCTTCCGCAATCAGCTCGCTCACGTGGGTTTTGGAAACATCATAGACGGACACATTGGCGATTCCCCGCTGGGAGAGGAGGGCGGCTGTCATATTCGCGGCGCTTTCCGTCCCGCCGTAAACGGAGCCGTAAACGATCATAACGGCGGTTTCCTCCGGCGTATAGCTGCTCCATTTGTCGTATTTGTCAAGGATCCAGCCGAGATCCTTCCGCCAGACCGGCCCATGAGTGGGGCAGAGGATTTTGATGTCCACCCCGGCCGCCTTTTTCAGCACGTCCTGCACGTTCTTCCCATATTTCCCGACAATGTTGGTATAGTAACGTCTCGCGTCGCTCAGCCATTCCGTTTCGAAGGGAACCTCATCTGCGAACATGTTCCCGTTGAGCGCGCCAAAGCTGCCGAAGGCATCGGCACTGAAAAGCGCCCCGGAGACATCGTCATAGCTCATCATGACCTCGGGCCAGTGCACCATGGGGGCCAGGACAAAGGTGAGGGTATGCTTCCCGGTCTTAAGCGTGTCCCCCTCTGTCACGATGATCGCCCTGTCAGAAATATCGCAGTCAAAAAACTGGTTCAGAATGGCGGCTGCCGCCTGGGTGAGAACCACCTTGGCGTCCGGGTAGCGGACCAGCACCTCTGAAATGGCGCTGGAATGATCCGGCTCCATATGATCCACCACAAGGTAATCAAGGCTCCTCCCGTCCAGCACGGCCAGGACATTTTCAAAGAACTGTCCGGTAACGGAACGGTCCACCGTGTCAAAAAGCACGGTCTTCTCATCCAGCAGGATATAGGAATTGTAGGACACGCCCCTCGGGATCGGATAAACGTTTTCGAAAAGCTGCGTCCTTCTTTCGCTGGCGCCTACATAGAAGATATCGTCCGTGATTTCCCGCACATGGCCGATGCCGGCGAATTTCTTCTTGCCCTTGAATTCTGCATTCTCCGCGTCTCCGGCTTTCGCGTCTGCCGCGGCGTCCTTCTCATCCGCAAGGGCGGTTTCAGTGCCCCCGAACAGCCCCATCACTGCTGCGCCTACCGTTCCAATAGCCGCGGTTTTCAGGAACTCCCTCCTGTCCATTTCCATAGCCATCACACACCTTCCTTTCTGAGCCCGAAGGCTCACGGCTTGTTTTCATAGCTGCCATTCAAGCACTTCATATTCTGCTTAGCATTATAATATAAGAGACGCGTTATTTCAACAAGCTGCCGGATAGTCAAGCTGCCGTTAGTTTCATTCTTTTCATTCTTTCATTTCCCTTATTTCGTTATTTCTATCATTTTAATTATTTCACTTATAATCATTCATTACGCTATCTCCATCATTTCGGGATCCTTATGCTTACTATCGTCCCTTCCCCTGGCGAGCTTGTGATATCCAGGCTGCCGCCCAGCATTTCCCGGATACGGTACCGTGTGTTTTTTATGCCCAAATGCTGCCTGTCGTCTTCATGCTTTTCCCGGACGTCGAATCCGATCCCATCGTCGGAAATCGAGACGCCGTAAAAATGCTCTCCTTCAAAGGAGCGGATACGTACCGTCCCGCCGGTCCTTTTTTTGCATATGCCATGCTTTATGGCGTTCTCGACCATTGGCTGTACCGACAGCGCCGGGACGGAAAAAGCCATGCAGTTAATGTCGTATTCAATGTTTAATTTGTTTGGAAATCGAAGCTTTTCAAGCCAGACGTAGGTTTTTATGTGATTCAATTCCTCTGAGAACGGGATTGGATTGCTTTTGTCGGCAAAATCCATATTTTCACGCAGGTATTTTGAAAACGCGTTGGTAGCCTCCGCGGCAAGCTTCGGGTCCTCCTCGCAGAGCGCCGCGATCACGGCCAGGGAATTGTAAAGGAAATGGGGCTGCATCTGGGAAATCATGGAAGAGATCCGAAGCTTTGTCTGTTCTGCTTCATTTCTCAGGGCATTGTTTTCAAGCTCATCATGGGCATTGAAAAAAATGAGGCACAGCGGCAGCATGACGTTTATGCACATTACGCCCCAATAATAAATGTCCCGACTCAAAAGCTCATGGTTCATGGACAGTATTGAAAACATTACGGGTACTACAATGCAGCACAAAAAAGAGAATTTCCGATTGCGGTTTTGTGTTGATGAAAATGTGGCGACGCACAAAAGCAAGAGACAGGAAAAATCCGTGATAATGGTGATATAATCCACCACGTTATAGGAGGGAACACCTTCCTCCGTGACAAGGAAAAGGATAGGTTTGGACAAATTGATGATAAGGAGGGCATCGTAAAACGCAAGCACAGTGGAGAGGAAGATGGTAACGGCGCGGGTCACGGCAGAATTTTCCAGAAATTGTTTTTGATAAAGCCACAGAGTCAGAAAGATTGACATGCTGAAAAAATAACTCATGGTGATGAGCAGGGTGATCAGCCGGGTTTGGTCCGGCAGCCGGTAAAGACTGATCGCAAGGGCGGAAAAGAAGTTCGCGATATAAATGTTCAGTAGAATCAGGACGAAATAACGCATCGGCCGGGTGTCTGCTTTTTCCTTTAAAAACAAAATACCTGACAGCAGTGTTATAAACAGGAGGCCCAGAATGCTGATGATATTCGACATGCTTATATATCTGTTCCCGGAAAAATCATTTTTCACAATTACCGCAATGCAGAACAGCGTAAGGAAGCACATGCTTCCAAACGCAAAAGAGAAGAAAGCCTTATTATTGCCTTTTGAAGCGCTGCTTTGCCCGTCCATACGAACCCCCTGTTTTTTTTGAAATTTTTAAAGTATAATACTATTGAAATGCCTGTCTGGTAAATCTAATTTCGTCGAACTTAAGAAAGGAAAACATGGTCAAACGTAATATTGTCAGATTATTTGAATCAAGAAGGGGACATCTTGATTATCGTATCAAGCGGGATTACCTGAGGAACGGGATTGTGTCGATTCCATGTCATGTTTCTGACTACAGCGATGTGATCAGCTCCTACAGTGTGAAGGGCTATGAGACCCTGAATCCGGATTTTTTGGAGTATGTAAAAGCTGCTGCGGAGGTGACGCCCCCCGAGTACCCCCTTGTTCTGAACATAATCGGGGACTGTCTGTCACCGGAGGAGAAAAAGACAATTGACAGGATCGTACCGGACGATCTGGCTTATGATCTTGGCATGGTGGAAAAGGAAGAGAGGCAGCATATGCGGACCTTTGCTCTCATGTTTTTCGGCATGCTTATTTCGTGGATAATACTTTGGCTTACGGAAACCCTGGCGGATGAACCGAGAGAGTTCTTTTTCATTCCGTTCTGGTTCATGGGGGAAACCTTGTGTGACTATATCTTCCTGACCGGCCATGCTCTGCGCCAGGAAAGGAGGCTGGCCGGAAGGCTGGCAAGCATCAAGCTTATTTTTTCCGAGCGATATGAAGATTCAAATTACACGGAAAAAGAGGCCGAGGAACTGCTTTCCGAGATTGAAAAAGATGTGAACGAAACGATTGAGGAAGAAGAGCCTTAAGGGTGCGATACCGCGGCTGTTTGTCAGGAATTAAAGCGGCCAAAAAAGCACTTTAATAAAGGAGTGAGCGCTGAATCATTATATTTCTGAAAGGGCTGGAAAAATGAGGATACTGGCTGTAGAGGATGAGCCCATTTTGTTAAAGCATTTAAGCAATCGCGTCCATGAGGCCTTGCCGGAAGCGGAAATACTGGCTTTTGATAATGCCGATGATGCCCTTGCCGCCTTGTCCGAAAAGGAAATTGAGATTGCCTTTCTGGACATTGCAATCGGAGAGATGGACGGAGTCAATCTGGCGAAGCGCATCAAAGCAGCCTGTCCCCGCTGTGACATTGTTTTTTGCACGGGATACAGCGATTATGCCGCGCAGGCATTTGAACTGGGCGCCAGCGATTATCTTATGAAGCCGATCACGAAAGAAAAAATAGAACACGCCTTATCCATGCTTCGTCAGACAAGCCTTGGCGGGATTAAGGAGGAGGGGCTGTATATCCGATGCTTTGGCGAATTCGAGGTTTTTTTTCACGGAGAGCCGGTCACATCATTTACGAAACGATCCAAAGAGCTTTTGGCTTATCTGGTCGATAAGGCGGGCGCCGTCTGCACATCCGCTGACATCAGCAACGCCATTTTCCAGGGCAGCTCCGACTCTTACTTCCGGGTTGTGAAAAAAGACTTGATCAGGATTCTCTCTGAAATAGGACAGGAGGACATCCTGATTAAAGGCTGGGCCAAGCTGGGAATAAACAGGGAAAAAGTCCGGTGCGATTATTTTGATTATCTGAATGGAAGCCCGGGGGCTTTGAATTTATATCAGGGAACCTATATGCAGCAGTATCACTGGGCTCAGACAACGCTGTTCCGCATGAACGTATAGTCGTTTATAATCTTTAGGATATGAATGTTCCTGATGGCTTTTCATGACCGTGCATGGCGAATCCCGCAGGGAATATGCCTTGACCCGCTTGCGGCTCGCGGCTAGCTACCCGGCAATGAGGATTTGTCCTCCCGAAGGGAGGATTTTGACGATATATTGAATTTTTTGTTACATAGTCAGAGTGGCCAAAGCCCACTCTGACAGGGGAGGAAGGATATGAACCGTTTTCGGAAGATTAGCGCCACCATGAAGGAAGAGAGCGTAAAAAAGCTTGTGGCTTTTACCGTGCTGATGACCCTGCTCATTGGATTCATTGTATTTTCCGCCGTGATGATTTTGAACAGCTATGGCAGGCTTAAGCTGTTGAACCAGTATATCCGCGAGCTTCCGAAGATCGTGAGGGATCGCGAGGAAGAACTGGATTCGCGAAGCCGTATTTTCGAGGAAGATGTCCTGGCCCGGGGAGAACTGGGCATGAGGATTTACTATGAAGAGGGCGGGCTTACGGAAATGGAAAGGCTGGAGCGGATCCGCAGCGTGATTTCCGCCGACAGTGTTTCCATAACAGATGAGGGCGGCGCGGTTTTGAATACCACCGGCCCCGTGACTTCAATGGAGATATTTGAAAACAGAATCCGTACCCTTGAGCCGGGCAAGCCTGATTCCGAGATTTATCAGCTTTCCTCGGAAGATGGCCAGGAAACCGTGAAAAAAGACGACAAAGCCTTTGTGATGTTTCCGATAGATGGGCATGCCCTTCTTATGGGAGATCCGGCGTATCAGGAGTCGGAGCGGTCCAAAAGCGCTTCGGCAGAAGAGCCGGCACGCGCCGCGGGTGCCTTGACTGATCAGGGGTCGAAACGGTCTCAAAGCGCCCTGACAAAAAAACCGGCCGGATCCGCGGGCAGTTCCGCCCTTCAAAAATCAGAGCAGTCTGAAAGCGCCGTGACAGATGGGGGCGCCGGCCGCAGGCTGGTTTTTGAGTTTTCCTGTAAGCCGCTGATGGAGGTGTATAATGCCATTGGAGAATGGCCCGTGATCCTCGAACGCATGCTCTCCGGACTGGAAGCCTATGCCTTTGTCCAGGTGGGCGAAGAGGATCCGATCGGCTATCCCCTTGACGGTTTCACAAAAGAAGAGAGAGAGCAGCTTGTCAGTGAGATTTCGAATGTTTTTCAAAAGAGCAGCCGATTTTTCAGATTTGGGAGTGACATCTCCGTTAAGCTGTTCTCTTTTCGGCATGTTCCCGCGCTTGCCCTGCAGATGCCATATTCGGAAGCAAATGCCAACATTCTTCTTGTAGTGCCTCTTTGGGATTTTGTCAGCACAGATGTTTACTGCTCCGCGACCCTTTCCATATTCATTGTTTTTAACCTGGTATTGTTTTCGCTGTATGTGGCAAGACTTAGCGGGCAGAGACAGGAGGATGACGACAGGGAAGAATTCCGCCGTGAGCTGATGCGCACGACCCGGCCGGGGCTTCTGCTGCTTCTTGCCTCCGTAAGCTGCTTTGCTTTCATGCTTTTGATGCTGGAGAGCCGCTCGACGATCGCCTATACCTGTGGAATGAAACGTTTGTCATTGCAGTACGAGGCTGAATGGCATCAAAATCAGATGAAGAAGATCCGCGGCTCCTATATAGACATCTACCAGAGCAGGGCTGAGGCGCTGGCAAAGTTTCTGACGGAGCATAGGGAGTATTGGACGCGGGACGGGCTTTTGTCGCTTTGCGGCACGATGAAAGCGGATTATCTGATGCTCTTTAATGAACAAGGGCATGAGATGCTTTCAAGCAATAGCTATACCGGCTTTTCCGTAAGCGGGGAGGATGCCAACCTGAGCGGGGAATACAGGGCGGTACTGCTGGGTTATCCCTCTATCGTGGTAGGTCCCGAGCAGGATCCCTATACGGAAAAGCAGCAGATCGGCGCGGCGATCCTGCTGCAAAGAGACAACGGGCTGCCGGACGGTTTTTTGCTGGCCGTATTTGATGCTGACGCCATGAACGCGGAGCTGGAAAGTTCAAGTTTCGAAAATACGGTAAATAACTTTGCCGTGGTGAAAGGCTATGGAGCCGCGCTTATTAACAAAGAAGACGGCCTGTTTCTCGCTCACACGGATAAAACAAAGATCGGCCACGATGCGAAGCATTATATGGAGATTGACGAATATGGCGATGATTATGAGGGCTTTACGCAATATGATGGGCATGAGGTCTATATTTCCGGAGTTTCCGTCGATGGGAAGACTCTGTTCTTTATGGTTCCTGTCCGTCCGGACGACAAGGAGGATCTCGTTGCCTTTTTGATGATCACGGCTCTGCTTGCGATCATAGCGTTCATTTATTGTCCAAGAGCCTGTGTGCTTTGCTCGATGGCGGTGGATGAGGTGAAGAAGCGCCAGGAGAATGAAGCACTTCTTCTTCCGGAGGGCCCGACATCCCCGAAATCCGGGCTGTCAATGAGCACCCCAATAGAAGATGAGGATGAAGAAATCGAAAAAAAGAACCCTCTGTGGATTTTTGCCTATGGCTATGTTGTTTTCTTTACTTTGCTTGGGGGGATAGGCCTGCTTACCGCTTATACGATGATATGGCCGGCCTTTACCTTTGTCTTTGGCGGCATGTGGTCGAGGGGGCTTCATCTGTTTTCCCTTTGGGCGGTCCTGTTCTTCCTGTCCTTTACACTCAGCATCGTTCTTTTGATAAGGATGGCCTTCGCGAACGCGGAAAAACGGACAATGCCCAGGACGAGGACGGTGCTCAAGCTTGCGGACAGCTTTGTCACCTATTTCACCGGGATCCTTCTTGTCCTGGGCGTCCTGTATATGTTTGGCGTAAACACCACGACGCTTCTGGCATCGGCCGGTATTGTCTCCATTGCCGTTGGTATGGGCTCACAGAGCATGGTCTCGGATATCCTCGCGGGAATGTTTCTGGCAATAGAGGACTCGATCCATCTGGGGGATATGGTTCAAATCGGCTCCTGGAAGGGTTGTGTTACGGACATGGGCATCCGGACCACTAAGATTACCGATGACAGCCAGAATGTCATGATCCTGAACAACAGTCATATTAGCGACGTGGTCAATATGAGCCGGCAAAAAACCTACTGCGTACTGGAGCTTGTGCTGGAGCGCAGCGTGGGCATGACCGAAACTGAAAAGATCCTGGAAAATACGGTGGAGTCAGCAATGGAGAAGATGCCTGAGCTGTATGGAAGCCTGCAATTGGAAGGCGTCCGTAATATCTCAAAGAACGGCTTTACGGCGCGCCTAAGCTATGCCTGTGCCGAAGCGGCGCGTGAGGCCGTTACGAAACGCCTTCAGACATTCATAGAACGGCAGGTCCGGCAGGATATGGAAGAGGCCTCTGAAAAAGCTTCTTATGCAACTTCTAAAGCAGTGTCAGAAAAAGCTTCTGAGAAGAGCTCTGACGAAAACGCGAATTAGAGTGCTGAAGAAAAACTATTTGGACCTCAAAAAGCCGCAAAGTTGAATTTGCGGCTTTTCATCATGATGAAACCTTATAATCGACAAAATAAAAATTAAGGTAACTATTCAGCACCCTATTCGCAGTCGCCTTTGGCGACTTCATGCGCGCGTTCAGAGGCGCTCCGCGCCTTGTCCGCCCTCTGGATTTCAGATAATTCCAGAGGAAAAGCAAGCTTTCCCTCTGAAATTATCTGAAATCCAGAGGGTGCTGAATAGTTACAAATTAAGGAAAATACAGCTGACATTGAATATCGGTCTTGCCTGAACCGCGTGATCCTGTTTCAATTCCTTCAGCCCTGTTTTGATGGGTCTTCCACCCTCATCCACTCCGTGTAATATATGTTCTTATATACATCTTCAAGATAGAAGCAGATGCATGTGTCTACCCCTTCTAGCAGGCTATAGCCGACCTCGATGCCGTTTTCCGACACTTCGATCGTATCATTCAGGACGTTTGTTAGGATGAATTCGCCGTCATAATCATAGACATCCACCCGGAAGGAGATCTGGTCGCCCGTTTGGAACTGCCGGAGGTTCCGGAGGCTGTCATCCCCTTCAAGCGACAATTCGTTAATCGGCAGGTAGCCGCAGGCCCGGGCTGACCCCGTGCCGTCCGGATAGGCCAGGAGCTCTATCCGGATGGCAATTTGCTCGTCATCGTTCAAAATGGCGGGGACATAGCCGTACTCATAGGCGGTATCGTCCGTCATCATGCCCATGTCCTGCATATAAAAGGTCACGAATACACCGTTCAGCGTGATCCAGATTCCGTCGAAAGTTGCTACGATGTCCTTTTCTTTCGTATGCTCGGACCAGTGTTCTACGCCAAGCTCTATGTAGTTTGTTCCCGTATCCATCCAGACCTCCATGCCCACATAAGTCAATATATCCCAGTCTTTGGGCTGGAGGTCGATGATGTACTGCCCGTCCTTTTCTGTGAATGGCAGCAATTCGGGTATGGCTGTGTCCGCTTCTTCCGAATAGAGCTTTGCTATATCCGGCCTGTACCATTTTTCCAATGCGTATCCCTTCCCCTCCTGAGTCTGCTCATCGGACTGGGACATGGCGGTGCAGAAGGCGGAGAGGTAGTCCGTGTAAGTGTCGTCAAATCCAAGGCTTTTCAGTGACAGCAGCATCTGGCTGTACTTCCCTATATAGTCCCAGGGATAGTACATGGCAAGGCCGTTGGCGTTTTTGATATTGGATTTGAAATAGACAAGGACATCTGACAGGGCCCTGGACAGTTCTTTATTTTCCTTTTCCGCTGAGGTCTTTTCCACAATGTCCAGGATGTCCACCTGGTCGTAATGGCCTTCCCCAAAGCTTTTTGCCTCGCTCCGTGCCTTGGAGAGCCTGCTGTACTGCTGGTCCTCCAGAGCCTTGCCGGAGCTTTTCATGAAATTGAGAAGAGCCTGATAGAGCGCGTCAATTTTCCCGAGGTCGAGCAGGGAGAGGGTATAGAGATCCCCCGACGCTTCGCAGGACTTCGCGAAGTCGTTAATGATTTCCTTTCCCAGCGTTTTCACGGGGGCGTCCGGATTTGAGAGGAGCGTTCGAATCCAGTTGGTGTAATACCATCCGTTCCCCGGCTCCATTTCCTCCGAGGCGATCATATAATCAGCATAGGGGGAAAGCGTTCGGGCGATTTCCAGGCTTCCCATCAGGCAGGCGTCAAAGCCGATAAAGGAAAAATGTCTGCCGCTTTGCTTGCAGCTTTTCTGAAATGCTCCCTTTAGCTGGGGCAGGCGCATCATGGGACCGGGGAATAATTCGTCCGCCCCGAAGCCCATCTCCGTGCCGCCGCCGTGATTCCAAAGGATCAGGCCGTAGCGTTCCGCTTTGTAGGATTCAAAGCCCCAGGTGAGGAAATCGGACAAGGTCTGGGGCTTTGCCATGCTGGAGGAAGGGAGCTCTTCCCGGAGTACCAGGCCATCCCGCTTTATTTCGTAACGCTGCAGAAGGTCGGCTTTGATGCCAAAATCCGGGGCCCATTCCCCGCTCCCCCCGGTCTGCAGAATAATACGGACCTCGTCCCGGTCCCCGTCTTGAGGCACCTTATTCAGGGCGTCAATTATTTCATGGATGTCCTTTGTCCCCAGCGCGTTTTTTGATTCAAGATTGGAACCCACCATATAGATCATGATAACGGTGGAATATTGTTTTGCCTGCCCGGCACGAGACGCCGATGCCTCCTCCGACGCGTCGTCGATACTGAATGTAACGCCATCGGCCTTGTCCGGGGCTTTCACCGGTTCTCTGGCTAAAGCGCCGGAGGACAGCAGGACAGACAGGATAGGCAGGGCCAATAAAAGGGACAGTACAGATATAAGAGACAGGACAGATTTTTTATATTTTTTTTTCATTTTGCTGTTACGCTCCCTTCCCGTTTTTTTATGATGGGCTAAATTCGTTTACTATTAGAATGCCGCAATCGAAGCAATCCGGAATTTTTTCTGATTATATAGAAAAACAGGAGATAATAATACAGCCTAAAAGTATCTTTATTCAAAAATTATACTTTTAGGATGTATTTTTTGTTTGCCTGAAACGATAGAATTGCTTTGTAATAAATGTTGCCGTACAAGGTCGGAAAGCGGAGGCAAAGCTGCCTGAATGATGAAATGGCGGCGGACCGGATGAATGCCCTGACTGAAAGAACGATCCGTCCGGAGCGACGAGTTGACCGGAGGAACGGTCTGGCCGGAAGAAAGAGCTGTCCGGATGGGGTGAATGACCGGATGAGATGACCTGCCGAATGTCTGACCGGAAAATGACCATTGTACAGAAGTGGAAGTTTTACAAAAGGGGGTTTTTACAATGAAGATAACGAAGAATTTCCGAAAACTGATCGCTGTGGCTGTGTCCGCCATGCTTTTGGCTGTTCCTGTAACGGGCTGTGGTGAATTCACTTCCTCATTATCGGTACCGGAACCGGAAAGCAAAGCCGAGTCCGGGGCAGTGGAAGAAAGCAAGGCCGAGTCCGAAGTCGTGGAGGAAAGCAAAGCGGTGTCGGATAAGGAATCCGAGGCAGAAGCAGGAACCGCCGAATCAGAGGCCGTTGAAGCGGGAACCGAGGAAACAGATGCTACCGAAGAAGAAGCGGCTGCGACGGATGTAAAGCCGGCAGAAGAAGCTGCGGATGCAGAGAAAGCGGAGGCAGAGAAGGAAGGAGCCGAAGGGGAAGAAGCTGCCGCTGATAAGGCGGACGCGGACAAGGAATCGGCGGATGAAAAGGCCGATGCGGACAAAGAATCGGCAGATGAAAAGGCAGACGCGGACAAGGAAGAGGCAGCCGATTCAGAAACAAAGGAAGCCGAAGGAAAAGAAACGGATGAGGCTTCCGAAAAGGCAGACGAATCCGCAAGCCAAACAGAAAAGGAAGGCGAGAATTCAGGTAAGGCAGGGGAGAGTTCCGCGGAGACGGGAGCAGACGGCGTTGCCAGGGGATGGTATGGTGGTGAAGATTATTATGAAGGCAGCCCTGCCGATTTTACCGGATATGACACCGGCGGATTTGTAGACTTTACCATTTTTAACAACAGTCAATTCGAAATCGTATTTGCCTATATGGGGCCGGCGGAATTATCCTTTGAGGAGGATGTGGACATTCTTTCCAGAACCCTTCCGGGAGGCGAGGCCTATAATTTTTCCACCACAATTAAAGAAGAATACTGGGACTTTTCCGACTGGAGGATTTATTTTACGGACTCCGACGGGGATACCAGTCAGGTTTATGATATGTTTAATCCCTGGAATCTGAGCTATATGGATGTTTATTGGGATACGGACAGTGCCGGTTACGTATGTAGTTTCACATACAGATAAAACAGATCCGGATTCAGAGCGGTCAAACCCCACTCTGATAGATGAGCCTTGCTGATGCGATGCCGCATCGGTTTGTCATAAACTCAGAGTGGCCAAACCCCACTCTGATAGATGAGCCGAATTGCCCCGCAGGCGGTTCATTATGTCAGAATTTAGAGTGGCCAAACCCCACTCTGATAGATGAGCCGAATTGCTCCGCAGGCGGTTCGCTATGTCAGAATTCAGAACGGCAATAAAACCAATCTGATAGATGAGATGATGAAGGGATCATGGGCGTGACGAGGGGGGTGCCGGTTGAAAAGAAATACAAAATCCGTGCTCTTTATTATTGTCGGCGCGGTCCTGACCATCCTTTTTATCACTGTTTTTGTTTATTTTGAATCCTTTGAAAGCCGCATAACAAAGGAGAGGGATGCCCATGTTGGACAAGGCATGCTTTTCCTGCATATCCCCGCTTACACAGAGCTTCTGTCTCTGGAAAGCGGGGGGTTCAAAGAAGGAAGCTATTGTTATAAGGGACGGTCTCCGGACGGTTCGGCCGAGATTATGAACCTTGCGGTCCCGGATGACCGTAAAGAATACGAAAACGTGAGGGCTTATATCGGACGCTTCATTCCCGAAAGGGTGATGGAAAATTCCAGGGTCAGCAAGATCGTTTCCAACAGCGAGATTTCCGCGTCTCTCGGTTATCCATCTTATGATGTGCGCTTTGAAACGGTTTCGGAGGAGGGGATGACAGAGGGAAAGGGCATCGTTGCGCTGTCAGATAATATGAGCTTTTATTTTGGTTTTTGCTGCGACGCCCGGTACTACAAAGAGAACCAGGAATACTTTTTGGAGGCAATGAATTCGATCGAGCTTGTTGAATGGAGTGGTTGAGAATGCTTGTCTGGATGATACTTCTGATTGTGGGGATGATCATTTCAATCCTGTCATACAGGAAATACAAAAAATACAAAATGGATAAGGGCAGAGGGGGACTGATTTATTTGACGATAACTGTCGCAGGTGTTATTCTATGCATAGCAATGTTTCTCCTGCTTGTTGCGACGGTCTGGTTAGTATGGGCGGTTTCCTTATGAATAGGATAAGTACGTTTTGTTCCCATTTGAAAAATATTTTCTTTCTTAAAGATGACGACATTCAGGTCAGCGCCTTTAATATCCTGGCGTTCAGCGGTATCGTTGTCTGCCTTATCAGCGCGGCTTATAATCTTTTGAACGGCCTTGATTCCGCCAGCCTGGCGGGGATCCTGTCCGGGGCACTTTTCGCCCTCGGTATGATGATTTTCACCTTGCGCACCGGGCACTATTACATTGCCATGGTCCTTACGGTGGTGGTGGTTTTTTTCGGGCTGTTCACTTTTTTGTTTTTTACTTCCGGAGGGTATCACAGCGGCATGCCCTCCTATTTTATTTTCGGGGTAGTGTTTACGGCCTTCATGCTGGACGGAATGACCATGTCCTTCTTCATTGTGGCGGAGCTGATGTGGTATGCCGTGATCTGTGCCTATGCCTACAAGACCGCGATACCCCTGGGCAGGATGGGTTCGGAAGCCGCGTATCTCACAGACGTCATTGTTTCCGAAACGCTCGTAGCCAGCATACTTGCCATTACAATGTACCTGCAGATCCAGTTATATAGGAAGAAGCAGGAGGAACTTCACAGGGCGACCCAGGCCGCAGAGGAGGCGAACCGGCTTAAAAGCGATTTTCTGGCCAAAATGAGCCATGACATTCGGACGCCCCTCAATACAATTATGGGAATGAACGAACTGATCCTCCGCCATTCATCATCCCCGGAGATTCGGGAATGTGCGGATGACAGCAGGAAGGCCGGACAGGTGCTGCTTTCAATGATCAACGATATGCTGGATCTTTCCAGGATCGAGGCCGGAATGATGGAGCTAAACCCCCATCCTTACAGCCCCCAGCAGCTTATTGGGGAAATGAAAAAATTATGGGAGCTTCATTCCTCCGGGTCGGGCCTTTCCTTTGAAGCCTGCGTCGAAGGGGACGTACCCCGCGGTCTTGTCGGGGACGAAACGGCCATCCGGAAAATCATTAATAACCTGCTTGGAAATTCCTTCAAGTATACCAGGAAGGGCAAGGTCAGCCTGCGCCTGTCTTTTCAGAATGAGCCGTTTTGCCCTGAGGGAGACGATAGCGCCGGAAGCTTCAGGGAGCCGTCCTCGGAGATTCCGGCCTGCGCGTCTGACGGAGCGAATGCCCCGGGAGCTGATGCTACGGTAGCGAATGTCTCGGGAGCTGATGTTGTGAGAGCGAATGCTCCGGGAGCTGATGCTGTGAGAGCGAATGCCCCGGGAACTAATGCTGCAGTAGCGAATGCCTCGGGAGTTAATGCCGCAAGAGTTGAAGCCCCGGGAGCCCCAGGGGCTAATGTCGCAAGACTGGAAGTCCTGGTAGCGAATGCCCCGAGAGCTGATGCCGTGGTAGCGAATGCCCCGGAGGGTGATGCCGGGGGAGGCGTCGGGACAGGATGGCTTGTGATCAGCGTCAGGGATACCGGAATCGGAATCGAGGAAAAATACCTTGAAAAAATATTCCTGCCGTTTGAAAGATTGCCTCAGGGGAAATATGGGGATATGGGCGGCAGTGGGCTTGGCCTCGCGATCGTAAAGGAAATTACGGATGCCATGGGAGGGACTGTTCACTGCTGGTCAAGGGTGAATGAGGGGACGGTGTTTACCGTCAGCATTCCGCAGGGAATCATTACGGAAGAAAAGCTTTGCAGTCCGGGGCCTGCTGCGAATGTCCAATCCGCATCTGACGAGGATTCGGTACATGCCATTGAATCCGGGGCGGATGCCTTATCCGTTCCGGAGGCTTCTTTGGGATCCCGGCTGAATGGCAGGCTCCGCGGGGACGGACAGATCGCCGCGCCGGGCGCCCGCATTCTGCTGGTGGATGATAATTATTATAACCGCAAGGTAATCGTACAGCTTCTTGAGCCAACGCTTGTTTTTATGGATGATGTGGAGAGCGGCTATGAAGCGATGGAAATGATCGATATCAGGGAATACGATCTGATCCTTATGGATCTTCGTATGGCCGGGATGGACGGAACGGAAACTTTGGAAAGGATCCGGGAAGAATATCCGGATTTCAAAACGCCGGTCATCGCCCTGACGGCAGATATTATGCCCGGCGTCCGGGACAGGCTGTTAAAGCAGGGATTTGCTGATTTTATTCCGAAGCCGGTTAATTCCGCCCGTCTCTATGAGATGCTTCGGAGCTTCCTGCCCGGGAAGCTCATCATGATTGATCGCGGACAGGATGCCGGTTTTTCACAGGATGAAATCGCGGCATGGCAGGACAGGCTCCTGCCCTACGGAATCAACTTTAACCTGGGTCTGGAATGCAATGCCGGGAATGCCGCGGAATTTGTAATGAGGGCATCCTTGTTTAACGCGTATGCCTCGGACGGGCAAAGGAGGCTTTCAAAGTGCCGGGAGGGTCCGGACGAAGAATATTATCTGCAGGCGCACTCCGCGAAATCCGCCGCAAGGGGCATTGGCGCATGGATCATGGCCGACCTGGCCGAGGCCGTTGAATACCGACATGATCATGAGTATTCCATTGAGGCGAACCCTGTTCTTCTTTATGAGTACAGGAGGGTGCAGGCGGGACTTGCGCTTTTCCTGAACGATATTAAGGAAACGCTGATGTAAGCGTTTCCTGCCTTGAAAATGCGCCGCGCAGCGGCAAAATTCCTTTGCATTTTCGCGTGCATTATAAGGAAATGTTGATTTGTTGATTTAATCAGCTTTTCCTTAATAAATCCTGATTGGGTGGGAACCGTCCCATGTTCCGAAATATTTTTCAATGTCTTATGGCGGTTTTGTGACGTATGATGAAGTAGAATTACGGCTACAAAGAAGGGCATTACGGATCAGCCAGGTAAACGCGCGTGGCGTCCGGGAAGGCTCTGAACTCTGAACTAAACAGTATCGTAATATAAATATATACACGGATCGCCGATTCTTGATAAGGATGTTGAAATGGATGACTGAATGATCGGATGGGATTGATATGCAGTACTTTCACCCACTGTCGCGAGGGCCGGATTACCCGTTGTCGCGACAGCGGGGATTTTTTGTTCAGCTTTTTCATCGGACAGTGCCAGTAAAAGATTATTTTTTGTCATTATGACGGAGGAGCCATTTGGCTTATGATACCGCAGTAGTTTGTCAGGAATTAAAGCGGCCCAAAACCACTTTAATAGGGGAAGCTCATGAAAAAATACCATATCCTGATCGTAGATGATGACAGGGAAGCCCTTGCCTTAATGAGGGAGCAGCTCAAGGCACTGTTCGAGATTTCTTCGGCGGAATCGGGCGAAGACTGTCTTTCACTTTTGGAAAAGAAAGGACTGAAGCCGGATCTTGTCCTTTTGGATATCACGCTGCCGGGAATCAGCGGTTACGATGTGCTGAAAAGAATGAAGGAAAACGATACCCTGGGCTCTGTCCCGGTAGTGTTCCTGACAGGCATGACGGATCCGCATTCGGAAATCCGCGGCCTGAATACGGGGGCGGTGGATTATCTGAAGAAACCCGTTTCCGGGCAGGTGCTCCTTGCGAGGGTTCAGCGTTATATCGACCTTTACCCTGTATCGGAGAAGAAGGAAAGACTGGATTCTGCGATGCTGGCTGCCCTTCCCGAGCCGCTAACGGGACGGGAGATGGATGTGGCAAGGCTGATGGGGGAATTTCGTTCCGACCGGGAAATATCAGAAATCCTTTACATTTCCATGCCTTATACAAAGAAGCTGGTAGCCGCGGTGAAGGCCAAGCTCGGGATCGGGAAGAGGGGGGAAATCCGAAAATATCTTCGTTGAAAAGATGGAGGAACTTATGAAAAATATTATGAATGTTATTCTGGGGCCGCAGCTCTTTATATTCTTGGGGATCGGTTTGATCTTCTGGTATTTCTCAACCGGGGGAGGACCCTATTCGAAGTATACGGGGAGGACGATGGCAACGATCCTTTCCTGCTATCAGACCCACATGGGAAGCGGGGAAGAGGATCAAGACGAATATGAAGCGGCATTGGAATACGAAGCGGAGGGGAAGGTCTGGAACTGCCCGCGTTTCATTTCCAATTCATGGCTTACTCCGGGCGAGCAGGTAGAGCTGGCCTATTTGCCGGGGGATCCGGAGAAGATTACGACGGCTTATAATATGGAGCATAGCTGGTTTATGGTCGTGTCCGGCGTCTGCATGATACTGATCGGATTCTTTGTGTGGAGGAATGTGAAAAAAACGTAGCGGCTGAATAAATATCTATAGGATATGAATGTTCCTGAAGGAATATTCATGTCCTATAGGTTTTGACGCGCTTCAAGGAAAAGCGCGTCAAAATCCTCCCTTCGGTCGGACAAATCCCTTCGGGATTCGCCAAGTACGGACATGAATGTTCCTGAAGGAACATTCATGTCCTATATTTTGTGAAATACAGCTTTTAATTCCCCGGGTAAGCAGGGGTGCTAAATAGATAATATGAAGTGACCTCACATTTGCAATAACGTGGATTTACCCCTATAAT
>CAMKKZ010000051.1 GCA_946413525.1 uncultured Oribacterium sp.
ACACCATTGGGGTAACGTTTTAAATCACAGTTAATTATGAAATGCTGTACTAGCAGCTTTTCCGGCCTGCGGTAAGTCAGGATAGTGGTGACCCGGGAATGAAGGACCAGGACAGGAAGGGGGGAATGTATTTGAAAAAGAGCAATTTTAAATACCAGAGGCGTAATGAGGATATCCGGCGCGAACTTTCCATACTGATCAGGGACCTTAAGGATCCCAGGGTTTCCACGATGACAAATGTGACAGGAGTCAGGCTAACACCGGATTTGCAGTACTGCAAGGTGTATTTTTCCGTGCTGGGCGATGAAGGGGCTATGGAGGACACGATGGAGGGGCTGAAAGCCGCGTCAGGATTCCTGAGACGGGAGTTGGCTCAATCCTTGAATTTCCGCCATACGCCGGAGCTTCAGTTTCAGCTTGACCGTTCTGTGGAATATGGTGCACGTATGGATGAGATTATCTCCAGGGTGTCCAGAGAGGACAGGGAACGTCCCGTGGGTGAGCCGGTAAACGCGGATAATGTTTATAAATCTGACGAAGCCGGGATTTACGGGGAGTCGGACTGGATGGATGATGAGGATGTTACGGAATGAAAGAGGCATTTGACAAGCTGATCAGGGAGGCGGAATCAATCTGTATTTTGGGGCACATAAATCCGGACGGGGACTGTCTGGGTTCGACCCTCGGGACGAGGCAGTATATCATGAATCGTTATCCCGGCAAAATCCCGGACGTCTATCTGATGAGGGCGAACGAGAAATTCTCGTTCTTGCCCGGTTTTGATGAAATCATTCATTCTGCATCGGAAAAAAAATACGGACTTGCCATTGTCTGTGACTGCGCAAGCTTTGACAGACTTGGAGATTTTGCCGTGCTGGCGGAAAACGCGGGCTCGGTTTATGTGGCTGACCACCATGTGTCAAATAATGCCGAATATGAATACTGTACAATTCTCCCCAATGCTTCCAGCGCTTGCGAAGTTCTGTTTGACCTGATGGATCGGGAATATATAAATAAAGAGGCGGCAGTCTGTTTTTATACCGGGATTGTGCATGATACCGGTGTTTTCAGGTATCAGTCCACCTCGCCCCATACCATGGAAATTGCGGGCTTCCTGATGTCGACCGGCATTGATTATGGATGGATTATTGATGATAGCTTCTTCACAAAGACTTATGCGCAGCAGCAAGTCACGGGACGCGTGCTGCTGGAGAGCAGAAGGCTTCTGAATGGAAGGGTCCTTGCCGGCGCCTTGAACATGAAACAAATGCGCTTCCATGACGTGACGTCTCGTGACATCGAGGGCATTGTCAGTATGATGAGGGAGACACGGGGGATCGCGGCTTCGGTTTTTATTTATGAGATTGCTGCCAATACATGGAAAGTCAGCCTGCGTTCGAATACGAAATCGCTGGATCTTGCCAAAGCCGCTTCTGCTTTTGGCGGCGGCGGGCACAAAATGGCTGCGGGATGCGTCCTTCAGGGAAGCTGTCAGGATGTACTGGACAAGATTATGAAGGAATTATCCGGCCAACTGGACAGCGGGGGGCGGTCGGACAATTTTGAAGGGACCGGGTGATCAAGACGCTAATATGGACTGCATTTTGAATGTATACAAAGAAGCGGGATGGACCAGCTTTGACGTGACAAAGAAACTTCGCTCTGTTCTCGGAGAACGGAAAATCGGTCATACGGGTACGCTTGATCCGATGGCGGAGGGGGTGCTGGTAGTCTGCGCCGGCAGGGCTACGCGGCTTGCTGAGTCCATAGCCGATGGGGAAAAGACTTATGAAGCCGAGCTGGTTCTTGGAATCCGCACGGATACGCAGGATTTATCCGGGAAAGTGCTTCAGGAATGTCCACCGGAGGTGGGGGAGGACGCGTTCCGGGAGGCGGTTCACTCCATGATCGGCAGCTATATGCAGGTGCCGCCAATGTTTTCCGCGAAAAGGCAGGCAGGGAAAAGGCTGTATCAGCTTGCCAGGGAGGGGAAAACGGTTGAAAGACAGCCCGTATCCGTTCAGATTCACGACATCAGGATTGACTGGATGGAACTTCCAAAAGCGCATATTACCGTGCGGTGCGGGAAAGGAACCTATATCAGGACATTGATTTCCGATATTGGCGAGAAGCTGGGGTGTGGCGCCGTCATGTCCACGCTGAAAAGGACAAGGGTCGGTCGGTTTACGGCAGCGGAAAGCAGGACCATCGGGCAGATTATGGAGCTGGCGGAGAGTGGGAGGCTTCGGGATGCATTGCTTCCGCCGATTTATGTTCGAAATCCTTCCGTGGTCTGTTTTGGAAAATTTGACGGGGGGCATCGGGGCCATCAACTGATTTTTGAAAATGTATTCCGTATTGCCAGGGAGGAGGGGCTGGAGACGGCGCTCCTGACTTTTTCAAAAAATCCTGAAGAAGTGATTTTCGGGGAAGAAAGGCAGGGCATTTCCACGGCGGCGGAGCATATCGGAAGGCTCCGTAATTTCGGTTTTGACCATGTTTTCGAATTCCCTATGACCAGGGAGACAATGCGGATTCCCGCGGAGGATTTTCTGAAAAAGGTTCTGGTCGAGGCGATGAATGCTTCATATATTGTGGCCGGAACGGACTGCAGCTTTGGTTATATGGCAAAGGGAAACGCGGAAATGCTCATGGAGCAGAGCGACAGGCTCGGCTACAAGGCCTGCATTATAAAGAAAAAGGAAGATGTGGACGAGGATGGGCGTGTCCGCGACATTTCCAGCACCTATATACGTGAAGAGATTGCGCGAGGCAATGTGGCAAAGGCCTACAAGCTTCTTGGGAGGTATTTTTGTATTTCCGGCACAGTGGTTCATGGACGGCATCTTGGGGGTACTGTGCTTGGCTGCCCCACCGCGAACATCCTGCCTTCGGAAGGCAAGCTTATGCCAAAGCCCGGCGTCTACCTTACCCGAGTCCTTATAAGGAAGAAGCTTTATGCCGGCATGACGAATGTCGGCGACAATCCAACCGTGACAGAGGATGGAAGCATCAGCATCGAGACTCACATATTATCCTTCTCGGAGGACATTTATGGGGAAAGGATTCGGGTGGACTTTGTGGAAAGGCTCAGGGAGCAATGCAGGTTTTCTTCCTTGGAGGAGCTAAAGGGGCAGCTTGCGAAGGATGTGAAGTCAACGGAGGCTTACTTCCGGACACACTTGATTATTTCGCCTTAGATTGACACATTACACGGGATTTGTTATACTTCCGAACGGTGTTTTAGCATCCTCGGAAGAATGGATAAGTATTATCCGGGTTTTTCAAAAATACGCGCAAAACCGACAGGCTTTGCGCGGAGCCATGGTTTTCACGGTGACATGACTATGCTGCGGTCGTTTCATACATTGACTTAATGCCGCAGGCGTTGAGTCCCATTTGTGTCGTGCCAAGCGGCACAAATGAAGCATGAAAGGCTTGCCTTTCATGCTTGACTTAATGTCGCAGGCGTTGAGTCCCATTTGTGCCTGTTCAGCGGCACAAATGAAGCATGAAAGGCATGCCTTTCATGCTTGAAATCTGATGATTTCGTTTTGTATATGGAAATGAGCGCACGGCGAGTTCTCCTGACGGTAGTCCTGTCATACGCCAGAAGATCCTTTCTGACGCGTTACAGCGTTGGCTTGACAGGAATCAGGGCGGACAAAAGCGATTCTGAAAGACCGCTTTGATTATTAAGGAAAAGAAGACCAATGGTGGTTCATGGCATCACACAGATTTAGAAAGGTCAAGGGAGGAATCAAAATGATTTCAAAAGAGAGAAAAGCAGAAATTATTCAAAAGTATGGCAGGAAGCAGGGGGATACGGGTTCACCGGAAGTGCAGATCGCCATCCTGACTACAAGAATTTCCGAGCTGACGGAGCATCTGAAGAATAACCCGAAGGATCATCACTCAAGGAGAGGGCTTTTGATGATGGTCGGACGCAGGAGAGGCCTTTTGGATTACTTGAAAAAGGCGGATCTGGAAGGGTACAGGTCTTTGATTGAAAAGCTTGGAATCAGAAAGTAATGGTTTCACGCGCGGCGGGAGCGCGATTTATATCGGGCTGTCCGGGAAAACAAAATCAAGAAGACTTTCAAATATAGATTATAATCATGCAATTTTTGAAGGGGGGTAGGGATTGCTGATCCGTGCCCTCTTTTTAAGGAGGAAAGATGTACAAAAGTTATTCAATGGAGCTGGCTGGAAGAACCCTGACGGTGGACATTGGCCGGGTGGGAGCGCAGGCAAACGGCGCCGCCCTGATGCATTATGGTGATACTACGGTTCTTTCCACGTGCACGGCTTCACAGAAGCCCAGGGACGGGATTGATTTCTTCCCTCTTTCAGTGGAATATGAGGAAAGAATGTATGCCGTGGGCAAATTCCCGGGCGGCTTCAAGAAGCGGGAGGCCAGGCCTTCGGATAATGCCATTCTGACTGACCGCGTGATCGACCGCCCTATGCGCCCGCTGTTCCCGAAAGATTACCGCAATGATGTGCTGCTTGACAATCTTGTTCTTTCTGTTGACCAGGAATGTTCCCCCGAGCTCCTTGCCATGCTCGGATCCTCCCTGGCAACCTGCCTTTCAGACGTGCCCTTTGATGGTCCCTGCGCTTCCACGCAGATCGGCATGATTGGCAATGAGTTCATTATCAATCCCTCAAACGCGGAAAACGCGATTTCCGATCTGCAGCTCACGGTGGCGTCAACGAAAGACAAGGTCATCATGATTGAGGCCGGCGCAAATGAGATTCCTGACGATATCATGATCGAAGCAATTTACAAGGCACACGAGGTAAACCAGCAGATAATTGGTTTCTTTAACAGTATCGTGGCGGAATGCGGGAAGCCGAAGCACGAATATGTTTCCTATGCCATACCGGAAGAACTGTTCCAGAGGATCCGGGAGATTGTTCCGCCGGAGGAAATGGAAGAAGCCGTTTTCACGGATGACAAGCAGAAGCGCGAGGAAAGGGTGGCCGCCCTTACCGAGAGGCTGGAAGAAGCCTTCAAGGACGAGGAAGAGACGCTCGCGATGCTGCCTGATGCCATCTATCAATATGAAAAGAAGACGGTTCGCAAAATGATCCTGAAGGACAGGAAGCGTCCGGATGGCCGCGCCATCAATGAAATACGTACGCTCGAGGCGGAGGTGGATGTACTGCCCAGAGTGCATGGCTCATCCCTGTTCCGAAGGGGACAGACTCAGATCATGAATATTACCACCCTGGCGCCTCTTTCCGAAGTGCAGAAGGTGGATGGACTGGATGAATACGAGACGGAAAAGCGTTATCTGCATCAATATAATTTCCCGGGTTATTCCGTCGGGGAGGCCAAGGCTTCCAGGGGACCAGGGCGCCGTGAGATTGGGCATGGGGCTCTGGCAGAGCGGGCGTTGATCCCGGTGCTGCCCTCCGTGGAGGAATTCCCTTACGCTATCCGTTCGGTATCGGAAACCATGGAGTCCAATGGCTCCACATCCATGGCCTCGACCTGCGCGTCCTGCATGTCCCTGATGGCGGCGGGCGTTCCGCTCAAGAAGATGGTGGGCGGCATTTCCTGCGGTCTGGTGACAGGTGAAACGGATGATGATTATGTTGTCCTGACGGATATTCAGGGTCTTGAGGATTTCTTCGGTGACATGGATTTCAAGGTGACCGGCACTCATGAGGGCATCACAGCCATTCAGATGGATATCAAGATCCATGGCCTTACCCGTCCAATCGTGGAGGAGGCTATCCGGCGCACCCATGAAGCGAGGAATTTCATCATGGACGGCGTCATGTCCGCGGCGATTCCCGCGCCCAGGACTGAGCTTTCCCCGTACGCGCCGAAGATTATTACGATGCAGATCGATCCTGAAAAGATTGGCGATGTTATCGGCAAGCAGGGCAAGGTCATTAACGGAATCATTGACGAGACAGGAGCGAAAATCGATATTGATGATGATGGGACGGTATCAATTTCCGGCATAGACAGGAATGCCCTGGAGAAGGCGAAAAAGATAATCGAATCCATTGTCAATGATGTGGAGCCGGGACAGATCATGGAGGGCACAGTGGTGCGGCTGATGAATTTCGGCGCGTTTGTACAGCTCGCCCCCAACAAGGACGGCATGGTGCACATCTCCAAGCTCTCCGACCGCCGAGTAAACAGCGTGGAGGACGTAGTGGAAATCGGCGATAAGGTCACGGTCAAAGTGCTGGAGATTGACCGTATGGGCAGGATTAACCTCACCATGCGTCCCCAGGACTTGAAGTAATTATTCAGCCTGACTGAACAGTTACGAATTGAAGCCTATAAAACAAAGTATTATTATAGAGAAGTATTAAAGGATTAAGCATCCGTCTTTTCATTATCATGGAAAAGTGGCGGCGCGGGGGATTCGCCAGGCGAATTCCCTGCGCCTTTCCATTCCTGCTAATAATGAAAAGCGTCATGCCAGAATTTGAAAGGCAAGCTTATGAAAATCAGGACAAGGTATGCGCCATCCCCTACGGGGCGCATGCACGTGGGAAATTTGAGGACGGCACTTTACGCATACTTGATTGCGAAGCACGAGGACGGAGATTTTCTGCTTCGAATTGAGGATACTGACCAGGAAAGGCAGGTGGAGGGAGCCGTAGACATTATCAACCGGACTCTGAAGGAGACGGGACTCTTCTGGGATGAAGGTCCGGATAAGCCGGGAGAATGCGGCCCTTATGTGCAGTCGGAACGCGTCAAGAGCGGGATTTATCGGAAATATGCCATGGAGCTTGTGGAGAAAGGGGAGGCATATTACTGTTTCTGCACCAAGGAACGGTTGGAAAGCCTGAAGACCGTTGTCAATGGTGAGGAAATCATGCATTACGACAAGCATTGTCTTTCCCTTTCAAGGGAGGAGGCTGAGGCAAAGGTACGGGAGGGCGTCCCTTATGTGATTCGGCAGAATAATCCCACAGAAGGGACGACGGTGTTCCATGATGAGCTTTACGGGGATGTCAGCGTGGATAACGCGGAGCTTGACGACATGGTACTTCTGAAATCCGATGGCTTCCCGACCTACAATTTCGCGAATGTCGTGGACGATCATCTGATGGGCATCACCCATGTGGTGCGGGGGAATGAATACCTTTCTTCCAGCCCGAAGTATAACCGCTTGTATGAGGCTTTCGGATGGGAAGTGCCGAAATATGTGCATTGCCCCCTGATTACAGATGAAAACCATAAAAAGCTTTCCAAAAGATCAGGTCATTCCTCTTTTGAGGATCTGATCGACCAGGGCTTTACGGCTGAGGCAGTAGTTAATTTTGTCGCCCTGCTCGGATGGAGCCCGGAGGGGAATGAAGAAATTATGAGCCTCGGGGAGCTGGTGGAAAAATTCGACTATCGCCGCATTGCCAAGTCTCCGGCCGTTTTTGATATGGGGAAGCTCCGCTGGATGAATTCCGAATATATCAAGGCCATGGACTTCGACGCATTCTATGAAAGGGCTCTGCCCTTCATCAAGGAGTCTGTGCCGGAAGGACTTGATCTGGCGCATATTGCGGAAATGGTGAAGACAAGGATAGAGACGTTCCCGGATATCGCCGGGCATATCGATTTCTTTGCCGGGGTTCCGGATTATGACGCCGCACTCTATGTCAACAAAAAGACGAAAAACACAATGGAGAATTCCCTCGCGCTTCTCAGAGAAGCCCTGCCCGTCCTGGAGGGGCTGGAGGATTTTTCAAATGATTCGCTTTTTTCCGCATTATCGGCATTCGGGAAGGAAAAGGGCTATAAGACAGGCTTCATTATGTGGCCTATACGCATTGCGCTTTCCGGCAAGCAGATGACCCCGGCCGGCGCAACGGAAATCATGGAGGTGCTTGGAAAAGAGGAATCGCTGACCCGGATAAGAGAGGGAATCGGGAAGCTTGAAGGGGCTTGCACCGGATAGGGAAGCAGAGGATGGCAAGAATTCCAAGAGCTGAGAGCAGCATAGACGGCATGAATTCCAAAAGCTAGGGGCAGCAGAGGACGGAAGGATTCCGAAGGTTGAGAACAGCGGAGTACGGCAGGAAACTTTCATGCTTCATTTGTGCCGCCGGCACGTTACAAATGGGACTTAATGCCTGTGGCATCAAGTCAAAGAATAGCAATGTTATACTAAACAGGTCGTGAAAGCTATTGAAGTACTTTCACGGCCTGTGTTATAATAGTGTTTATATAACAACTATTTTATGGTTTATGGGAAATTAGAGAGAGCTTATTGTTGGGATATCGCGGTTTTTTTCGGCAATTAAAATGACCAAAAGTAATTAAAATGTCGTAACTATTCAGCACCCTATTCGCAGTCGCCTTTGGCGACTGCTCATGTGGGCGTTCAGAGGCGCTCCGCGCCTTGTCCGCCCTCTGGATTTCCGAGAATTCCAAATGGAAAGCTTGCTTTTCATTTGGAATTCTCGGAAATCCAGAGGGTGCTGAATAGTTACAAAATGTCAAAAAAACCTTTAAGAAAAGAGAGGAGAATATGAGATGGCGGCATATTTAGGGGAAGATGTGTTTAAATTGGGGTTCGGCTTGATGAGGCTGCCGAAAAAATTCGGGGGCATTGACATCGAGCAGACGAAAAAGATGGTGGACTTGTTTATCGAGGCAGGCGGCACGTATTTTGACACCGCCTACGTGTACGATAATGGAGGAAGTGAAGAGGCGGCCAGGAAGGCGCTGGTGGAACGGCATCCGCGGGAAAGCTATACGCTATGCACGAAGTTGAATGCGGCGATGCATTGTCATGATGAAAAGAGCGCGAAGCAGCAATTTTATACCAGTCTGGAGCGCACGGGTGCGGGGTATTTTGACTATTACCTGCTCCATGCCCTTCAAAACGGGAACTACAGGAAATATGACGAGTACCATCTCTGGGATTTTGTCCGGGATCTGAAGGAAAAGGGATTGATCCGGCACTATGGCTTTTCCTTCCATGCGGGTCCGGAACTTCTGGACAGGCTCCTGACGGAGCATCCGGAGGTTGATTTTATTCAATTGCAGCTTAATTACGCGGACTGGGAAAGCTCGGGCGTGCAGGCAAGGGCGAACTATGAGGTGGCGAGGAAGCATGGGAAGCCCATAACCGTAATGGAGCCGGTGAAGGGCGGGGCGCTGGCGAACCCGGTCCCGGCAGCACAGGAGTTGTTCCGGAAGGCAAATCCGAACGCCTCGTTCGCCTCGTGGGCGATCCGTTATGTCGCGTCTCTTGACGGAATCATTACCGTCCTTTCGGGGATGTCGAATGTCGCCCAGATGGAGGACAACCTGTCCTATATGAAGGATTTCAAGCCCCTTTCCGATGAGGAGCAGGAGGTAATCCATCAGGTGAAGAAAGCTATGAACGCGGTACATTCCATCCCATGCACGGCCTGTCATTACTGCACGGACGGATGTCCAAAAAATATCCCGATTCCGGACATCTTTGCGGCCAGGAATGAGCAGCTCGCCTACGGACGTTTCGAAAAAGGGAAAAGCCTCTATGCAGAGGCGACAAAAGCTGCGGGCAAGGCCTCGGACTGCATTGCCTGTCGGCAATGTGAGAGGGCCTGTCCGCAGCATATAGGAATCGTGAAGCAACTGAAGGAAATTGCATCAGTTATGGAATAGACATGATGTGGGGCATATGTTAAGTTAAGTTAAGTTAAGTTTCCCGCAGTTTCACCTTATTGGCTGCCATCCGGCGATTTCTGCTATCCTGTTCCGCGTAAACGGCGGTAACGTTGATATTGGAATGTCCCAGGACATCCGCTGTAAGGTAAATGTCTCCGGTCTCCTGATAGAGGGCGGTACCGTAGGTGCTGCGGAGCTTGTGCGGGGTAATGTGTTTTAACGGAGTGGTGACGGCGGCATACTTTTTGACCATGCGCTCTACTGAGCGGACGCTCATTCGGCTGTTTTGAAGGGAAAGGAAAAGGGCGTCTTCATCGCCCTTTTTGGCAATTATCTTTTTCCTTTCGGCGATGTATTCCGACAGTGACTGTTTGACCTCGTCCCCAAAATAGACCGTCATCTCCTTGTTGCCCTTTCGGTGTATGAAGATGCCTCCTTCGTCCAGGTCAACATCGCTGATATTAAGGCCTACGCATTCCGAAACACGGATGCCGGTGCCCAACATCAGGGAAAGCAGGGCTTCATCTCTGAGAGCCGATTTCTTGTGATATTGCAGCTCTTTTTTTGTAAGACCATTGCCTGATTCAACATTATCAAGGAAATCCGCAGTTTCGTTTGCGTCCATGCGGATAATTTCTTTTTTGGGCAGCTTCGGATTTTTCACAATGCTTGCCGGGTTTGCGTGAATCAGTTCCCGCCCATAGAGGAAGGAAAGCAGGGAACGTAGGGAGGAGAGGTGGCGGCGCAGCGCCTTCGCTTCATTGGAACGCATCGTCTCTGTCTCCGCTGTGGGATCCGTATAGTAACGAAGAAAGCTCAGGTATTTTTCAATGTCGAAGGCATTGACCTTGTCAATGTCGGCAAGGCTTATATCCTGGATGGGCTTGCCGCCAAACTTCTTCGAGGAAAGATATTTCAGGAAAGTGTGTATGTCATAGGCATAGGCCATTTTCGTCCTGGTCGCCGTGCTGGTCTCGATGCTTGTAAAATAAAGGGTGCAGAAGTCCGGCAGTTTTTCCAGGTACTCCCGCAGCCTGATGGTGGTTTTCGCGTCCACCATTTGATAATATTTTTGTGCCATCCCTGTTTTCCTCCCATATTAGAGCAGGTCTTCCACTCTGATTTCATGACAAACCGATGCGGCATCGCATCCGCAAGGCTCCCCTCATATTACCACGAAAAGGCGGCAGCTTTTCTTACAAAAAACGGTTGGAAAATGAACATTTTCAGATGTAATCTAAACGATGCAAGTCCCGGGCGTACTCGGAATGTGCGCAAGCACTACGCATGAGGCGTACCTGTTCGGCCTCGCTGAGCAGGTAAAGATGTTTGTTTGTTGGGAAGATATTTTCTGACAGGAGAAGGAAAAAGGAGTCGGAAAGCATGCTGAATTTTGGAATTCTGGGAGCCGGCAAGATTGCGGGACGCTTTGCGGAAAGCCTGGCCAGGGTGGAGGGATGCAGGCTTTATGCTATAAGCGCCCGGAACCCGGAGAAGGCGGAGGCCTTTGCAAGTCGCTATCCGGTTGAGAAGGTTTATATTGGGCATGAACAGCTTCTCGAGGATAAAGCTGTTAAAGCTGTTTATCTTTCACTGCCGCATGGTCTTCACAGGGAATGGGCTGTACGAGCCTTGTCCGCCGGAAAAGCGGTGCTTTGTGAAAAGCCTGCCGCGCTGGATGCGCGAGAAATGAGGGAAATCGCGCAGGCTGCCAGGGATCATCATGTGCTGTTTATGGAAGCCATGAAGACCCGTTTCGTACCTGCTTACCGGGATATCCGGGAAAGGATCGTCTCCGGGGAAATCGGAAGGGTAATGAGCGTAGATACAAGCCTTTGCTGCGAATTTTCCTTTGATGAGGCGCATCCGACCTATCATACGGAAATTGTCCAGGGGGGATGTCTTTTGGATGAGGGGATATACTGCGCCTGCTGGCTGGAGGATTATCTCGATGGACCGTTTTCTCTCATCCGGATTTTGGTGGAAATGAAAAAGGGAGTGGATTTTTACGTAGATGCCCACATCGATTTCGGCGGGAGGAAGGCGCGTCTGGAATGTTCCTTTAACCGCTCAAAGCCCAGACAGGCCGTCATCCTTGGTACGGGGGGCAGAATTATTGTGGATATGCTTCACCGCCCCGAGGAATATGTGCTTGAGGCAGCAGGCCGGGAGCCTCAAAAAGTGCGTGTTCCTTATGAAGTGGATGATTTTTATAGCCAAATCCGTCATTTTTCCAATTTGCTCCTTGAGGGCAAGACGGAAAGCCCCGTCATGCCTCTGGATGCCTCGCTGCGCTGCGCAGAGATACTCGACTGTATACGCAAAGGCTTTCCAAATGAATCGAACCGTACAAGTTCCTTAGAATATCATCAAGTGACTGAAACATAATATGAAAAAGACAATTCATAACGTAATCTCATTAAATTTTTTGACAAAGCTTTGCCTGTTCTGCCTGCTCTATGTTTTATCGGGATGCTCTGCCGCAGGGAAGTTTTCTGAAGGGTTTCTGAACGGGACGCCTTTTTCCGGGACAACGCAGGGGAAAAATGCCTCAGAGCAAGACATAACGGAAGAAGAAGGCGCAAGAATCAGGGAATACTGTTCAAGTTATGTATTTGCTTATAATGCAAAGACGAATGCGGACGGCGAAGGGATAATGGTGGAGCTGAGTGCCCCTGATTTTGCCGCCATTACAGGGATCCTGTATGAAGAGAATGCCGCGCTTTCACGTGATTCAATAATGAGGATGACCGATAAGCGGAAGGACCTCGTTAGGGAGTATTCTTTTCCGGCAAGAGGCAACTCAAAGGATGATGTCAGGCAGGCATTTTTGACAGAATTGTCGAACCAGCTCGTTTTTGCGGCATTGTCGGGGGAAGAATATTCCGAGGAATGGAGTGAAGGCGGTCAGGATGAAATCAGCGGAGGGCTGGCGGCCTGGGCGGGGGCTGGCAGCCGGGAGGCGGGGCAGGATGGAGCAGGATCCGGAGACAAGCCTTTATTTCGCTATTTTCTTTTTAATGACTGGAAATATCTTCTGAACAGGCAAAATTACAGCTATGCGTCAACGGCGGATCACTTCGCGACGGATAAGCGGGCAATGTACTTTCTTAGACTCTCAGAGGCACTCATCGGTGGCGTCGCGAAGGATAAGGCAAGATATGAGGAGATTTTGCTTGATATTTTGATGCTTTGCGACCGTGGGATGTCTTCTGAACTTCACGAACAAAGAAAGAAGGATATTATTGAGTTGGCAACGTCCCAAAGCATGGGGCAATCTGATATTGCGGCAGAATCGGCAGCGTATATATATGAGAGAAGGACGGGCTTTTCGGAATTTGAAAGCATTGTGGCGGCCGCGATGGAGTCTCTTCGTTCCGTGTCGGGGGATATGTATCAATGGGCCGATGCCTTGAGCGGTATTGAAACGCTTGCGGCAATGTTTTCCACGGGGGAACGCTTTCTGGATGTCATTGAAGATAATTCCGAGGGAACGCTGCATGATGCTGTCCTGGAATTTCGTACGGCTTATGAAATCATGTTCGATACCCGGATGCGGGATATTTTCAGCAGCGACAAGCATATGTTTACGGAAGCCCTGTTCGAAAACATGAAGACGCTCCCGGAGCACGAGGGCGGATTCATGAAAACGGTCGTTGATGCGGGAGAGAGATTCCTTTCAAACCTGCCACTTCTGAATGGCTCCTGGGATCAGGGGGCCGGCATTGGACGATTCCTCGGCAGTCTGTTGGATGGGAACTCTTCGGATGTGAATTTCATGAATGGGAACACTTCGAATGAGGGTCATACGAACGAGGACCCTTCGGACGAGGATTTCATGAATGGGAGCACTTCGAATGGGGGTCATACGAACGGGGGTCATACGAATGAGGGCTCTTCGGACGAGGATTTCCTGAATGGGAATACTTCGAATGAGGGTCATACGAACGAGGGCTCTTCGGATGTGGATTTCATGAATGGGGACTCTTTGAATGAAGGCCATTCAGATGAGGGCCTTTCAGACGGAAACTTCACAAGTGAAAGCTCTTTGAATGAACATTTTTCGAATGAGGACATTTTGGATGAACGCCTTTCGAAGCACAGTGCGAAGAATGCAGTCATTTTGCATGATATGATGATATTGCGTGAGATCAGCGACATATTGAATCAGGAAATCCTGAATATTCAAAAAGACATTTTTGATGGTGGAATGAATGCCGCTAATATTGATGCTGCTGATGCCGCGGATTCTGCCGGAGCGCAGGCTGCGGAGTGGTGGGATGATTATTCAGGTCTTTCGTTCTGTCTGATTGTTTCCAGAATTCAGGGCGAGTATTGCATGTCCCGTATGGCGGCAGGGAATCAGGAGACGTTGTTTTGGCTTCATAAGGCAAGACCGGAGGATGCCCTGGCATGGTATGAAAACAAAGCGGCGCAGCTTGGCATTATCAAGGGGAATCTTGAGGAAAGCTGGCTGGCGGACAGGAGAGATTCAAGGGCGTATTTTCCGAAAAGGGATGACCGGGAAGGGGGGATGTCGGAAGAGGGCAATTTGGAAGAGGATGTTTTGAACGGCAGGGCTCAGGACGGTAATGCCCAGGATGGCAGCGATTCGAATGGTAATGTTCAGAACGTCAGCGATTCGAATGAAGGCGGTTTGGCTGGAAGCGATTCTGATTCCAAAAATGATTCGGAGGGGGGCGCTCCGCAGGGGGAACCCCTGGAAAACGAAGCCATAGGATGGCAGCGGGACGAGGCCTTGCAGCTTCAATATCTGGACGCGGAAGGAATGCCGATCAAGAATTCCTGGGAAAAGTACGGGGACAGGTGGATATGGCTTGACGGAAGAGGATATCCCCTTAGCAACAAGGTTTTTGAATACAAGGGCGACCTGTACTATCTGGATCATAACGGCTTCATGCTGGAAAATCGTTGGGCAGCAGCAGACATGACATATTCACATTCCGGGGAATATACATGGTTCTATTTTCAATCAGACGGGACGGCTCAGAAGAGAGGACTGCGGCAGAAAGCGGATGGAACGGTATGGAGCTTTGACGCTGACGGTCATGCCGGGGAACTGGCTATCAGCCGGCATTACGTGATTCCGGACAGGGATTATGACATTGACTATGCAAATGTCTATGGGGCTGCTTTTTCAGACGTCCGGGAGCGGAGGGCTGCGCTGGAGGGCCGGTATTCCGATGAGGATTTCCGCTACACACTGTGCGATCTGGATGGAGACGGAATCCGGGAGCTGATCTTTAACCAGGCTTTTGGAAGCGGAAGCAATGGAGGGGAAAATGGTATTTTTTGGATTTATACCATTGAAAACGGCTCATCCCGTTTCCTTGGGGATATACAGGCTGAATCCCGGTGGGACCGGCTCATAGGCTATGACAATGGTTTTGTGATTGGGAACACTGCCGAAAAGAAAGGGGAGCTTCTTCACATACGTCGTGATGGTGATTCCTTTACGTTGGAGGTTCTGTGGACCGCTTCCGGCGAAGAGGACAACGGAATGACCTTTGCCCGGCAGGTCGGGAGCTTCTGTTCGAATGAATTAATTTATGACTACGCGCCAGATCCTGTGGGGATTGACGACCTGGCCCTTCTGCGGAGGGTGAATGGAGATGTGCCCAGGTTCGTGTGGACGATCCCCTATACGGAAATATTATTATCCTATTATGAGCTCTGCGGGGTTCCGTCCAGGTATAACCGAAGTCATGGCAGGGGTTCGGAGCAATATACGGAGGAGGGCATCTCCGGTGTTGAGTTCGTTATGCTTATGGATCTGGATAATGACGATATAGACGAGATGCTGATCGGTTATAGCAAAACGGTTGATCCGGGAGATATGGGCCAGGCGGATCAGCAGAATCAGACGGATAATCCGCCTGATCCGATAAACGGAAATAGTTCGAACCAACAGAATAATTCAATGAGTAATCCGAATGGGCAGAATGATTTAAGTCCGTATAATGAGCATTTTCTGGACATTTACCGTTTCAATGGGGCAGGGGTTGAGCAATGCGGCCAGATAGCGGACGCGGAATACTACGTGAGGGAGGGCGAGGGTCTTGTGGCCTATGCCTTTGCGGAGCATTTTGGACGCAGGTACATTCAGACCGGGACGACCGGGACCGGCACGGGGGAGCATTACGATTATTATGTTTTGGAAAATGGGACATTTTCAAGATTTTTGGAAGTCAGGAACGAGTATGACGCTTCCCTTGGACGTTTCGTAATGTATGTAAACGGAAAGGCAAGCACGGCATCCTCCGCGGATATCTGGAAAGACTGGAGCTTTGAAGTATACGACATTGCGGGGACATCGCTGTGCGAGTATGATCTGAACAAAACCTTTTCCGAAATCAAAGCTTCGGAAGAGAAGCTTGGGCTTTGATTAGATACATAGCTCTCGCGATACCGAGGCTGTTTGTCAGGAATCAAAATGGCTCAGAAACCACTTTAATAGAGGAGGTGCTTTATGAAACGATTCTGTTTTTCTATTGTTTGTACCGTAATATTTGTTTTTTTGTGTGCTGTGACGTTATGCGCCGGCGAATGGAAAAAGGATAATGTCGGCTGGTGGTGGCAGAATGACGATGGGTCTTATCCGGCCGGGAAATGGCAATGGCTGGACGGAGACGGCAACGGCATTGCGGAATGTTACTATTTTTATGATAACGGATACATGGCTTCCGAAGCAACGATTGACGGAAGCTACGTAAATTCCCAGGGGCAGTGGGAGGAAAACGGGATCGTGCGGACGAGCAATCTGCCTGCCGCGCAGGAGGCCAATGGGGGATCGTCTGGCACGGCTGCATCACAAGGCGGCGGTATATCGGCGGTGAACCGGGCGGCTGTTGCCGCCTATAAGGCGGTATTGGAAAATGGCATGTGGAATTCATCCAAAAAGCCGGTCGAAAGGTTTGCCGTGCTTGACATTAATAATGACGGCATTTTGGAATGCGTCGCGGAAAGCGCTTTTGGCTGGGATAGTGAGGAAGGATGGAACGAGATTTCCGGGAGCCTTCTCTATTATGCCGATGGAGGCGTTCGGATCTATGAATATGGCGACCTTGAAACCTTTGGGTCAGTTGATAACACGAAAGGTTGGTTTACTCTGGATCGGGTAAGGGGGAAAGCGGCAGATACCGTGATGTCCTTTGATCCCGGATCAGGAGTGACGCTGCTGGACACCTGGTTTGGAGGGTATGAATATGAAGAGGATCAGTGGAAGCCCGGATATTACCTTTCCAACATGAGGGAATGCGCGCTGATTCCCGCGGATGCCGCCAATCTGGCAATTTACCTCGGAGGAGACGGGCGGGCGACGTTTTAATTTTAATATTTTTTGAATACAATATGAATATTCTCCCCTATTTGGAACGGGGCGGTTCTATGTTTCGGATCATGCGTGTTTTGAGTGGAAAGCTTAATTACATGGCTTTAAAGGGTTTGCCGGACATAAGCGATACATATATTTGACAATTTAAGAGAATTTGTTGAGGATAAAACAAAAGGATATGCCTTTTTGAGGCATGTCCTTTTTTAGTAGGGCGGGTATCAAAAACCCCTTGAAACGATAATCAGAATAATCAGTTTAGTTTGATTTCCATCCGTTTTAGACATATCTGTTATTGAAGAACCGTGGATCATAAAGGAGCCATATAGCTTGCGATGCCGCAGATGTTTGTCAGGAATTAAAGAGGCCAAAAACTACTTTAATAGAGAAGGTGCTGCTGAGACACGAACAGACAAAAGGATGACGTTATATGTCTAAACTTGAAGAACTGACTGTTGGTTGTAGCGTCATCATTGTTTAAAGGTTTCCGATTTAGCATGAGAATATAACATATAAAACATATTGACATAGTAGGAAATATTGATTATAATGTGCATCGTTATCAAATCAGGACAGAAGCCATATAGCTTAAGATGCCGCATCTGCTTATCGGAGATTAAAATGGTTCAAAACCGCTTTAATCGAGGAGCCTGAGCCGATTTGCCCCGCAAGCGGTTCGCTATGTCAGAATTCAGAATGGCAAAAACCCACTCTGAAAGAAGAGGAAAAGGAATCGTAGAGGTTGCGATGCCGCATCTGTTTATCGGAGATTAAAGTGGTCAAGTACCAGTTTGTATAGAAGAAGCTCATATAATAATATAATAATAGAAGAAGCTCATATATTGAAAAAGCTTATATATAGAAAAAGTTTAATGCTATCTGAGTAGTAGTTCGTGATGCGCTTTGACAGAGAGGAGTTCCATATGATATATGCCGATAATGCTGCAACGACGAAGATGAGCGAGGCGGCAATTCAGGCGATGGTTTCCGCAATGAGCGAGGTTTACGGGAATCCTTCCAGCCTTTATGGAATAGGACAGAAGGCCAGGGAGGCTTTGGAGAAGGCCAGGGGTGAGATTGCCGACATAATTGGCGCTGACCCTAAAGAGATTTATTTCACATCCGGAGGCAGCGAGGCAGACAACCAGGCTTTGAGATCCGCAGCGGAGCTTGGAAAGAAAAGTGGGAAAATGCATATTGTCTCCACGGCTTTCGAGCATCATGCAATCCTGCATACGCTCCAAAAGCTGGAAAAGGAAGGTTTCGAGGTCAGTTACCTTGACGTCCATGAGAACGGGATCGTCCTCCCTGAGGAGGTGGCCGCGGCCATCCGGGAAGACAGCTGCCTTGTCACGGTGATGTATGCAAACAATGAAATCGGAACAATTCAGCCGATCCGGGAAATTGGGGCAATCTGCAGGGAAAGGGGGGTGCTGTTCCATACCGATGCCGTACAGGCCCTTGGGCATATCCCGGTAAATGTGGAAGATGACAATATCGATATGCTCTCTTCCTCGGCTCATAAGTTTCATGGGCCGAAGGGCGTTGGTTTCCTTTATGCGAGGAAGGGTATAAGGCTTTCGAATCTGATTGAGGGAGGGGCACAGGAAAGAGGGAAGCGGGCCGGAACGGAAAACGTGCCCGGGATTCTCTCCATGGCTGCGGCGCTGAAGGAGGCCGTATCGAAAATGGATGCAAATGCCGTCTTTCTCTCAGGAATCAGGGACAGGCTGATTGACGGTCTTCTCGGAATCCCTCATTCGGCATTGAATGGGGACAGGGTGAAAAGGCTTCCCGGAAATGTGAATTTTTGTTTTGAGGGAATCGAGGGGGAGTCTCTTCTGCTGCTTCTTGATGACAAGGGGATACAGGCATCCTCCGGCAGCGCATGTACCTCCGGCTCCCTTGATCCGAGCCATGTGCTCCTGGCCATCGGCCGGGTGCATGACGTGGCGCATGGATCGCTCCGGCTGAGCATTGACGAAGGGATTACAGAAGCGGATGCGGATTACATTATCCGTTCGGTATCGGAAGTCGTGGAATACCTGCGTGGCTTCTCGCCAATCTGGAGGGATTTGATGGCCGGGAAGAAGGATTTTATTCTTTTTTAATAGAGGAGAGGGAAAATGGCATTATACAGTGAAAAGGTAATGGATCATTTCCGCAACCCACGAAACGTCGGCATCATAGAAGATGCCAATGGAATCGGGGAGGTTGGGAATGCCAAATGCGGGGACATTATGAAAATGTACCTGAAGATTGAGGATGATATCGTAAAGGATGTGAAATTTGAGACCTTTGGCTGTGGCAGCGCCATCGCTTCCAGTTCCATGGCAACGGAGTTGATTAAGGGACGTCCGGTGAGCGAGGTGAAAAAGCTGACCAACAAGGCAGTTTCCGAAGCGCTGGACGGACTTCCGGATTATAAGATGCACTGCAGTGTGCTGGCGGAGGAGGCAATACAGTCCGCGCTGGAGGATTACAGTAAGAGGACAGGGAAAAGCATTTAATGCTGCGGTACAGACGCCTGCCGGGGGACAGGTAGTCAATGAAAAGTCAAATATAGATAATAGCGCGTTTAAGGCAGCAGTCTGGGTGCTTGCGTGAGGCTGAATGTTACGGAGTGCCGCTATGCCCTTCTTAAACAGCAGTCCAGGTGCTTGCGGGAGGCTGAAATGGCGTGAACCGGAATGAACCCAGGTAAGGGATCCGGCTGGAGTTATAAGTACCCCGGATGGCGATGGAGTGACAGGATGGCATGGAAGAACTTCCGGATCATCAACGGCACCCCGGGAGGGTGATAAAGTGACGGAGCGATAAATCGTTTTGAATGTTGAACAAGGGAAAGGGGAAAAGGAAATGGCGAATTACAGGTTTGAGACTCTGCAGCTGCACGTAGGTCAGGAGCAGGCGGATCCGGCAACGGATTCCCGGGCTGTACCGATTTATCAGACTACGTCCTACGTATTTCACAACAGCAGGCATGCCGCTGACCGCTTCGGCCTGGCCGATGCCGGGAACATTTACGGGAGACTGACAAATTCCACCCAGGATGTACTGGAAAAGAGGCTTGCGGCCCTTGAAGGAGGGAGTGCCGCTCTGGCTCTTTCTTCCGGCGCAGCGGCAATCACGTACGCAATCGAGGCATTGGCGGCAGAGGGTGGACATATTGTCGCCCAGAAGACGATTTATGGCGGAAGCTTTAACCTCCTGTCGCATACGCTTCCCCAATATGGAATCAAGACTACCTTCGTCGATATCCATAATCTGAAGGAGGTGGAGGAGGCTATTACGGGGAATACGAGGGCCGTCTTCCTGGAGACATTGGGAAACCCGAACAGTGATATTCCTGATATTGACGCGGTGGCCGAGATTGCCCACAGGCACGGCATTCCGGTGGTAATTGACAACACCTTTGGCACGCCGTACCTCATCCGGCCAATCGAACATGGCGCGGACATCGTGGTTCATTCGGCGACTAAGTTTATCGGGGGTCATGGCACGACACTGGGCGGGATCATCGTGGAATCCGGAAAGTTTGACTGGAGTAAAAGCGGGAAATATCCCAATATTGCCTCGCCGAATCCCAGTTACCATGGCGTGTCCTTCTATGACGCAGTGGGACCAGCCGCATTTGTAACCTACATACGCGCAATCCTTTTGAGGGACATGGGTGCTTGCATCTCGCCGTTTAATGCCTTTCTTCTCCTGCAGGGGGTGGAAACCCTGTCGCTGAGGCTGGAGCGCCATGCGGAAAATACAAAGAAAGTCGTGGAATTCCTTTCAACTCATCCGAAGGTGGAAAAGGTCAACCATCCTTCCCTCCCGGAACATCCGGATCATGCCCTGTATCAGAAGTATTTCCCGAACGGGGGAGCCTCCATCTTCACATTTGATATCAAGGGCGGGAAGGAGGATGCGTGGACCTTCATTGACCGTCTGGAGATATTCTCCCTGTTGGCGAATGTCGCGGACGTGAAGAGCCTGGTGATCCATCCCGCGTCCACGACTCATTCGCAGCTTTCCGAGGAGGAGCTGCTGGATCAGGGGATAAAGCCCAATACCATCCGGCTCTCTATTGGAACAGAACATATTGATGACATCATTGCGGATCTTGAAAAGGGATTTGGAGGTTGAGATTTGCAGACGGACTGCAGACGACCGAAAGGAAATCTAATCCGGGGGAAATCTAATCCGGGGGAAATCTAATCCGGGGGAAATC
>CAMKKZ010000052.1 GCA_946413525.1 uncultured Oribacterium sp.
ATGCTGACGTTTTCCTTCGGGAAGATGCTCGGTCATTCATGTCCGAGAGTCTCACCTATATTACTCAGATATCTTTTCTTTCCCATCCCCAAGTTCTTCATATAACCGCATACCTCCTGTAGACTATTATAAGATTGTATCTTTTACTTCACATTAAATACTTCGTTCAAAGAAATCGTTTTCACGTCATTTAGTGGTATCTACCGGCATCCAGCTGTATCAAGCGCTTGTATATATTTCAATACAAAAATTTGTTCAAAAAACTAGAGGAATCCGGTAATAAATCAGCTTTCTCACCTTGCCGACGCTACTGATAACTTTGTGACAAACTAACGCAAAAAAGACGACTTTGTGTCAAATTCACACAAAACCGTCTTCTTTGTGATATCTCGTAGATAAATATTTTGCAGAGAGTCTGTCACCTCATTTTTCTGAATCCGCTTCATTCCGTGCTTTCTGAAAGCAACTTTGTGACAGAATCATGCAAGTTCACACCGGAGAAATCACGGCAGCAAAGGACCAGACGAAGAAACTATCGTTTGTGGCAGAAGAAAACATCGCATACTGCTGGATGTACGGGGATCAATTGACAAAACTCTGCTTCGATAAAAATGACCCAGGATTCCAAAGCATTTCAGACACAACATACGAAAATCTAGGGACGGCATTGGGCGAAATGGAATCCGAAAAACTCATGGTTGAGGACAATTTCTCGATGGGAAACATTGAGACTATCAAGATGATAATGAGGATGTCCAGCGCAAGCAGTCTGAAAACTTTCTTGTGGATTCGCAATATGGTTTGTGCGAAAAACTAAGAAGTTTTGGTTTCCAGGAAAGCGCAGATCTTGTACAATATATCTACGAAAACCATGAGATCGTTTATGATGAGCAAGTGAAGCATATCAAAAACAATATCGAAAAAATTGTTGAAGAATTCAAAGAAAAAAATACCACGAACGAAGAGGTCGATTATCAGGATGAAATGCTTAAAGCTCTGGAAATGAATGAACCGAAGCAGAGTAAGAACGATATTTCCTTGGAGGAAGAAAGATGACTGATAATAAAATTATCCATTTTATGACCGCAGAAAAGACATATAACAATTCTTTATTGGTCGAAAACCAGATGGACCTCATCCTCACAGGCATCTTAACCGGCGACATGGCCGGCATGCCGCACGAGGCCTTTGGGATACCGGAATTCGAGAACCCTGACGACATCCCGCTCATCATGCCGGAAGCGCGTCCCACAGACGATACAGTCATGGCCGCTGCCGTAGCAAACGCTGCCCTCATCATTAAACATGACGGTATCGATGACGAGAATGAAATGACTGGCATCTACTCTATGGAAATGAGGAGAGCCGCGAAAATATATCCGGACGCAGGGTATGGCGCTAACTTTTACAAATGGGCAGTGTGCGATGAAGAAGACGAAAACTACAAGAGCTTCGGTGACGGATCCGCAATGCGCTCCGGAGTAATAGGGACGATATTCGAGAAACAAGAGGATGTCATCAGAAACGCTATTTTAAGTGCAATGCCGACACATTCTCATCCGGAGGGGATCAAAGGAGCTGTCGTGACAGCTATGCTGGTATGGATGGGATTACACGGATATTCGAAGGAAGAAATGCTTGAGTACGCATGCAAGCATTATGATGATGGGTACAAAAACATTTATGATAAGAAGGAAGGAGACTGCCTGGATCCGGCGATAAGTATAGAGGAACTGTGCGCGATGGACCAGTTTACGCAGTCACTCGATTGCCGGGTAGCTGTGCCGGAGGCGATAGCAAATTTTGTAAACTCCGATTCATATGAAGCGTGTATAAGGAACTCGTTCCGATATCTCTGCGATACCGACACCGTGGCTGCCATAAGCGGAGGCATTGCTGCATCATACTACGGAAACACAAATATTGTGGTGGACGAATATTCAATGCAGCTTATCGAGGAAAAGAAAGCGGAGATTGTCGAGAATATCTTGAAAGCGCCTTAAAAAAACACAGTTCAAACTATTAACCGGAAGGAGGAGGCAACCTTCCGGTTTTCTTTTGCGCAAAATTGCCGTAAAGGACAACAGATTGCATATTTTCACGTCCACAGAAGGCTTTCACAACAATTTGCGAGCATAATTAATTATGACGCCACAAACCAATGTAGGTACAGAGGAGAAAAATATGCTCGACATTACAAAGATTACCATTACATACGAAAACTGTGAAGTGATGGACTTCATGCCGGAAGACTTCGGCACCTTTCTGATGGCAGACATCCATGAAGAAATCCACAGAATTGCACTCAACAGCATCGCCAAACAAAAAATCGCTGGTACTGTAGCTTTCGAGATTTTCGGCGAAGCAGACACGACTTACGATTCCTTCGGAGAGGAGTCGAAAGACACAAAGTTTGCCAGAATCATACACTGGAACGACATTACAGCGATCGACCTGACATACGACAACGGGATTACGGAAGAATATTTCGTGGATTACAAGGAAGAAATCGAGGGCGCACTTGGTTCGCCGAACGTATTCCAGAAAACGTACGTATCTGGACTGGGAAACCTGTATATCGTGATCAGCAAGGAGAAGAATGTGCGAGATATGTTTCCGGAAGAAAAGACGGAAGATTTTGAAGTAATTTCGTTCAGAAAGAAAACGATCAGACTTTGATCATTACGCAACAAAAAAGCCATCGAAGGATTTTGCTCCTTCGGTGGCTTGTTTTTTTTGGCAATCACTGGCGCACAAACATTATTTCCCACAGCAACACGCATAATTGTAGCGTAAACATTATTTGTAATCGAGTACAGAAAGGAAAAAAACAATGGAAGAACTGTTAAGACAACAAGCGGGAATTCCCGGTTATTTATATCCGGGATGAAAGCCTATTTTTGAAATTTTCTGCGCATAATTATAGTAACACAAACAAGTAAAGGAGCATGCCATGACAAAAAACAAAATCAAATTTGACATCAAGGCTTACGCGATAGCAAAATCATTTGTTTTGCGCCCTATTAGCATGCGCGAATCCATCCGCCTGGACATAGAACGCATTATACGAAACGCCCTGGCCATCGAAAAGACGCCATATGGCCGTAAGAAGAATACCAATACGGTCAATGAATCAAGGCGTTATCGTGGTTATCCGGATATGTCCCAGGACATTCAGATGAGCAAGACCATCGGCTGCTGTCGCCTTGTATATAACAACATGAAGTCGGACAAGGACGAGGCTTTAAAAAAGACTGGCAAGCTGGTCAAAATTCTTCCAACCAAATACAAAAACATGGAAGAATATAGCTGGCTCAACGAAGTCGACGCCCTGGCGCTTAGCAATGTGCAGCTTCGTTCTGAAAGGGCATACAGCGACTGGCTTTCGGGAAAGAGCGGCAAGCCATGTTTCAAGAAAAAGCACGTTGCATCTGATTCCTATACAACAAATGTCGTTGGGAATAACATCAAAGTGACGAAAGACGGACTGGTTCTCCCGAAAGTACCTGGCGTTATCAAGCTGGACATTCACAGGCCATTGCCTGAAAACGGAAAGATTAAAAGCGTAACCGTTACCAGGGAACCGGATGGAAAGTGGTACTTTTCATTACTGTTTGAACTTCCCGAAAAGGAAGAGACATTCTCTGAACGGATTCAAAAATTTATCGAAACGGGCGATATGGATGTTTTGAATCATATCGGTCTTGATATGTCTCTTCCGTACATGTACGTAGACAGTAATGGGCATCATCCATCGTATGAACTGAAAGACAACATCATCGAATTTCAAAAACAATACCGTGGTCTTCAGGACCAGATCGCAAGGGAACAGCGCAGGCTCTCGAAAATGCAAAAGCATTCAAAAAACTACGAGGCACAGTGCATCAGGATCGCGAAACTCCATGCGAAAGCCAAGCATAGACGAAACGATTTTCTGCACCAGATGAGCTCAAGGTTATCGAAAGCCTACGATGTGATCACGATAGAAGATCTGAACATGGCCGCAATCAAACAAAGCTTGAATCTCGGCAAATCCGTTTCCGATAACGGATGGGGCGCATTCGTGACCATGCTGGAGTACAAGTGCAGGCGGGAAGGGAAACTTTTGCTTCGAGTAGACAAATGGTTCCCATCCAGCAAGACCTGTTCTGTATGCGGTCATGTACATCATGACTTACAGCTTGGCGACAGGACATATGAATGTCCCGTATGCGGCAATGTCATGGACAGGGACGAACAGGCAGCGATCAACATTGATAACGAAGGCCTGCGAATCCTAAAGGAAGTGTTTAAAGTAGCTTAATAGCGAGCAGATACAAAGAACCGATGGACCGTCGGGGTTAGTCTGTTAACTACGGGGCGGATGGTCGCAGTCATCCCATAATATGTCACCCGGTTAAGCAGAAAATCACGGGCGTGAGCCCCATGATGCTCGGAATATTCATATCCGAGAGTGTCACCAAAACTTACAGAAGAAGAAAAAGAGAACCTTGGGAATCTTTTGGAAAAGGTCCATCAAATTTTCGAAGAATCAGATAATATCACCGAAGACGACTGGGACAAATATTGCTCAAGCAAGCTTAGCCGCGGAATTGAAGAAGCAATGTATGCCCTAAAACGTTGGTGTTAAGGAGGGAAGAAGATGAGCAGAGAAGAATATGTACAGAGATACATCGAGTCCCTGCAGAGCATGTTCGGCGATACCGTCGAACGGAGCTTTGCCGGAAAATACGGAAGGACGAGAGAACAGGAATTTGTCCTGGAACACATCTTCAAGATGAGCCCGGATGAGATCCGCGCAATATACGACGGGGAATACCGGAAATACAGGGAAGCGGAAAGAAACGCATGACCCGTTCTGATGATCCGGAAAGAAACCAGGGTCTCACGCCACGTTCGCATTGACGCACAACAGTTAAAACGAAAGGGGAAAATATGTTTGAATTACAGGGAAAGTACAATACGGCAAAGATTTTCACGGAATATGCGGACAACACAACGATTTCACAGGTAACGAACCTCCTGAATCAGGAGAGCTGCAAGGATTCGAAGATCCGCATCATGCCGGATTGCCACGCCGGGGCCGGCTGCGTCATCGGTACTACCATGACGATTCGCGACAAGGTGATCCCGGGGCTGGTCGGCGTTGATATCGGATGCGGCATGGCGGTGATACGGCTCAAGGAAAAGCGCATCGAACTGCTGAACCTGGACAGCGTCATTCACCAGTATGTGCCTGCCGGTGCGAACATCCACGAGGAAGCAAAGGTTGCGCCTGAAAAGATTTCTGCAGAAGAACTTCGCTGCTTTGGAAAGAAGGGCAGCAAGGTATCGCAGTCAGTTTTTGAGCGAAGCATCGGGACGCTTGGCGGCGGGAACCATTTCATTGAAGTGGATAAGGACGACGAAGGGAACTTGTACCTCGTCATCCACACCGGCTCCCGGCGTTCCGGAAAGGACGTCGCGGAATACTATCAGCAGATGGCTTATGATCGCCTGAACATGACTGGCAAGGTCTTAAAGGAAGAAGCGGAACGGCAGCGTGAAGAGTTCATCCGCCGAATGAAGGCAGAAGGGCGGCAGAAGGAGCTCTCTGCAGCACTGGCGTCCTGGAAGCCGGACATCGATATGCCGGTGATGAACGTGCCTTACGAATTCGCATACTGCGAAGGAGACCTGTTTGCGGACTACATCCATGACATGGAGGTCATGCAGCGCTATGCCGCACTCAATCGTGACGCCATCGCAGCAACGATCCTCAAGAAGGCGAAGCTGCATGCGGCAGATTCCTTCCAGACTATCCACAACTATATCGACACTGAGGAGATGATACTCCGGAAGGGCTCCATCTCAGCAAAGGAAGGTGAAATCGTGCTGATCCCCATGAACATGCGTGATGGGTCTCTTATCTGCAAGGGCAAGGGGAATCTCGACTGGAACTGCTCTGCGCCGCATGGTGCGGGCCGGCTGATGTCACGCTCCGAAGCAAAGGAGTCGATTGGCATGGATGAGTTCCGAAAGGCCATGGATGGCATCTATACTACGTCTGTATCGCGAGCAACGATCGATGAGTCCCCGATGGCATACAAGCCGATGGAGGAGATCATGCGAAACGTACAGGACACGGTGGAAATTGTGAAGGTGATAAAGCCTATTTACAATTTCAAAGCCGGGGAGGAATAAGAGAGAAGAAGGAAAACAGAAAATAGCGCTTTGGCCGCCGGGGAAGACTCCGGTGGCTTTTTCTTTGGCCAAAGAAGGAAGGAACACTATATGCAAGAAAAAGATACAGATAAGGTTCGTTGAGGTTCTTGTGTATTTTTGAGGATACGCCGGACGAAAAAGAGGCAAAAAGAGAAATCGAACATTACCGGCAAGAATTATCCACAGATACGCACAAAGCCGCACAAAATCATTGTGAAATAGGAAAGAGATGAAAGAACAGAGAGAACATCAGAAGAGGACACAAAAAAAGACTTCGGCTCAGCCTCCTACTTTTCCGAAGTCTTTCCTTTTGCTCTACTGAGCACTTCTGGAGGTTTGCGTCTCCCTGTATGGGATTCATGATCAACGATAAGAGCGATTATACGACATTTCACAATCACATGCAAGCAAATCGCGAAGAGAAAAAAAGAAAGAACAAGAGTTTCAAGTTCGTTTTCGAGAAGGTGCCGTCCCCTTGCTGGACAATGGTCTTCCAAACCAGCAAAAATCGTCAGAGAAGCGAAAATAAATATCATTTAGTTTCCGCCCCCTTGCGGGGGTATTCGCTCCAAAAATGCTGACCGCCTATCAAGAGCAGGGATCGCCGACCTGTTTGTGTCATTTTCTGGAGCGAGCGCAGCAATTCCCATCGAAATGGATTTCGGCGAACTCCGTTTCGGTTCAGATTTGCTTTCGGAGCGTTGTCTCGTCAATGCAAATAGCCCAAGAACACCAATATTTAACTCAGCAAATTCTTAAGATTATGATTTGTTGGCTGTTCCTCTTATATTTGAATGATTATACGACATCCTGATACAACGCACAAGAGAATCATAAGAAAAAATATGAGCTTCATACTTGTTCGTGCATTGTGAACTACCCACCACTTAGCTCGCGCTTGAAGTGGGGGCTTCAGAGCAAAGCTCCTCTATTTTACTGTGCTACACCAGTTGCCTGATGAGATGGCGATACAGTCTAGCCCCGGCGTCCCGACCGGTTGGTTGCTTTACGATTGGTTACAAGGCAGCTTATGCTGCCTTTTTCTTTTTCCTGGCTGAGGAAAGCTTCTCCGCTTTGTCGCGGGCTTTCTGGTCTTTTTCCAGCCAGGCTGCGAAGTACTCCGCAAAAATGCGTTTCCCTTCTGCCTTGATGTTGATTGCTGCGTTCTCATCACGATCAAGGACTGCTCCGCAATTTTGGCATACCCATTTTCTTACGCCGAGCGTTACCTCATCGTTCTTTGTTCCACAGCAATGGCATGTCTTTGAGCTCGGATACCATTTGTCGATTTTGACCAGTACCGATCCTTTCTGCTCCAGCTTCCTCGCCAGCGCGTTACGGAACATGCCGAATCCATTGTCGTGCAGATTCTTTCCAAGGGAAAGACACTGCCCGAGCGCACGAAGATCAAGATCTTCCACGACGATCACGTCATATGCTGAAACTAATCGTGTCGACTCCTTTTCAATAAAGTCCTTTCGTTGATTCCGGATATGAACGTGAAGTTTCCGGATCTTTGCGAGCTGTTTCTTATAGTTTGACGAATCATTCACCATATGAGAAAGTTCCCGCTGGAGCCTGGCCAGTTTCTCCTCGGATTCCCTGTAGCAATGAGGGTAGTTGGCTTTCCTGCCCTCGCTGTCTACATAGAAATCCGATTGCGAATAGTCCAGCCCCAGGAACCTGAAAGATCCGATCGCTTCTGTGTTATTGGAGATGGCTGCGTCCCGCAGTTCCATTTCCATCATGACTGTATAGCTGTACTCAATGGATGCGTAGAACGCACCATCAGTATCCATGCTGATCGTGACGCTGCCGATCACTGCATTGTCCGGGAGTTTTCTGTGCACAATAAGCTCAACGCCATCCTTTAGTTTCGGAAGATATAGCGTATTTCCCTGCAGGCGGATCGTTGCCCGCTTTAAGTTGTTCCCTTCCTTGGGATACTGGCAGTTTGTCGTATAAGAAAAGTACCCCTGTGCTTTTGAATGGAATTTTGGCATTCCCGTAAGTCCTCTGAATGACAGCGGCTCTGTGCCGGATTCATTTCTGCGAATGGCACGCTTTGTATATAATTTATGGTCGCAGTCTTCATTGAAATGTTTGATTGCGTCTTCGAAGTCCTGTTTTGCATTGCATAACCCCAGAGCGTCCGCCCGCTTTAAGTATGGATACTCTTTCTTGAATCTGGTGACTTCAGGAAGTTTTATATCCGGTAAAACATCACCACCGGTATATCCGAGTTCCTCCAGTTCGTTATACAAATAGTCTGTGTAGAGGTTATATACTTTTCTGGTACAGCCAAAATTCTGCATAAAAAATACGCGTGTTGCCGCGAGCATCTTTTTCTCGCGAATACGGTACTTTTCTGATTTATGCATGATGACTGGCACCAACATATTTCCTCCTAATTGTGAATGCATATAGTGTTATATACTTTTTTTGTAAAACAAAAGACTTCTTGAAACAATATCTTGCGATATAATTATGCTTCAAAAAGTCTTAAAATAGTTTTTGCGGATAGGTTTGATTGATTTTTTTTGAAGCACGCTTTCCCGAAATTCATCTCACGGCCTATAGAGGCAGAAGAATTCTTTCTGCGTGCTTGTTAAAAAACGTATTAATTCAGATTATGGAGATACAATAGTTTATCATTGAAATGCTTATGACCCAATTCTTCTGGAGGAGGACAAATATCTGGCGGTTCAAAAGGTATTGGCTCAATACAGTCTTCTCCTTTTTTCTCTAATGCATATCGCCATTCTTTTTCTACCCATTTGGATTCACGTGCAAAATGAGACCAGCAAAGAAACAGAACATCTCGTTTTTCAATTTCATTATATATCGATTGTTCCCATTTTTCACCGCTTCTTAGGGTTTCCACATCAAAAAAAATATCTAGCTCCGGGCGTATTTTTTTCATCCCTTGAATAATAGTTGCAACACGGTTTCTATCCTGACTGGCATATGAAATAAACGCGGAAAAAACGTCTTTACGCATAACAGTTATTTCATTTCTCCCATTCGATTCACTGTATGCAAAAAATTTTAGCTTACACGCGATCATATCATTAATATATACTATGGCGAAAAACAAGATCTGTCTTTTTGGATAATTATCTGGGAGTGAAAATGCAAAACTAAAATCAAGATACTCACCTATCCATGTTTGTATTTCGATATTATCTTCAATAATGACATCCGGTGAATCGAGGACAATCTTGATAATCGAACCATTTTCTACATTGTGAACTCCAGACCTTGATTCCTGTAATAATCCTCCCTCATTTTTGAGTAAATCATCAACGATATTTCTGTATTCCTTCTCATACATAATAACTTTAATGATACAGTAGTCGCCTTTGATGATTTTTCTGGGTGCGATTGCTGAAAACTCTACTTTTGTAACAGAGACATCGCTTTCATCAGATTTCTTTATACGATATGCGATTTTCTTGGATTCATCGTTTTCGATCTTCTCCATAGAATGTTCCGCAGGAAAAGGATCGAAACTTAAACGATGTGATTCCTCTGGTGGCCCCTCGGCATTTGATAGCACAGATCGAAGAAGTCTTACAGAATCCAAATACTCATCAATGTTATTAATTGTTTTGCGAGATATAGATGCATATGTGAAAAATTTTGCGTTTAATACATCATCTTTGTCGAAGTTAGAACAACTTATAACAAGTCCTTGAACATTAGAATTGATAATGATTATTTCTTTAGACAGAAATTGGAGAGAGTCCGTAGGAGAACCATTAAAGAATTCGGCTGGGTCTCCGTGGTGTTTAATTACTTCCACAATGGTTTGGTAACATTCCCGTAGCCGAATGAAATCCGTTATCAGATTTTCTAGTTGTGATATCTTATTCTCCAGATATTCTTGCGCCAAAAACAATAGGCTCCTTAATTGGATTTGGATAATTATTTTTTTATAGCTGCAAATTAAATCGTCTAAACAACCAATAGCCTCTGCTGATGCCTGCATTATTTTATTCTTTTCATCTTCCGTATCTATTTTCATGCCATTAATCATCCCTACTCATAAACTATTGCATCCATAAATATTTCCGTCCCCTTGCGGGGTGATGATTTTCTAAACTCAAGTCGTCTCGGTACGGTACGAAGGAAATTCCAGGTTTCCGTCCCCTTGCGGGGTGATGATTTTCTAAACTCTCATTTATTACACTTGCCTCAGACTATGTAATGTTTCCGTCCCCTTTCGGGGTGATGATTGTCTAAACCCTATCCAAAATAGCCACTGTAAAATAAAGCTTCTCAATCTCTTTTGCGGCTGAAAGGAAAAACAGACACTATTTTCGGCATCATTTTTCGTTTGCGCCGCAAAGCACAATTTCCAAACTGTTGTTTGTTCTTATCACAAATAATTATACCGCATTTCTTACGTTTCTGCAATCATATTTCCAAAAGGATATTACGCCCCATTGCCCGTATCCGCAAGCATAATTATATAAACACATGTTTAGGAGGTGCAGCCATGGCAAAACGAATGAGCGATGCAATGTATCAACTGTTATCAGAAACTGCAGATAAGGCCGAGCAGGGAAAACTATCGGCAAAACCATACGAAAAAGGCTTTTATGAGAGCCTTGCAGACACTATGAAGATTTTGATGGACGGCAGAGATGAAATCAGTGACAGAAGAGCGGCCGTTGAACTATACACTATGGACCAAAGACAGATCCCGGCGCTTCAGGAAATTATAGAGGACGCGAAAGAAAAAGCTTTTTCTTATTTGGATGACAGGACAAAGGAAAGGCTTGTCGAAAGGGATGTGCGGGATTGGCGCGACGCGCAGCGGCCAGATTTCAACATCAAGCTTTACGGGATCAACATCACAGATAAAGCAAAAGATGAAGCCGTAAGACGATATCCTGCCAGCATGAGAGAGGACGTCATGCAGCGTCTTAATGCCGTGTCGCAGGAAAAGACGGAAGAGGCAGCAAAAGACTTCGCATCAAAGATCCTTATGATGATGGATGAGCACCCGGAACTGAAAGAAGCCATGATGGAAGGCATGAGCCAGGCAATGGAAACCGTAAGGGAACAGGACAAGGAAAAGATGGAAGGCGAGAAGGGGAAAACAGAAGAATACGACATCATGGATGACCTGGATATCCAGTATCTTGACTATCTGAATGCGGAAAGCGGCATGAGAGGACAAGGAATGCCCGGGCTTGGACAGGAAGCGCTGGATTTTGGGCAGGGAATGCCAAAAAGCGAAGGCCTGTCGCAGGATGAAGGACCAGGCATTAGCTGGTGAGCGGAACAGGCTGTTTTTGGAAAGAAATAATCGAAAGGAGGGACGAACATGCCAGAATACGAAAAGGAAGAAAAATCATGGGAGGAAAGGCTTGCAGAAATGTTCGCCACCCGCCCGGGGGAAGAGATGGATGACTACGATGCACCGTATCGAGATACCGACGGGAAAGTAATCCCGATCCCAGGCCTTACACTTACTGCAAAAGATGCGGCAAGCAGAACAAAAATGCATCTGAAAACGGAGAGAGCTCAAGACCTGATCAACAACCTCTGCAAACAGATCGAAAAAGCTGCGGGATATGGCCAGAGCAAGCTCTGGATTGAACGGGAAAAACTGGACTTTGCAGGCGAAAAGTACGGAAAACAATTTGGAGCCATGGTGCGAACAGCCCTTCGCGATGCAGGATACCAAATCCTGCACGCAGATGAGCCGGGAAGAGTGACTGAGGGTATTTCATGGGAAAACGCAGAGACAGAAAGGAGCGGAACCTCGCAAATAACTGGGCTTACAGTGCCATTTACGGGGCATGATGCCTGGATGAGCATACGAGTGCACGAGCAGGAAAAGGAACTGCAGAAAATGGAGATGGCACAGAGGGTGCTGGAAGGTCTTGCGATAAAAATACAGGAAGCGGCAGACTACGGAGAAGTCAGGATCCAGATGAACCCAGATTTTGTTAATTACAGTCATCATGTATACGTTGGAGACTACGTCCAGGAGGCCCTGCAGTCTGCGGGATATGAAGTTTATGAGCAGGGAGAGCAAGATCCTGTTATGATCATCTCGTGGGCAGAGCAGGTGAGGGAGGGTCGCATCGCGGAAGGAGACAAATATTTTAATTTCGAGGACATGGACGATAATCTTATAACAGGGAATAACAATGCGCAAAAGGAAGTTGAAGAAGAGGAATTAGACTTGGGGCATTAAAAAACATATCACAATCGATTTCTACAGGCCGAAGAGTAAAATGCTTTTCGGCTTTTTTCTCGGCATGATTCATCATAAAAAAATATCAATATTTTCTCATATGAAAAACTGATTACTACAAGATTCCTTGCATAATTAATGGGAGCAGCAAAAAAATAGCTCTACAAAGCACAAAAAGGAGGACAATTCCTTTGCAAAAAATCGAAACAATCTTGAATAACATAAAGAAAATCAGTCTATCACCAACATCATCACGCATTATCTGTGCTGCAGCCATGGTAACTGTCGGATTAATTCTTGGGCACGGAAGCTCCGCGCTCGCCGTATTGCCGCAGGAAATCCTTCAGCCGGCAGTCAAAACCGCCGCTCCTTCCAATGCTACAGAAGTGGAAGCACTTACAGAAAAACGACTCAATATAGAAGAAAAGAACGCCATTGATAACACCATCACCGCAGAGAGAGGTAATGAAGAAAAAGCCGCGGCAAAAATCGAAGAAGATATCGAGCTTTCATATCCATCTGTGGCGGAAAGGTTATCTGAAAAGATCAGGGACATTGATTTTGAGGCTTTGAAAGAGGAGCTGGCACTTCAAAAGCCAGAGCTTTCTGTAGATGAGTACTACCTGATGAAGCTTTTTCCTGATGGAGCAGATGAAACAGACCCAAAAAACAGCTATGGGGCAAGGCTTTTTCAAGCCTTATCTGAAAAGGAAGCCGGCTGGTACGGAAAATGGTCTACCATGTGCGGCAACAGTCCGGCTGAAATGGCGGAACTTTTAGGCCTGCCACGGGAAACTGTGATGGGCGGGTATAATGTTACGGATCCGGACCATGATCCTAACGATCCTTCTACATGGGACATTGGCGGGTGGAAGCATGTCAACGTCTCCATGAAGAACGGTGATGACGTGGAAATTTCAGACTATTCTGCAGCAAAAGCAATCCTCGCCATGGCGTCAGTTTACTCATTCTACCATGACCCTTATGATGTCGAAGCCTTCGAGGAGTACGTAGACGCTTTATGGGAGGCAGCTCATGATGAAAATGTTACTATCAGCGACATATACTTTGACGAAGGTCAATGCACGGAAGAATGGCAGATCATCAAAGCAGTACAGAAAAGGCAGAGCTGGGCTCTCGCCACACCGTCTAACGCGGTATATGTAGAACCAGAGGAGCCAGAGACTCAGCAGGAGACAGAAAGCTCTGACAGCATGCAGCCGGATAGTGAAGACGTACCCGACGAACTCACTACCAAGGACGAGATCGGTCCGGGCATTGGTCCTGGCGCAGGACCAGGCGCGGCTTCGGCAGAAGGCCCAGTAGTGATCTATCCTCCTCAGGAAAATAACATGGACGACGCAGTAGAAACAGAAGAGGACTGGACAGACGATGCACCGACTCCTGCAGATGAGCAGAGTCCATCCGGCGATTTCGAACTGGATGAGGAAACCATCAAAGCTCTTGAAACTACATCCAGGGCCTGCGCAGGCCATGTTGATCTGAATATCGATCTCACCATCATCGGGACAGAAGAGGCAAATAATCTCTTTGCCCTCGATCCAATCGGAAACGATGAAGAAAACTTTACTGAGGAGTGGACCGGCTGGACAGAAGATAGGATAGAAGAGGTCAGAAGGCTCATGGAGATCGACTGGGTGGAAGAGTACGGCGTCTCGAAAGGAAAAGAGCCAAAGGGAACTCCGCTGACAGAAGATGAAATCCAGATCCAACTGGGGCTGCTTCCTGACAATATCTCCAGGATAAGGATGAAGCTTGCCGAAACGGCGCTCAGAAGTGCCGGACATATCCCTTACTATTTTGGAGGGAAGCCGGAAACCAATGACTATGCTGGGAATAATTTCTATCGGCTCGTCGGACCGGACCATGAAAACAGGGTATTTCGTGGCCTTGACTGCTCAGGATGGGTGAACTGGGTGTACTGGTCCGTCACGGGAAAACGGCTTGAAGGGGAAAATACTTACGAGCAGGTTCATCTGGGCGTGGGTGTCGAAAGAGAAGAGCTGCAAACCGGTGACATCATCGTGCGGCCGGGCACGGGATCAAGAATCGGGCATGTCGTCATGTTCCTTCGATTTGATGAAAATGGAGATATTGTATACATCCACGAGTGCGGTGCAGGCAATGTCCAGATCGGCGTGAGCAAGAATGTGGAAGGGAAGTGCAGGAAACTGGTGTATTGAGGTAAGAGTTTTGGGAAAGATAAGGAAGGTTTAGGAAAGAAAGCCCGGGTAGCGGAATGCTATCCGGGCATGTTTTGTCCTGATGGAAAATGAAACAATTTTTCCTGCGGATATTATACCGAAAGGAAGATTTCTGGCAAAATTCACCTTTCATTATAAATACGCATTGCTTCATAATACAATTCATATCCACTGATAGATTATGAATGGAGAAAGGAAGAACAGTCGCGCAAGATGGTGGCAATGCAACTTGGAGTATCAGAAAGTACGTTCCGTCGCAGAGTGTGTGAACAAATGGAGAATGGAGATGGCGGTAAGAATGATAGTTGCTAAGGCTATATACTATATAGCCTGTCAAAAAGTACAGGTTTTGACGCATATGAATATCAGAACTTTATATGAATAATTTCAGGATATTATAAACGGAGAATGGGTATAATTGCAAGTTTTTTTTAGCAAATTGATTAGTAATTCATTATTTTTCATCTCATTTCATTTCTTACTTACCAACACATCCCCTGTCATTAAGATTTTGTAAATGCGTCAAAACCTGTAGGTTTTGACGGATATATACTCTTATAAAGCTATTTATACAGGACAATGGAACTCTTTATTTAATATGAATGATTTATAGCACAAGCCGTTTAGGAATAGATACGCCAAATGAGAGGTTTGTATCTTTTTTTACTACAAATCATTCACAAAATGGTATCATTTATTGCGGTTGCAAAATTCGGCAACAGATTAAAGGTTATGCACGACCCAACCATATACAAATAATTGGACGCAGTTCATGGCATTATTTCCATCGGGATGCAAGTTCGTCATGTAGTTTTTTATAGCTGACTCATCTATATGTTTCAGGCCACAGTAGATTTTCATAACCAAAAAGAGGCTCACAAAAAATTTTTTTAGGCGCATTAATCAACAGCAATTTATTAAGGAGGTCTATGATGGGAAAAAGAAAATTGTTGTTCGGAAGACGGATGCTTCCAATGCTGCTTATACTTTCTATGGTGATTGGCAATGTAGGAATGGCAGCATTTGCGGATACCACGGTCTATCAAGAAGATGAGATTCCGGAAGAAAGTATTGAGCTGTTGAAAGATGATGAGGCTGAAGAAGAAACTACCATAGAAGAGGGAGATTCTATGGAAAATAATTCCTTGGCTGCAGAGTTGGAGCAGGAGGAATCGGTAGAGACAGAGGATATTGGTGATTCTGAAACCATGCCTGAAGAGGAAGATGCTGCTTGCGACATAGAATCATATCAAGACGAAGGTGATGACTTAGAAGGTAATGAATCTGATATCGATGGATACGAATATGAAGAATCTAATGATGCCTTTTCGCAAGACACTATAGCAGAAGAAAAGGAGAAGGAACCGATCGAGGAAGAGACAGGAGAATCAGAGGATTCTTTTGTGGAAGAGGTTAAATCAGACGAGGAGCAAACAACCGATGCTGATGATGTCGAAATCGATGACAATATCATTATTGATTTATCTGAAGATATGGCAGAAAGTGATACTGAGTCTCCGGAAGAAATATATGATCAAGAAGGAGAATTAGAAACTGAGGAATTAGAAACTGAAATTGAAGAAGAGTTATCTGAATCCACAGAAGAAACAGAGATAGATGAATTGGACGAAACTGAAACGGATACTGAAATCACAGAAAATACTGAAACATCTGATAATCTGATGGATGAAGAACCGATTGGCGAAAATGTTGATTTGGATGAGACGGAAAACAACAAGGATCAAACGGAAGAACTGATTGAAGAAAATGAAGAGTCAGTGCAGGACGATTATGAGGTGAATGAAACAACTTCGACTGAAGGACAAGAGGCAGAAGAATCTTCGATAGAAGAATCGTTTGAAGAATCATTAGAAGATGAAGATTTCGAATCCACAGAAGAAGTTGATTCAAGTAATTCCGCTGATGATGAAATTTCCTTGTCGGAATCAGAGGAATCCATGGATTTTTCTGAGGATTCACAGGAATCTGATAATGTAGATAATGAGGATGATACGACCGTTGAAATAGATGAAGCAGACGATACAATTGGAACAGAAACAGAAGAAGCGGAACTCTTCTCATCAAGTTCTTTATTTGATTCCAGATTAGCGGCAGCGAAACAAAAATATCCTCATGGTACATATCTTGGAGCAAATTATGAATTTGATCAATCATGGACATGTGTCGCATATGCAAAAGAAATATGCTATCTTGTTTTTGGAACGCATTGGAGTTCCTGGACAAGAACAGAACGGTCTCAGGATCCAACGCTTTCTCGCTTATCGGTAGGGGATTACTTATGGTTTAATAGGGCTGACGGAGTAAATGGACATGCGATTTTTGTAACTGGAATATCAGGAGACACTATATACTATACTGACGCAAACTGGATTGGATCCAACCAGGTCAATTGGAATGGCTCAATTACAAAGTCAACACTTTTAAATAATAGTGACAGGAGTTTTGACTCATATCGGCATGCGAACAATTATAGTGATTTGTTTGGCGATGTAGTTTATCCGAAGATTATCAAAACAGATATTACAGAAAAGACATCATTTAGTTTTCGTGTGTCTGCAACGGTTGAAATGGGTACATACGAAATTGATTTTTCGCGTGTCCAGTTTCTTGTATCCACCATGAAAGATGGGAATGAAACGTATTGGCGAGCGAACTATTATGAAGTCGAAGGACCAGGGAAAAGATTTAATTTTTACTATGATGTATATGATTATGATCATAATTATGTAAATGGTGAATACATAGTAGATATTTATGTTTATGATACACAGGGAAACCTCTCAATGCAGATGGTTGGAAGTACAAAAATACAAAGTCTTGGAATTACCAGTGATACTCCATCTAAAACATTAAATGGACATACATACTATTTTGTGCCGGATATAGTCACTTGGTCAGAAGCAAAAACGGCATGTGAAAAGGCAGGAGGGCATCTGGCGACCATTACTTCTCAGGAAGAGCAAGATATTATTCAATCCGCACTTACAGGGGATGCATCACTTTCCATCAGTGGATGGAGTAAATCTTTTCCCACCGTAAGACAATATATGTATATTGGTGGAAGAGTATCTAATAACAAGTTAACATGGATAACAGGTGAGACAGTAAGTTATACAAATTGGAATCCTAATGAACCAAATAATGATGGTGGTGACGAAGATGTTGCTTCATTGGTTTTATCCTCGGATCAGATTGGCAAATGGAATGATTTGAGACCCAACCATGAGGCGAGTGGATATATTTGTGAAATTGAACCTTCTCCCACGGGAGTGGAGTATTCGGCCTATGTAGCAACAAAAAATATATGGAAAGCAGGAGCGGACGGTAATACAGCAGGGATAGAGGCTCAGTCCCTGCGAATGGAAGCACTGAAAATCAACCTGAAGTATCAAAATTATTCTGGCGATATTGAATATAGTGCGCATATTCAAAATGTAGGGTGGAGCGATTACGTCAAAAATGGATCAACTGTCGGCACCATCGATAAACGCATGGAGGCAATACGTGTACGCCTGACAGGAGAAATGGCAAATAAATACGATGTATATTACCGTGTTTATGCCACAGATATCGGATGGATGGGATGGGCAAAGAACGATGAAAAAGCAGGTACTGAATCTTATGGCCTGCCCATTGAAGCCTATCAGGTAAAACTTGTCGATAAGGGTAAAGCGGCACCAGGAAGCGCAAGTAATGCGTTTGCGAATTCTTCAACAGTCTTACTTGAATATTCGACGCATTTAAATGTTGATGGTTGGACGGTCTATGCAAGTAATGGCGCAGAAAGTGGCGCCGGAGATAAAACCAAGAGAATTGAGGGGATAAAAATCAGGGTATCTGGACATCCTTTTACGAAAAATGTAATAGAATATAATGCCCTCGTGCAAGGTACGGGATGGCAAGGCTTTGTGACAAGCGACAAGGTAAGTGGCACCACCGGTGAAGGTAAAAGAATCGAGGCAATCCAAGTTCGTTTAACTGGAGGTATGCAGAATTATCTTGATGTATATTATCAGGTTTATGTTAATAATTTAGGTTGGCTTGGATGGGCTAAAAATGGAGAAAAATCTGGGACAGAGAATTACGGATATGAAATCAGGGGGATCAAAATTCTTGTTAAGAGGAAATCCGATGCACCGCCAACGAGTACAAATGCCGCGTTCATTGAAAAAGAGATTCAACCACAAACTGTTTCTGTAACTGGCATTACGTTAAGTAAAACAAGTTCTACAATCACAGTTGGTGAATCCGTCAGCCTTTCCGCAACGGTGGTCCCGTCTAATGCAAGCAATAAGAATGTGACGTGGAGCAGCAATAATACCGGAGTGGCAACCGTAAGCGCAGGGAAGGTGACCGGAATAAAAGCGGGAACGGCTGTTATCACCGCCAAAACTGCCGATGGAGGTTTTGCTGCAAGCTGTACGGTCACAGTAAATAATAAAACGGTTTCCGTAACGGGTATTACATTAAGTAAAACCAGCTCTTCAATCACAGTTGGTGAATCCGTCAGCCTTTCCGCAACGGTGGTCCCGTCTAATGCGAGCAACAAGAATGTGACATGGAGCAGCAATAATACCGGAGTGGCAACCGTAAGTGCAGGGAAGGTGACTGGAATAAAAGCGGGTACGGCAATTATTACCGCCAAAACTGCTGATGGAGGTTTTACTGCAAGCTGTACGATCACCGTCAATGCAAAGGTCGCTGCGGAGCCGACAAATAGCAAGACCATTTCAGTCACTGGAATTACTTTGAATGCGTCAAGTGTTAAAATCATTGTTGGCAATGATTCTAACCTTTTAGCTTCGGTGTCTCCATCAAATGCAAGCAACAAAAATGTCAATTGGAGCAGTAGTGATACAAGCGTTGCTTTGGTTTCATCAACAGGTAAGGTGACGGCAAAGAAACCGGGATATGCAATCATTACAGCAAAAACATCAGATGGTGGATACAGCGCAAACTGTAAAGTCAATGTTATCGGCGTACTGCTTGAATCCGAGGTCGAACTTTCTGAGACATCCTATCGTTATGATGGAAAAGCAAAAAAGCCAGATGTTACTGTGATGTATGGAAACAAAATATTACAAAAAAATACCGATTATACAGTCAAATATAAGAACAATAAAAATATAGGCTGGGATTTGGATAGTATTGAGCCTCCATCAGTTGTAATCACAGGAATTGGAAATTATGAAGGGTCTGTTATTACAAAAACATTTTCAATATACTGGCCGCTAGAAGGGAGTAAGTTCACAGTTTCCGGTTTAAAATACAAGATAACGGATTATATGCTTGATGAAGTCAGCGTCATAGGTGCTTCTAACAAGAACATTCGGTCAGTTAAAATACCAGTAGCCGTGACTATTGGTGGGTATCAATATACAGTAACGTCTATAGGAGCAAAAGCATTTCAAAAGTATAAGAAGCTTAAGACTGTTACCGTAGGCAATGATACTGTTTCTATTGGCTCAAACGCTTTTAACGGCTGCACGGCTCTCACTACAGTTACCCTTGGCAAGAAGGTGAAAACCATTGGGGCAAGTGCTTTCAAGGGCTGCACGAAGCTCAGTAAGCTCACGGTTAATTCAACGGCGATGACTACAATTGGAAAGCAGGCTTTCTACGGGGACAAGAAGCTGAAGACCATCACCTTCAAATCTTCCAAGATTAAGACCGTTGGCGCGAAAGCCTTTACTGGCGTGCCTTCTACCGCAAAGGTGAAGGTACCCGCTAAAAAGGTGAGCGCGTATAAGAAGCTTTTCCGGAAAGCTGGCCTTAACAAAAAAGCAAAGGTTAGTAAAGGTTAGAGATTATCAATTATGATCAAAGATAATTTTTAGAATCTTTGATTGATCCAGATGGATAAACCAAGATGCATTAGAAAACAAGCAAAGCATAAAAGCAAACAGCAATTGAAAAGAAAGGGCCGGGGCTATATGCTCCGGCTTTTTCGCGCAATAATTCGCAAACAAAACTAAAAAATGAACAATAAATCATTGATAATACATTACAATTAGTATAAAATAGACAAAATATAGCGATAAAACGACATTATCAGGGGATTTGTGAATGAAATACAGCTTGATGATGCTGTTCCTGAAATCCGGAAAGGAATATACGAGCTGATTGCAAGCTGAAGAGATCATCCAATAAAATAAAGCTAATGTGGAGGAACAGAGATTATGATAGTGGATAATGAGGTAATCACGAAGGTAACAAAGGATGGGATTCCTGCCGGAACTTTAGGTGTAGTTGAAGGCTTGTTTCAAAAATGCCCATTTTTAGCGGACAAAAACCAAATTTTGTAAAA
>CAMKKZ010000053.1 GCA_946413525.1 uncultured Oribacterium sp.
GCTGATCGTGCCCATCCTGTCCTCTTCATGCCACATATAAGCCACATTGCTTGTAAGCGTCTTTAATGCCTCATGTCTGCTGATCGCCTGATCAATATTTCTGATATAGTCATCCGGGACTGACGGCAGCTTCTTCAATACTCCCAGGCAGAACGCCTGTACTGCGCTGAACTTATGCGACACGGGGTAGTCTGAGTGGCTGGCAACCACGCCGCCTGCATCCATGATGGATTTGACCGGGTAGGCATTATTGGACTTCTCCTCGCCCACATAGGCAACCTCCTGCGGAAAGCTGTCAGGCTCCTTGATTGCCCACATAATGCCGCATACGGCCATGACATTATACTCGCCTATTCTCTTCACGTCTTCCGGCGCAACTTCCTGCAGGTGCGCAAGGGCATTCCGCATATCGAAATTCCCTGTCTCGCTCTGCGCCTCTGCGATTGCGTCGATCCATGCCTTTGTGGCTCCGTCTCCGATCGAGTGAATGTGAACGTTCAAATTTTGGGCGGCCGCCGCCTTGACGAGCCTTACCATCTTTTCGTGATCATCAAACCTTCTTACGCCCTTGTACCCGGGCCTATCCACATAATCATCCAGCATCCATGCGGTGTGCCCCTCCACGACTCCATCTGCAAAGACCTTGGCTCCGATCACCCTGACATGCTTTCCGTTAAATTCCTCTGCCTCCTTAGCGATCCTTTCCATATCCTCTTCGGGAGTATCCGTATTGTCATTCACGAAGCTGCCGCAGAAGGAATACAGCTTCAGCCTGCCTTCATCGTCGAGCTCCTTGTAGGCACGGGGATCATGCTTGGTCAGAAGCTGATAGCCGGCATCATATACACCCGTATACCCGTTCGAGAACGCATATTGCTGGAAACCCAGAAGTTCCTTCTTGGCCTGGTCAAGATCCGGCTGCACCCTCTTCACAAGATCGATGGCGGGCTTTTCGGCAAGCAGGCCATTCGGTTTGCCATTCTCGTCTACATGAATGCATTCCGTTCCCCACTGTGCCACTGCTTCTTCATTGATGTCGTACGCTTCCATAGCCTTGGTGTTAACCCACATCATATGACCACCGGCGCTTTGATTGATCATGGGCTTATCAGGGCAAATCTCATCTAACTGCTTCGCATTAAGCTGATACAGCAGATCATCAGCCCAGCCTGAACCGACTATATGAGGTTTATCCTGATTATCGTCCACATATTTCTTCAAAATCGCCAGGTAATCCTCCGGTGTTTTACCTTCTAACAGATTCGCTCTGCCGAACATGATGTTTGCCGCGAGGCCGGGATGGCAGTGGGCCTCTAAAAAGCCAGGATAAATAGAATTCGTTCCGTAATCCAAAACCTCAGTCTTATCATCCTTAAGCTTCATTGCGGCTTCTTTGCTGCCAACGTAAATGATTTTTCCATCACTTACCGCGATTGCCTCGGCATAAGGCTTGAATTCATCCATTGTGATAACATTTCCGAGAATAATTGTCTCTGCTTTCATCTAAATATGTCCCCCTTCATTTTGGATTATGCGTATATTTTAATATTATTCTCACCTTAATTCAAAGGAGTATTCCAGAATGGAATACCCCGATTTTTCACAGCGCTTGCTTTTTTTGCCCGGTCGGATTATCATGAAAAGAAAAGGGGTGAATGTCGTCACATGAACAGTTTGTTTTCGGAAACGCTGAAAAAAATCCGAACGGAAAGAGGTCTTTCGCAGACGCAGCTGGGAAAGCGGCTCTTTGTCAACCAGTCCACCGTCGCCCGTTGGGAAAACGGCTTCCGACTGCCGGACGCCGAGATGATCACTTACATCTCCAGGGTCCTCGACGTGGATGTCGGCACACTGCTGCTGGCGGCGGCAAGGAGCGAGGGATCGCCCCATATCATCATCGTGGACGATGAAAAGGCTATCCTGTCCGACAGCCTGGCCGTTCTGGATGAGGTCATGCCCGCCGCCACGATCAGGGGATTTATCTGGCCTCAGGAGGCCATAGAATACGCTAAGATGAACCCGGTCGCCCTGGCGGTCCTAGACATCGAACTGGGGACGGCCAGCGGCCTTGACCTGTGCCGAACGCTCATGGACATCAATCCCCGCACTAATGTAATCTATCTGACGGCCTTCCCCGACTACGCTCTGCCGGCATGGGAATCCAAGGCCTGCGGCTTTATGGTCAAGCCCCTGACGCCTGACAAGGTACGAGGGCAGCTTGAAAAGCTGCGGTATCCTCTTTCTTTGGGAGGCTCCGGAGGTGACGCCCTGTGAACGGGTTGACGATCCAGCTTCTGCTGCTGTCCACCACATTGATAATGCTTCTGATGAGCCTTGTCATTGCCGCCGTCTTACCCGGCATTGACCGGTGGAGCAAGCGCTTCTTCATCGCTTTCTTCACCGTTCTCTTGCTGTACTGGGGCGTCGACCTGGCTGAGGTGATCGTGGAAGGACGTCCGGACATGGGGGTCGCGCTGGGTATCCTATACTATATAGACTCATTATTCTCTTCGATCATGGTCCCCATGCTGACGGCTTATCTGCTCCATTGCTGTGGGGAAAGCCTGCGGAGCAGCAGGCTTTTTCGACTCGTGACAGCCCTGTGGGCCGGATCTTTCATCCTGTTGAATACGACCCCGTTCACGACCTGGGTTTATTTCATTCTACCTGAGAACCGGCTCTGCCGCGGTCCGCTCTATCCCCTGCTGCTGGGTTTCCTGTTCGCGATGGCACTCATGACCTTGGTCGGCGTGATCCGGCGGCGGAGGCGGCTATCCCGAAAATACTATTGCGCCTTCCTCGTTAGTTTGGTCCCGATGGCGGCTGCCATGTTCCTCCATTTTTTCATTTCCGCCTTTGCACTCTTTGACTTGGGAATCGCCTTCTGTGCCTTTTCGATGTATATCCTCATCCTGTCAGAACAGATCGAGCAGCATATGCGGCAGCAGCAGGAAATCGCCCGTCAGCGCGCCAATGTCATGATACTGCAGATGCGGCCCCACTTCATCTACAACACCCTGATGAGCATCTACAGCCTGTGCAATCAGGACCCGAAGAAGGCCAGACAGGTCACCATGGATTTCACCAGCTACCTGCAAAAGAACTTCAATGCCGTCGCCAGCGAGAACCTCATCACCTTTGCCGCGGAGCTGGAGCACACCCGCGCCTATCTGGCCGTGGAACAGGCGCGATATGAGGAGATGCTTTTTGTGGAATACGATACGCCGTTTACACAGTTCCGCCTGCCGCCGCTGACCCTTCAGCCCATCGTGGAGAATGCCGTCAAGCATGGCATTAACCCCTACTCCGGTCCGCTGCGCATCTCCATCCGGACGCGGCGCACGGATGCCGGAACAGAGATCATCGTGGAAGATACCGGCCCGGGCTTTGATCCCTCCGATGAAAGCAAGCCCCATGCCGCGCTGAAGAACATACAGCAACGCCTTGAAATGATGTGTCGTGGGAAAATGACTATCACGCCACGAGACGGCGGCGGCACCAAGGTAACCGTTACGATCCCGGATAGCGCCGCATAATAAACAGAGAACCTCTTTGAATTCTTCCCTAACAATCACACGTTGGGGGAGGGTTCAAAGGGGTTCATCGTTTTATTGTATCAAATCTGAGAGACAGACAGAAATCTTATCGGCGGTATGGATACAATCACACGATAGCTTTGGAAATGAACCCCCTTTTGAATACCCCTTGAACCCCCTAATCCTTGATAGAGTAGCGTGAGCGCCCCCAATGCTGGAGGCGCTCATATCTTTTCAGTTCATTTTCAAATTATAAATCATCTTCTATTTCATAGTTTGATGTGATATGTGCGATGATTTCTTCTTCATCTTCCTCTTGTGACAGATAGAGCAGAATCTTCGAGGTGGGTATTGTTGCCTTAAATAATCGACCCCGGTAAAAGTCGCTACTTTCAGCGATATGCCGTTTTAACGACCAGGAAAGGCCCGGCAATTCTTCATCTTTCGACGTCCCACGAAAAACAGTAATACTTTCTCCGAAGCCTTGAATCGCTTCAAGTTCTTCCTGAAACATGATATCATTACGATCCACATCCTCAAGCATCTTTAAGCGCATTTCTACAGATACATTTGCAGTATTGAATTGGAGAAGTCTCCTCAAATAATAAGCATATAACTCTTTTGGAATCTTCCCTTTGAATTTATACAAGTACTCGTATGATGGTAACGCATCATGTGGGTTGCCGGACTGCCTTATACAATCAGCGACTTCTGGGTAATCGTCTAATTGATCAAGCCAAACTCTATTATTTAAACTCATATCAGATGCCCTCTATCATCGACAAGCTTTGTTTCATACCGATTATCTCTACAGAAATACTGTCCATTTTTCAAGTTGCCTTTATCCCAGCAAAACCTTTATTCTCTTTGCCAGGATATCTTTCCGCTTACTATAGAACTCCTCAAAATGCTCGATACCAAGCGGCACTCCTTCCGGAATCATCGCTTGCCTGCGAAATTCCTCTTGTTGCTCGGTGTTCATGTCGTTGAAGTAATCGATCAGCGGCATGGCGCTTTTGCTGCCGTTGCTCCGGCCTTCCAGGAGCTGGAGGTTCGGGAGCCTGTTGCGGTTGCCGCGCCATCTCCGCCAATCCTCCATAGAAACGGAAACAGGCTTATTGCCGTCGAACCTGTCATATGGATGGAGATGATCCTGCTCATACTTGAAGTTCTTATTCGTCCAGTCCAGGCAAAGATAGTACAGAGCGTCCCCGGCCACGCGGCTGCCCTTTTCGGCATTCAGGATATCCTCGATTTTACCGTCGGTCACGCGGAGGTCAGTGATCTGGTCGAGCATTTCCACCGTGATTTCATAGTCGTAGCTGTTGATGTTGCTCTTCATCTGCTGCAGCTTGCCGGTCGTGCCCGACTGGAAGTATGTGAAGAGGATCGCCCTCATCAGGTAGGCTCTGATGGCTTCCGTATTATCCGCGTAACTCTCCGGATTGTAATAGATATAGTACAAAACCGGGAGCAGGACGTTCCAGCTGCTCGAAAACCGGCTGACCTCGATTTTCATTCCCTTTAGCACGGATTCCAGGTTTTTGAGCGCCTTTTTGAACGCCGTCCAGTTGTTCTTCAGTTCCTCCGCGATCTTCCGGCTGATGGTGGACTTTACAACATCGCCGTAGAGCATAAGGGCAGAGCGGATGATAAAGTCTGAACCGAACCCGACATAGGAGTCGACCAGTATTTTGCCGAATTCCGTCTTGGCGCTCGGCCAGTACGCCTCAAGGATGGACATGGTGATCTCGGATTTTTTGAGGGCTTTGCCGCCGCTGTTGAAACGGACGAACATCTCAAGAGCGTCATCCTGGTTCATGTCGTGAATCTCGGTATAACGGATCAGCTTCTCCACGAATATTTTCTGATACAGCTTGTGCAATATTTTTCTCGCGTACTCCTTGCTGTCCGCAGGGACGTTGGCTATAGCGTCCTCGATGGCCTTGTCCCTTGTGGAGTCTTCCCGGAACTTGTCCTGCAGGATTGTCCGCAGCTCAAACTGAGTAGGGCTAAGTCTCCCAACTTTCTCGCTGAACTTGATGTCGAATTTCTTGCTGTTGTATTCTTCCTCATCAACATCCAGCTTGTTTTTGTTCAGCTCGATAAGCAGTTTTGTGACGGTGCCACCGACATTGCCTCTCCGTGCGTATTTCTGGCGGATAAAGGAATCCCCAAACAATGAGAGGTAAAGGGAAGTCAGGCGTTGCTGGCCATCCAATATGGCTGTGTCCGTGATAGCCACATTTATATCGGTCAGTTCATAATTGACGCTGTCCGCCTGCTTTCGGTTATCAAACGTGACCGTAGTGAGGAAGTTGCAGAAATAGGTATCCCAGGTGACGTTATTATCATCGACGTGCCAGAATAGGAACGTTGCAATCGGGTAATCCAGAAGGATGGAGTCCCAGAGCTTTTCAATCTGCTCCATGCTCCAAACGACCTGGCGCTGGAAAGCGGGCATCACATACTTTCCGTCTTTAATATGCATCATCGCCTCGTAGATGGTGATGCTATCGTCTTTCAGTGTACTCATCCTCGGCATCCTTTCTTTTGACTGGATAGATTAAATGGCGGAGTCTCTCTTCTCATACACAAGGCGAACATCATATCCCAGAGTCTCCATCATGGAGAGGAATGTCTTGTTGACGATATTTTCCTTGCCATTGATTATCCTGCTGACATAAGCGGGGGATGTACCGACCTCCTCAGCGATCCACGCCTGCGTCTTGCTTTCTTCTATGCACTTTGTCTTTACGTCCAACTCAATGTTATTCTTCAGCATGGCTTCACCCCCAATAGCAATAGATTAAGAAATAGCTTAACTTATTGCAACATGGTTTGAGGCACTTTTCCATCCCTTCAAACAAAAAAAGCGCCCCGCCTCCGAAGAAGCAGGACGCTGTGCCGCTTTTGCTTATGCCTTGATTTCCGTTTCGCAGGGAAGAATGAACCGAATGTCATCCTTGGCGTAAACCGTCATGCTCTCGACCAGGTCGCTCCACATGGATTCCTCGAACTCCGTCACCTCATCCGGCAGCTTCTCCACCGCGGCGATGAACCTTGCGAACTCGCGCCGGCGGATGCCCTTCTGCCGAATCGCGGCCGCCACATCACCTCGGCGTTTCTTGACCGCTTCGTAGCTTGAAACTAAGGCGTCATACCGTGCGTTGTAATCATCCTGATTCTGAGCGACCCTGGCGTTCGTTGCGATGAGTTCTTGAATGGCGTCAGTGTCACGGTTCATCTGCTCATCCAGTTCCCGCAGCGTTTTCTCTAAATCGTCCGTGCCGGCGTAGGTAGCCTGGATTTCGCGGAGGTCCGCGAGAATCGGCTCCCGGTCGTCGGCGAGCTTGTTCACCGCGCGGATGAAAGCATCCTTGATCTCATCCTCCGTCAGGTGCGGGGTCACACATTTATGGCCCTTGTCCTTGTACTTGGCGTTGCACTGCCATATGACCCTGCGGTAGCGGTCGGTGCTGTGCCAAACCTTTGAGCCGAACCATCCGCCGCAGCACCCGCACCTGATTCTTGAGGAGAAAATGGTGCATCCGCTGAAGCTCTTCGTCCTGCTCCGGATATCCATGATGTCCTGCACCCGATCGAAGACCTCCGGTTCGATGATGGCGGGATGGCTGTCCTCCACATAATACTGCGGGACCGCGCCGTCGTTTTTGACGCGCTTCTTCGTCAGATAATCCACTGTGTAGCCCTTCTGGAGCAAGGCGCAGCCCTTGTATTTCTCATTCGACAAAATTGATTTGACCGTGCTGTTGTTCCAGACGTCGTTTCCGGCGGGGCTTTTGATGCCCAGTTCCGTCAGCTTCTTTGCGATGGCGGTGTAGGACAGCCCGGCAAGGAAATCGGCGTAGATGATCCGCACCGTATCGGCTTCCTCCTCGTTGATGACCAGCTCCCCGTGTTCGCCCCGGTCGTAGCCGAGGAAGCGTCCGAAGGGAACCGTGGCCTTGCCGTCGGCGAAACGCTTCCTCTGTCCCCAGGTGACGTTGAGTGAAATGCTCCGGCTCTCCTCCTGGGCGAGTGAGGACATGATGGTCAGGAGAAGCTCACCCTTGGAATCGAAGGTCCAGATGTTCTCCTTCTCGAAATAGACCTCGGTGCCGTGTTCCTTCAGCTTGCGGATGGTCGTCAGGCTGTCCACGGTGTTGCGGGCGAAGCGGCTGACGCTCTTAGTGAGAATCAGTCCGATTTTCCCGGCAAGGGCGTCCTCGACCATGCGGTTGAAACCCTCTCGGCGCTTGGTGCTGGTACCGCTGATACCCTCGTCGCTGTACACGCCGGCGAACTCCCATTCATCGTTGCCCTGGATGTAAGTGGTGTAGTAATCGCACTGCGCTTCGTAGCTGTTCTGCTGGTCCTCGTGGTCCGTGCTGACGCGGGCGTAGGCGGCCACCTTCCGTTTTGTCTTCGCGGCGATCGGCGCGGCTGTAAAGCGGCTGACCATCGCGGGAATTTTTGTCACTGTTGCCATCAGTTCGACTCCTTCCTTTTCCTGTGGATCTGCTTGGGCGGGATGTACCGGAACGTCTGGGCGCCGTCGTCCTTGAAGCGGAGCGTGACCATGTTGACGTTCACGCTGATGCCGGAGAGCGTTTCAAACATCCTGTCGGCGTTGAAGGCTTCCCATCCGAGAGCTTCCGCGATCTGCTTTTTCAGCGCGGTGTCCCTAAACACCAGCGGGCGCGGTGTGTCCTTTGCCCGCTGCGTGTGTTCCACATCCACCCATCCGACCTCGCTCGACCCGTCCACGTAGTGCTTGAGCGACGCCTGCAGGTGCCCGCCGCAGTTCTCGCACTCGATGAAGTGGGAAAAGTCGTAGCGGCAGAGCCCGCACTCCCGTGTGCGGAAGTATTCGGAATGCGACCTGCGCCGTTCCTCCGACCACTGCGGCGGCCGGTGCTTGGGGTGCGGTCCCGATTCCCCGTTGCGGTGGTAGTAGTAGCTTGCCTTCTGCGCGATGCCGTTCACGATGTCTACCCCGTACCGCTCGGCGAATTCCTTCTGTGCCGCCTCAAAAGTCTCCATGCTGATGATGGCGGGGTGCGTCCCTTCCATGAAGTACATGGGAAGTTCACCGCTGTTCCTGGTTTGCTTGTGCGTGATGTGGTTCTCGGTATAGAACTTCTGCGCCAGGGTGCATCCCGTGTACTTTTCCTGCCGGATCATGCCGGAAATCACCTCGCCGCAGAGCGTCTTCCCGGCGTAGGACTTCACGCCCTCCGCGGCCAGTTTCTGCCCGATGATGTAGCAGGAATCGCCGTCCAGGAACATCTGGAAGATGCGCCGGACCACCGCCGCCTCGTCCTCCTGGATGACCAGCTTTCCTTTCTTAGTCCTGTAGCCGTAAATCTTGAAGCCGCGCGTCTCCCCGCGCTCGTACCGCTTGCGGATGCCCCACTTGCAGTTTTCCGAAATGCTCCGGCTTTCTTCCTGTGCAAATGAAGCGAGGATGGTAAGCATCAACTCGCCATCCCCGTCCATAGAATGTATCCCTTCGTCCTCGAACCAGACGTCCACGCCGATGTCTTTCAGATGGCGGACGGTTTCGAGCAGGTCGACCGTGTTCCTCGCAAAACGGCTGATCGACTTTACCAGCACGATGTCCACCAGCCCGGCGTCGCAGTCGGCGATGAGCCTGTTGAACTCGCCGCGCTTCCCGGTGTCCGTGCCGGAGATGACGTCGTCGGCATAGACGCCTGCGTAAACCCACTCCGGGTTCTTCTGGATGAAGGCGCTGTAGTAGCTGACCTGCGCCGAGAGGGAGTGCTTCAGCCGTTCCGTTTCCATAGAAACGCGGGCGTAGGCGGCGACCTTTTTCCTGGGCTTCAGCGCTGGTGTTTTGGGCTCAAGAATGTTGATTTTCACCCTGAGACACCTCCTTTCCAGCACTATTCATCACTCTTTTCCGCTCGATAAGCAAGTCTTTTCTGACGGAAAGGCCACCAGACTTTGGGCGGTATTTTTGCCGATATCTTGTATCAATTTCGAGAAATTCTTCCTCGGAAATAATGCCGGAACGCAGCATCCGCTTAACGTGGTACATGAGCATCTGGTAGCGACGCTCGTTCTCAAATTCCGCTTCCGTCATCCGCATACCGCACCTCCGAACCGATCTTCGATGTAACACTCGTGGGAGCAGTACTTGCGGTTCCGGTTGCCGTAGGCGGAGAAGGGCTTCCCGCAGGTCGGGCAGACGAAATCGTACATGGCTTTCCGGTTGACGAGGTGCAGGTGGCTGTTCCACCACTTGTTGCGGCAGGAGTCCGAACAGAACTTCTTTTCCTTGCGCCCAGGGTACTGGACGACCGCCTTGCCGCAGCAAAGGCAAGGCTTCTCCGTGACCCCGCCGGGCGCCTCCGCCGCCATACCCGTCAGGCCGTTCCTCCGGCAATAGGTCTTGACCGAGCTTTCACACACCCCGGTGAGCTGGCTGATCTTCTTGTATCCATATCCGTTCCTGCGGTAATCCGCGATAGCGGTTCTCTGCGCGTCCGTCATTTTCTCCACCTCCGAAATCCGGGAAGGCGGCTTGTTATCGTTATTTCCTTATGCCTTCCCGGTTCCTAAAAGAGAAAAGCGGAGCGTTTTGCCGATATTTTCCGCAAGTTTTTTCGGACATAAAAAAGCGCCTGCCGACAGCCTCCGAAGAGACCGCCAGCAGGCGCAAAATTGATGGTCATATTCTGGTCGCGTAGTTAAGCGAAATCCAGCCCGCGCCGGACTTCAGCTTGCCCCAATCGCCGGAAACGTCCACGATGGTGAACACGCCGATGCCGGTGAACTGGCCGGCACGCGCGTAGTTTGTGCCCGGCCCTTTATCTCAGATGTAAGATAAAGGACCTTATCCTGTGAGTACATTTATCCGAGGAGACACGCAAGAAATCCTATGATTACTGTATGTCTCCCCGTTTTATACAAGATAATATTTCACTTCAAAAAGTCAGGTATATTGCTTTGCGAAGTCTCATCTGAATTGTTTTCTTTCAGTGAATCAATATACTGATCATGCCAATACTCTTCGTCCCAACCTTTGAGTTTTTCGTTTACAGAAGACTGGCTCATTTTAGCGTAAATTTCAGTTGTGCTCAGATGGGCATGTCCGAGAAACTGCTTAATTACCAGCAAAGGAACGCCAGCTTCAACCATATGAACAGCGGTAGTATGCCTCATGGAATGCGGAGTGTAGGTTTCTTCAAGGAAAAGTCCCTCGTTCTGTTCTTTTGCGCGTTTAACGTATTTTGAGAATATTTCCTCCAAAGCACTTGTACTCATCATCTCATTGCGCTGTGTTGAAAAAATATGACGTTCATGCTGATTGGATATACGCCGGTATGATATGTATTTTTTTAACATGGCAGATGGCTTTTCGGAAATCTTTATTCGCCTGGATTTTCCTCCTTTTCCATGGATTAGGATAGATGCTTTTCCATCAGGAAGAAAACTCACATCTCCAACCGTAAGCGCGCATATTTCCTCTGCCCTCATTCCACTGGCATAAAGGATACAAAGCACTACTTGATCCCTATAGCCGGTTTTATCTTTCACGTTGGGCAGGGCCAGAAATATCTTTATCTCTATTTGCGTGAAATAGGATCTTTCTTTTGCGTCTGATAACTTCTTGTAAGGAAGTTTTACGCATGCCGTTCTAAAACAAGATGCAGCCTCTATATCCCGGTTTTGTGCATACTCGGAGAACTTAGTAATAGCCGCCAATCTTGAATTACGCGTTGATGCGCTACATTTACGCTCATCCTTAAGCCAGTCGAAAAACTCCAGCAGTGTATCATAGTCAAGAGCCTTGAAATCAACCTGGTCAGCCGGTGTTCCCTTTATTTCATACATGAATTGAACCAAAACTCTCCAGCTGTCCCTGTACGATTTTATCGTATTTGTGCGTTTGCCTTCCTGATCTGGAAGATATTCTGTAAGCCAGCCTTCCAACATCACAAGGAGTACAGAGTTCTTCTTCATTCTGCCACCTCCCCATATACGTCGTCCCACATGCCGTCATCGGGCAGGTTTGCTTCCATAATGTTCTCAAAACCCCGCAGTTCGTCAGGATACATCTCAGCGCTGAAGGAGAGGTATTTTTCTGTTTCTTTCAGTTTGTTATGGCCTAGGTAAATCGACAGATATGGTACCGCGTCATCCAAGTGCACACCATTTGCTTCAAGCTTTTTAAATGATTTGAGGGCAAAGCAGTGACGAAAGCAATGCAGGCAGATATTCCTTTCAAACTTCCCAGTTCGATTGGCTTCTATTCCTGTCCATTTGCGGATGTACGGAAATCTATTCTCGATCTCGTACTTGTCAAGATGCTCCGACTGATCCTTCCTCGGAAAAAGAAATGCTTCAGGCTTACCAATAATCCCCATTGCAGCGCAATACTTTCCCAGGATTATAGATAAAGAATCTGACATAGGGACATAACGCTCCTTATCTCCCTTGGCATGCATCATTGTCAATACTCCGCGTTCCAGATCCACGTCCTTCATCTGCAGGGCGACAGTTTCACCGATTCTTGTTCCACAGCTTTCAAGAATCCTCATCACCATTGGAAGTTCAGCTTTTATATACGGCAGCTTGTTACGATGTCCAGCGGGATAGTCATCGATGATGCCGTACATATCATCCAGCTCGTTGTCTGTGAAATAGTGCGGGAGATAATTCTGATCCACAGCCCTCACAGGAGGCATATAGCATTTGGATATTTCCCTGGCCGAAAGGTATTCGAATAGTTTTCTGGCAGATGAAATATAGTTTTGTAATGTGCTGTCCGCCAATGGAGGCAGGGACCTGATCCATGATGTTACTGAGGCTTCGTCAATATCCCTCCCGGTAAAACCGATTTTTCCCAGAAAACGATCAAGTGATAGAAGGTGAATCCGTCTATGCTCATATGTTCTTTGTGCCCACACCGGTTTATAGTATTCCAGGAAATCAGAGATGTGTTCCCCAATGCTGCTGGTAAACTCTTCATTTATCATGAAAACACCTCCTCGCCATCAAGGAACCGTTCGAAAAAGCCGGCAGGGGGTCTTGCTTCCAAAGCGCAGAGCCTTAAGCGTTCAATATCCAGTTTTGCATAATGCTTTATTACTTCAGGGCTTTTGTGCCCCAGAATCTTTCTTGTCTGTTCATAGGTTTCCCCTGTATTCACCATGTCCGTGGCAAGGGATGCCCGCAATGAATGGCCTCCATGCTTTTTGCCATTGGTATCAATTCCTGCTTCCCTGAATCCCTTGGCAATGATGCAGTAAATACCTGATGAAAGCAGTGGATTGTGAGGTGCGCGGTAGCTGAGAAATATATGTTCGTCATCTGATTTCGGTCTTCCGTTTTCGATATAATCCAGAAGAGCGTCTTTGACATCCGTAACAAGATATAACTCCTGTGCGTCTTTTGTTTTCTCTTGGTTAAAAACTATTTTATTCTGATCAAAAAGAACCTCGTCAAAGGTCATTCCCGCAATGTCACCGCTCCTGATACCAAGCCTGTTAGCAAGAAGAATAATCGCATAATCACGTTTTCCGAGAGTTTTGCTTCTATCTGAAACACTTTCCAGGAGCTTTCTTTCTTCTTTATCATATGTTGACGGTAGATGGAAACTGCTTCGTGACCTAGGGATCAGTGCCGAATAATCGTACGGCAAAAGGTTTTTCTCTGCCAGAAATTTTAAGATTTCCCGGAAATATCGATGATTGTCAGGACTCTTTTCGTTTGAAACTGCTTTAATAATGTAATCAGGCTTCATATCGGAAATGTCTGTACAGCCGATATTTTCAAGGAAGCTGAAAAAACAGGCGAAAGCATGGTGTTTATGCTGCAATGTAACCGCTCCGTTCCCCTTTTCTCTGCACCAATCTGTGTATTCTGTTTCAATCTCGACAAAGCAGTCGGGAGTTGAAATTATTATTTTTCTGCAATGATACAGCGAATACTTACCGTAAAGCATGCAATCGTCAAGCTGGGAAATGAAAGATCTGCACAGCGAATGCCGGATATCTGTTTTGTTGCAATACTCAGTAGCAAGATATCTTTCGCCGATGTCTGCGCTGTATAATTCAACCCCCTCCTGTTCCATAAAAGTTCTGAGATGTTCAAGATCGTTTTCGCAGATCCTTATTGAATTCTGTGCATAACCCATCTCCTTTTTCTGTTTGATGAGAATCTCCCCGATTTCTGAAAGATTTCTCTGCTGAGTTTTTTGGTTCATAAACTGCCTCCCTTCAGTAAGAATAGTAATGACATCTTAACTGTCTACTAAAGGTATCGGCAATATTTTATCTTATATGAAAATCCTCGAAATGCAGTATTCTACGATATTTTTATATAATCTCCTCGGATAAATGTACTCACAGGATAAGGCCCTTTTCTTATATTCAGATTAGAGATACTGACCTTCACCAGGAACGGCACCTTCACAACATTCTCCGCAGACTTCGGCTCATACACCACCTTGCCATCCGCATCGAACACCTTATACCCCGGATTCTAATCCGCGCACTTCTTCGCGTTGTCCAGAATCTTATAAGCGCCTTTCTGTGTCTTGTTGTCAGCCCGGGACTTCCTTACGCGATACCAGCGGATCACCTCACTACCAGAATCCTTTGCATCATACTGAGTCAGGTTCCACCTCTCAATGATGGAGATCAGCTTCTCCACATAGGTCAGGCTTGTCGCATAGCCGCCGTCCTTTATGATCTGCACAGCCTTCTTGTAATCCGTGCAGCCCTTCAGCCCTGCATATCTCAGCTTGCTGCCGTTCTTCGCCCCAAGCAGATAAGCGGAATGGTCGGCAATAGAATCCTCAATACAGGGATACTTCCGGAAGTCAGCCGTGATCGTGACCATGCTGCCGTCAGGATTCTGTTCCTGCGTCTTCTTCGTGTACTTGCTCTTGCCGTCCCAGCTGGATCCGCTCCAGCTATTCCTGGACAGGCTGCACTTCATCCCAAAGATATTGTTGGCGTTCTGAGCTAGTTCCGACTTCCCATACCCGGATTCCAGAATGAACTGAGACAGCGATACCGATGCCAGAATGCCGCTCTTCTTCTGATCCGCTGTGAACAATCCGCCAACCTTCTTGATCGCATCTGCCTCAGAGAGATCCTTCAGGGCAGATGCCTGAGTCCCCTTTTCAGCGGAACCGCCACCGGAATCAGAGGAACCCTGCAGCGCCTTCGTGACCTTCTCTGCCAGATCACCCATCCTCGCATACATCCAGTTGCCCGGACAGGACTTGTTTGCGAACCACCTGTGAACCGTCAGGATCATCTCCCCGCTCTTCGGAGAATAATTCAGCGTCTTATCCTTATCTCCGAACCAGATCAGTTTGTTCTTGCCGTTGCGCTTGCAGATGTCGATGCAAAGCTTGATCAGAGTCTGATACACAACATCCCTGAAAGCATACGGTTCAGTAGTATCGGATGCGCACTCGATCGTGATTGCCCTCTGGTCATTGGCATTGCTGGAAGAATGTCCAACGACATAATCTTGAACTCTCCGGCGACAATATTGCGCCATATTAAAATAGGAATCGTGAATTATTGCCGGAAGCAGCGTGTCGTAACAGGCGACACGTTTTTTTCCCGCCCCCGCCCCATTCCGCCGGTCCCCCGCCCCCGTCCCGGCTTCCGCCGCGGGGCGTCCCACGCTCCCGGAGAGGGCGGACCCCCCGTTCAAGAAGGTGACGGACTATTTGACATGGAGGGGGATTCCGGAAGACATGGTCCGGTACCTGATTGGGGAAGGCCTGCTCTATCAGGACGCGCCTTATGGCAACGCCGTCTTTGTCAGTCCGGAAGGCGATTACTGCGAGATTCGCGGAACCGGGGACAGGCCCTTCCACGGCTGCAGGAAGGCATTGCCGGACCGGTTCTGGTATCTCCTGACCGGGCCGCATCCCACAACAGCGTACGTGTGCGAGGCGGCCATCGACGCGGTCAGCCTGATGCTCCTGCACCGTGCCAGGCAGGGGACTGCGCAGGCAGCCTATATCAGCATCGGGGGTGTCGCGAACCAGAAGACCATTGACCGGCTGAAAAAAAGAATCCGGGTTGTCCTTGCTGTCGACAACGACAGGGCCGGGGAGGAATGCAGGAGGAGGAATCCGGAACTCCCGGCATTGCTTCCTTCCGCAAAGGACTGGAACAAGGTCCTCCGGCGCGGACAAAAAGACGATGGTCCGCAGCCCTTGTCCGCTGCACGGGCATCCGGAGGCGGGATATCGAATGAAAACCCATTGGAACAGGAGGTCGCTCATGAAAAAGAATACGAAGGATAAAAACGATCATGTTTTCAGGCTTTGCAGGAAGCTGTTTTATATCTGGTGGTTCCTGGCGCAGGAAGGGCTCCTCGACGAGGCATTGGAGTTTGTAAAGGACCACAGGGATGGTCCCGCGCCTTTTGACACCGTTTATCAAGCTTTTTGACCCAACAGGCCTATCGAACAAGACGGCGGTTCTCCTCCCTGAAAAAGAGGGGATGGATCGCCGCTTTTTATTTCTTCCGTTTTCTTTTTATGCTATGCTTTCTGACAACGGCGCAGCCAGAAAAACAGTCATGATTTTTTCGAATACGGGGCAATCATTGTTTTTGTAAAGTCATTCGTACCGATGAAACCTTGTCGTCTCACCGCCCACAACGTGTCATTTTTTCCGATTCTACATTTATACGCTGTCGCCGCCTCTGAAATCTATATGACGTTTTTGCCTATATCAAAGCGTCGCCGTACAGATGAGGATTGTAGTAGCGGTTTTCTCTTGTTTTATAAATACCATCCTTGGGGTCTTTAAAAACCATATAAAAAAAAGAGGTTGAATATGCCACATACTCTTCATATGGGATATCGTATGTCTCCAATATTTCATTTTTGAACAAAGCAATATTCATGCAAACGCGATTGATCTCTTCATTATTTGCACATGCATCAACCAGAACACATTCAGCTAATTCCCCTACAAGTTGCATGATGCATTTTGTATACTGCCGAACCATCTCCCAAACAACAACCGACTGAGTAGGGTGCAATAGTTGAAACTCTTTATTGTTAGGAAATATAACACTTCGTAATGTTACTAAAGATTCAACGGTATCCACATCAAAGTCTCTTTTAATTCTGTTTAAGTATAGATCTGCCTGTCTGATTAAGTTAGCAGAATAATTTTCAATAGGGACATATATCATCAGGGTAATATCTTTGATCGGGCGTCCTGCTTCCTGCTTGATAATAATAGATAGGCTTATCGGTTTCTTCTTTTCTTCTTGAGGGGTACCTTCTATCCGGCTTTGTCAAATCTTGTTTTTTTGATTCCAGTACCTCTTGCTCAGAGTGCACCAATATTCATCTTGCACTGCTCCTAATATCAATTGTCTTATTTTCAAAGCATCATATTGGCAAGAACACTCTCAACTTTATACCTCTGCATGGCTTCAAGGTTCTTTTTCTTCTTCACACTTATTCCATACTCAGGTGCACTTTTAAGGCCTTCATAATCCTTTGACGTAAATAAAGAACCATCTGGGTTCATCCATACTGTTGCCGGGAAAACATAACAATCAGGTAATTCTCCGTCATTGAACCGTATGAAACACACCAGATGTTTATCATCAAGAACAATCTTGCTCTTTCGGATGAATACATAATTGTCGTTCCGTACCGATTTCACCTGAACTTCATAGAAAACCCCGTTCTTACCCTTGACTACAAAATCGATACCATGGTCATCGACTTCGGAAGTATAGACATCAAAACCATAAGAGGTAAATTCCATCTTGGCATAGTATTCACCGTACTGTCCCAGCTGCATGGCGGACAATTCGCTCCATTTTGTTCTTGGCATATCAGTTCTCCCGTTTCACGTAGGTCAACTCCACATCGTATCCCAGAGACTCCATAATTTGTACAAATGTCTTGTTCAAAATCTTATCACCGCTGTTGACGATCCGACTGACATAAGGAGCAGAGGTGCCTATCTCTTCTGCAATTTTCGATTGCGGCTTATTCTCTTCGATACATTTGACTTTGACATCAACTTCTATGTTATTTCTGAGCATAGGATTCTCCTGATAATTTAGTTCACATGTTTAACAAATCAGATAACATATTGTATCATTAGATCAGGCATTTTTCCAGACCCTAGACAGAAAAAGCGCCTCACTTCCGTAAAAGTGAAGCGCCATCTCTCTTTGATCTTATATCTTCATTTCGCTCCCAATGAGCGCATCTCTGTTTCAGATCAATCCAAAATGCTTAAAAGCATCCATGATTGCCTTTTCCTTCTCGGGTGGACAGGCAGGAACCTTGCCCTCTCCTGATCCAGGATTATAGTTCTTCCGCTTCTCCAGCCCAACCTTATCCTTTATCTGGGCGATATACAGCGTGGATACATTGAACCCATACTTATCGCAAATCCACTGCTTGATGTTCTTATAAGTCGGCTTTGCCGGAGGAACATATCTGCCCTGATCGAGTGCGATACCATCCAAATCAACCTTAATGGATACCATATCATCGTCAGATATCGACTCCCTAACGAGTAGTACGCACGTCTCGACTGTGTTTTGTTTGAGCAACCGAATTGTATCACCCTCAGAACCTTCATAAAACACCGGAAATTCTAATCTTAGCTGCTTTATGTTATGACACGGGAGAGAAGCCTACAGGTTCTTTCCCTCCCGCGAACAATTAACATGTCTTAGGCAATTTCTATAATGTCTCTTGTACATTCAGGAACAAGACCTTCACTCCAAGATGCCAGAAATTCCTTTTCATCAGAAAGTTTTTCAATTAAATCATATCCCCGCTGAATAATTATTTCTTCCGAAAATGGAATATTGTCCTTTTCAAATGAGATCTCTCTTCCATCAACAAAGAAAATAATTGCTCTTGTAAGCCACACATTATACAACTCTTCGCCATTCCTAAATAATTTTTGATTCTCATTTATGAGAAAAATTTTGTCAATCGTGCCACTCACTGGGGTTGTTATCATTTCAGTGTCTTTGAAGGCCGATTTTACACTATCGTCTACAGTTTCAGTAAACCTACAAATTGCAACGTCGTCAAGATTCCCAAAATAATCAACATTCTCCTGTATATTGGTCAACGAGAAAACCCACTCTCCAATGTAGATACCAACAATCTGCGTGACGCTGTTTGTGAAATCAAATGCATCGCATTTATATTTGATAAACTCTTTCCCAATTAGCCTCTTTATTACATTGACATTGAATCTCATATCTAATGTATTCATATTAACTTCCTTTCACAAAATGGATTTTTTGATATTTTATATCACCATGGTCAGTGCTTTGCTTTATGTTTATTTCAACTACAGGCGAACCATCAGACGAGGAAACCTCTCTATACGAAAGGATAGAGCCGTCTTTCATCTTGGTATAGACGCCTTTTCCATTGCTCATTTCTTTCTCGATACCACCATGAGCTGCTTTATCGTAAAAATCTTGTGCGGTTTTCACCGGATCATCACTCTTTATATTTCTCACAAAATCCCTTCCTTGACCAGGATCACCGAAGTATCCATTTTGATATTTATATTCACTCTTCAAGGAAGGCAGGTTTTCCGTGATAGAATGATGATGTCCCGTGTCACCCTTATAACCATGCCCCATTATTCATCATCCTCCTTTTTATGCGTCTCTTCAAACAAAGAAGGATACCGATGAAATGATGCCTGAGAATAAAACTCACCAAAGACATTATCCGGCATATAACCATGAACAAGAATATCCGTCGGCTCAAGCACCCTTATCATTTCTTTTGTTCCTATGCGGAACAGTTCTTTATCACGTTTAGATTTCAAACAACCATGAGTACTAATGCTGACAATCCCGTTTTTCGGAACACCAAGAAAACAATACTTAAAGCTTTCTTCATCACTCCACCTGATGTTTGCAATCACGGGTATTCCCTGCTTCTGTAGATAAAAGCCAACCGCTCTGTTAAAATATGTATTTGTCTGTTGGATGCAAGGTGCCTGTCCTACAAGCATCGTGCAATCCGGCGTAATCACCCCATCAAACTCTTTTAGTAAATCTACATACTTATCTGTTGCTGTCAGCACTCTCGCAAAATACTTATCATGCATATAAAAATGCACATACTGACGTTTGTTGCTGGTTCTTTTAGCCTTTTCGAATGGGACCAATCCTTTTGGAACCTGCGTATTGTGGATATCCAGTAATGCTGGAATTCCCGGTTCACCTACAAGTTCAGCTCCATCGGTCAAATACGGATAGGAACCATCATCTAAAATAGATTTCTTCATAAAAACATCCTTTCCGGGTCATCAAAGCCCTCAGTAAAGTGAACAAAAGTTCCTCTTGTACTCTCAGAAAGGATATGCTAAGATGAAAATGGATTGTTGGATTTGCTTAGCATATCCACTGAGAGGACACATAAAAGATTGCTGGTAACAATC
>CAMKKZ010000054.1 GCA_946413525.1 uncultured Oribacterium sp.
AGGGCAATGCCTTGACCCGCTCGCGGGTCGAGGCTAGCCGCCCGGCGACTGAGGGCAATGCCTTGACCCGCTCGCGGGTCGAGGCTAGCCGCCCGGCGACTGAGGGGTTTGTCCGCCCTTTGGTCGGACAAATCCCTGCGGGATTCGCCAGGTACGGACATGAATGTTCCTGAAGGAACATTCATGTCCTATAGCTTGTGATTATGACGGATCCTAAGTCTGATGCCATTAAATGCAATAATACCTGGTCATGAAATAGGTCCTGTCCCAATCAAGGATCTTCCTTTCAGACTCCTTTTCCGGATGAATGTTGAATTCATCAAAGACCATCACCTGCCTGTTCGCAAGCTCGTACAGCGGCCAATCCTTCTCCTTGCCGTCCGGGGATGAATCCGCGGAAAGCGACGGGTTGCCGGTTTTTGCGAACTGAGCCCACATCCTGCTCATGGTCCTGGCGAAGGTTTCGTCATAAGTCCTTCCCGAATAGATGGTTTCCTCCGGATGCCTGAGCACAACCGCGATCTCTGTCGAATGCGCGCATCGCATCAGGGGCAGGGCCGATTCCGGCGTGAAGAAATAAGTGTAAGATCTGCCCCCGGCTTTTGTCTGGTTTTCTGACAATCTGAAGAGCGGCGCGATAAACAGGATCTGGTCAAACAGGCGGCTGGTGTTTTCGTAGCTTTCTCCCTTTACATCATTGCAGAAGCTCTCAACCAGGGCCTTCTCCTCCTCCGTCAATTCGGCAAGCTTCTTCGCCTTTCGGTCGGCGCCCCACGCGTTATAAGGCTCCACGCCCTTGAAGAACACGAAATAATTCACCTCATCCTTATTGCAGCCCTGAAGGATGTCTATATCCTTTGCCGCGCCGTTTGCATACGCCTCATACGGGTCTTTGGGCAGATAATTCCCGTCCCTTTCCGCCCATATGCGGAATCCGAGAGCGGCCGATTCCGCCACAAGCCTCGAGACATCAACCTTTTGAAGATCCGCAACGGTTTTGCAGCCGAGTTTATCCATCATTTCATTTGTACACTCGATGGACTGTTCCGTGGATCTTGTGAAGACGGGGGAACCGCTCTCGGCAATGACCCGCCTGATATACGCATGAGAGCCTTCGACCAAAGGAAGCAGTGTCGCGCTTGCGGCGCCGGCGGATTGGCCGAAGACCGTAACATTGTCAGGATCCCCGCCAAAGGAGGCAATGTTCTCATGAATCCACCGGAGAGCCATCATCTGATCCATGATCCCTAAATTCTGAGCATCGGGATAATCTTTTCCGTCCGGCAGATGGGACAGACGGAAAAAGCCGAAAACGCCGATTCTGTACGCAATGGAAACGGCAATAATACCCGGATTCTCCCTCACGAAATTGTGGCATTCATACAGCGGATCGGCCGTCCCGCCATTTTCAAAAGCGCCGCCATGAATCCATACCATGACAGGCTTTTTCTCCGCGGTTCCTCCATCCGCCTTCCATACATTCAGATACAGGCAGTCTTCACCCTGATAATAAAGGGAGGCCTTTTGCCTATATGCCTCATTCTGGCAGGGACTTTTCGCGTTGTAATACGCCTCATATACGCCGTCATCCGGAATACAGGCCACCGGCGCTTTCCAGCGCAGCATACCCACGGGCTGTTTCCCGACAAAAGGAATGCCTTTGAACGCAATAACATCCTCCGTCTTCCTGCCAACGAAGGTACCGTTCAGACACTTCACAGCCAGCGACTTATCGAAATTCCCATCCGTAATCCGTTTGTTTTCGCCATACAAAGCCCTCAGCCGCTCCCTTTCCTCGTTCAAGCTCCCGTTCAACTCGCTCATTCTTTAATATCCCTTTCTTTATTGAATTTATATGGTTTAGACAATCCCTCAGTCGCCGGGCGGCTAGCCTCGACCCGCTAGCGGGTCAAGGCATTGCCCTCAGTCGCCAAGTACAGTATTAACTATGCCTGTATCAGTTCACCTTCTTGCCGCAGAAATACACTTCTTCCGGCTTGTTGTAGCTGAAGCCCTCGTGCTCTGCCGTAAGCAGGTCCTTGTCGAATACCAGGAAGTCCGCGTCCTTGCCGGCTGCGATTGAGCCCTTTTGGGCTTCAATGCCGAGCTGTTTCGCCCCGTTGATCGTGAATCCCAGGAGCATCTCTTCAATGCTCATCCTCTCGTCTTCGGGGGGGAATACCGCAGCGGTTCTTGAGTATTCGGGGATCCTGGTTTTCTCGGTGGCCTGGCGCGTCATTCCGATCTCCATACCAAGATAAGGATTCCAGGTCATAAAATCACCGAAAGCTATGTTGTCGCTTGACCATGTCACCATGGCACCAGTGTCCCAAAGAGGATTGCCGGTCTTCGCGAACTGTATCCATATCCTGCGCAGGGTTCTGGAAAAAGTTTCGTCAAAAGGCCGTCCCATTTCTGGCTCATAATGATGGAATACGGCCCCAGGCTCCACCGCGTGACTGCTTCTCATGAGCGGTATGGAAGATTCCATGAAGCTCATCGTCCTCTAACTTAATGCCGTATCGTAAAACAGCAAAATGACGACATACCGATGTCCATCCCGACATGCATAAACTTATTATATAATAAAATTCGTTAGAAGTCTGTTAAAGGCCAAAAATTTTCGTAACTATTCAGCACCCTATTCGCAGTCGCCTTTGGCGACTTCATGCGCGCGTTCAGAGGCGCTCCGCGCCTTGCCCGCCCTCTGGATTTCAGAGAATTCCACAGGAAAAGCAAGCTTTCCCTCTGGAATTCTCTGAAATCCAGAGGATGCTGAATAGTTGCAAATTTTCAAAAAAGGCGGCCAGGACCCAATAATCCCCTGACACGGGAAACAATCACACCTTATCCATCCCGGCATGCATATCCGGAATTCCCGACATACGGATGCGGCATTGCGATCCCTATGCCTCCTCGATGGCCTTCCGGGCATGATCCACATAAATCTCCCGGATTCCTTCTATCTCCCCAAGGCCCCGGAGAACCGGGACGACCTCATAGCCTTCTTTTTCCAGCATGCTCTTCCAGGAATCATCATCCGGACCCGCCATGTCATTGGACGCGTGGTCGCCGGCCACGACCATCAGGGGCTGCAGCACCACCCTCTCATATCCGCCGGCGCGGACAAATTCCAACAGGTCGTCAAAGGAAGGGGCAGCCTCCACCGTGGCGACAAAGACGTTCTCCGCCCCCTGCTCCCTGAGCTTCTCCAGCATCATGCCGTAAACCTTATTTGAATCCGCTTCCGTGCCATGCCCCATGAAGCAGATCGCCGTATTTCCGTCATCAAAGCCTTTCGTGTCCGAAATCATGATTCCCGCTACCGCCTCAAGATCTTCTTCGTCATAAAGGAGCGGCTTCCCAATGGATACCTCCTGAAAATCGCCTGCCCGGGCGGAAACGGCCTCAGCAAGCTCATTATACTCAAAGCCGTCCATTAAATGCGTCGGCTGCACCACCAGCCTCCGGACGCCATTCTCACGGGCCCGGTCCAATGCCTCCTCAACATTGTCAATTTTCTCTCCGTCCCTCTTCTCAATATGGCTGATAACCATCTTGCTGGTAAAGCCCCTGCGCACCCCGTACTCCGAGAAAGCCTCCTCCATGGCCTCCTCGATGGCACCGATTGTCAGCCGACGGCTGTCATTATAGCTGGTGCCAAAGCTCACGACCAATAATTCATTTTCGCCAATCCCGTCCTGATTCCGCGGATCATCTCCGGAGGCATCCCCTGTATCCGGATCCTCTTCGGCAGACTCTTCCGCATTCGCCTCGTCCTTTGCTGATTCGGCGGTCTCCTCTGCATCCGCCTCGTCCTTTGCCGATTCGACAGGCTCCTCCTCATCCGCCCCATCCTTTGCTGATTCGACAGGCTCCTCCTCATCCGCCCCGTCCTTTGCTGATTCGGCGGGCTTCCCGGGATCCGGTACATCCAAAACGGAACAGCCACCTGCAAACAAAACCACAGCCATAACAAGCGCAAAAATACAAGCTTCCATCTTTTTTTGTTTCATCATTTCACAATCCCTCCACCACTTACTACGTCTCAAATCAAAGTAGTTTTTGACTATTTTAATAACCGGCTAACAACTGCGGTATTGCAAGCCCTACAGCTCCTCTTAAAAGCCTCAAAAAGCCGTAATATAATCCTTCAGCTTTTCGTATGTCTTGTCCCCTATCCTCTTGACATTCTTTATTTCCTCCGGATCCGCGAACCCGCCATAGGCGTCCCTGTACTCGATAATGTTTTTGGCCGTAGCCGGACCGATTCCCGGCAAATTCTCCAGTTCTTCAAGGCTGGCGGTATTCAGGTTAATGCGGCCATCGCCCCCAGAGCCATCCGGATCTCCGCCTGCTTCCTCCAGTAAACCCGATAGTTCACCTGCGCTTCCCTGCCCGCCGGGCTGCTCTCCCACGCTGCCCGACCCGCCCGGCTGCTCCTCCGCGCTTCCGCCTCCGCCCGGCTGCTTTGCCACGCTTCCCTCGTCACCCGGCTGTTCTCCATTATCCGTCTGTCCACCACCGAGTTCGAAATCCAAAGCTCCTGATTCACGACCTGCAACATCCGATGTCCATACCAGACTTTTTTCAGCCAAGGAGCTCTCAGCATTACCTGCCCCGCCTCCCTCTGTTTCCGTTCCTCCGGAAAGCAAGAAGTATATACCCGCAAGCAGCATGAAAATCAGCATGGCAAGCATGCGGATTCGCTCAAGCATACCGCGAAGCCCCTCTCCGCCGTTTTCATAATTCCCATGCCGACTTTCATTTCCAGGATAACGCATGTCCAGACCTTTCCTTACGTGAGTTATGAATTTACGAGATTCCGATCAATAGTATAATCCATTCCTCCCGATTTTCATATACTCTATATTAAGATAAGGTTAGTTTACGCTAATGCAGAATAATGCTGAATAATACTCCGCTTTAAACTGCGCATAAAAAGAGGAGAACGGCGGAAGTATCCCCGGCTCCACCTTTCAGATTCTTCTACCCTCTCAGAGTGGGTTTTGGCTACTCTGAGTTCATGACAAACCGATGCGGCATCGCATCAGCAAGGCTCCCTTACCTTATTAGAGCAGCTTTTGGCTACTTTTATTTCTGACAAACCTATGCGATATTCCAATTAAATTTTTACTTTCATATAGTCTATCCGCCCCTTGTAAGTCTGCGTAGCTGCAACCTTTTCCATACGTCTCGGCACTGTCTGCATATCCCCTCAGATATTCCAAGCCTTTCAATTAAAAGTCTGCGGTCAACCATATCCAGAGCTATCTCAATATCCTCATTGGCACGGACTACCTGATCGATAAAAGCGAGAAGTTCTTTTTTTAAATCAGATTCTACGTTTGAGGTTATTCTCGGAAGCCTTATTTTTCCCATTTCACCGGGAAGGATTTCCAGGACACCACCACCATAGCTGCGTCCACACACCTCAGTAAATGCAAAGGAGACACTATTATAATATGACAAAAGAACATCATCTGCTATAATGCCATCGTTAAATTTCATACGATGCATTGTGTCCGTTGAGACAGCTCCACATGCATTCAAAACAAACTTTGGATACAGATTGTTCCTTCTTAAGAAAAATGCATCTGGGACCCAAACAGATGGAACAATGTACCATCTATCACGAATTGAGCATTTGTAACCTGTGTGTTCGTTATTCTCTTCTCCATAATGAATATATCTCACGTAAGATTCAGGATATTCTTCAAAAGGCGTATCCGGGAACTTAATTAGCATTGCTCTTTTCCCTGCCTTTCTATTCTGTTTCCAATCACTTTCCGTGAAATAAATGCCATGAGCGTGAGAGCTTCTTCCAATCAAAGGCAATGTAACATCTGAAAGTCCGTATTCTTTCTCTATTGATTCATCGATTGAAAAAAACTTGTTATTGCCGGTTGTGATTCCAACATTGATAATCCCGTAATCAGAAAAGGAAATAAAACGATTATCATTTCTAATGTTCTGCAATACCTCCATGTCACTACTCACAAAATATTTCGTCCATTTTTCTTTTACATGTTGAAGCTCTCCGAACTGATAATCGTCTACGTCGTGTTTATGAAGATCTTCCAAATCTTCCATCTCAATAATCCTGATACCTTTATTTCCGCTGCTTTTTTCACCCATAAGAACAAGAACTTCCTGTTCTATATTAGAAAATACTAATTGTTTGAAAGTGATCAATGTTAAGCTGTCCAGATTATTTGCAAGGTATAGACGCAGATCTTCCGCATATGCAACCTGAAGAATCTCAGCAGGGATTACAAATGCTATCATACCTGTATCACTAAGCATATGTACGCAAGCAACCAAAAATGCCACCCAAGCGTTGATTAACTTATTAGCCCTCATTCCATGGGATATCAAAATGTCAGACTGAATAGCTCTTTGCTTTTCAGTCAGATACTGATATCTGATGTAAGGAGGATTTCCTAAAATCAGATCATATTTACTGCCATCTTGCCTTTTATAAAAATCAAAAAAATCCTCACAAAGAACCTGAACTCGTGGATTATCTGAATACTTTTCAGATACTTTAGCTACTTCATCCGGCTCGATTTCGACTGCTGTAATAGCAGTTTGATTCTGTATGCCCTGCTCAAGCAGACAGTCAATGAATACTCCATCACCGCAACATGGTTCCAAAACAGAAGAAAAGGATCTTTGCGTTGCAAATCCAACCATCATCCGCGCCAAGTCAGACGGAGTGTAATAAGCGCCTCTGAGTTTTTGTATTGAACTATTTTTCTTTAATTGCATAATCACTCTAGAACTCCAGCTTATACACTTTTGAGATCAGAACCTCAATTTCCGCAATGAGTTCTTTTTTCCTCCTAACTGTAACACTCTCAATCCTTTTTTCCGGATGGTCTTTGAGTGCATTATTAAGGCTATATATTTCTCTCGTATATGCGACCACTCGATCATATAAAAACTTCTGACTCGGGTTCGATAAATCCAATTCGACGAAGGGAAGTGTTGATAAAACAAACGTCCCTCTCGCAACAAATCCTCCTTCAAAGTCACTGCCCACAATATCAATCAACTTCTCAGTAAATGGATTGCTTAACCATGCCTGCAAATACTCAAGAGCATACGGACTATCATTTTTTTTGCTGATTGCACAGTATCCAGCAGTGCCGCCGGAGGCTATCAGCATGTCACGATCATCATAGGCATACATAGGCTCTTTGCTTAGCACTCCGACGATCAGCTTTGGTGTATTCGTAAACGAGGTCAATGCCTGTGTTCTTCCATATTGATACCATGTTTCGGATGTTGCATTAGGAACATCGCGAATCCCTTTATCAGAAACCGTTTTAGGCACAAGCCTGTCATAATACGCCTGCAAATACTTGAATGTACCCGGATAATCTCTTTCCATCACTTTAATAGGAAAGAGTTTTCCTTTTTCTGTGTATGGGAAGATAATGCGTTTGTCTGTTTTCAAAATGCTATACGAATTAAGACCTTTCTCATTTTGTTTTGTTGGCTTGAAATATGGCCTCAATATCTTCTTTTCAATTTGATAATGTCTGCCGTCTTTCACAATCTCATAGTATTTATCTGTTTCCCGAGCAATACTCTCATCTGTAAACCAGTAGATAGGATCCGGCCGTTCAGCACTGGTCTGAATGCCATTGAAAATTTCTGCATGATTTGCCAAGGGAACCGCAAGCTCATCAAGTTTCCTAAGCATACGCAAAAAAGCAAAGTCTGTAGTCAATCTCCACGGAAGCCTATTCAATGATGACTCATTTAATACAATGCTTTCAACCTTCTTACCTGCCCACAAATTGCTAGCAGATTCTACATTAGAATAAGTGAATGTCTCTTGTTTTTTCTTTTGAAGCAATACAATAGAACTGTAAATCGTTTTGTCCTCAAATAATTGAGCTTCTCCGAAATCATCAAGGCTTATAAGCATTTTCTCTGAGGCAAGCAGCAGCCGAAGTTTTTCTCCGGCTCCAACCTTGAAGAATTTGTTTGGAACTATATAACAAATATATCCATCGTTCTTAATTTTGGCGATTGCCCTTTCAAGGAAGATGAAATACTTATCAAACTGTTTATGCGATGATTTATAGTTCTTTTTATAGATGCGGAATTCAATATCCGGCAATAATGTATGCATTCCTTCAGTATTTACATATGGTGGGTTGCCAATAATTGCATCGAACCCACTAGCTACACCCATCTCATCCCAATTAAAAGGTACCAGCTCCATCAACTCTTCAGCACTGACTTTAACTCCTTTCAATTCCGCATCGCTGACAAGAGAATTGCCATAAAAAATGTTTTTTTCCATATCCGGCAGGATAGGCACACTATCCGCAACTGACGGTGCGGTTTCGTCTTCAATAAGTTTAATCAACAGAGAAAACCTGGCAACTTCAACCGCATGAATATCAATATCAATGCCGTAAATACATGAACAAAGCAAATGCTTTTTCTCTTCAAAAGGCAATTTGTAGTTCCCGTTCCCCAATTCTATAAGGTGTTCAGGATCGTTTTTCAAATACCATGCAACACAAGATTTCTGGATATAATCAAAGGCTTCTTCAAGGAAAACTCCAGAACCACATGCAATATCCGAAATACGCAGTGTCTTGATTTCATCAGGTGTTTTTCCGTCGCAGAGTAAAGACATGGTTTTTTCGACCATATATTTTACTATCTCCGTGGGAGTTGTAACAACAGATCGATTTACGCAGTCTTTCTTCTTTCCCAGTTTTATAGTATTCCCATCAAGAATCATCTGTTCAGTCAAAAACATTTCATAAATCCTGCCGAGCATATTCGGCTCAATAATGTTGAACATGAACGGGCTTTGTGGATAATAAAGCCCCTCTATCATGGTTTTAATCACTGAACTGTTTAGATCAAAAACGATTCCATCTCCCGAAAACATTCCAGAATTATATCTTTTATCCGCGGAGCGAAACAGTTTCTCCAATTCTTGATGTAGTTTGGATTCATCCTCTATTGTCTGCTTAAGATTATGATATAAAGGCAGGTTTTTATCCTCACATATCCTAAGAAAAACTATCTGATTAATAAAATCTTGAACCACATCGTTAAGAACCTCAAGTGAACCATATTTTCCTCTTTTGGCGTAAAGCTCATTACTCAGTGAAACTCTCCATTCATTAATTTGCGATAAGAAGAAAGCATCAACCTGCTGGGTTTTATTATTTCCATCAGGGAAGCGTTCCCCAAAATACTCGTCAAAGAAACCGGAATAGACTGATTCACGCGAAATCAGTTTTGTGATTTCTTCAAAAGAATCAACATACTCTGTATAATGATAAATCTTGTAACGAGCGGTAGTCACCCGATCATCGATGTTCGGTATTGTCGTTGTGTCATAGATAACAAGATATTCAAAATTGCTAAGAATAGCCACTTTATGTCCTGCGTTCCAACCATACTTCCTTGTTTGAATCGCAGGTTCAGGTAAAACAGAAATATCAACTGCCGGCTTTTTTGCTTCCACAAATAACTTCGTTACTCCACGTAATGTGAGAGAATAATCTGGTCGGTCCGTTTTGTTGGAGTAATTTTCCGCAATAACCTCTCTATACTGCGGAGGAAGCCCTTTTCTGTTTGCGACATCCCAGCCTAATATCTCCAGAAGAGGATCGATATACTCAATTCGTGTCGAATGCTCATTATAGGCGTTCTTTGTATCTTTATAGTAATGAAGATTTTTCTCGAATCTTCCAACCAGATCTTTTAACTCTTTAATAGCAATCACTTTTCAGCCTTTCTCCTGTGATCTATGGGCTTCTTTGCATTTTCAGGAATAATCCATATTCTACTGAGCATTGCCGCCCCCTCAATCCTATTATTCTTACACAAAAGCTGTACTTGTCTTACAGTGATGCCCCACTTTTCAGCAGCCTCCTGTGCTGTAATATATCCATTCATCTTATTCTCCTCTATATACAAAAATACGCATCCTATTATATCGTTTAAACGAATTTTGTCAAGGAAGATTGCCATAAAGCAGCATCTTCATTTCTACGGTTCTGCGATAATAAAAAGAAAATCGAGTAGGGAAGATGAAATTGCAACCTACTCGCCCGCGGGGGTGCGAATATTTCCTTACGCAGCCCCTGCGATAATAAAAAAGGAAGCCAGCGGACGTATCCGCCGGCCTCCCCTTTCAGGCTCTTCTCCCCTATTGGATCGAGGTTCTGCCATTCTAATTATGTGACAAACCGATGCAGCATCTCATTACCAAGGCTCTCCTGTCAGATTTACACAAAGCTTTTATCCCTTGTACGAAAATGCTCCCTCCGACTGTTTCCCGGATTCCCTGACGGAAGCGTTTTCTTGAAGGCATTTTCTCAAAGGCACTTCGTTTGAAGTCTTTATGAAGAGCCTATTCTCAAAGGCATTTCACAAAAGCTTTTCTCAAAGGCCTTTCGCGAAATTCCTGATTTCCGCAAGCTTTGCCTCTGAACCATTTTCATCACCCGCCGCTGTAAAGATCCCGGCATTCTCCACGCCCATGTAAGCCAGCATATCCTTATAAGTGGCAATGGCTCCATTATATGGATTCGGCGAGCCGGAGCTGAGCAGCAGGGCGGCCTTTTTTGCCTTTGCCGGTTTGCCAATCGCGTAAACCCTCTGCATCGCGGCAGAAAGCTGCGCCGTCACGTCAAAATAATAGATCGGCGAGGCATAGACGATCATATCCGCCTCTTTATACGAAGGCATAACCTTTTCCATGTCATCCTTCTGAACGCACTGGCCCCCACCCTTCCCATGGCAATATTCGCAGCCAAGACATCCGCCGATCTTCATCCTGCCGACATGCAGAATTTCCACCTCGTGTCCGGCCTCCTTCGCGCCCTCCGAAAAGGCGTTGACCATGGCGGCTGTATTCTCAATCCTCGGGCTTCCGTTCAAAATCGCAATCTTCATCAAAATCTCCTTTCCTCCGCCGAACGGCGGCACAAACAACACATACATCGCGAACCGAATTCCTGCAAAATGACAAAAATCCGCATTCGGCGACAAGGGAAAATATAAGCATTTCGGTACAATAAAGCAAGCTTTTCTCTCTGCCCATTTATCTTTTTTAACAGCATGAAAGTCCCTGTCGTTTTCCGGATAAGCTGCAACGCTTTGCGGCGGTCCTCCCGCCAACATACATTCCTGAAAACTTCCCATAGCCTATCGTATATGCCTAATTAGCATCTGTGTTATAGCTGATATTATAGCCCATGCGCGAGTTTATCAATTCAACGATGCTGATTCCCTGCCTCAGTTCCCTCTGTGTCATAATTCATCATGGCATTAATATTGTCTGATTCAATAAGAAGGTCGTTTTGGTTAATTTATATTGTAACGCCATAAAACATTCTCCATCAAGAATTTTTGTGACGGTGGGTGATTTTCTGAACTTGATAATTATTGACCTGGGTTTTCACTGTTTATTGTTCTTCATCATCAAGGGCAGCAATGGGACATCCAAATTGGCCAATTCAACCAATAGCAGTCATCCTTTCCGGGCGAAAAATCAGGCAGGAAAACATCCTTCCGATCAAAATAAATATTGATGCGTAGCTGATGTGTGAACTATATCAAAAATCGATCATGCTGCTTCATTACTGTCACAATCTCCTTGATTTTACATCAACAACAGAGTATAGTATTCACATAATTGCACTAATGATGGGAGGGCTTATTTAATTCCGTTGGCAACGAGGGATTCTTTTTAATTCCACTGGCGATGACGGATCCTCTTTAATTCCGCTGGTGACGAGGAAGCTTCTATAATTCTACCGGCGATGAGGAACCTTCTATATTTACACTGGCGATGAGGAAGCAATCTTTCAATCTTTTATCGGAACGGACAGGCCAGAGGACATGCGAATCAAAAGCGGAGAACATAAAAAGGAGAAGAAAATTCTATCGGAACGGATAGGCCAGAGGACATGCGAATCAAAAGCGGAGAATATAAAAAGGAGAAGAAAATTCTATCAGAACGGATAGGCCAGAGGACATGTGAATCAAAAGCGGAGAACATAAAAAGGAGAAGAAAATCATGAAAAGAAAAAAAATCTGCCTGGCTGTGATCATTATGGTGCTCGGACTTGCCTTAAGCTCCTGCGGGAAAACTGAAGGAACGAGCACGGACCTGAAGGAAAACAATTCTCCTCCGGGAGATACCCAGACCGCCGCAAATGAAAAAACCGATTCTGAAAACGCGGCACCCGAAACAGAGGACGAGAGCCATAACGCCGACGACAGAAGCCAGAACGCCGAGGGAGCAAGTCAAAGCTCCGAAGGTGCAAGCCAGATTACAGATGGAGCAAACCAAAACGCCGACGAAGCAAGGCTCACCGGCAAACTCAAACTCATCAATCTTGACGACAGAAATCCTTCAATTCTGCGCGGCTTGCGCATCATGGGAACGAGTGCAGGCTCGATAGAGGACATCAACGGAAAAGCGTCGTCTCTCGATGACATCCGCTGCATTTTTGAGCTGAACGAGTGGGTGGAATTCTATCCGGATACCGATGCCGAATACTCTCTGCGCGTCTGGGTGCTCAAGCACCGCATTGATCAGGAGTACTATAATGACTGCAAGTTCTCCGATCTGATGCCGAATTTTGCCACTTACTGTGACCTGCACTATCCCGAAGATGCGGATAATCCGGAGGAATGGTACTGGGGAAACTTCTATCTGAATCCGGAAGAATGCGAGCCCGGCTATTACGATTTTGTCTTCACGTATGACGGAAAGGCAATAGCCACTCTTCTGACACGCTTTTATATGGAAGGAGAACTGAGCGAGAAATCCGGCTCTGAGCTTGAAGCCCTTGTCGATAATGAACGTATTGCCGCGGGAGGAAGCGCCGAGGGAAATTCAGACGATAATACTTCTTCGGGAGACAATAAGGGCAGCGGGGGAAATAATGGAAACAACTCCGGAGACGATACGGGCAGCGGGGAAAACAGCGGAATCGCCTCAGGAGAAAATACGAGCAGCGGGGCAGGCAACGGAAACAGCTCAGGAGACAGCAGCTCCGTCTACACCTTCCCGGGTTATACCACAGAAGGCATCTGGCCCGACGCAAATGCCTGGGCAGGCATGGGACTTCCGGAGCTTCCCGCACAAGACGCCGGGAAGGTCTCTGTAAGCACCAAGACATACATATATCCGCTTAATGCCAAGGATGGCGTAATGTTTGAATGCAGGCCGGAAAGCTCTCACTTCGAAGAAATTGTTGCAGCGTTGGAAAGCGCCGGAATATCCGGGGAGGATCTTTCCGATTCTTTCGATAAAAAGTATACGGCCGACTACACCCTTGGCTCGAATCCGATGCGGGTCACAGTAACGGAATACGATACCGGAAAACTGGTAGTTTTCGTACAATATATGCCGGAATAGCATTTTTTCTGATATTATTCTTTTTGCAAGACTGGCATAGTACAGAACACGTTGAGGTGAATGGCGGGGCGGCATAGCAGCTACCCCGCATAATTATATGTTGTCGGTCGTCCGTAAGGCATCAATGAATGGCGCATACCATAGCCCGTAAACTTATCTCTTTCAAAATCCTTAAATTAATTTGCAGGTTTTTCTCCGTCCCTAATTGCCTGCCACATAGCAAAAGCTTCTTTAAAATAACTCTCCTCTTTAAATGTATTCCAAGATAACCAAAACGCCGTTGCAACATCATCAGCATACTGCATGTCGAGATAAGGAGGAAGGAGCATGTATACAATGGATCAAATCCATCATATCAGACAACTGTTCTATGGGCAAGGCATGACGGTGACGGAAGTTGAAAAACTGCAGGCTGCAGATGGCGATCCGCTCAGAAATATATCGATATGGGGGATTTCAATCCCCCGGTACCCACCCCACAAAAAGAAGCGTCGCACGAATTGTCAAGCTCGAAATTGCCATTTTTAATGCCGTAATTTGCGCGGCAGAGAAAATCGACCATCGCAGCCATCATCTTCTCGTCGTCACCATCAGCGTCAAGCGGGGATAAAGCGTAGACGATGTACTCGTCATTCTTGACATCGATGATATAGCTCACATTCTTAATGCGACTCTTGAGGCTCAAGCCGAATCTGAACATCCCACGCTTATCATCAAAGGAGAAGTGCCAGTCATCTTCGGTAAGAAAGCTGTTGATGACATTGGCGATGCCCTACCAAACAGGCATCATTACTTTGTGGTATAGTATTATTCAATTTACAAGGTGCAATGCGGAACTTGCCGCTCACTAAATTCCTTTATCATGACAGAGAATAGCGAATTAATAGACAGAAATTGTATATCCAAGCTTTACAATTAACTTCAGAGTTTCAATTGCAGTATTCCTATCATATTCTTTTTCACTCTCTGGCAACTCAATATAGGGTACAAGTGCCGGCGTTTTCTTTTGCTCAGTATCTTTCTTATCTCCGTATGTCCAGCCTTCAGATATTCTTCCGACTGCCCAAACATCATGAACATTTTCAGCAATTTTCTCTGTCAGCGCAACTAACTCCTCCGGCAATATCACATCACTTGTATCAATTGGCTTCGGATCATACATACTCTTACTCCTCCTCATTCACATAGTTACCATTGACCACCTTCAACAGAGTATGACCAATATTGTTAATCTCATCAGATTTCCAGATGGTCACCACATTCATTATTCTACCACGTCTCCGCTGCATCGCATTGAGGGGGGCATTGTCATAAGAGCTCTTCTCCTGGGTATTGGCAATCAATACGGCGGTCGCGTTGATTCCAAACTGGTCTGCCAAACTCGCAAGCTTAAAGTAGAACGCCTGTTCAATATCCGTACATGCCTTGCATTCAACAAATAAGGTACGGAATCCTTTAGTGAGGATGCAATCGAATTCGCTTTTTACATCCGTGCCTTCCCAGTCGATCTCATAGCCGCTTACAACATCGTCAAACTTCCCAAGTTCCTTGATCTTGTGATATGTATACACTTCAAGCATCTTTCCCGCTGTACTCAACAAGTCTTTAATCTGCCTGGTAGCATATGTGAAGCTCATCTTGCCATCTTGATTAATGACAAGGTTGATAACAAATCCTTTCTCTTTGAAATAAGTCATTAACCCGCTGAATTCAGATGTTCTGCTAGCAGGAATCTGAACTCCGTCGACTACCAGATTGTCAAACACAACATTAACCTCATGGCGTTTTGTGTTCAAATGAAGGGATATCTCGTCAGGAAGCATAAGCGCATAGACATTTGCGAAAAGCTTATCATACAAAGTCCTGTAGCCACAACGATCAACAATAATGACTTCACATGAGCCCGTAGTATATCCGTTTACACGGCTGCCCTGTTCTAATATTTCCTGCTCTTTTAGAAAGCGGATAATCTTTGCCACGCTTTTATTGCACACGAAGGGAACGATATAGTGAAACTCATTAGAATTCAGATTCTTGTCCTTCGGCGCTTTCTTTTTAAAGGATACGAGAGTATCATTCTTTTCAGCATACTCTCCCAACAGATCGCAGAGAGACTTCCACAGACTGCTTCTTTCTGTATACTTTTTCCAGAGATCTTTGTACTCCTCGAAGAACTCCGGTTGATTGCTGCTTTCACTTGATGAAAGGCGAAAAGCAACCATGTCTGTTACAGTAATATACGGTGTTTTCTTAATATACTTCAGCATATCGCAACCAGACATAGAATTAAACTGCATGGTTGCAGAATCGAACTCGTAATTTGCAAAGGAATTATAAAAGCCCGCACCCTTCAGCTCATGAGAAAGATTTGTAGAATTCCTTTCCACAGCAAAGAAGCGTTTGTCAGATGCTCGATGCTTTAGATACAGTTCTAACGCCTGTGAAGCAGTCTCTGTCCCATCAAGGACAATCAACTTAACCTGCCTGATCTTGCCGCCTCCTGTGCGGATGATTTCCCTGCTAACTTCATCATTCAAAATTTTCCGCAAAGGATCAGGAACTAAAATTACAAATTCTACGGCAGCCTTGAAATGCTTCTTCTGCATGTATTCAATTACATATGGAATAGAATCCTGTAAATCACGAACATCCTGTTTGCGTTCTACGGAATATAAATAAAGAATCCGAATCGGACTCACAACCGTCGCAGCAGAAACATTCTCAAAAATATCAGAATTGTCCCCGGTTGCAAATGGAATAGCCAAATAAGCATTTTCAGTATATGTAAGAACAAAAGGAATATTATCAATGAAGGCAACGTCATCCTGCTTCCAATCACGATACTCCATGCTTGCAAGAACCGGGTAAAAAACCGCTTCAAAAGCTTTCACCTGCTCACGGACTGACTTTTTCCTGTCGGATGGAAGGCTTTCGGATGCTCCCAGGAAGGCATTCTTCAGCCCCTTGTAAAGGCGCACCTTCCCAATGTCGCCATTCCAGATGTCTTTCAGACAAGTGTACCACTCCTGGAAAGCAACTGTCGCTTTCTTATTCTCTTCAATTAACGCCCTAATGCCTGCGATGCTGTTGCCGCTGAACAGGTTCTGCTTTCTGGCCACCTTCGCTTTTCTTGCGAACATACGATGCAATTCCACAGACATTCGATCCAACTCATCGAGCTGATCAAGATCTTTAGTCGGAGCCTTATCCCATTTTTCATAATTTGTATTGGATCTATATTCTACAGCAAGCTTCTGATCCGGACGGCTCCTGACTATGCAAACATGTTTTTTAGCTTTTTCATCCTTCGTTATTCCTCCAGCGCATTCTTCAAGATTATGGATTGCACGCCAGCCAAGGCATAATTTTTCCGTAACCCATCTGCGGTGTTCAATCCAAACAAGCTCATTTTTAAGACCACAGTTTGCTCTGTCAGCCATTGCATCTCTGAACAGGCGGGCAGCTTCCTTAAAACTGGCAGTCTCCAGGTCAATCCCCATGCTATACAGTTTATACTTCAGTGCGAGAACGCTCGAAACACAGGAGTCGTGATTATAGGGCTTCTTGAACTCAGACCTGACAAGACTATAATCTACATTAAGGTTTTTCTCCCAGATCAAATGCGTATTAAAAGCCATCCTCTCAATTTCAGCATAAAGGGGAGAGGATTTTATGTCCGCATTGACATAGAGCGGGCAGAGTAGTGAGTTCGACATCCCTGCACTCTGCCGCTGTTCACAGATAAAGCTCACAACACAATCTGCTTCTAAAACCTCAGACGCAGTTTTACATGCATTTGCGGCAGCCATATTAACTTGATCATCACCGAGTGCGACAAAAACATAATGCGGACGCTTGCTGTCATAGTGCTCACACATGATGTTCTGCAACACTTCTGAAATAGCGGATTGCTTATCACGATCCAGCCTGCTGATTTCGAATGTAATCTCGCCGTATATATCGCGTCCGTCTGAAATTGAACCATCAATATTGAAGAAATTCGCCAGTTCAGGTCTTTCTGACAAATATAATTCTTTATCAAACAAATCGTCGGAAACTACGGTAACGCACAATCTTTTATCGCGAATCTGGCCGATCTGAAGGCAAACATCCAGGAACTTCTGCCCATAGTTTCCAAAACCGATGACGAGCACATTGATTGTTTCTTCAGCGCTCTGAACGCACTGATAGAGAGGGTGCGCATAAAGATGATACTGAATGGCAAGAATAGAATTCTTTTCGGTGTTGACATCAAGAGATTTCTCCACATCTGCCAAAACCCATCTCTCACCTGAGCGAGCCTTTTTCGCAATCTCAGACGGAAGAGCATAGTAAAGAGCAGTCTCTATATCAGCAAGAAGTTCTTCGCAATTCGCGTACCTGTAAGTTCTTTCGCAAAGGCATTTTTGCAAAATTGTTACCAGGGCATTCCGGAGCCTGGGATGCGAGTTTGCCTCTGATGCCAGAATTAGTTTTGATTGATCCACCATCTCGCGGAGCCTGTCATAATACGCACTATTATACAGATAACCGTTCGACCTGACTTCATCAGTCACAATCATGGCATTAAACAGAGTAGCGCCTATTGAATATATGTCCGTTTGATTACTTGCAATCTCATACCCCGCTTCGGGTTCCATGTACCCTTCGGTTCCAACTGCGCCATCAATATCTCCATAGACTGAACACACGGAGTTAATGTCAAACATGGATAATGTTTGAGTCAGGGTTTCATTTCCGCGCTTAAGAAAGCCAAAGTTAGAAGGCTTAATGTCCCTATGAATCATATCCGCACTGTGAAGAGCGTAAATACATTTAGCAAGCGATTCAATAGCAGTTAATACCGTAACGAGTTTGTGCTCAGGATTCTTACTCGGATGCTTATGGATGTCATCACATATCTTTTCAAAGGTTTCCAGTCTCGGCTCCGGCGTCCAAATATAAGTAGTGCCGATTATGTTTCCCTCTGCATCGCATCCTTGGTAGATATCGAACGCCGGGATAAAAGTAGCCAAATCTGTATCCGATCCACTTTGCTTCGCCTCAAGCAGCATCTCATAAGGCTCAATGTAATCTTTCCTGGCTTTCACAAAGCGATCATATGCATCCTGGAACTCCGACGAGTGGATTAATTGCCCATCCCCGTTTCTTTCCAGGCCATAAGCATCCTGCGGATAAAACTCTTTGAGGATACCACGACCACTATTCCCATGATAAGCTTCATAACAAATGGAGGAAGCTCCTTCGCTAATCTTCTTCACAATATGGAAGGATCTCTTAAAAACGGTTCCATCACTTTCTCCGCAAAGAAGAATCGTCTTTTTCAAGCATTGACGTTCTTTCATGCATATTTCCTCCTGCTTTCATGTCGCATGTCCAAAGAGATAAAGCTATAATCATCAAAACAATTCTGGCTGATAAGGAAATCCCTGAGTTCATCATACTCATTGTTCGACAGCATTCTCGCAACCTCTGGCTTGAGTCTGTTTTTCAAAAACATTTCTCGCCATGCTCCATCTGAGCATATTACAACAGACTCCATCGAGCCAATATCACACATCTTTATGGAAACCCTTTTCTCCGCCCGCCCGGTAGTAGTAACGCAACAGCCGAATGAACTATCGGATGGCATACAGAGCACCTTGCATCTACCGTTTCCAGAAGCCAGAATTATGCTATCTCCCAGGTTAAAGCATAGAATCCTTTTTTTCCTTTTATCCACCAGGACACTTGCAACCGTGCTCGAATAATCTATTACAGGCAGTGAAGCATTTAACGCCTCCTGTTTCAACTCACAAAGGATGTGGGAAACCGCAAAATCCGCGATTTGCTCATCATCAAATTCCAGGAAATGATTTCCTTTCTTTAGGAACAGATTCGTAATGGCTTGACTTGCAATGGAAGCGCCGCGTTTGGCTTCCTTGCAGCTTGAAACTCCATCTGCAAGCGATATTACGTACAGGTCTTTGCTTTTGCCGTGACAAAGCGCATCCTGGTTTTCGCCATTAGCCAGAGCATGGCGTGTTCCCATCTGACTTAACTCTTTAATCACCGTTATTGTATTCCTCCCTTTTCATTCCCCACACATCAGACGTTTAAATAAGCATAAGAAGAAAATGTCACCAGGACATCAAAAATGTTCTTTCCGCTCAATGGTTGATAATAAGCCGCTTCAAGCTTTGGATCGATATCCCTCTTAAAGTTGTTGAATACTTCCTCAAAGTTCTTCCATCTATCATTGGCGTCATTTTCATGTACGGCATTGTAATAATAGTAATAGGCTACAATCATAGAGGTCCTTGTTACTGCAGCAGGGCTTTCGACATGCAGTGCCTTGATCTTCATTTTGGACGGCTCGTTCCACTCCTGGTCTGAGTTTTGAGAACTTACTGTTTCATCAACTGTATATCCAATAAAATAATTCCACCTGTACGGTTCAAAACACCATTCACATAGTATCTTAACATGATGGTTGA
>CAMKKZ010000055.1 GCA_946413525.1 uncultured Oribacterium sp.
TCTGTTAAAAGTATATTTCAATACAAAAAAGTTTCGTCGTTCCGAGATTGATGAGCGAATTGGCAAGAGTCCTTTGGAGTTGCTGACAGGCAAAAAACATCAGAGCTTCTTCGAAATCCTTGGCTTGTGATTTCAAAAAACGATATGACTAAAACCTTGCAACGGATAGCAAATGTTCTTCTGTTTGGAGGGACTGCTTAAAGTGTGTCTTTTGCAAAATTTGGTTTTTGTCCGCTAAAAATGGGCATTTTTGAAACAAGCCTTACCAGTATTGCTGTTTCACATCTTTCAGCATGCCGATGACATCGATGCCAACATCGCATCCTGTCATTGTTTTGATGAAAGGCTCGTTGGTAAACCATGTGTCTACAAGCAAGTAGCTGGCCTTGATTCCTGCTTCCAGTGCTTCTCGAACCATGCAGGCAGCGGCCTCCGGCTTCGAGAGAACAGCTTACCTGCGCCTCTTTGCCCCGTTTGTCCTCCCGTCTATGTCGGATGATGCGTCTGAGACAAGCCGTTTGGAGGCAAGCTTTTCATGCTTCATCTGTGCCGCTGGCGCGTAACAAATTGGACTCAATGCCTGCGGCATCAAGTCAAGGCATGTTAAATGCAGTGGGTATGATGCCATAGCCGTCCGTCCACGCAAGCGTCAACATGCAGAAGCCCTTCACGGATTTATGGATTACGTGGTCGAAGATCCAGGACAACAATTCCACCTTTTTGCTGCGGCAGCGGCCTATCACGGAATCGTCCATGACCAGGCACTTGACCCGTTCCGGCCTTGTTAATGTGCTGAAGTAGGATATGATCTTGCACGCCAGCAGTATGAGGAACTTTTTCCAGTTGTGGCTTGCCTTGTTCAGAAATCTGGAATATGTGTTTTTTGAGCAGGCGATGTCCTGTTTCTTTGATCCCAGGAAAGCAAACAGACACCGCCCTTGAAAGACGAGGAGGAGCAGGAACTGGAAGATTCCAAACGCCGTGCGTCGCTCCCGATCACCTTTTCCCGCAACCGAGCGGCTGTCTTTGCGGATATTTGCCTGTTTCAGCAGCTTGCTGATTTGCAGTTCTTTGATGGCATTTATGAATTGAACATTGATTTTGTTGTTTTCATTTTCAGTATTATGTGGTAACATGGGTTCAGGCACATCCTCTGGTATTGTGGTTATTGTGCAAGACCTATTTTACCAGATGGAAGGTGTCTTTTCTATTGTCAAGCCATTGTTTTTAAATGGAATTTGGCTGGTATTTCGCTGTTTTTTCTAGGTTTTATGTGAATTCCTAAGCATAATTCTTATGGGAAGTTTGAGTTATATTATCTATCTTAAATCTATTTTACTTAACAACATACACCGAAAAAGGTACAATTTGGTGATGAGAACGAGAAGGACCATTCTATGATAAGAAGATATGATATCGAAGATATAATCAAGTTGAAAGTTTCAGGAAAGAAGATCGCGATTTATGGCGCTGGGCTATTTGGAACAGAGTTTAAAAAATTTTTGTCAAGATTCGGAATACAAATTGATTTATTTATAGATAACGATATAAAGAAGAGTGATTGTTTTATAGATGGTATTCCTTGCATATTGCCGGAAAATCTTGCTGGGGATAGCGCGTATTTGACCTTCATCTGTGTTAATATAAATTTATATAATACTGTATATGAAAAAGCTATTGAACAGGGGATAATTAATATTTGTGATACAAGGAGATTGCTGGATAGTTTTATAATTCGTAATAATACAGTTTTTTTTGAAATGTTTAAATATAGATTTCTTGACAAGCCTGCAGATTTATTTTTCAATAACGATGGAATTACAAAAAACTCAAAACCACCAAAAAAGAATATCGGAAACGATAGAATTGCCGTTTATACTAGTGCCTTTGGTGATTATGACGATTTCGTAATACCGGAGGAAAGACCATACAATATAGATTATTATTTTATATCAGATAATAAGCCTGAAACATCAACGGATTATATATGGATTGATGCAGGCAAATATATCTCTCCTCATATATCATCACCTATAAAACGTAATAGGTATATCAAAATGCATCCACATTTGATTTTTCCTGATTATAAATACTCTATATATGTAGACGCGAATATTCAAATTAAAGGCGATTTATCTGAAATTATATGTGAGTCAAATCTTGGAATTTCTGCATTTAAACATTACTGGAGAGATTGTCTTTATTATGAGGCGATAAGTTTGGTTAATGCCAAAAGAATTATACCGGAAGATGCCATCGTACAAACAAAAAAATATTTGAGTGAAAAAATGCCTGTACATTTTGGCCTTACGGAAATGGGCGTGATTGCGAGAGAACATAACAAAAAAAAATGTATTAATCTTATGAATTCATGGTGGGATGAGTTTGATAATTACGCTCTAAGAGATCAGATTTCATTTCCATATGTTTTATGGAAGAATCATTATACGTTAAATGATATGTCAATATTAGGAAATAATATATGGGCTTGTGAATTGTTTGAAATTCACAAACATCGAACAAATAGCGAGAATATTCACAATGAAAAAATGAAGAATATATTCGAGTAAAGTCTGATTTTGTGAAATTCTTTGATAATTAAAAAGCTCCTTCAATATAAATACACCACTTTACAACTTTCATACAGCAGCCTTTTTAAAGAAGCTGCTGCGTTCAAACCAACTTTTGAAAAGCATGGATTTTTCACAATGTCATTAACTTAAGAGCTGATCGATGTAGTGAGAAATATAATCAACATAAATTGTGGTAAATAAGCCTTTATGCTAAACTATGTAGTGAGAAAAGAGGTTGGCATAAGACATGTTTATCAAAATACTGACAAAAACATATAAAGGTGAGAAACGGTACTATGCCAGTCTCGTTGAAAACAAACGGATCAATGGCAAGGTGGTTCAAACATTAAAGGCGAATCTGGGGCCGGTAACGGAAGAACAGATTCCTTATCTCAAAGCCGCCTATGCCGCAAAAAAGCCTCGTCTTGTTTATGACGATGATTGACGCGGAGGTACTGTCGTGAGAAAATCTGGATCCCGTATCAAATACGATGTTGATAGAATTCATTCCGACTCTTTCATGGAGTTCTGCAGGAATGGCAATCCAAACGTTTTTGTTCGCAATCGCAAGATGCCACAAGAGGATCTTGCTTTCTCCATGATCAACAAGAAGGGGCTTACCCTCAAACTGGAGCTTCGTGGATATATGAATATTTCTCACCCTGGAACGCATATTTCAAAACCCGGCTATTTGAAACAGCGCATGAAATTGAACCCGGCTGCTTTTGTTGATCTGTATCAGTTCCACAATAGGAATTACTATTCAGATCCAGAGACTGAACTGTATACAGTCAATGGTTTTCTGGTGCTTGCCGCTGATGGCTCGGACATCAATGTTCCGACGACACCCGAAACACTTGCCATCTATGGAAATACTTCCAAAAGAGGAGGCAAGCCCTGTGCGCAAATCGGACTTGGATGTCTGTATGATGCTTTAAACCGCATGATTCTGGACGCCAGCATCAATAAGGTTAAATTTAACGAAATGGCTGTTGCAGAGGAACAAATCGCATCCGTTCACGAGACCATCGGCAATCATCCGTTTATGGTCACAATGGATCGGGGCTATCCTTCAACACCGGCGTTCTTAAGAATGATTGACGGTAATGTCTACTTTGCAGCCCGTCTGAAATCATCTGATTTCAAAGCGGAGCAACAGGCATTGTCTTCAGATGATGCGGATATAGATATATTCCAAAAGCTCTACGATGAGATCAGTGAAAACATAGTACCGGTCAGACCGGATCGGCATTATCACAGGACGAAAGGCCAATTAGCAGGAAATTATTCGAACACCTATAAGCGTAGTTTTTTAAAATTGACAGGGTAAGTTTACTCAAAAGACGGAGTTCTGTTGCCACATGGGCTGAAGTTTTGGTGACGGAAAAATCCATGGCGCAGAGGGAGTTCTGGAACTTTTTCAGAGACGCCGGGGCCAGTTCTTTTGGAGGAGTGCCTTATACCTATGAGATGCTGGACAGGATGCGCTTTATGGGAATGGCGCTTCCCTCCCTTAAGACGATGACCCAGGCCGGCGGCAAGCTGACTCCGGAGCTGCACAGGAAGTTCGCTGAATGGGCAGGGGAGCATGGGAAGAAGTTTATCGTCATGTATGGGCAGTGCGAGGCGACCGCGCGGATGGGTTATCTCCCGGCAGAAAAGGCTCTGGAGAAATATGGCTCCATGGGAATCGCGATTCCCGGAGGAAAATTCCAGCTGAAAGACGCGGAGGGGCGGACGATCACACAGCCCCATGTGACCGGGGAGCTGGTCTATGAAGGGCGGAATGTCACCATGGGCTATGCGGAATGCGGCGCGGATCTCGCGAAGGGCGATGAACGGCATGGCATCCTCGCTACAGGGGATATGGCGCAGTTAAATGAAGACGGGTATTATTACATTGTCGGAAGAAAGAAGCGATTCCTGAAGATCTATGGAAACCGGATAAACCTCGATGAGCTGGAAAGGCTGCTGAAGGGGAGCTTCCCCGGGCTTGACTTGGCTTGCGGGGGCGTGGACGACCATCTCCATATTTTCCTTGTGGAAAAGGGCATGGCATCTCCATATTTTCCTTGTGGAAAAGGGCATGGCAGAGGAAGTCAGGAGCTTCACGATCGAAAAGACGAAGCTTAACCCGGCGGCATTCAGAACGGTGATCATTCCGGAAATCCCAAAAAATGACGCGGGTAAGACGCTGTATAAGGATTTGGAGAAGTATTATTAAACAAAATATATCTTCAGGCAAGTTTTGTTCCGATTTTTCCGAGGCATTACTTGCGTTGCGGAAAAATCTACTCCTTGTCCCCTTTTTGTAGCGGGAAAATGGGTGATAGTCTGCGATATTAAAAGGAGATGGTGGTGTGAGGATGTAGGAGTTGTAAGGAATACGATCAGAAAGATAGAAACCGATACGGGACAGGTGTATAATTAGAGTATGAATGAAACAGATAGCAGGCAAGAAGAGGAAGAAGCTATCTCAAATGATGAGAATTCGAGTAGTTTGACAACCGGCAGCCGGGATTGGGAGAGTGGACTGTATGCCGGCCTGATGCTGTCGCTGGATAAATATAAGAATAGGCTGAAGGAGGAAAGAGCCTATAAGCTTAACGCCAAGCCCAGAGAGATAGATATCCGCATAATTGATCAGGATTATGATGGTGATGACAGGATGGATAATGCCATTGCTTATCTGTTTGAACGGCACAATCTGATTGAACTGAAAGATCCCTATGAGGACCTGGATATAGACGTTGTATGGACTGGAATCAGCTATGCGGCACAATATAAAGGTTCTGGTTATGATGATACCATAAAGAAGAGCGGCGTAGACATTATCCCAATGAAAGATGTGAGCCTGACCTTTCTTCGGGTCAGTAAGCCGATAAAATTATTCAAATTGATGGAGAACAGCGGCTATGGCATTGAAGAGAAGTTCCCGGGCGTTTACTACATTACTGGAATAGCAGATATCAAGATACAGGTAGTCGTCGGCAGGGAATTAAAGGGAGAAGAATTCGTTCCGATCAGGATACAGAAAAAGAATGCAGCGGATGGGGATGTGAGAGCATTCGTAAAGATGATAGAAGGACTAAAGGATAAACACACAAAGAATCTGGCTGATTCAGTGATGCAGATCAGCGTCACAGAAAACAAGGAGCTCTATGATCGTTTATTAGAGGAGGATCCGGGTATGTGCAAAGCTTTAAGAGAATTGATGAATGATCAGATAGAAAAAGAAAAGAGCGAGGCAGTGAATGAGGCAGTGAATAATAATAATGAATACATTGCCAGGAAGATGATCGAAAAGAAAAAACCGCTTGAAGAGATTTTTGAATTCACCTCAGTGCCAATTGATAGACTGAAGGAACTATCAAATATGCTCACAGGAACGACAGCGGTACGAGGGTGAATAACACTGCAGCCTCTTTTCAGGTCGCCCTTTTTATAGCGTTTTTCTAGTTGGCGCGATGAAACGGAAACAATACGTCCCGGGACGTTGATGCAAATAAAAACAGGACGGGGAATGTATCCTTGGATTTTGGCAATAATTGCTGGGTTCTATGCTATTCCTTAAACCAAATCCTTATGCTGTGTTTGAATGAGTTATGTCATTAATCAGGAGGAAAGATGCTCTGGGATTTTTCAAAATTTGCCGATAATACGGCGCTGCTGGACGAATACGGCATTGCCCTGAGCTATGCCGGGTTGAAAAAGGAATCGGAGGCCGTGGCGGAGGTTGTTGGGCGCAGGTGCCTCGTGTTCTGCCTTTGCCGGAACGAGATCGGATCCATTTTGGGATATGTTGGCTTCATTAATGCCGGAATCGTGCCGCTTTTATTGAATAGCCACATGGATTCCGGGCTTTTGCGGAGCCTGATGGATGCTTACCAGCCTCCGTACATGTGGGTTCCGGAGGAGATGGCTTCGGATTTCTCCGAAGCGGAGACTTTGTGTCAAGCGTTTCATTATGTACTTCTGAGGAAGCATTATTCAATGGAATATCCTCTTCATGAGGATCTTGGTCTGCTGCTTACGACCTCCGGCTCTACCGGGAGCCCGAAGTTTGTGCGCCAGAGTTATGAGAACATACTGGATAATGCCCGGGCCATTGCGGATTACCTGGAGCTGGACGAAAAGGAACGTCCGATCACGACACTGCCGATGAATTATACCTACGGGCTTTCGATACTGCATTCCCATTTCCTGGTCGGGGCGGAAGTTTTGGTGACGGAGAAATCCATGGCTCAGAGGGAGTTTTGGAACTTTTTCAGGGAGGCCGGGGCCAGCTCTTTTGGAGGGGTGCCTTATACCTATGAGATGCTGGACAGGATGCGCTTTATGGGAATGGCGCTTCCGTCCCTTAAGACGATGACCCAAGCCGGCGGCAAGCTGACGCCGGAGCTGCACAGGAAGTTTGCTGAATGGGCAGGGGAGCATGGGAAGAAATTCATCGTCATGTACGGGCAGTGCGAGGCGACCGCGCGGATGGGCTACCTCCCTGCGGAAAAGGCCCTGGAGAAATATGGTTCTATGGGAATCGCGATTCCAAGAGGGAAATTCCATTTGGAGGATGCGGAGGGACGGACAATTACCGAGCCCCATGTGACCGGGGAGCTGGTTTATGAGGGGCGGAATGTCACCATGGGCTATGCGGAATGCGGCGCGGATCTCGCGAAGGGCGATGAACGGCATGGCATCCTCGCCACGGGGGATATGGCGCAGTTCGATGAAGACGGGTATTATTATATTGTCGGAAGAAAGAAGCGATTCCTGAAAATCTATGGAAACCGGATCAACCTCGATGAGCTGGAAAGGCTGCTGAAGGGGAGCTTTCCCGGGCTTGAGCTGGCCTGCGGGGGCGTGGACGATCACCTTTGTATCTTCCTTGTGGAGGAGGGCATGGCGGAGGAGGTCAGGAGCTTTACGATCGAAAAGACGAAGCTTAACTCGGCGGCATTCAGGACGGTGATCATTCCGGAAATCCCGAAAAATGACGCGGGAAAGACACTGTATAAGGATTTGGAGAAGTATTATTAATGGTTGGAATAAACCATGTATCAGGAATGTTTATTTCGTATTTATTCCAGGCAATCCCGCGCTATAGATTCGTAAAGATGATAGAAGGATTAAAGGATAAACACACAAAGAATCTGGCTGATTTTGTGATGCAGATCAGCGTCACGGAAAACAAGGGACTCTATAATCGTTTATTAGAGGAGGATCCGGGTATGTGCAAAGCTTTAAGGGAATTGATGAATGATCAGATAGAAAAAGAAAAGAGCGAGGCAGTGAATGAGGCAGTGAATGAAGCAGTGAATAATAATAATGAATACATTGCCAGGAAAATGATCGAAAAGAAAAAACCGCTTGAAGAGATTTTTGAATTCACTTCGGTGCCAATCGATAGACTGAAAGAACTATCAAAAATGTTCACAGGAACGACAACGGTACGTGGGTAAATAAACACTGTAGCCTCTTTCCATAGGCTATATTTCCCTGAATATCACGGATCCCCATCTGACCGGTGAGCTGGTCTATGAGGGGCGGAATGTCACCATGGGCTATGCGGAATGCGGCGCGGATCTCGCAAAGGGAGATGAGCGGCATGGCATCCTCGCCACGGGGGATATGGCGCAGTTCGATGAAGACGGGTATTATTATATTGTCGGCAGAAAGAAGCGATTCCTGAAGATCTATGGAAACCGGATTGGCTGTATTCGTGTGATGTAAAAAAATCCTTGTATTAGACCGGATAATAATCTACGGTGCTGGTAAGGCGTAAAGTCATGTTTCAAAGCTAGCGGACAAAAATTCGACCATTCTGTATTTGTTTACTTCGTTTGAGTCTTGTAATATCAGCAAAAGGGTAGGTATAAACTATGCATCAAGCATAGTTTATACCGTATTTGGCGCATCCCTGAGGGATGCGTCTGAACAAAACATGCCTTTAGGCGTGTTTTGTTCAGATTTTTCCGCAGCATTCCTTGTGTTGCGGAAAAACCTACGCATTGAGCCATCAGTAGAAAACGAATTGCAAAAAGTAAGCTTTATGATGACGGATATAATTGTGACGGTGAATAGAATAAATCCTTACCGGGAAAGCGTGTAGGGATGTTGGCCGATGAAGAGATGATTGCTATCTGAGAGCAGTTAAAGATAATTCTTGATCTTTGAGAATTTACCGGTGAGTGTAATGAACGATATGATTGAATTCCTGAAGGATTATATTTGGAAGAACGGCTTTGAAAAACTGTCTGACGATTCCTTTAGTGTTTATACGGCTATGGTTAAGAGCGGCAAAGGGAAGAAAAGCATTGATCCGAAGATGGCCAGACTTGTGCTGATTACCTTGATGTCTAAAACTCATGAGATAGCAAGAAAAGGTTCTTCTGTCGATGAAATTGTCAGCCACATCCAATCCGAGCACTATTTGAATAAAAAAACAGCAAGAGACATAGCGTCCATGTACATTGATCTTTTCAATGATGACAATAAGAAATCCTGGAATGAAGCAAAAGAAGCAGGGTTTGAGGAGTTCTGTAAATGTGAATGGACTGTAGAGTGGGATGGCAGGTGTGACTGGCATACAAAGCATGGAGGAAGTTATCCGTGTAGTGCGGAGGCGAGCCTTACTTTTGCTGTAGGGGATAAAAAGAAACTGCACAGCCATCTGGCTGCTGAACTGAAGTCGAATCCATTTTTATCTGAAGACGATATTTATGGGATTCTTGTGAAGCAGATAGAAGATGATTTGGATAAGGATATGATTGAGTATTGCGACGCAGATGATTACTATGAGCCATATTGGGAAGAATTTGTGGGCGAGGGAACATATGAATCAGAGGCCAGGTGGAAGTCGTGGGGATTAAAGATAGTCGAATTTACCGGCTCGGGAGATATCGACTTTGAACCATAAAGAAAAACAGGATTTTACATCAGTCACTCTCTGGGTATCTGTAGACCCGTTCTATGCGTAGTCTAATATAGCTTATTTGAAAATGTCACATCAGAGATTGATTCAGGCGAGGCAAAGTTTGTTGAGCCGATTTGCCCCGCAGGCGGTTCACTATGTCAGAACCCAGAGCAGTAAAAACCTACTCTGGTAGATGAGCCGATTTGCCTCACAAGTGGTTCGCTATGCCAGAATTCAGAGCGGCAAAACCCCACTCTGATAGATGAGCTTGATCTGATTGAGGACTAAGCCTATGGGACTGCTGTGGGATGAGAGGGCGTGGGATGATTATCTGTACTGGCAGACTCAGGATAAGAAGAAGTAAAACGGATAAACGCCATCATAAAAGATATTCAGAGAGACACATTCAACGGCTTAGGATGGTGGCAGCGGTGGGAATGTTGGGTATGATACTGGGGCGGTGAGTTTGTGGCGGGCGTATTTGGAGTATTACCAATGAGCAATACTATTAGGAAACTTCCGATAGGCATACAGGATTTTGAAAGCATAAGAAAAGACGGATACCTATACGTAGATAAGACAGAGTATATATATGAGTTAGTTTATGGGGGAAAGCCATATTTTCTTAGCCGTCCAAGGCGATTTGGAAAAAGCCTGTTTCTGTCTACTCTTCGGGCTTATTTTGAGGGGAAGAAGGAGTTGTTTGACGGCCTTAAAATAGCTGAGCTTGAGAGAAACAATGAAGACGCATGGCTTGAGTATCCGGTCTTTTATATTGATTTTAATAAAAAGAATTATAGGGAAGACAATGCGCTGGAAACCGTGCTTGATGAACATGTCAGGGCATGGGAAAAAATATACGGAGATCAGGAGTCTGACAGGTCTCTTGATGAGAGATTCAGACATGTAATCGAAAGAGCGGTAGAGAGGACCGAAAAAAACGCCGTTGTCCTCGTGGATGAGTACGACAAGCCTCTGCTGGAGGGTGCCGACGATGAAATGGTTGAACATAACAAAGCGGTGTTCAAAGGTTTTTTCAGCACATTAAAAAGCTATGACCGGTATCTGAAATTTGTATTTATTACAGGCGTGACGAAGTTTGGCAAAGTCAGTATCTTCAGTGATCTGAATCAGTTGAATGATATTTCCCTGGATTACAAGTATTCAGGTATATGTGGGATCACGGAAACAGAGCTTGAATTTTGCTTTAAACCGGAAATAGATTCGATGGCTGATAACAATCAGATGACCAAAGAGGAATGTCTGACCGAACTGAAGAAGATGTATGACGGCTACCATTTTCACCAGAATGGTGATGGCGTATATAATCCCTTCAGTCTTCTGAGCGCGTTTGATAAAAAGGAATTCGGCATGTACTGGTTTTCCACAGGAACGCCTACATTTCTGATTGAGAAGCTTAAGGAATCCGAATTTGATGTAAAAAAGATCACGGAGGGTGAACTTTACGCAAACGCAAACGTGCTGACAGATTACCGTTATGATAATCCCAATCCGGTTCCGCTCTTCTATCAGACAGGATACCTTACCATCAGGGGATATGACAAAAAGTATATGAGCTATCAGCTCGATTATCCCAATGATGAAGTGCGATATGGTTTTTTGAATAGTCTGGCTCCCATGTTCCTGAAAGACGAAAAGTCGGCAAATCCACTGGATATAAGATCTTTTGGAATGGATATTGAAAAGGGGAAGACGGACAGTCTGCGAGACAGGTTTACCGCTCTTTTTGCCAGGCTTCCTTATCCAAATGATGGGAAAATCGTAGAGCAGAACTTCCAGAATGTGATTTATATCGTATTTATGCTTTTAGGACAGTATGCGGTCACGGAAATTCACAGTGCAAAGGGCAGGGCGGATTGCATAGTGGAAACAGAAGATTATATCTATATTTTTGAATTTAAGAGAGATTCCACAGCAGATGAAGCCATAAAGCAGATCGATGACATGGGATACGCAAAACCATATGCCGCGGACAAGAGAAAGCTCATCAGGATAGGGGCGAATTTTGACTCAAAGGAAAGAAATCTGGATGGGTGGAAGGTTGTACTGGCATAGATGATTACGGAGCAAAAAAGGATTATCAATTTTCTGGGAAAACGGATTTTTAAAAATCCGTGACGCCCATTACAACAGGATAATTCCATGTGGATTACAAGATTTCAAGCGTAATTCTACGTCGGAATTCAAATGAAATCCTTCGGTAAGTGCCCTGCCTGCTGTAAATAACAGTGGCAACCTGAATTCGGAACACGTCAAAAGGCCCTGCATATCTACAAGGCTTTAATGCTTTGTTCCTATTTGATGTTATATTTTGTGAATTTTGCGGCACAGACGGTTTGATATAGCCAGATAAAGGCATACGCCCAGGCATTGCTGCATCCAGGATCCAGTTTCCGGCAGCGGGCGTGGATTATGACACGGGCCGGCGTTTGGATGATGTGCAGAATCACGGTAGGTTTTTCCGCTTGACAAAATGAGGAGGAATGCCGCAGAAAAATCCTAACAAAATGTGCCTTGCGGCAAATTTTGTTAGGACGCATCCTTGTCCCCTTTTTGTAGCGGAAAAATGGGTGATAGTCTGCGATATTAAAAGGAGATGGCGGGGTGAGCCGGTTTGCCCCGCAGGCGCTTCGCTATGTCAGAATTCAGAGAGGCGAAAACCCACTCTGAAAGATGAGGATGTAAGAGTTGTAAGGAATATGACTAGAAAGATAGAAACCGATAAGGGACAGGTGTATAATTAATGAAACAGATAGCAGGCAAGAAGAGGAAGAAGCTATCTCAAATGATGAGAATTCGAGTAGTTTGACAACCGGCAGCCGGGATTGGGAGAGTGGACTGTATGCCGGCCTGATGCTGTCGCTGGATAAATATAAGAATAGGCTGAAGGAGGAAAGAGCCTATAAGCTTAACGCCAAGCCCAGAGAGATAGATATCCGCATAATTGATCAGGATTATGATGGTGATGACAGGATGGATAATGCCATCGCCTATCTGTTTGAACGGCACAATCTGATTGAACTGAAAGATCCCTATGAAGATCTGGATATAGACGTTGTATGGACCGGAATCAGCTATGCGGCACAATATAATGGCTCGGGTTATGATGATACCATAAAGAAGAGCGGCGTAGACATTATCCCAATGAAAGATGTGACCCTGACCTTTCTTCGGGTCGGTAAGCCGATAAAATTATTCAAATTGATGGTGAAAAGCGGCTATGGCATTGAAGAGAAGTTCTCGGGTGTTTATTACATTACCGGAATCGCGGATATCAAGATGCAGGTAGTCGTCGGCAGGGAATTAAAAGGAGAGGAATTCGTTCCGATCAGGGTACAGAAAAAGAATGCAGCGGATGGGGATGTGAGAGCATTCGTAAAGACGATAGAAGGATTAAAGGATAAACACACAAAGAATCTGGCCGATTCTGTGATGCAGATCAGCATTACAAAAACAAGGGACTCTATGATCGTTTATTAGAGGAGGATCCGGGTATGTGCAAAGCTTTAAGGGAATTGATGAATGATCAGATAGAAAAAGAAAAGAGCGAGGCAGTGAATAATAATAATGAATACATCGCGAGGAAAATGCTCGAAAAGAAAAAACCGCTTGAAGAGATTTTTGAATTCACTTCGGTGCCAATCGATAGACTGAAGGAACTATCAAATATGCACACAGGTACGACAGCAGTACGAGGGTAAATAAACACTATAGTTTCCTGCGGATAAAAAGTGGTTCTGGGGGTCAAAAATCATCCCAGTCTGACCGGGGAGGATATATGATGGATATATGGAGTGAAGCTCCTTTTTCTGCCTGTAGAGAAAATAAAGAGGATTATTTGAAGGAGCGCCTTCTGGAGCTGACGGAGCGGCACAGGAGGCAGTGCCCTGAATATGGGCGTATGCTTGATGGTTTTTCTTTTGATGCTGACAAATGTTCTTCGCTGTCGGAAATTCCTTTTCTTCCGGTCCGGCTGTTTAAGGAGATGGAGCTTCGTTCTGTCCCAAAAGAGGAGGTGGTGAAGACCATGACATCCTCCGGGACAACGGGACAGAGGGTGTCGAAGATTTTCCTGGACAGGGCGACGGCAGCGGCGCAGCAGAAGGCTATGGTGCGAATCGTTTCGGATTTCACGGGTTCGTCAAGGATGCCTATGATCATTCTGGATTCCCCTTCGGTCATAAAGGATCGAAGGCTTTTTTCAGCCCGGGGCGCTGGTATCCTGGGCTTTTCCATTTTCGGGTCAAAAAAGCTGTATGCCCTGAATGACGAGATGAAGCTGGACGAGGACGCCTTGCGGGCATTCCTGGAGGAGCATAAAGGTAAGAAACTGTTGCTTTTCGGCTTTACATTCATGGTCTGGCAGCATTTCTATAAAGAGCTTTGCCGGCTAAAAGATAAGGGGGTGAAGTTTGACCTTTCGAATGCGGTGCTGATTCATGGGGGAGGCTGGAAGAAGCTTCAGTCCGAGGCGGTGGGGAGGGAGGAATTCCACAGGAGGCTTCAGGAAGTCTGCGGCCTGAGTGAGATTCACGATTATTATGGCATGGTGGAGCAGACCGGTTCCATCTATATGGAATGCGAGTGCGGGCATTTGCATGCCAGCGCTTTTTCTGATATTATAATGAGGAACCCTGCGGACTTCAGGGAATGCGGGATTGGGGAAAGAGGGATTATCCAGACGCTTTCCGTGCTGCCGGAATCCTATCCGGGGCATTCGCTGATTACGGAGGATGAAGGGGTCCTTCTTGGCGTGGACGACTGTCCTTGCGGCAGGAAAGGGAAATATTTCCGGGTTCTGGGACGATTGAAGGACGTGGAAATAAGAGGCTGCAGTGATACTTACGGGGCCGGTTTTGAAGGGAAATTGCCGGGGGCGGGTGGAGGCTTTGCAAGAGCAGCCGAAAACTCCTTGCCGCGGAAATCGTCAGGGATTGGGGGAGGCTTTGCAGGATCAGCCGATATTTTCCTGCCCCGGAAGTCCCTGGGGGCAAGGGAAGAGGACGCTTTCACTGTACTCGCGGGCTTTCGTGCCTCAGGGGGAGAAATTCGGATTTCCGGAGAGAAAGATCAGGCTTCTGAAAACGCCTTGAATGTCCCGTTTCAGGATTCGCAAGGTAAATCATCTGTTGCTGAACAGGAGCATTCTGTTTCAGAGTATCAGCCATGCGATTTCGAAAAGCTGCCAAAACTGCCATTCGTTCCGGCTCTTGAGCCCTTTAATGAGAGGGTTTGCGCGTATCTGAATGAAACTTCAAGGCTTTTGATGCAGGATAAGGAGGCCAAACGATATCCGGATGTGATCACCTTTGCTTTCTGGATCCGTGCGGGTTCTATTGCTTCGCTGAAGCGGAGGTTTCTGAAGGAAGACGGGATGATCCGTCTGGGGCGGGGAACCGTGTTCCATATCGCGCCATCCAATGTGCCCGTGAATTTCGCCTTCAGTCTTGCGGCGGGACTTCTTACGGGGAATCGAAATATTGTCCGGGTTCCGTCGAAAGCATTCCCACAAGTGGATATTATTTCGGAGGCACTGGAAAAGGCACTGAAGGAGTACGAGGATATACGGCCTTATATCTGCCTGATCCATTATGGGAGGGATCGGAAGCTGAATGACGTTCTTTCTTCCGTGGCGGATACCCGGATCATCTGGGGTGGCGATCAGACGATACGGGAAATCCGGGAGTCCTCACTCCCACCGAGGAGTACGGAAATCTGTTTCGCCGACAGGTTTTCCATTGCCGTGATCGACTGCGAAGCCTACCTTTCCCTGGATGAAAGGGGAAGGGAAGGGATGACAGCGGGGTTTTATAATGATACGTATCTGACGGATCAGAATGCCTGTTCCAGTCCCAGGCTTATCGCCTGGCTCGGCGGCAGACGGGAGGAGGCAAAGGCTGATTTCTGGGACAGGCTCCGCCGTATTGTCGCCCGTAAATACGTTTTTCAGGATGTACAGGGTATTGACAAGCTGTCCGCGGCCGCTATGGCGGTAGTCGGGATGCCGGGATGCAGGATAGAGGATCGGACAGATAATCTTCTGTACCGGCTGAAAATACCGGAGATCAGGGAGGATCTCCAGGACTGTATGGGGAATTCCGGTTTTTTCCTGGAGTATGACTGCGGAGATATCATGGAGCTTCTGCCTTTATGCTCCGGAAGGCTGCAGACCATAGCCTTTCTTGGAAACAGTGAACGAATTGAGCCTTTGCTTCATGCCGGGACCAGGGGAATCGACCGGGTGGTTCCCTTCGGGAACACGATGGACTTTGACATGCTGTGGGACGGCTATAATCTGTTTTCTGCACTGAGCAGGGTCATTTATATGGGAAAGAATTTTGCCGGTACTGCGCGCTGATTCCGGAATGAAAAGGATAAAAGATAAATTCCGGAATAAAAAAGATAAAAGATATAAATTCGGAAGGATAAACGTGAATTCCCAAAATTTTCCACCTGTACGGTTGAATGGCCTGAAGGCCATTCTGAATACCCCTAAATTTGCAAAACCGCCCGCTTCGCGTGTTAACGATTTGCTTCGCAAATCGTTTTGCTTATTTAGGGGTAGTTTGCTCATCCAAAGCGATATTTTGATTACGTTAAACCATATCAAAATATCGCTTTGGATGGCAACCTTACAGGTGGAAAAAATTATAACTATATGCGTCAACGCGGTGCATGATTATTAGATGGCGTCTTTCGTGGAATGATAGGTAAATATAGGAGCGAATCTTATTGGCGCATATATTGGAGTTGTATAGCTTTCGATACAGCGGCTATTCGTTTGCAATCAAAATGGGAAATAAACCATTTTAATAAAGGGAGGTGAGGCAGGGTGGCAAGGGTGGTGGCAATCGGGGCGCAGGATTTTGCGGAACTCAGGAAGAATAATTGTTTTTATATTGACAAGACAGATTTTATACGTGAATGGTGGAAGAGTCAGGATATTGTCACGCTGATCACCAGGCCCCGGCGCTTCGGGAAGACGCTGAACATGAGCATGCTTGACTGCTTTTTCTCCCTGAAATATGCCGGAAAAGGGGATGAATTGTTTTCCGGCCTTTCCGTATGGGAGGATGAGGAGATGCGGGAGCAGCAGGGGGCGTGGCCGGTCATCTTTCTTTCCTTTGCGGGTGTGAAGGCGGCAAGGTTTTCTGACGCCAGGGCGGCCATCTGCCAGCTTCTTACAGAGTTATACTCCGATTTAGAATTCCTTTGCGGGGAGGATGGCATTACGGAGAAGGACAAAGCCTTTTTTGACCGTGTGGATTATGACATGGCGGATAATATTGCGGTCGCTTCTCTGCGGCAGCTTTCCCGGATGCTGGAGAAGGTTTACGGGAGGAAGGCGATCATTTTTTTGGATGAGTATGACACGCCGCTGCAGGAGTCCTATGTGTATGGCTATTGGGAGGAAATGACGGAGTTCATGCGGCCTCTTTTTAATAATACCTTCAAGACGAATCCTGGTCTTGGCCGGGCGGTTCTCACCGGGGTGACGAGGGTGTCGAGGGAATCGATGTTTTCGGACCTTAACAATTTGACGGTGGTCTCCACGACTTCCCCGGTGTATGAGACGGCCTTTGGCTTCACGGAAGAGGAGGTTTTCCAGGCGATGGATGAGTTTGGCCTCGGGAACCGGGAAGAGGTGAAGGACTGGTATGATGGATTCACTTTCGGCGGGGTGTCGGATATCTATAATCCCTGGTCCATTACGAATTTTCTGAAAAGGGGGAAGGTTGGGGCGTACTGGGCGAATACCTCGAGCAACGGCCTGGCGTCGAAGCTGATCCGGCAGGGGAGCCGGGAGCTGCAGGAGCAGTTCGAGGTTTTGCTTTCCGGCGGGGAGATGGCCGCGGAGATCCGGGAGGACGTGGTGTTCGGGGAATTGTCGGCAAAGGCGGGGGCTGTGTGGAGTTTGCTTCTTGCTGCCGGATATCTCCGGGTATGTTCGGTGGAAGGGGAGGTTTACCGCCTGCGCCTCACGAACCGGGAGACGAGGGAGAGCTTTGAGGACATGGTCGTGCGCTGGTTCGATGGCTCCGGCGGAACGTATGATGATTTCAAACACGCGCTGCTTTCCGGGGACGTGCGCAGGATGAACGAGTATATGGAGACGGTGGCCCTGACGACGGTTTCGTCCTTTGACTCCGGGATTCGCCCGTCTCATGCCCGGCCGGAACGTTTCTGGCACGGTTTGGTGCTCGGCCTTACGGTGGACCTCCGGGACCGGTACCTGATCCGGTCGAACAGGGAAAGCGGCTACGGGAGGTGTGACGTCATGATGATCCCCAGGAGCTTTGTGGAAGGAAATTCCGGAAATCCGGCGGGCAGGATCATACCATCGGATGGGGATGCGCTTTCGCCTTCGCATTCCGTTGCTGTTTCCCCAGATGGGGGCGCGCCTTCGCAATCCATTGCCGTTTCCCCGGATGGGGGCGCGCTTTCGTACTCCATTGCTGGTTCCCCGGATGGGGAAATGCTTTCGAATCCTATTGCTGTTTCGGCATCGAATGGAGATATGCCTCATGCTGAGAATCGTTGTGAAAAGGATGGAGCATTCATTCCTTCGGATTGGGGGGCACCACGAAAATCCCCAGAAAGACATCCTGTGGACCCGGCCATTATCATGGAGTTCAAGGTGCTCGATGAGGAGGCTGGGGAGAAGAGCCTTTCTGATACCGCAGCGGCGGCCCTCCGGCAGATTGAGGAGCGGCATTACGAAGCGGAGCTTCTGGACATGGGTATCGCCCCCGGACGGATACGGAAGTACGGCTTCGCCTTCCGCGGGAAGGAAGTGAAGATTGTTGAAGGGTAAGCACCTTTCTATGTAAGGTTAATTCAGAGAGTAATCGTAAAGAAAGCATCCATACTGGTTCCGAACGGGAGCGGTTTTGTATAGTTCTTTGCGAAGTCGAATATCTGCTCGGCGGTTTGCTGCTGGTAATGCGCTGGGAGTATTTCTTCGCATGTATAATCCTCGCCTGACAGCCCCGAAGTGGAGACTCTGTGGTTGGAGAAGTATTATTAACGGTCGGAATAAATTAGAGATGTAGGGGCTGTAAGGAATATGACCATAAAGATAGAAACTGATAAGGGGCAGGTGTATAATTAGAGTATGAATGAAACAGATAGCAAGCAAGAAGAGGAAGAAGCTATCTCAAATGATGAGAATTCGAGCAGTCTGACAAAAGGCAGCCGGGATTGGGAGAGTGGACTGTATGCCGGCCTGATGCTGTCGCTGGATAAATATAAGAATAGGCTGAAGGAGGAAAGAGCCTATAAGCTTAACGCCAAGCCCAGAGAGATAGATATCCGCATAATTGATCAGGATTATGATGGTGATGACAGGATGGATAATGCCATCGCCTATCTGTTTGAACGGCACAATCTGATTGAACTGAAAGATCCCTATGAAGATCTGGATATAGACGTTGTATGGACTGGAATCAGCTATGCGGCACAATATAAAGGATCGGGTTATGATGATACCATAAAGAAGGGCGGCGTGGACATTATCCCAATGAAAGATGTGACACTGACTTTTCTTCGGGTCAGTAAGCCGATAAAATTATTCAAATTGATGGAGAACAGTGGCTATGGCATTAAAGAGAAATTTTCGGGTGTTTACTACATTACTGGAATAGCGGATATCAAGATGCAGGTAGTTGTCGGCAGGGAATTAAAGGGAGAAGAATTCGTTCCGATCAGGGTACAGAAAAAGAATGCAGCGGATGGGGATGTCAGGGCATTCGTAAAGATGATAGAAGGACTAAAGGATAAACATACAAAGAATCTGGCTGATTCTGTGATGCAGATCAGCATCACAGAAAACAGGGGGCTCTATGATCGTTTATTAGAGGAGGATCCGGGTATGTGCAAGGCTTTAAGGGAATTGATGAATGATCAGATAGAAAAAGAAAAGAGCGAGGCAGTGAAT
>CAMKKZ010000056.1 GCA_946413525.1 uncultured Oribacterium sp.
ACTCTGCGTATCAGGAGTCTGTGTTGACAGACCAGGACTCTGCGTGTCAGGAGTCTGCCCTGACAGATGGGAAGCCGAAAAATCGCGCCGGTCGTAATCATCACGCAGCCCAGGGAAATCCCGTAAAAAAGGCGCTGCCAGCAGCATGCAAAGATACGCATGTGTAAACCAGAAATGCTGCGTGCTTATGCCATTGATATTCCCAAAGAAAAACAGGTAAATCAAAAGCTCCCCTTTCGGCAGAGCGGCAAGCCCACGATAGCCTCCCGGAAAAGAAAACGCCAATGGTGCCAGCAAAAGATAGCACAGTTTCCAGAAAACCATGATGACATAGGTTTTGACTATACGGGCAAAAAAAGAAGCCGGCGCATCCTCCCTGTGAAGCAGTACCGCGCCGGAAACCATGAAGAAAACTGCAGGTCCCAGTTCCGAAACCAATATACTGAGACATGCCGCCACACTTCCAATGGGAAGCAGGGGGCCATGATCATACAGGACAAAAAATATTGCGGCCGCTTTGATCATGTCCAGATGCCGTATACGCCCCTGTCGGTTCTCATTATAGCTTACACTATTCATAATCATCCCTATACCAGGTTTATGCCAGACCTCAATCAGGCTTTCCCTACCCTCGTGACCGGTAATAATCCGCATACCATTCGGCAAAAGCCCTCAGACCCTCCCGTATGCCAATGCCCGGAACAAAGCCATAGTCCCTCTCCAGATCGGAAGCGTCCGCATATGTAATCGGGACATCCCCCGGCTGCATGCCCAAAAGCTCCCGGTGCCCTTCAAAATCATAATCTGCCGGAAGCACGCCTGACCTCACCAGCTCCTCCTGAAGTACAGCCACAAAATCCATAAGCTCCTCCGGACGCCCCCCTCCGATATTATAAACAGAATAAGGCGGCACGGGAAGTCCATCCTCCCCCAAAGCCCTTTCCGGCGCACCCCGCATCACGCGGAAGACCCCCTCCACAATGTCATCAATGTAGGTGAAGTCCCTCTTCATCTTTCCATAATTAAAAATACGAATGACCTCCCCCGCGGCCAGCTTCCGCGCGGCGGAATAATAGAACATATCCGGACGCCCCGCCGGCCCGTAAACCGTGAAAAAGCGAAGCCCGGTGGAAGGTATGTCATAAAGCTTGCTGTAGGCATGGGCAAGCAGCTCATCCGACTTCTTCGTCGCTGCATAAAGGCTGACAGGATGATCCACATTATCCGATACCGAAAAAGGCACCTTTTTGTTCCCGCCGTAAACAGAGCTGGAGCTGGCATACACCAGATGCTCCGGAACATGACGACGGCATGCCTCCAAAATATTATAAAAACCAATCACATTGGATTCCATATACACATCCGGATGGTCGATGGAATACCTCACGCCGGCCTGGGCAGCCAGATTCACCACCACGTCAAAGCGCCATTTGTCAAAAAGCTCCTCAACAAGGTCCCTGTCCCCAATGGAGCCCTTCACAAAGACATGCCTTGCCCCGGAAGACTCCGCCGCCTTCTCAATTTGAGAAAGCCTGTACTCCTTCAGTGCCGGGTCATAGTAATCATTCATATTGTCAAGGCTTATCACCTGACCGTGAGTTAATTCCTTCAAGAGCCTGAGCACAAGACCCGCCCCAATAAAGCCCGGCGAACCTGTCACCAAAATAGACTTCCCATCCAACTCGACCCTATGCTTCATCATTCGCTCCTTAGCCGCGCTGCCTGTCCGCTGATCCATCTGTTCGCGAGTCCGCAGCTCCTTCTGCCCGCCCGCACTCTGATCCATCTGTTCGCCTGCGCTCTGCCCCCTTTGTTCGCCCGTCCACTGACCCATCTGATCATCCGCGCGCTGTCCCTTTTGCTCACTCACCTCTTTTTCCACCTTTTCACCTGCCTGATCTCCAAATCTTCCCAATGCCCTTTCCACAATACATCTATTTTCCGCCCATATGTCCAATATACAGTTAATACCCGGGATCTGCGGCGTCAGGAATGCGGCAGGAAAGCTCCATATACGGAATAAACCATGCCTGATACATCGTTATATCCCCTCTTACCACGAAAGACACCAATGGGATCATGATGCAACTTCCTTGTCTCAAGCTTACTGCCTGCATTGCTCCAGGCTGATTCAAAATCGTTTGCAGCTGCTCAGGTTCCCTGAGCAATTACGGCAAAAAACGCAGCATTTACGCGCATTCCCATGCGTCTTTTGCTTGTTTTTCTGCTTTTTTATACGCAGCTTGCAGCAATTGCAAGCGGCTACCCGAGTAGTAACAATCGTTTAATCCCTTCCGAAGAGATCACGGGTATAAACTTTTTCCTTTACGTCGTCCAATGATTCATCGTAGCGGTTGGCAATAATGCACCCACACATCCTTTTGAACTTCTTAAGGTCATTAACTACAACGGAGCCGAAAAAAGTCGTCCCATCCTCCAGCGTCGGCTCATAAATGACCACAACCGCCCCTTTTGCCTTAATCCGTTTCATCACGCCCTGAATGGAGGACTGACGGAAATTGTCGCTGTTGCTCTTCATGGTCAGGCGGTACACACCCACCACAATATCCTTCTGCCTGCTCTCCCTCGCGACCGAATAAGGCTCACTGCTGTTATATGTCCCGGCGATTTCCAGCACCCTGCCGGCAATGAAATCCTTCCTGGTCCGGTTCGATTCCACAATGGCCTGAATCAGGTTCTCCGGCACATCCCGGTAATTCGCCAGCAGCTGCTTCGTATCCTTGGGCAGACAGTACCCTCCATAACCGAAGGACGGATTGTTATAAAAATCCCCCACCCTGGGATCCAGGCAAACGCCCTTGATGACCGACGCGGTGCGCAGCCCCTTTACCTCCGCGTAAGTGTCCAATTCATTAAAATAAGAAACCCGAAGCGCAAGATATGTATTCACGAACAGCTTTGTGGCCTCTGCCTCCTTTGGAGCCATAAAGAGCACCGGGACGGAAGCCTTTGCCGCCCCCTGCTTCAAAAGCTCCGCAAAAATCTCCGCCTGGGCTTTATTCCGCTCAGCCGCACCAACAATGATCCTGCTTGGATAAAGATTGTCATATAAAGCCTTCGACTCCCGCAGGAACTCCGGGCTGAAGATAATATTGTCCATGCCGAGCTTTCCGCTTATCTCATCCGTATAGCCGACAGGAATCGTAGACTTGATCACCACCGTTGACTGCTCCGCCCGTCCTGCCGTCACTGATTTGACGAGCGACAAAACACTCTCCACCGCGCTGCAGTCAAAAAAATTTGTTTTCGGATCATAATTTGTCGGCGCGGCTATGATAATGAAATCAGCCCGGGCATATGCCTCCTCCGCATTGGTAGTGGCCCGGAGAGAAAGCCCCCTCTCCTCATGCTCCTCAAGATACCTCTCAATGTATTCGTCCTGAATCGGGCTTTTCCACTGGCAGAGCTTCTCAACCTTTTCCGGGATAATGTCCACGGCCTCCACATCATTGTGCTGGGAAAGGAGCACCGCCAGAGAAAGACCCACATAACCGGTGCCGGCCACAGCGATCTTCTTCCTCCCCACCGACGCCGGCATTTCCTCCCCCTCCGTAATGACGGTGGAAATTTCAAAGGAAAGGGCTTCGGAAAGAGTGAGCAGTTGATCCACAGACGGAGTGTAATCCCCCGTCTCAAGCCTTGACAGGATAGACCTGTTCATTTTCACCTTCTCCGCCAAAGCAGACTGGGAAAGCTTCATTGCCCTCCTCCTGCCGGCCACAATTTCCGAAAGCAATTTCAAAGAAAGATGCTTCATTTCTCTCCTCCCCTGTCAGAGCGGATCTCACCCACTCTGAATTCTGACAAACCGATGCAATATCACATTAACAATATTGTCATGCCAGTGCGAAGCCTGACTGCACTGACTGCACTGATTTCATAACATAAGCTAACGCCTCCAGCCAGGCAAATTGACACAACAACCGCTTCACTCTATAACCGCTTAATAATAACAGAAAAAATGAAAAAGGCAAGAGAAATGTTCATAATTACATCACTTTTTTCAATAATATTATTGGATTCAGGTATAGCTTTGATGCTAATAGCAACAACACGCGCAAGGGGACGGTCCTTTCAGACACAAAGGGACGGTCCTTTTGTGCTCATAAATTGAAAGTCCTTTTGAACAATTCCCTTTCTGTTCATATTCAAAGGGAATGTTCATTTCCGCACAATCAATATGCTCAATCCCGTCAAGCGACTGATCTGCCGGATGGAAAAACCTGCTTTTCGAGGCAGCGTCACATATTGTTCCGAATGATTGCAAATGATTTTCAGGCATTGTGCCGTATCATCATTCTTCACGGAGTCACGGATGATTTGCAGTGCGGCCTTGTCAGTAATTCTCCCGGGATTGTCATCCATGCATTGATCACATGCATTGATCATCAGAAGGCGTTCGGAGATAATCCAGCAATATCTCCCACCCTATGAGTCCCTCCGCATAGCCGGTGTCCGTGATTCCGCCTCCGTGAAAATAATCAAATGCGCTACTGAGTGGATAATCAACCGCTTTATCGCACAGACCTGCCTTTACTGCGTTATTCAATAGAAAAAAAAACACACAGGGACGGTTCTTCTGTGTTGACTAATTGTCAACACAGAAGAACCGTCCCTGTGTGGTCCCTGTGTGGTCCCGCCGGAATATACATAGCAGGAGAAATTGTATCTCACTGTGTCACTTAATAATTATCACTTAGCAGGAAGTCAGTGATGCTCATGGTTTGGATTCCTTCATAGTTGCCGTCAGCGAACTCATCCATTCGAATCACATACTTCGGATAATTATCGCGGATCCGCAAAAGTCTTTCATATTCCCGTTGCTCCGTTTCTCTGCTGTTAATCTCATATGTCACCTGGATATAAATCTTGCTCTCCGGCTTAGACGCCACAAAATCAATCTCAGCCGCATCCAACTTTCCAACCCCAACATCGTATCCTCTTGCCCGAAGTTCAAGGTAAATGATATTCTCCATCAGGGCTGATACACTGTTCGGGTCATAACCCAACACAGCATGACGCATTCCCGGATCAGCCAGATAAAATTTTTCCTGTGTTTTCAGGTACTCCTTTCCTTTGATGTCATAGCGTGAACACCTGTGTAATATATATGCCTTTTCCAGCTTCTCCAAATAGCTGTACACCGTCTCAACATCCATCTTCCTGCCCTGACTTTTTATATACCTGGACAGCGTATTTGCTGAAAACGTCTGGCCTACATTATCAAAGGCGTATTTCACAACCCTCTCCAACTGATCAACTTTCCGTATCTCATTCCTCTTTACAATATCTGTAAAGATTGTGGAGTTGTAGATATCACGAATAATAGTATACGCCTCATCCTGTGCATAATCCACCAGATGAATCGCCGGGAAACCTCCATAACGAAAATATCTGGCAAATTCAGTCTTTATGTCCTCTCTTTTAGCATATCTTTCTCTGAATAACAGGTACTCAGAAAAACGCAACGGATAAATCTGAAATGCAATATAACGACCAGTCAGATAGGTCGAGATTTCTGATGACATCATCCGAGAATTTGATCCGGTCACATAGATGTCTACATCGTAATCCGTCATCAGGGAGTTGACCACTTTTTCCCATGACTCTATTTCCTGAATCTCATCAAGAAACAGGTAGGTTTTTCCCTCTTCGTACAAATGCCCTTTCAGCTCTTTGTACAACTCTTTTGATGTCTTGATATCCTCATACTCAAGGGAATCCAGCCGGTAGAATATTATCTGCTTTTCCTTTATGCCACGATGCGTAAGCTCATCACGGAGCATTCGAAGGATTGTGGATTTTCCGCTTCGTCTGACTCCCGTAAGAACCTTGATAATTGGCTTGTCAATAAATGGCAGAATCCTGTCCATGTATGATTTTCTGTAAATCATCATATATCACCGCCCTTCAGAGGCAATTCTAACCGATTTTAAATTGTATTTCAAGATGGACACAAGGACACAAGGGGACGGTCCTTTTGTGTTCGCAAATTGAAAGTCCTTTTGAACGACTCCCTTTCTGTTCATATTCAAAGGGAATGTTCATTTCCGCACAATCGACACGCACATAGGGATGGTCCTTTTGTGCTCCGGTCCTTTTGTGTTCGCAAATTGAAAGTCCTTTTGAACAATTCCCTTTCGAAACACACAGGGACGGTCCTTTCGTGTTGACAATCAGTCAACGCAAAAGGACCGTCCCTGTGTGTTCCTCAATCTTTTCGTTCACAAATGAGAGAAAAAGCCTTGACCCGCTTGCAGATCGCGGCCAGCCGCCCGGCGACTGAAGAACAGGGAAAATGACTCATTCGGTGGAATTTGGTCGTCCCTTTGCCATGTGTGAGGCACAATGGGACGGAGAATTTGACCTCTTTGATGGATTTTGGTCGTCCTTTTGCCAGGCAGGAGGCACAATGGGACGGAGAATTTGGCCTGTTTGATGGATTTTGGTCGTCTTTTTGCCATGCGAAAGGCACAAGAGGGCACAAGGGGACGTAGAAAACACTTCGTTTGAAGAATGATGAACGAACAGTAACAACCTCCGCACTATAAGCTCCGCGATAAAAAAAGGGGGAGGAAAACGATTATCCCATTTCCCTCCCCCTTTTTTGACATCAAAAACATATGCCTTGTCAAAATTGTCTTGTCATGCCTTGTCAAAATTGCCTTATCAAAATTGTCTTGTCATGCCTTGTCAAAGAAGCCTTGCTGATTCGATATCTTATCGCTTTGTCATCAAATCAAAGCTGATAAACCCGCATTCACAGGGAAGCGGACACCAACGGAACCGGGGACAGGTTGACGAAAGGACAAACCCGTATTCACAGGGAAGCAAACATGTCAGGCTTGATCTCGCCGTTTTCCGGCACGACAAACCCGCATTCACAGGGAAGCAAAGCCATGAACCGTGTCGGAAATTTGTCTATATGGCTCAAACCAACACTGACACCGATGCAAAACCAAATCAGTCCAGGGCTCAAATCAGCTTCATACGCCTTCTGTTAAGGGTATTGTTCCTATTTTCAAGAACCGACGCGTGTTCATCTTGTCTTTCATTGCCATTGCCATTCTGTCTCTCGTTTCCGATCCGAATGTCAAGCTTCTTCCTGTTCCTGGGCTCATAGGCCTGGCCGTCCAGCGGATCCTCCGTAATGGTGGGTGCCTCCCTGTTGAAGGTGTCCAGGGTGAGGAGGCAGCTCTCCAGCTTGGTATCCAGCTCCCTGGCAGCCGCAAGACGACGCTTGCCCATGTCGGTAATCGGACCGAAGAAAATGCCCTCGCGCTTTTTGATATAGGCCTTCACTTCCCTCTGGGCATCCCGGTAATATCTCCGGAGCGAATTGATCGCGTCCTTCCGGAGCTCGCCCTCCATGCTCACCTTGTGCTTCTGTCCGTACTCATCCTCATAATCCAGCTCCTTCGTCTCCTCCAGCCTGCGGAGCTGCGTCGTGATCTTCGACATCTCCGTAAACTTGTCAGAATCAAAATGCAGGAAATACGCGTCGTCCTTCTTCTGGAAATCCGCAATGGAAGCCTCAAGGTTCAGCCTCTTCAAGTCCCTGATCGCGCCGTCCACGGCCCTCGCCTGAACCAGATCCCTGTTCAGGCCCTCCTTCTTATAAAGACGGTAATATGCCCGTTCCGGGAAGTTGCTGAAATCCGTGAAAATGTTCTTCCTGCCATCCTCCCGGGCGGAAAAAAGCGCGGGCTTCATGGCAAGCTTGTCAATGGAAAGATGCCCGAAGTCCCCGGTGATCAGGATCTTCCCCTCGCGGATCCCGTTCTCGAAGGTCTTGCCCCCCCAGAGGGCGTTCAGGAAGCCGCCTTCGCTTTCCACCGGGCCGATATAACACTTTTTCGGATCCTGCAGCACCTTCCCGAGGCGCCCGACATTATCCGAAACCACCTTGCGGATCCTGTCCATGGTCTCCTGGGACCTGTCCGGGAAACCGGCCGTGACCCGTTCCACAAAGGCATCGAGCCGTTTCTTCTGCTGCTCCTTCGTGCCGCCCATGATGTTCCTGATCGCGTCCCCCACCTCGGGCGTAAGGACACAAAGATCCTCCGGCTTGAGCTTCCCGGGAAAATCCCCCTCACAGAAGGCCGGATCCGGAAGGAAGCCGGCAAGCCTGGCCTTCCGCTTCCCATCCGCCCCCGGGACAAGGGCAAAGCTCAGCTTCTCAATCGGCGGGACAGGCGCGCTGCAAAGGAAGCAAAGAGCCTGCACATTCGCGAGATCCTTCAGGAAGCCGGGACTCTCGAACTGGTCAATCGTCACATTTTCCGGATCATCCATCAAAAGCAGATCCCTGCCGCTGATAAATTCGGCCTTCTTGTTCTTATGGTCCACCGGATCCTGATACCAGAGCTCATCGGGACCCGTTTCCACCATGATGCCCGTGTATACCTTGCTCTCCTCGCCGGGCACCGTCAGCTTCCGAAGCTCCGCCCTCGGAACGACGCGCTCCTCCGGCCGGTCAAGCGGATGATCAATACCAAGGATTTCCGAAACCCTGGACACGAATACAGGATGAAGCGTGAGATCCTCGCCGAAGCCCACATTCGCCGCCTTTCGGGCCTTATGATCCGCGCGATTAATCCCCAGCCTCGCAAAATCCTCCGCGAGACCCAGTATCATGTTCCGATCCGCCTCGCCGTACTGCCAGCCGTAATGCAGAGCCTCATTTTCAGGGAATTTCTCCCTGATCTTCTGAACCGCGAGGGAAAGGGATTCCGCCCCCCTCCTCCGGATATCCGAGATGGTCGGAAGAAGGGCGGATAATGCCTCCGGACGCGACTTCACCAGATCGCACAGCGCCCTGGCAAAGTCTACGGCCTCCGGATTCACGCCCTCGGCGGAAGCATGGCGGGCAAGCGCCTCGTCCAGCCTGCCGGGAAGCTGCGCGCGGGAGGGCACATCGGCCATGTCATAGAAACGCCCATTATACGTCTCCTCACTGGCAAACCTGAACTGGAAATGCCGAAGCTCCCTGTAAGAACCAACCTGGCCCTCTTCCTTGCGGGCATTATGGAAAATCCGGTTCTGACGCAGCTTCCAAAGGCTCTCCCTCTTCTGCGGGTCGGAATGGATCATCTCCATGATATTAATGCAGTCCGGCTTGGTGTATTCCGCCTCCCTCTGGCAGACCAATGTCTGGCAGATCATACCTTTTTGGTGAATGCCATGTAGGGCGTCCAGGAAATCCTGCGGGATCCTCTCCCCCTCCCTCTTCCCGGTATTGTACAGCTCGGCCTTGTCCAGGAGCATTACAGAAATGTACTGGATCTGCTCATAGACATACTGCAGCTTCTCCACGCTGTTGATCTTGCCCGTGAAGCCGCCGCCCCGGATCGCCTGACGGTCCCTCGGGAGATCCGGGTACTCGCCCTTTTCATTGCAGCGGAAATAATCCAGCTCAAACTCCCTGAGAAGCTCAAGATTCGCCAGCAGGTCATTATAATCCCTGACAAACTCCCTGTTCTCCCTGTACCGGCCCAGGGAAAGGATCCTCTCCCAGACCGTAGCCTTGTCCGCCTCCGTCTTGCGAACCTTCTGCCCGTCCACGATCTCAAACTTATCGTCCTGATCCAGCAGGATCTTCGCGTTCTTAAGGACATTTATCAGATTCTGATTGTTGAAGCGGCTGAAATGCTCCAGCTCATTCCGGAAATTGTAATCCGATGTGTCCGCCATGCCGGACATGGCTTCCTGGATGGTAAAGAGCGGGACCTCCAGGGACGCGCCGAAATTATCAAGCCTCCTCACAGTGGTATTGGTATAGGTTCCCACGCCATTCAGAAAAGCCTGGAAACGGTTATTGATGCTGTTCCGGTATGCCGGGCTCCCGGCATAATCATCCAGTATGGCTTTAAGGCCCGTGAAGCGCCCGTGCAATACGTCCTGCTCCGCCTTTGTCAGCATGGGATAATGATCGGCGTCAATATCAAGGTGCGGGTCATGCCTCTTCACCTTCTCGAAAAAGCGCCCCATGTACTCCTGCCCGAAGTTGTGCTCGATGTAATTCTGCAGCGTTTCAAGCAGCTCCTTTTCCTCAGCGCCGAAATGCGTCGCCCCATCCTCCGCATCCTTCCGAAGGGCGCGGATATCCTCAAGGACCTTCGCCATGGGGTTTTTGTAGGTGGCATAATTCACCGATTCCAGGTCATTCTTCCTGTCCGTCTCGGTCCAGTCATAACGGTCATAGCCCTGAGCCTTCTCCCTGACCTTCTGAAGAGCCTCTCCTCCCTTCCGGGCGGCGTCCATAATCTCGGGCAGCGGGAAAAAGCCGCTCACCGGCACGCTTCTTAATGCCATGCTCTGCTCCCGGAGCTCGACGTCAAGCTCGGAAAGCTTGAGCCTCATCCTCTCCGAAAGGGGGCTCTTTTTGTTGGAAAGGGAGCGGCTGATGGCCTCCCTGGCCTCATCCATGGCCGCGAGGAGCTTTTGCTTGTCCTCCCCACCGATATATTTCGTCAGCGCGCCATTCCTGTCCTTCTTGTAGAAGGGCTCAAGGATCCTGAGGACGTCCCTCGTCTTTGAAAGAAGCTCCCCATGGCTCTCCCGTTTCGCGATCTCGCTAAACTCCCGGTCCCAGCTAATGCTCTGCAGCCGGATGTTCATGGCCTGGAATTCATCAAGCCCGGGGTTCGTAAGCAGCCTGCCCAACTCCTCCTCCTGCGCCCCGTAGAAGAAATCAATGCGTCTCGCCCGGAGACCGCGCATCCTTTCCCTTACGGCAGGGTTCGGATCCAATATTTCGGGCAGGGTGTAATTCTGCTTTTCCGGCGATTCATCCCGGTACTTCCGGCTGTCCTCCAAAGCCTTCTGGATAAGGACGCGGTTTTGCTTGAGGGCGGCCTTCATGGCGTGGAAAGCATTCTCCACGTTCTTCTTTTCGTTCTGGGCGCAGTTGCCGCGGATCACGGACTCATTGTCGGCGACCTCCTTGTCCAGCTCCTCATACCTGGCGCGCAGCGTCTCGATATCGCTGCCGCCGATCCTCCGGCAGTAACCCTCCTCGTCCAGCTCATACATGGAGCTTAGCTCCTGCTGCAGCTTACGGGCGGCCTCGGAGACCTTCGTCATGGCCTGCCTTGCCGCGGCGTATCCCGCCTTCCGCCCCTCCTCCGCCGGCTCCCTGCCCAGGGCCGCGGAAATCTTCTCGATCTGCGCCTCAACGCCAACGCCGCCCAGGAAGTAATCCTCCGCCTCCGCCCTCATGAGCGCGGGCAGCGTATGGAGCTCCGGATGCTTCTCCGCCTTTTCGAGCTGATCCTGCATCACGGAACCGATCCGATGAATGCTCCGGAAGGCAAATGTCAGGTTTTCCAGGTATTCTTGCGCGTAATCAGGCGCAGTCCCATCCTCGTTCAGGGCTTCCGGGATAATTTTTCCGTTCGCGTTCTCTTTCCCTGCCTCGTCCAGGAATGGCTTCGCGGCCTCCCGCATCAGCGCCGCGGCCTCCCGCAGGATCCGGATCCCCTCCCCGTCAAGTGCCGGGAAGGTCCCGTCCTTCCCGTCTGCCTTATAAAAGGCGTCAAGATCCGGCAGCGCTTTCAGCTTCTCAAAGGCCTGGTCCGCAAACACATTCCCCTGCAGCTTATAGGCTTCCAGAAGGTCAATGCAGCCCTTGAGCATCTGGTCCGGACGGGCGGGAATGGAAACTGTTTCAAAATCCGCCAGCTTCTTTTGAAACGGCCCGCGCCCGATGAAGAGCTCCTCCATGGTAAAGTTCCTGATCGTCCTCTTTTCCAGATCATCGGTCACACGCCCAAGGTTCTGAAGGAACGTCTTCGTCCCCTCAATGGCTTCCCGGATCTCATCAAGAACCACGTGTTCCCGGATGTTTTCCCCCGGGGGAAGCATACGGTAGCCAGCCCCGTCCTCCTTAACGGACCTATCCTCCTTAAGCGCGTCCTCCTTAACGGACTTGTCCTCCTTAAGCGCGTCCTCCTTAACGGACTTGTCCTCCTCAAGCAGTTTTTTCCTGAAATCCGATGCGGCCTTGCCGAGCTCCCCGGTGAAAAGCTCATAAATCTCCAGAAAGCTGTCACGAAGCTTTGTATCTTCGGCAATGTCGTTCAGCGTAATACGCCTCATCCCGTCCCCGGCGTCAAAGGAATCATAGAAAGGCTTCAGCGCATCAGCGCACTTCGCGAGCGCAGCCTCCAGCGCGGCCCTTTCCTCGGAACAATCCTCAACGCCATCCTTCAGGAATTCCTGCGCCCTCCTGATCTTCTCATACATATTGGAAGCAGCACGAGACTTCAACAAAATATTCCTTGCTTCCTCACCGTTTTTCGCTTTGCTGACATCAACAGGCATGATATACACTCCTTATTAAAGTTTTTTTTGGCCATTTTAATTCCTGACAAACATCTGCGGTATCGCAAGCTGCATGGCTCCTTGTTAAGTGGCCTTTGATCGGAAAGTATGTTCCAATGAACAAAACTGAAAAATATTTTTTATTATATATTGTTGGAAAATAATTTTCCAGTTCTTTCCGTCCTGACCTCACGATAATACGATATCATATGAGCCGTCATAAATGCGTCACAAAAAATGCGGCAAGCGCGAGGCGCTAACTGAATAGTTGCGAAGATTCACCTTCGCCAAAAAGTATCTTCATGTAGTCCATTTTTGACAACAATACTCTAACCACCTCTATGTAATCATCCGTAAGTCTATAGAAAGCATTATATGCCTTAAAATGGACAGAATAAAATCCCGTAAATAACCCTCGATAGTATAATGGTGCCCCCGTCTTTGGCGCTTTCTTTTTTTGAGCAATCCGCGCCGCAAAATCTTCTACATACTTATCCGCAGTATCATAATCCTTTGATACTTCCCACACACCATTCCATATATCATCCATATCCTTCTGTGCGTCAGGAGTATATCGTAATTTATACATCACGATGTTCATTCCTCCGGTTACGAATATGCGCCAAAAAATCTTCCTCAGAAATCCATCCCTCTTCTTCAGCAGACCGTATCCCGGCATTCAGTTCACACAGCAGCCGGATCATAGCCTCTGCCTTTTGAAAATTCTCTTCATCGGCCATATCACGAATACTATATACTCCACGACCATTCCGTGTAAGATATACAGGCGCTCCCTCAGATACTTTGTCTAACACACTTCCATAATTGCGTAGGTCTGATATCGGAATAATTGTTGGCATAACTATATTCTCCCTCCGTCATTCATTTGTTTATATCATATCATCCCTCTTTTATGAAATCAATAAAGTTTCGACCAATTTTACGAAATAGTTATTTCATGTTTTTATAGATTCTGACATTAACGAAGCCACCATTGGAATGTTCAGATTCGAAAACATGGACTTCCTCGTAATCCTGGTGATTCACATATCTGTGCAGGCGGCCAAAACATACATTGTTATTTACCTACAAGTATAGCAGTCGTGCGCGGTCCCAGCCGGATCCCGGACTGGTCTGAATATTCTTCTTCTGTCCCCGGTTCTCGGGAAAAGCCATATGCTTCAAAAAGCAGATGCCAGCGCATATCCCGCGGTATTCCGGGAAATTCAAAATAATGCTCCTCCCAGTGGGCATTGACAATGACCAGGATAAAGCAGTCCCGTTCCGTCCCGTATTTGACGTGATCCTCCGAGAACATATAGGAAAAGCAAAGACCGGGCGCGTTCCAGTCAAACCCTCCCGCCCCATTTCCCTGAAAACCCTGAGGATCACTTGAGCCATGGAACTCACTTTGACCATGGAATTCATTAGAACCATGAAAATGATCATGAAAATGACCATGTAAATCATGTAAATCATGAAAATGACCATGTAAACCATGTAAATCATGAAAATGACCATGTAAACCATGTAAATCACGAAAGTCATGGGAACAATGAATACCGTGAAAGGACAGCTCGGGAAAACCGGTCCGGTTCGGTCCAAAGTCATACGCGTTCGCGCGCAGGACGGGATGAGCGGCGCGGAAAGCGATGAGCCTTCTGACATATTCGTAATAATCCCTGTTCCTGTCCCGATCCGTCCAATCAAGCCAGGAGATCTCATTATCCTGGCAATACGCATTATTATTCCCCATCTGCGTATTCCCGAACTCATCTCCCGAAAGAAGCATGGGGATCCCCCTGCTGGTAAGGAGGATGGTCAGCATATTCTTCATCTGCCTGAAGCGGAGCGCCAGAATGTCAGGATCCGCCGTCTCCCCCTCCTCCCCGCAGTTCCAACTGTCATTGTCATTATTCCCGTCCCGGTTATCCTCGCCGTTCATCTCATTGTGCTTCACATTATAAGAAACCAGGTCATAAAGGGTAAAGCCGTCATGGCAGGTGACGAAATTGATGGACGCGCCGGGTCCCCTGTCATAGTACATGTCGTCAGACCCCCTTATCCGCCGGTAAAGCTCCGGTGCGCAATCCGCCCCTCCCTTCACGAATCTTCTCAGGCAGTCCCGGTACCTGCCGTTCCACTCCGCCCACCTGTTCCAGGATGGGAAGCTCCCCACCTGATAAAGCCCCCCGGCATCCCAGGCTTCCGCGATCAGGACGCAGCGGTTCAGCACCGCATCATGGGCAATGCTGTCCAGAAGCGGCGGATCTATCATCGGCGAGCCGTCCTCATCGCGAAGCAGTATGGAGGCCAGGTCGAAACGGAAGCCATCCACATGATAAGCGGAAACCCAGTACCGAAGACTGTCCAGCACCACCTGCCGCACCACGGGGTGGTTACAGTTCATGGTATTCCCGCAGCCGCTGTAATTCCGGTACATCCCCTCCGGCGTCAGAAGATAATACGTCCGGTTGTCTATCCCCTTATAGGAAATGAAGGGCCCCTTTTCATTCCCTTCCGCGGTATGATTAAAGACCACGTCCAAAATCACCTCGATGCCGTTCTGATGGAGCTTGCGGACCAGATTCTTGAGCTCATCCGCCTCCATGCCGAAAGGGGCAGATGCCGCGTAGCCGGCCTTCGGCGCGAAAAACCCCACCGTGGAATAACCCCAGTAATTGCAAAGGCGCTTCCCGTCCACCACCCTCTCGTTCTCAAACTCATCGAACTCAAAAATGGGCATAAGCTCAACGCAGTTCACACCGAGTTCCTTAAGATAAGGAATCTTTTCCACCAGCCCGGCGTAAGTTCCCTTATGCCGCGTACCGCTCGACGCATGGCATGTGAAAGAACGTATATGCATTTCATAAATCACAAGGTCAGTAAACGGCAGTTCCAGAGGCTTGTCCCCTTCCCAGGAATAATCCTCCCTTATGAATTGCCCCCGATGTATAAATGGATAATGCGTCCGGCCGCGTCCGCCCTCCGGCATAAGCTCGTCCCTGCGTTTCCCCCAGACCGACCTGCCCGATATGGATTTAGCGTAAGGATCCAAGAGCACGCGGTTTCTGTCAAAATACAGGCCCTTCGCCGGGTCATATGGGCCATCAAAACGGTAACCGTACTCCGTGGTCTCCACGTTGATCCCGAAAACCATCATTGTATAGACATCGCCGACCCTGAATGACTCAGGAAAGGGAATCTCCACAAAAGGCTCCTCCTGCCCATGATGATAAAGGACAAGCGTACATCCCGTCGCCTCCCTGGAAAAAACACTGAAATTAATGCCATTATCAATAATGCTGGCGCCGAAAGGAAACACACGGCCCACCCGGTATTCCAGATCCTGTGCCTTATTTGTCGCAAACGTGTCTATCAGTCTCATATCACCGTCTCAGCCTTTACCCGTCAGTCTTTCTCCATCTGAATTTGCCCGTCAGTCTTTCCCCGACTGACTTTTTCCGTCTGACTTTGCCCGTCAACATTCCTTTTATTATTTCAAACTTTATTATTGAAAGTTTTTAAAAGATTACCACAGACAAGCGTGATTTGTCAGCATAATTTCCCCGCCCTTAACACTTAAATTTCCCTGTCATGCGGGGTTCTCTTTGCCATACTCACAAACAAATACATTTGCCAGAAAACCTGTGCCGATTTCTCGATTCATGCAATGAATTATGCATTCTGATTTGGCAAATCATAGTGTTCATGAGTATATATCAACGAAAACTGGTAAAAATCCCGACTTACATCCAAAAACGTTGCGTTCAATATCATCAGCAGCGAACCGAGGAAGCTTTTTAGGCATGTTTCAACTTTAGCGGACTAAAGCATCTATGAGATTACCTGAAATATCGCGTAAATACGCACTTTTTCAAGTAGTCAGGCAGAGATTTCATTCCGCTGGATTCCGTAGCATTTGAAACATGCCGCTTTTTAAGCATCTCGGGAAAAAGCATCTTGCAAATCCCTGCCCGGGAATATATGATTGTTTTAATGGGACTTTCCCACTTCGAATCATCGTCACCAGCAAGCATCCTCCTGAGGACTATCTCTATCTGAGCAGTCTGACCGATGTTGATGAAGAACTTGCTGGCAGACTCATTAATGATTTCCGCCGGCGAAAAGACGAGCCGCTGTACGCTGATTACATTGACAATTAGGAGAGGAAATGAAGAAAAAGATAATGACTGTGTTCGGAACAAGGCCCGAGGCAATTAAGATTTGCCCACTGGTCAATGAGCTGAAGAAGAGGGAAAAGCTGGAAGTCTCTGTTTGCGTCACGGCCCAACATAGGCAGATGCTCGATCAGGTGCTTAACACTTTCGATGTAAGGCCGGACTACGATCTAAACATTATGAAAGACAGGCAGACATTATTTGACATTACTACAAATATCCTGAATGGTATAAAAGAGGTGCTTGAGGCCGAGAAGCCGGATGTGGTTCTTGTTCACGGTGACACATCTACCACTTTCGTGACCGCCCTGGCCTGCTTTTACCTCCGGATTCCGGTCGGCCATGTCGAGGCGGGATTACGGACCTACAATATCTATTCTCCTTATCCTGAGGAGTTTAACAGAGAGGCGGTCAGCCTCATTTCTCAGTATAATTTCGCCCCGACGCCGCTTTCAAAAGGAAACCTGATTCGTGAAGGCCGCAATCCGGACAATATTTATGTGACTGGCAATACGGTCATTGACGCTATGCGTCATACGGTGAAAGCGGATTATCATCATCCGGAACTGGATTGGGTTGGCGATAATAAACTGATCTTTATTACGGCCCATAGAAGGGAAAATCTGGGTGAGCCGATGCACCATATGTTCCGGGCTATCCGGCGCGTTCTGGATGAGCATCCGGACTGCAAGGCTGTATATCCCATTCATATGAACCCCGTCGTGCGTCATGCGGCTGATGAAGAGTTAGGTGATTGTGAACGCATCCATATCATTGAGCCGATAGAAGTATTCGATTGTCATAACTTTGAAGCTCGCAGCTTCCTCTGCCTGACCGATTCCGGCGGGATTCAGGAAGAGTGTCCAAGCTATGGTGTGCCAGTGCTTGTTATGAGAGATACAACCGAGCGGCCGGAGGGAGTTCGGGCGGGTACCTTGAAGCTGGTCGGAACCAATGAGCAGACAATCTATAATAGCTTTTCCGAATTGCTTGGAAATAAAAAAGCTTATGACGCAATGGCTCACGCCGTTAACCCTTATGGCGATGGTCATGCTTGTGAGAGAATAGCGGATATCTTGGAAGGCAAGGAGTATCAGCCCTGGATACCGGGAGAAGGATGAATGAGATTCTTTCATGAATTTCTGTGGGACGGGATCCTATGACTGGAAGTAAGAAAGGATTTTTCATGATTTTTTCGCTCTAAACAATTTTAAGAATTGCCCTGTACTTTTCATATGTATTGACAGCCACCCTGTTGGCTCGGCACCATTCCCTCTCATCCTGACCGCTTTCACTGGCAAGTTTCAAACTTAGGCATCCCATGTGTCTTTTTCCTGCTTTTCGGCTTATATGCAGGTATAAACTATGCTTGATGCATGGTTTATATCTGGGTTTTTCCGCAACACAAGGAACGCTGCGGAAAAATGTCCCGCTCCCCATTGACAATGTATATACTTATATATATACTTTTCTCAAAAAGGAGGTACTTGTTATGGAAATAGCAAAGGTGTTTACAAATGGTGGAAGCCAGGCTATAAGGCTGCCGAAAACCTGTCGTTTCTCCGACGATGAGGTCTACGTTAACCACATTGGCAACATTGTCATCCTCTATCCCAGGAAAGATCGTTGGTCAAGCCTGCTTGCAAGTCTGGACCTTTTTACAGACGATTTTTTATCTGATCCTATTGAATCATTGCCGGTCGAGGAAAGGGAAGCATTTGCATGATTCATTATATGCTTGACACAAACATGGTTGCATACGCTCGGAATCGAAAACCGGCATCTGTACTTGAAAGATTGCTGCAACATGACCCAACGGAGATTTCTATATCATCCATTACCATGGCTGAACTTGAATATGGCGTGTTCAATAGTTCAAAACCGGAACAAAACAGAAATGCATTGCTGATGTTTGTTTCCGGAATTTCTATCCTTCCGTTTGATAGCTCGGCATCTTTAGAATATGGAAATATTCGTTTCCGCCTTAAGTCACAGGGCAAGCTTATCGGTGGCAATGACATGCTTATTGCCGCTCATGCCAGATCGTTAGATTTGATCTTAGTCACTCATAACACCAGGGAATTCTCTCGTATTGACGGTCTGAAGTTAGAGGATTGGGCAGTTTAGAGCAGGTCCCCGTCCTCCCATACGGAAAGTCCGGAGAAAAGCTCCTCCCCCCTTCCCTCATACTTCATGGAGAAAAAACATTCCAGCATGCTCATGTTCAGGGTCTTTCCGAAACGCCTGGGACGGGTGATCAATGTGACCTCATCGCCGCCCTTCCACCAGTCCCTTATAAAGTCCGTCTTGTCAATATAAAAATAACCCCCCATTCGGAGCGCTTCAAAGCTTTGCGCCCCGACCGCCACCGTCCTCGCCATCCCGCACCTCCCCCGAAACATCCCCCTGATTGCCCGCCGAAACCTGCACGCAGCGCAGGAAAAAAAAAACTGCCTTTATGTGTTATTTTACACATAAAGGCAGTTTTACACAAGCGCGTCATCTAACTGGGAAAGATTGCTTTATTCTGATGGGTTTGTAGCATGACAAATATTTGTTTCCGCAACAATATACAATGGCCTGTGTTTTGTTTCTAAAAAAATTTTCGCTATATATTGTCCCAAGATACCTATTGACAAAAGTTGTATTCCTCTGACAGCCAGAATGACACACAGGGAGTATTTTGCCAAAAGGGAGAAAATCTTTTGCCGCAGGAATACTCTCATGCCATCCTCCGAAGGTCTGACTTTGGCAGGGGTACGCTGGTAACGGAGAAGGGATGCGTCCAAATCCATGTCGAACTTAATCGACAAGTACTGTAATGTGCCCA
>CAMKKZ010000057.1 GCA_946413525.1 uncultured Oribacterium sp.
ATGCCACGCCCATCGGAGAAAACGGAGCGAAGCTCTCCGGAGGAGAACGTCAGCGGATCTCTATTGCCCGTGCACTTTTAAAGAATGCACCGATCGTGCTCCTGGATGAGGCGACAGCTTCCCTTGACGTGGAGAACGAGACGAAGGTGCAGGGCGCGCTGTCACGGTTGCTCTCCGGTAAAACGGTGTTGGTCATCGCTCACCGTATGCGTACTGTGGAAGCGGCGGATAAAATCGTTGTTCTTGCGGATGGCAAGGTGGCCGAAGAAGGGAGTCCGGCGGAGCTCTTTGCAAAAGAAAACAGTCTCTTCAGACGTATGACGCAGCTGCAGAATGCCAGCGCAGGATGGAGCATCTGATCCTATGAAAAGAGCAACTCCGGCACGTTAACCGACAAATAGGCACAATATCATTTTTGAGAAGCGTTTCTTCGAAAGCGCTTCTTTTTTTGTATCTTCCCGACAAAAAGAGGGATGCAGAACATCCCTCCTCAGAACGATTATTTGCCTGGTACTAAGAGGGCCACTAACCGGTACTCCGAGTCCCTTCAGAACAAGATGCTTTCCCGATAGATTTTAACTCGTAACAACGGAGTTGTTACCATCGAAGACAATCAGCGTGTTCCCTCTGGTAATCGTCTGTCCGCTGATGTGAGACAGGATTGGCAGCAGATAGGCGGGACTGATATTCTCCGCAAACGTGGCAGCAAGCGTTTCGCTGGTCTGGAAATTGAAGTGGGCCACATTATCATAATGCCTTTTTCCGAATTCCAGGATCGCGTAGGTCTTTCCGACCTGTCGGGCTCCCTGAATAATCAGCGGTTTACGGTATTTGCTGGCTCTCCACTGTTCGAGATACTCAGAGACCTTTCGGTACATATACATGGCAATTCTCCTTCCCTGGAATCTGATGCGGCTTTATCATGGCACAGAAAGGAAAACAATGCTATTCTTTCATTGGAGGAGATAAAAATAGTGCCCTGGATCAGTATATGCTGTATGGAGGCATGCCGCGCATTGCGGGAATGGACGGAGAGCAGGACAAAAGGAATATCTCGCAAATTGATAGATTTCCTCCTCGAAAACGTTGAATTGTTTTGATGCATCGGGAAAGCCTGCAGAGTAGCAAAGTACAATAGATAAACAATGTTTTACAGATGGCCTTTGGGCCAGACTTTTTTTCTGGCTAATTGACTATACGGTTGCTGTTCCTCCATTCCCGGGGAGGGACGCCATAGATATTTTTGAAGGCCCTGGAGAAACGCATCTGGTTCGGATATCCTACGGCAATGCCGATCTCATTGACGGATAAATGCGAGTCCTGCAGGAGTTCCGTCGCCTTGACCATACGGTAATTCATCAGGAATTGCTGGGGGGAGGTTCCAACGGTATTTCTGAATATTTTCCCAAAATAACTCCGGTTAAGACCGATCGTATCCGCGATGTCTTCAACGGATATGTCGGATTGGTAATTATTTTCCACGTAAGCGATCGCTTCACGGATATAGAAGTCGCGAAGCTTGTTCTGATCTGTTTTCCTGGAATCCTGGGCGGAGCGGGACAGGAGATCCAGGAAGAGGTAGAGATGCCCAATCAGGCATAGGGGGCCTTCTTCCCTGTTTTTCACGATATAGAGCATTTCATCCTGAATCTTTTGACCATCCATGGCTGCGCGGCTATGGTATACGGGCTTCTCGGGCGACAATCCGGACAGATCTATTGCCTGTTTGACGCGGAGCCCGTCAAACTCCAGCCATGTGTATTCCCATGGCGCGGAGATGTCCGCCATATACGTGTTGGTTTGACCTGGAAAGATAAGGAAGCCCTGCCCCCCGCGAATGTCGAAATTATGGGTGATGCCGGCGCTGTCATCTGCCATCAGGCGACCTGTTCCTGATATAACATAGTGAAAAAGGTAGTGGTTCCGCTTTGCGGGCCCATAGGAATGTCCCGGCTCGCAGCGTTCCCAGCCGCATTGATAAAGGCCAAGATCGATAAAGTTCTGTACAGGAAAAACATAAAAAATGATTTCGTGCATAAGCGCCTATCTCCTTTTCCTGAATAGCTACCCTGATTTTACAATAATATTTACCAAAATGCTAGCACATTATTGTTCTATGCGATAATCAAAGCATAATGGTAAAAAACTACTGATATTAGGATATAGAAAAACGCAAAAACGCAAATTATAATTTTTGAGATGTTTAATCAAATTTGCCAAAATTCACGGCTTTTTGATTTTGCTCATATTCTATCTTTACAATTCCATTTGTTTTGAGCTATTATAATATACAGCGAAATGATGCAGATAGTTCGTTTCTTTGTTTAAAATGCCGAGACTTTTATGGTTTCCATAATAAGGGAACTGTCTTGATGGCATAGCCTGGTAATTTGAGCTGAGAAAACGCGCTCTTGAAAGGATTTGGTGATTTGGGGCAGCGAAAACGCACCCTTGAAAGGATTCGGTGATTTAGGGCAGCGAAAGCGCACCCTTGAAAGGATTCGGTGATTTAGGGCAGCAAAAGCGCGCCCTTGAAAATATTTCCAAGGAGGATAAGACATGAAAAAGAAAATTCTCGCAGGTATCCTTGCCATTGGCATGGCTCTCTCATTGGCTGCATGCGGTGGGAGCTCATCGGGAGGTGGAAGCGGATCCGCAGGAGGTAGCGGAGATTCCGGCTCCGGCAGCCTTACTGTCAATATCTGGGACGCGAACCAGCAGGCCGGCATCCAGAAGATTGCTGATGAGTGGTCGGCAGAGTCCGGCGTATCCGTCAAGGTCGAGGTCATTGACTGGGATAATTACTGGACGCTTCTTGAGGCGGGTGTTTCCGGCGGCCAGATGCCTGACGTGTTCTGGATGCATTCCAATACTGCCCAGATGTATATGGAGAATGACGTCCTTTTGAAGCTCAATGATTATATTGACAAGGACGATGCCATAAAGAAGGAAAATTATTATGAAGGGGTCTGGAACCTCTATACCCGTTCCGATGGCAACATCTATGCTCTTCCGAAGGATCATGACACCATTGCCCTTCTTTACAACAAGGCAATATTTGACAAATACGGCGTGGCCTATCCGGAGGATTCCTGGAGCTGGGATGATGTTTATGAGGCGGCGAAGGCTATTACCGAAGGTTCCGGGGGAGATGTTTACGGCTATGCCCTGAACACTTCCAACAATCAGGACGGCTGGTATAATTTTATTTATGATTATGGCGCGCAGGTTATTACCGATGATCACAAGGGAACGACCATCGGATCCGATGAGGGGAAGGCCGGCATGGAAATGTGCCGCAAGATCCTGTCAGTGGCCGCTCCGCAGTCCGTCGTGGCAGAAACCGGCACGGATTCCCTGTTCCAGTCCAACAAATGCGCCATGATCACGCAGGGTTCCTGGATGATCAATTCCTTCTTTACCGCCGAGTATCATGAGGACTATGCCTGGGCTCTGATGCCTTATGGCGACGCGAACGGGAACGGCCAGTGCGATGATGGCGAGCGTTACAGCGCGTATAACGGACTCGGCTGGGCTGCTTCCGCCTCAACGAAGAATCCTGATGCCGCATATTCCCTGATTTCCTATTTCTGCGCGGAAAAGGGACAGATGGAGCAGGCGGAGCTTGGTGTTACCATGGGCGGTATGATCGGCGTTTCCGATGCCTTCGCGAGTGCTTTCCCAGGCATGGATGTTTCGGCTTTCACCCGTATTGAGGAAGAGGGCAGCCTGTATTTCCGGCCTTATACCCGCAATACCACTGTCTGGGAGGATGCTCTCCAGCAGGCCGGCGCATTCCTGGATGCCTGGCAGACACCTGATGATCCTGCCGTGATGGCGCAGGCCTGTGAAAACGCGCAGAAGATCATTGAGGATGCCATTGCCAATGAGTGATGTTGGCTGTTCCGCACATCCGGGCAAAAGTCCGGAGTGACAGGGAATGGTATTTCTAATGAGTTTACGTCAAAGCGCGCCTTTCATATTTGGTGGGAGGCGCGTGCAAGACTTATAAATTAGGGAGACCGCTGACAGGCCACGAAGCCATTGACGCGGCATGGGGCTGCGTACAATGTTGAAAGTGGAAGGACGCGACCATAAAAAGGAGGTTTTTATGGGGGTTAAGGCTCCGAAGAAAGAGAAGACAAGCAGGGAAATAAGTGAAGCAAAATGGGGGTGGGCATTTATCGCTCCTACGATGATCGGGCTTATTGTTTTGAATTTCTACCCTGTATTTAATACGATCTGGCAGTCCCTGTGCAAGACGGGTGATTTCGGCCGGGGCAATACCTTTGTAGGGACTGCGAATTATGTAACTGTCCTGAACGCTCCGGAAACCTGGCAAAGCCTGATCAATACAATCAAATACGCACTGATCGAGGTGCCCTTCGGCGTAATTATCGCAATGGTGCTTGCGGTGCTCCTGAATAACAAGCTTAAGGGAACTTCCGTCTACCGCACGATCTTCTTCCTTCCCATGGTCTGCGCTCCGGCAGCCGTGGCCATGGTGTGGAAGTGGCTTTACAATCAGCAGTTCGGCCTGTTTAATAATGTCCTGCACACGAATGTTGCCTGGATCTCGGATCCGAATATTGCCTGGATTTCCGTGGGCGTTATCGGCGTATGGTCTGTAATCGGGTATAACATGGTTCTGTTCATTTCCGGCCTTCAGGAGATTCCCGGAGATTATTACGAGGCGGCATCCATTGACGGGGCAACCGGCATCAGGCAGTTTTTCAGCATTACGGCGCCCCTGCTCAGCCCTACCACGTTCTTTATCGTTCAGACAAGGCTGATCGGCGCCCTGACGGTGTTTGACCTGATGTTTATGGTAATGGACAAGACCAACGTGGCATTGAAGAGCGTACAGTCCATAGTATACCTGTTTTATACATACGCCTTTACCAATGGGAATAAGGGCTATGGCGCGACACTGGTCGTGGTGCTGGTTGCTTTCATTATGATCGTGACTTTCATAATGCAGAGCGCCGAAAAGATATTCGTATATCATAATTAAGGGAAGGGGGAGGAAGATAAGATGCAAAGCGCAATCGAAAGGGACCGGAATAACAAAATCATCATGTATGTGGTTCTGACCATCATGGCTTTTATCATGCTTGTCCCCTTTGCCTGGATGATTCTGACGGCTGTTAAGACGAATCAGGAGGCCATTTCCGTTGACCCGTTCTATATTTTGCCCCACAGCGGCTGGCATTGGGAGAATTTTGCCGAGGTGTGGAGAAGCTATAATTTCCTGATCCTGTACAAAAATACTTTGTTAATGATTTTCTTCCGTGTTGTGTGCGCCTGTCTGACCGCGACAATGGCCGGCTACGCTTTTGGACGCCTGAAGTTTCCCGGAAAGAATTTCATGTTTGCCCTGGTCCTGATTCAGATGATGATTCCGTCACAGATTTTCATCATACCGCAGTACCTTATGGTTTCAAACCTGCACCTTTTGGATACCACGGCAGGCCTGGTGTTTCCGGGTATTGTCACAGCCTTCGGAACGTACCTTTTGAAGACGGGGTATCAGGGGCTGCCCATGGATCTGGAAGAGGCGGCTTCGATTGACGGATGTAACATCGGACAGCGTTTCCTTCAGATTCTGATGCCGCTGACCCGTTCTTCCATGGTCTCCCTGGGCATCTTTACCGCGCTGTTCGCTTTTAAAGATCTGATGTGGCCCATGATTGTCTGCACCAGCGCGCAGACAACGACCCTTTCCGCAGGCCTTGCAAAGATGCAGGGACAGTATGGCAGCAATTATCCCACCATGATGGCTTCTGCCGTGCTGGCGGTCATTCCAATGATTGTGATTTATGTCATATTCCAGAAGCAGTTTGTGGAAGGCATTGCCACATCCGGCGGAAAGCTTTAAAAGCCACGATGCAAGGATATGGAAACGCAGCTTCAAGCGTTTCCGGCGCCGAAAACGTGCCGCGCAGCGGCAAATTTCCTTTGCGTTTTCGTGCGAATCATAAGGAGATGCTGAATTCAATCCGCATTTCCTTATTGGCGGATTTGCTGCATTTATTGTTTGCTGTCGTGGCGTCTATGTCCCATTTCCGCATTTCCGTTTTTGCTTGCAGTGGTTTGGTCAGATAAGATGCGCCTGCCCGATGGGTGGGCGTATCTTTCATTTGACCGTTTTAATAATTGCCGGAAAACAGAAGGAATCGGGCGGTTTTGCGAATTTAGGGGTATTCAGAATGGCCTTTAGGCCATTCAACCGTACAGGTGGATATTTTTTGGAAAACAGAAGGAATCAAGTGTTAATATGAAAAGGATGAAACAGGCTTTCTTTAAGGAATGGGAGAAAGTGCGGAGGCTCGGGGGCAGGGCCGGCGCGGAATACATCTGGCAGTATTATCATCTTTGGATTATCGGGATTGGGTTCCTGCTTGGCTTTGCCATTTTTCTGCTTACAAGGTTCCTGACCACCCCGTCCAAAACGGCCTTTTATCTGATTCTGGCGAATACGAGGGAGGAGGCGGGCAGCGGATCGGCACTGTGGGAGGGCTATATTGCTTATTCCGGATATGACCCGAAGGAAGAGCAGGTTGTCTTCAACTCGGATTCTTATTTCAACTATGCCAGGGATCAGGGACGCGGCAATGTATATTATAATTTTTTTGCGGGACTCGTTGATGCCGGCGTGCTGGACGCGGTGACGATGGAGACTGACGCGCTTACGGCCTTGGGAACGAGTGGGCGGCTTTTGGATTTGAACAGGGAGGAATGCGCATCCATCAGGCGGAAGTACGGCGACAGGTTTCTTTATGCCATTCCTCTGAACAGGGAGTACAGTGACTCGCCCGTACCGGTCGGGATTGATATCTCGGGCAGCAGCCTGGCCGGAAAATACCACGTATATGAAGGTGGATGCGCCTTGGGCGTGGGGGCTGGCACAGGGCGGCTGGAAGCGGTGGAATTATTCCTGGACTATATTTTTTCGGAGGAAGGATGATATGCAGGAGCTGTTAAGCGGCATTCTCAGTAACGATAGTAGTTTTGGGCGTTTGATGACCAGGATTGGAGTTATCGTGGGCGCGAATCTGATGTTTGTGCTGTTCAGCTTCCCTATTGTAACGACGGGGGCTTCCATTGCCGCTTTGTACTATGTCATGCTGAAGGCACTGAGGGGGGACGGGGAGCTGAACCCTTTCCGGGAGTTTTGGCGGGGGTTCCGGACAAACTTCAGGCAGGCCACGATCGTCTGGGTGGCCGCGATGGTTTTTGCGGCGCTGGCATATTTTGACGTCCGTATCACGGCCTCCTCGGGGGGCGTTCTGGGCTGGTTCCGTTATCCTGTTTACGCGATATGCGGAGTGCTGACTGTTCTCCTGCTGTATTTCTTCCCTGTTGTGGCCGCATTCGAGGCTTCGATACCGGCTCTGCTTCGGAACAGCTTCTTTTTTGTTATGAAGAAGCCCTGGAAGGCTATTGTGATTCTTTTTTTTGATATTTTTCCCCTGTATCTAACCTATACCGACCCTCAAATGATGCCGCTTTACGCTTTTATCTGGTTCTTTTTCGGTTTTGGCGCAGTATCCATGATTGGAGCGGCATTGCTGCTTCCGGAATTTGTTCCATATCTGGATGCGGTGGATGCCTATGGCTGCTTTATACTCGATGAAAATGGGAACCGGACGAAACGGAATCCGAACGAATCATCGGAATCAGAAGAAAAGGGACCGGGAAGGGCGCCGGGAAAGATTTTGAAGGAAATGAAAAAGCTGGGGATGTAGTGTTTGAAATGACAGTAGAAAGAAAAAAAAGCGGGAAGCGGGACAATTATGGAAAGGGAGGCTTGGGCTGTATGTCGGATGGGAGGGCTGGAGACGGAGTGATGAGTCGAAGGATAATTGCATGTTTTGCCGGTGTGATTGCCACCGGGGCAGGGGTGGGGGTCATGAAGCGCGCGTCTCTTGGCGTGGATCCGTTTCAGAGCTTTATGAGCGGGCTGGATGCGCTGATTCCTCTGCCGTTCTGGCTGATCTTTTCCCTGGCGGGGGCGGCCATGTTGATTTTCGCGATTCTGACAGACCGGCATTATATCGGGCTGGGCACCGTCCTGTCGATTCTTGTCCAGGGGTATGTCATTGACTGGACGAGGAGCGTGCTGTTCCGATTCTGGCCATCGGGAAGCCTTGGAATGATCGGGAGAGGGGCGTGTTTTCTCGTTGGAATCCTGCTTCTTTGCTTTGCGTCCGCCATGTATTATGAAGCGGATCTCGGGGTTTCACCCTACGATTCCATTGCATTGATTTTGAGTGAAAAGTATCGTATCGCAAAGTTTCAGATGATGAGGGTATGCTGCGACATTATCTGCGTCATTCTGGGATGCCTGCTTCTTTTTTTGTCCGGAGCTTCCTTCCAGGAGATGTTTTCTTCTATCGGCCCGGGAACATTGGTCACGGCTTTTTGCATGGGACCTCTGGTGGCATGGTTTCGTTCGAACATTTTCGCGCCGATGCTGAAAAAGGAGGCTGCGGGAAAAACATGAGCTCGTAAGCAGGGAAACGAGGGGCGGGTCATTTGCCGGATATTCGCAGGGCCATTCGGGGAAATAAGGCTATTGCGCATTTTTGTTTATTGTGATAGCATCAGCTACAGGCATTGCAGGCATTGCAGGCATTGTACTCATGAGTCCGTGCCGGTCCGAAACTGCGGGGACGGGAGATTAATTATCTCGTGGCGTGGTAGTATGAAAAGCAAGCTTTTCATACTTCATTTGTGCCGCTGGCGCGACACAAATGGGACTCAACGCCTGCGGTATTAAGTCAAAGTATGTCAGGAAGAGAAGGCAGTGAAAGATGGTTGATGGGGGCAGGGAGAGGAGAAAGCAAGCTCTTCGATCCCGCGTAATGGATGCGCAGGACTTGATGCGTGAAGAAGATGGGAAAAAACCCGTGCCCGGCGTTTCGGAGAGACGCAGGCTGGTTTTTTTGTTGCCATTTGGCATTATTGCCTTTTTCCTTATTCTTATATTTTCCATGTATATACGAAGGGAATACCAGGGTTTTTCCGTGAACTGGCTTGTTCAGTTTTCTTCAGAGGGTGCCACGGCCGATTCTGATTTTGAAAAATACGAGCTTTACGCGGATGGATTTCTGAAAGTGACACGGGACGGGGCGGCGTATATCAATTCATCCGGAAAAACAGTCTGGAATCAGCCTTATGAAGTCAGCGAGCCCTATGTTTCTGTTAATGGGAATTTTGCGGCCGTGGCGGACCAGGGCAGGAATATGATCTATATTATGAGTGCGGATGGAACAACGGGCATTGCGGAAACAGCTTTGCCAATCACCAAGATCAGTGTATCGGAGAAAGGCGTTGTCTATGCGCTCCTGGAGGATGGGGACTCCAGCTATATCAGCGTATTTTCCAGGGAAGGCGGAGCGCTGGATATAACTATTAAGTCCGTGCTGTCAGGGGACGGTTATCCCGTGGACATCTCTGTTTCCCCGGATGGCACGGAGCTGATCTGCTCTTTCGCGTTCCTTGAGGGCGGCACGATTGAAAACAGGGTCGTTTTTTACAACCTTTCGGAAGTCGGCCAGAGCGCGGGGATTAACCGCGTGGTAGGCGGTTTTACGGATGATTTCCTGGGACATCTGGCAGGGCGTGTGCATTTTTCCGATAATACTTATGCCCAGGCATTTTATGACGGGGGAGTGGCCTTTTTTTCCACCAAGGTGCTGACAAGTCCGGAATTATTATTGAAAGAAGAGATACCCAATGCGATACGGAGCATCGCGTATTCTAATGAATACGTGGGCATTATTACAGATCGGGGCAATACGGAGGACGGGCTTCCTTATGGCATGCTCATCTATCGCGTGAACGGGCAGAAAGTGTTCGAAAAGAACTTTGCCTTCCGTTATGAGGGATTTCATCTGGATAAAAACAAGATTCTTCTTTATAATAAAACACAGATGCAGTTGTATGACATAGACGGTCGCCTGCGTTTTGACGGAGAGCTGGACCTGCCGATTGCCTGTCTGCGTGTTGCTTCGGAGCTGAGCAGTCCTTTTTCGATGAATGTACTGGTTGGCAGCGAGGGGCGCATGGAAAGCGTCAAGCTGAGCTGAGACAGGCCGCAGCTGCAATGATGGTTGGACACGTTGGCTCAGGCGTACCGAAGAGGGCGTCTGTGTTCTCCGGCTGATTGGCCGGACAGGGATGAAACGGAGGTAGGGACGTGCAGCAGTATTGTGTCGGAATAGATGTGGGCGGGACAAGCGTGAAATGCGGGCTGTTTACTGTGGAAGGGAAGCTTCTTGATAAATGGGAGGTGCCGACCAGGAAAGAGGAAAATGGCAGGTTCATTCTCCAGGACGTGGCGGATGAGCTGAAGAAGCGTCTGTGGGATAGTGACCTGAAGCCGGAAGACATCAAAGGCATCGGGATTGGCGTTCCGGGACCGGTGCAGCCGGACGGCTATGTCCATATTTGCGTAAATCTGGGCTGGAAGGATTTGTACCCCGCGAAGGAGCTTCAGGAGCTGATGGGGGGCATGATTCCGTGCGAAGTGGGGAATGACGCCAATGTTGCCGCTCTTGGGGAGATGTGGCAGGGCGGTGGCAAAGGCCATGACAGCATTCTCATGGTGACGCTGGGAACGGGTGTTGGCGGCGGCCTGATCATGGATGGGAAAATTGTTACCGGAGTCCATGGCGCGGGTGCGGAAATCGGTCATATCCATGTTCGGGATGGGGAGACAGAGCCCTGCAACTGCGGCGGTTACGGCTGCCTTGAGCAAGTGGCGAGCGCTACAGGCATAGCAAGGGAGGCGATGCGCGCATTGAAGCAATCCGAGATGGAGTCTTCCATGCGCCGTTTTGGGGATGAATTGACAGCGAAGGATGTCTGTGACTGCGCCAAGGAGGGGGACAAGCTTGCCGGCCTGACCATGGAAATGAGCATGCGTTACCTGGGCCTTGTGCTGGCACATGTCTCCATGGTGGCCGACCCTGAAACCTTCGTGATCGGCGGGGGTGTTTCTAAGGCGGGGCAGTTCCTTGTTGATCTCATTTGGAAATATTATGATGAGTATACGCCTCTGCTGGAGAAAAAGGCAAATATTGCGCTGGCAACGTTGGGCAATGACGCAGGCATTTACGGCTGCGCCAGGCTGGTGCTTTAAAAAAGTGAAACTGTTCAGCCGACCTGGACAGTTACGCCTCGGGCGTGGCGTTTACGCGCATTCCGAGTACGCCCGGGGCCATAGAGATTGCGATATCGCATCTGTATGTCGGCAATTAAAATGGCCAAAAACCACTATAATGGGAGAGAAAAGTATACAGGGAAATGAATGAAAAAGCATTGAATACGCTGGAATTTCAGAAAATACGGTCGCTCCTTTCGGCTCACGCGAATTCAGAGGAGGGGAAAAAGCAGGCGTTGTCCCTTGTCCCCTCCTCTGATTTTTCGGAGATTAAAGCCTGGCAGTCCGAGACGGCTGCCGCGGTGGACAGGATGCGCCTGCATGGCAATATAAGCTTTTCCGGCGTACGGAATCTGGCTGATTCAATGAAAAGGCTTGAAATTGGCGCAAGCCTTTCCGCCTCGGAACTCCTGTCGGTCGGTTCTTTGCTGGAAGTCGCGGAAAGAGTAAAGAAATACGGGGAGAATACCGAGGGAGGGCAGGATGTATTAAGCCCTTATTTTCAGGAGATTTCACCCCTTTTTCAGGAAGCCAGGGAAATTCACAGGTGCATACTGTCGGAGGATGAGATCGCGGACGATGCGTCAGGCGGTCTCCTGTCTGTCCGACGCAGGCTTCACAGCGCCGCTGACAGGGTACACGCCCAGCTTAACTCAGTTCTGAACAGCTCGCGCTCCATGCTGCAGGACGCGGTCATTACCATGCGGAATGGTCGTTACTGCCTTCCGGTACGGGCCGAATACAAAAGCTCTTTTCCTGGAATGGTACATGACCAGAGCGCGACCGGATCGACATTGTTCATCGAACCCCTGAGCGTGGTAAGGTTAAATAATGAGATACGAGAGCTGGAGGCGGAAGAGAAAAAAGAGATTGAGAAGGTTCTGGCAAAACTGTCAGAATCCCTCGCTCCCCACACCACGAGCATTCTGGAGAACGTGCGGATTTTGGGGCACCTGGATTTCGTGTTCGCGAAGGCAAAGCTGGCCGGCAGCATGAAGGCGGAGGAACCACTGTTCAATGATGACCGTGTCATTCTGATCAAGGAGGGCAGGCATCCACTGATTGATAGGCAAAAGGTGGTTCCGGTGACAATTCGTCTGGGGGATGAGTTCAGCATGCTGGTAATTACCGGGCCTAATACCGGGGGCAAGACCGTCTGCCTGAAGACGGTGGGGCTATTCCAGATCATGGGGCAGTCCGGCCTGTTCATCCCGGCGGAGTATGGCTCAAAGCTCGGGGTCTTTCATGAAATCTATGCCGATATCGGGGATGAACAAAGTATAGAGCAGAGCCTGTCTACGTTTTCGGCGCATATGACGAATACCGTGAGGATCCTTTCCGGAGCGGATTCCGAAAGCCTTTGCCTTTTTGACGAGCTGGGAGCCGGGACAGACCCTACGGAGGGCGCCGCGCTGGCCATGGCCATTCTGCAGTTCCTTCACAATATGGAAACCCGTACCGTGGCAACCACGCATTACGCGGAAATCAAGCTCTACGCGCTGACAACGGAGGGCGTGGAGAACGCGAGCTGCGAATTTGACGTGGAGACATTAAGTCCTACTTACCGGCTTCTGATTGGCGTGCCGGGAAAATCCAACGCGTTCGCGATTTCCAGAAAGCTGGGGCTTCCGGATTATATCATCGAGGACGCGAAAAAGCGAATTGACGCGGAAGAGGTGAAGTTTGAGGACGTGATTACAAGCCTGGAGGAAAGCAGGGCGACGATTGAACGGGAGAGGGAGGAGATACAGCGCTATCGGGAGGAAATCAGCGAATACAAGAAACGCGCCAGGGAGTCCTCCAAAGGAGTGGAAAAGGGACGGGACAAAATACTCCAGAATGCGAGGGAGGAAGCGGCCCGCATCCTTCAGGACGCAAAAGAGACGGCAGATTCCATTGTAAAGGAGCTGCGGAAGCAGGAAAAGCAGGGTTCCGATGCCCTCACTGCGGAACATACCCGAGCCCTTTTGAACAGGAAGCTGAAGGACACACAGGCAGCCATGTCTATCGGCCAGAGCAAGGGCCCGTCCAGGCCGGTTTCCCGAAAGAAACTCAGTATCGGCGACAGGGTGCATGTGCTGCCCTTGAATCTGGACGCCTCCGTCTCAACCCTGCCTGACAGGGATGGGAAATTGTACGTTACCGCGGGTATTATCAGAACAAAGGTCGATATCAAGGATATCGAGATGATTGAGCAGGGCAAGGACGGCGGAAGCTCCTCAGGTGCGTACAAAGGTGCCGGCATATCATACCGGGAAGCTAGGAGAAGGGGAAACGATGGCCCTGGCAGCAGGAACGGCAGCGGGGGCAATCTTGGAATGTACAAGGCCATGGGGATTTCCACGGAAATCAATCTGATTGGCATGACCACTGCGGAAGCTCAGCCGGAGCTTTCCAAATATCTGGATGACGCCTATCTTGCGCGATTGCCGGAGGTGCGGATCGTACATGGCAGGGGGACCGGGGCCTTGAAGAAGATGGTACATTCCCAGCTTAAAAAGAACAAATATGTGGAATCCTTCCGTCTGGGTGAATTCGGGGAGGGATCCGACGGAGTGACAATAGCTTATTTTAAGAAGTAGGGGGAAGCGCTTGGCTGGAAGGCAAAGGATTCTGATCGTGGATGATGACAATTCCATTTCGGAGCTTATCACGCTATATCTGGAAAGGGAATGCTATGAGGCACTGGCAGTACCGGACGGGGAGGAGGCACTGCGTGTTTTTCCCTCGTTCAAGCCCCACTTGGTAATTTTGGATTTGATGCTGCCAGGAATTGACGGTTATGGGGTCTGTCGCCGTATTCGGGCCGAATCCTCCGTGCCCGTAATCATTCTTTCGGCCAAGGGGGAGACATTTGACAAAGTCCTTGGGCTTGAACTGGGGGCGGATGATTACATGGAAAAGCCTTTTGACCCAAAAGAACTGCTCGCAAGAATCAAGGCTGTTCTGAGACGCGCCCAAGGGGCATCTTCTTTTGCCGGCTCTGAAGGCAGGCTTCCACAGCAGCACCGTGAAGAGGAAAAAGTCCAGCGGCGCAAAGCTGTTATTGAATATCCTGATCTTGTGGTGGATCAGACAAATTATTCTGTGTTATATAAGGGAAAAGATCTCGAAATGCCCCCGAAGGAGCTGGAGCTTTTGTATTTTCTGGCCTGTTCGCCCAACAGGGTTTTCACCAGGGATCAGCTATTGGATAATATATGGGGGTATGATTTTCGAGGGGATTCCCGCACGGTGGATGTTCATGTCAAACGCCTGCGGGAGAAGATTCCCGGAAACGAGAATTGGGAGATTGCCACGGTCTGGGGAATCGGATATAAATTCAAGACCGTATAATCTGGCATAGTTAGGGTGCGGGCATTGAGGAGACGTCTTTTTCTGAAATTCATACTTGCGTACTGTGTTTTTGGTATTCTGGGCTTCGCCTTTATTGCGTTAATATCATCACATCTTACTTATCGTTATCTTGTGCATAAAGAAGTCAATAGTCTGTACCTGGAGGCATCCCTTATTGCTGCTTCTTATTCGGATTCATCTTCGGATTCTTCCGGCTTGTTTCTTTCGGAAGAGATTGTTAAGGGGCAGATGCAGGCTGTTTCCACATTCCTTCAGGCAAATGTATGGCTTTCGGACAGGGAAGGCAGGATTATTTCCAATACAGGAAGCAATTCCATGGCCGGGCGTAGGATACCGGAATTCGACCCCCTTATGACCGGCGCAAAGAATTATACCATGGGACGCTATCACGGCCTGTTTGCCGAAGATGTCCTGACAGTGGCGGCTTCCATCATACGGGATTACCGGGTTAATGGGTATGTCATCATCCATATGCCGATGAATACGGTCATTGCCGAGCAGAACAGGATACTGAATATCGCGTATATTACGGGGCTGGCAATTTTTCTCCTATCTTTAATTATCCTGGTTGTTTTTTATTTCATTGTGTACCGTCCGCTGCGGAAAATAACGGAAGGGGCGACATCTTATGCGGCGGGAAATTACAGCCACCGAATTTCCGTCAAAGCTGAGGATGAAATGGGCTACCTGGCCGGGACGCTGAATTTCATGTCTGATGAGATAGCGAAAGCGGATGATTATCAGCGTCAGTTCATTGCCAATGTGAGTCACGATATCCGTTCGCCGTTGACTTCGATTAAAGGCTATCTTGAAGCGATATTGGATGGAACTATACCTCCGCAGATGGAGAGGAAGTATCTGTCACGACTGATTTCGGAAACGGAGAGGCTATCAAAGCTTACGCAGTCCATGCTGACATTGGGGGCAATAGACCAGAAGGGATTTCTGACAAGGACTGGCTTTGATATCAACCGCATGATAAGGGATTTGTGTGCCGGTTTTGAGATGGTCTGCCTGGACAAAAAAATTACGTTTGAACTGATTTTTGCTGAGAAGAAGGAAATGGTTTATGCCGATTATGGGAAGATGCAGCAGGTGCTATATAATCTGACGGACAATGCCTTGAAATTCAGTTACCCGGATTCGAAGATCAGAATCTCAACAGGCCTTCGCGGGGAAGGGAGGGTCTTTGTTTCAGTGAAGGATACCGGCATAGGCATTCCCAAAAAGGATATTCAGAAAATATGGGATCGTTTTTATAAGGTCGATCATTCCCGTGGGAAGGACAGGCAGGGGACGGGGCTGGGACTGGCCATTGTAAAGTCAATCATCAACGCGCATGGGGAAAACATTGACTGTGTTTCCACTGAGGGGGCGGGCACGGAATTCACTTTCACATTGCCGGCGGCTCCACTGCAGTTGGCGGATGGTTGACATGGAATTATGTCCGCTTCTTGTGTTCGACCCATTTGCGGATAAATAGATAGGTTTATTCGCGGCATAAGAATTGCCGCGGATGAATCCTGAAAAATATACCTGAAGGCTTTTTTTCAGGACGGCTTCCTGTGGGAGTCGCCATTACAGTATCAACTATGCTTGTTGCATGGTTAATACCTGGGTATTGTGATCCATATGGCTCCCTGATAATTGCATAAATGTGCGGTGACGGATTATGGAAGAGAAAGGCTTTATAAAGGAACAGGTCACAGGCCGTAAAGGGATTTGGAAAAAGAAGGTTTGCTATTATCTTCGCGTTATCATTTCTGCCTTGCTTTTTGGCTTTTTGAGTGCGGCGGCTTTTGTGCTGACTGAACCCTTATTGAGAAATTATGTTTCAAACGCGCGACCGGAATCCGTGATCGCTTCAAATGAGTATGTACGTGGGGATCGGAAAGGCGATCTGGCATCGCGGGAATCCGTGGCAATGAATGAGGGCAAGGGTTCTGCGGATGTGAATGAGGGCAAGGGCATGGCCTTGTCGGAAATACAGGACGCGCGGAGACAGGGGAGGACATTGGAAGTCGATAAATCCCCGGACGTGATTGAGAAGAACCCGAAAGCTGAGGCGGAAAATCTGAAGGCCGGGGCGGAAAATCCGACGACCGATGCGGAGGAGCCTGAGAATGATGCTGAAGTACTGGCAATCAGGGCGGAAGATTCGATGGTTGACGCGGATGAGTTGAGGGCGGATGAGAGAAGTCTTAAGGCCGGTGCGGAGGATTTGGGAGTTGGCAAAGGGAGCATGAAAGCCGGTGCGGAGGATCCGGGAACTGGCGAAGAGAGCTTGAAAGCTGGTGCGGAGGATCCGGGAACTGGCGAAGAGAGCTTGAAAGCTGTTGTGGAGGATCCGGGAACTGGTGAAGAGAGCTTGAAAACCGGTGCGGAGGATCCGGGAACTGGCGAAGGAAGCTTGAAAGCCGGTGCGGAGGATCCGGAGGCCGGCGAAGGGAGCGTGAAAGCCGGTGCGGAGAATCCGGGAGTTGGCGAAGGAAGCTTGAAAACCGGTGCGGAGGATCCGGGAGCTGGCGAAGGGAGCTTGAAAACCGGTGCGGAGGA
>CAMKKZ010000058.1 GCA_946413525.1 uncultured Oribacterium sp.
GGCTTTATGCGGTTTTTTGATGGAAAACACCATTTCAATTTCACGGAATCAGGTACTTCTTTATCTCTCATACTCATAACAGAAGTCTTCTTTAACATCATATTTCTCATGTGTTGGCATTTTTTAACTGCTCAACATCTGCCTTAAATTCCATAAGTTCCAGGACATACTCCGGCATTTTACGTTTTCCCGCTTCCCAGTCAGTAACAGTCCTGTACGGTATATTATAATAATCACAAAATTCTTTGCGATTCATTCCCATATCTGTTCGTAATTTTTTTATCTCATTCGCTGTATCCATATCGCATCACCCATTCCTAGCAATATTATAATAGCACTTTTAACGCATTGCATCAATAGAAATTCAAAAAATTCCCCACACATAAACTAAATATGTGTGGGGTACTTGGCTATCAACAAGCCGCTTTAATTCACGGTTTGCAGGGATTTCGTGTACTATTCCATCTCTATCAAACAGAGTGGCTTTTGACCACTCTGAATTCTGACATAAGGGACTGCCTGCGGGGAAAATCGGCTCAGACCGAATGCACATCCTCGGCAATCAAAATACGGATCGCCTCAATGGCCGTACGGATAGCCTTGTCCGTATCATGAAGGATAGGGTTGTCAAGACCTTTTTTCACCCTTTCCTGGTTCGACATGATGAAGAGCACCGAACCCACCCGGACCCGCAGATAAGCGCCCACCGTAAACAAAGTAGCGCTTTCCATTTCAGAAGCCTTGCAGCCCAGGCGGAGCCAGGCCTTCCACTTTTGCATGAGCTCATCAGCCGTTGGCAGACTCTCCGGCCTATGCTGCCCGTAAAACGCATCCTTGCATTGAACCACACCCACATGGCAGCGGTAGCCCAGCTTCCGGGCAGCCCTTTCCAGAGCCCCGGTAAGCTGAAAGTCCGGCACCGCAGGCCATTCTATAGGCGCGTATTCCTTGCTCGTGCCGTCCATACGGATGGCCCCGCTGGCGACGACCAGGTCGCCGCTCTCCACATCCAGATCCATGCCGCCGGCCGTCCCCACCCTAAGGAAGGTGTCCGCGCCGCACATAGAAAGCTCCTCCATGGCAATGGCCGCGGAGGGTCCCCCAATGCCCGTTGATGTCACGCTGACCGGAAAGCCATCCAGCCTGCCCGTATACGTTACATATTCCCTGGAATCCGCAACGAGACGGGCATCCTCAAAATAAGCCGCTATTTTCGCGCAGCGCTTCGGATCCCCGGGAAGGAGCACGTATTTTCCAACCTCACCGGGAGCCACGCCTATGTGGTACATCCTCTCATCTTCCGAATAATTCAGCATCCCATACTCCTTTGCCGCAGACATTATCTGCTATTTTTCAAGGTTTGCCGGAAGGAAGGCATGGGGCAGCAGCTCCCTCAGCATGTAAATATGATAGTCCTCCTCGGAACGGGCAAGCACGACCTGGAAACTGTCCACATCGCAAAACTCGGCCATCACCTGCCTGCACACCCCACAGGGAGGGCATTCCTCCAGCTCCTCCGCGCCTTCTTCCCCCCCCACGACAACAATCCTGGAAAAGTCCCTTGCGCCCTCACTGACTGCCTTGAAAAAAGCCGTCCTTTCCGCGCAATTCGTCACGCCATAAGACACATTTTCAATATTGCAGCCCTGATAAACCTTCCCTTCCTTCGTCTCCAGCGCCGCCCCCACCTGAAAATGCGAATAAGGCACATAAGCCTGTGTCCTTGCCTTCAGAGCCTTGCGGATTAATTCACGCAATCCCACCTCAGCCATCCCTGCCCTCCATTCATATCTGCTTCATAACATACCCTTAACTACAATTCACCCGGTTTTCGCGATCCCGCTCTTTGCCCTCGACCTATGATTGCTTATCATCCTCAGACTGGTCCTCATCGTCATCCTCGTCCTCGGTCAAGTCATCATCATCAGACCAGTCCTCAGACCAGTCTTCATCTTCATCGCCATCCTCGTCCTCGGTCAAGTCATCATCATCATCATCATCAGACCAGTCTTCGTCCTCATCCTCATCCTCATCCTCAGACCAGTCTTCATCTTCATCCTCGTCCTCAGACCAATCCTCGTCATCGTCCTCATCCTCGGACCAGTCTTCATCGTCCTCGTCCTCAGACCAGTCTTCGTCATCCTCGGGCCAGTCCTCGTCTTCACCCTCGTCCTCAAGCCGACCCTTGTCATCATCCCTATCTTCGTCTTCGGAAACATCCGGACCAACTGTCCCTTCCACTTCAAGTTCGCTCAGATCCAGCACCCTTTTCCCATCGGACCAGATCCTTTCGAGATCATAAAAAAGCCTCTGCTCCTTGTCAAAAATATGGACAATAATATCATTATAATCCAACAATATCCAACCGGACTGCGGCATGCCCTCCGCCCGGCGTATCTTGTAATGAAGCTCCGCCATCCTGTCCTGGACAGCTTCCGAGAGGGCATCCACCTGCCTGGTATTCTCCGCCGTTACAATAAGGAAATAATCCGCTATCACCGAAATGCCGGAAATATCTATAATGGAAAGATCCCTTCCCTTCCGATCCTCCAGAACCTCCGCCACCGCCTTTGCCATCCTTCTGGAATTTTCTGTTACCATTATTCCCCTTTCATCTCCCTTTCTCCGCCTCGTCCTACATCTATTATCAGAATAGGTATTGGCCACTTTGAATTCTGACATAGCGAACCGCCCATAGCGCAAACCGGCTCAGCTATCAGAATTCGTTTTGGCCTCTCCAACTTCTGACATAGCAAACCGCTTGCAAGGCAAACCGGCTCAGCTATCGGAATTCGTTTTGACCTTTCCAACTTCTGACATAGCGAACCGCTTGCAGGGCAAATCGGCTCAGTTGTACGGGCGGACAAAAGTATCGCCTCTCTTCTTTACAAGGTTTTCATAATACCGATAGCTGTCTAACGAATCCCTGCAGACATAGCTCCCAGTCCCCTCAAGATAAGTGACCGTATCATGCAGTATTTCATAAACTGCCCTTTGAAGATCCACAAAGGCCAGTTGCCGTATCTCCTTAAGCCTCTGTGCCTTCCATCTCCTGACCTCTATATAATCCGCCGTAAAGACAATCTCATCCAAAAGCCCCATGGCCGGCTTTCCAAGAGTGTGGTTATGTATTGCCGACAGGATTTCCCGATCCTCTATCCCATAAGCCTTTCTTGCGTAAAATTCCCCATAAATGGAGTGAATCACCTGGGGGGAATCCAGCATTTCCTGTGAAAGAACCACCCCGTCCTTTCTACAAGCCCGAATCAGTTCCTCCTTATTGAACTGCTTCGCGCAATCATGGAGCAGGCCGGCCAGCTCCGCCTTATGGAGATCATAGCCATAGCGCATAGCCAGACAGACGGACGTAAAGCTGACGCTCAGGGAGTGTTCATACCTGTCCGGCTTCAGTTGCTTTTTCAGCTTCTCCCTGATCTTCCGAATCTCCTCCGCCTCATTCCTCAAGTCCCTGTCCTTCCTCTCCTTCCCCTCAGAACCGCCGTTCTCCTTCTCCTTTTCCTTCTTTTTTTCCATTCGCTGTTTCCCCATCAAACTCCATGTGGCAAACCCATTTGGGCAAACCATAACGCCCTTTTTACAGCCTCATTTTCATAGCCCCTTTATAATGTTCTATATAACAGTGCTTTCGACTTCTAATGCGGATGTTACCTCTTTTGGCGGCTCCCGCCCTTCATTATGATCTTTATAACGATGCTTCCGACTCTAATGCGGATGTTACCTCTTTTGGCGGTTCCGCCCTCCATTATGTTCTTTATAAGCATCCTTCAGGCTTCGGGAGAATATAAATTGTTTGCTTTAATATATTCCGCCACTGCTTCCGGCACAAGCCCAGCTATGTCACGTCCTTCGGCAGTCCGCTTTCTGACCAGGGTGCTGGAAATGTCCATCGGGACAAAAGACAAGAGCTCAATACGCGCCTGGAACTTCCCCCGGAGATACTCTGCCTGGGCAAGGAAATCCCTGCGCCCCGATACCGTGTCATCCACGTCCCTTTCGGCACATACAATGACAGCATGCCGGAACACTTCCTCCGGCTTGTACCATGACTCCAAAGTATAAAGCTGATCCGCGCCGATAATGAAATAAAATTCCGTTTCCGGACAAACCTCCTTCAGCATCCTAAGCGTATCCGCCGTATAGGTCCTGCCGGAACCCTTTCCCTTATCCGAAACCGTACTTCCTTCAGCAATTTTCCTTCCGATCGAAACCGCATTCTCCTCAACATTCTTCCTTCCGTCCGAAACCGCACTTTCCTCCGCAACCATCCCTGCGTCGGCAAGCCTTGCCGATACGCGCTGATAATTCGAATGCTCCTCAAAACGGGAAACACGGAACCAGGGGTGCATGCCCAGGGCCAGCTCCGTCATCCTGAAACGGTGCCGGGACGGGCTGATGCTATTATGCTTGTTCAGATAAGGAGAGCCAGCCGGCATGAACCAGACCCTGTCAAGGGAAAGCTGAAGCCTTGCTTTCTCCGCGAGAGCAAGATGCGCATTGTGAATCGGATCGAAGGTGCCGCCCATAATGCCGATCCTGCTCCCCTTCGGCCATCCGTCCGAATGCATGCTGCCGCGATTCAGGACATTTGAATGAAGATTATCCGATTCCACATCGCCAAAACGCCGGCCATCCTTATTATTCATATTTCCTGTCCTTTTCTTCCTTTGCGGGCTTATAAAGGACAATTTTCCGTCCGATAATTTGCACCAGATCGGACTTTGTGCGGTCCGCCAGCGTGTTTGCCAGTTCCCCCGGATCCTCATCGCAGGCCTTCAGTATGCTGATCTTGATAATCTCATGCTTTTCAATATATTCGGAAACTGCCTCGATGAAAGCGGGAGTAAGGGCATTCTTCCCAAGGCTCAGCGCCGGCTCAATCGTCATGGCCGCGCTTTTCAAAAGAGCGCGGTGCTTACTGTTTTTTATATACTGCTTCATCCCTCATCCTTCCCTGTCAGTACGTTCTTTTCTCAGCCAGGCTCATCCTCCCCCGCCGACTCCTGCACAGCCCTGGGGCGGCCATGGAACAGCTCATAAGTCCAATCCTCCTCCTGCTGCCTGTCAAAGCTTTCGGTATCAAGATATTCAAACTCATGGCCGTAAATCCGGATCGTGTCACCCTCCTTCATGCCCATTTTCCGAAGATCGCTGATGATGCCCTGTTCAATCATGAAGCGCTGGAAAAAGGCAAAGCCCTTCTCCGCCTCAAGATTGGTATAACCCAGCATTTTCTCAATCTTCGGACCCTCCACCGTGAACACGGAAGGCTTCGGGTTCCCAAGCGTCACCGGCATATTCTCCCCCCTCCCGAGGGACGAGATGTCGAACTCGCTTTCATAAACCACGGTTTCCTCCCCTGCCGCCCCCAGGGCCTCCCAGGCAGCCTCCAAAAGCTCCGAAAGCCCCCGGTTGGAGGCCGCGGACACCGGAAGGACGCGGATGCCCTCTTTCGAGAAGCGCTCGGAAAGCAGCCTGGCCGCCTCTTCCCCGCCGTCCGGCAGGAGGTCAAGCTTGTTGGCAGCGATAATGGAGACCTTTTTCAAAAGGGACGGGTCATAGCTTTCCAGTTCCTTATTGATCAGCTCCACGTCCCTTATCGGATCCCGCCCCTCCGACCCGGCAGCGTCCACGACATGGATGAGCGCCCTGCAGCGGGAAATGTGCCTTAAGAACTGGAATCCCAGCCCGGCCCCGTCAGAAGCGCCCTCGATCAGGCCGGGGATATCCGCCATGACAAACTGCCGGTCCCCCTTCAGACTGACCACCCCGAGGTGCGGATTGATGGTCGTGAAATGATAATTCGCGATCTCAGGCCTCGCGTTAGAACACATGGACAGAATCGTGGACTTGCCCACATTCGGAAAGCCCAAAAGCCCCACATCGGCGATCACCCTCAGCTCCAGGCGGACCCAGAGCTCCATGGCGTCCTGCCCGGGCTGCGCGAACTTCGGAGCCTGCATGGAAGCGGTGGCAAAATGCATATTGCCAAGGCCCCCCTTCCCTCCTCTGAGCAGGACGATCCTCCGCTGTTCGCCGCTCATATCCGTAATAATCTTTCCGCTCCCGTCGTCCCGGATAATGGTTCCCGGCGGCACCTTGATGACCAGGTCCTTCCCGTTTTTCCCGTGCATCCTGCGCCGGGCTCCGTCGCTGCCTGCCTCCGCCATATATTTCCGACGGTTTCGGAAATTCTCCAGCGTGTTCATGCCGGGGTCCACTTCGAATACAATGTCCCCGCCCTTTCCGCCATCCCCTCCGTCCGGACCGCCCGCAGGGACATACAGCTCACGGCGGAAGGAAACATGGCCATTCCCGCCCTTCCCGCTCTTCAAAAATATCCTTGCCACATCAAAAAACATACCCTAACCCCAGAACTCCAGAACAATTTCAGAAAAACTCCAGAACAATTTCGGAAAATCCCCAGAACAATTTCGGAAAATCCCCAGAACAATTTCGGAAAAATGGAAAGAAGCCCCATACCGGATAAACCGGCATGGGGCGGAAAAAACAAGCGTTTATTCTGCTTCAACCCTCGGAAGAACGGAAACCTGCTTCCTGTCCCTGCCCAGGCGGCCGAACCTGACAACGCCGTCAATCTTCGCGAACAGCGTATAATCATTCCCAAGCCCTACGTTCAGACCGGGATGAATACGTGTTCCATTCTGCTTGTAAAGGATATTGCCAGCTTTTACAAACTGGCCGTCCGCCCTCTTCTGCCCAAGCCTTTTCGAATTGGAATCCCTTCCGTTCTTCGTGGATCCCATGCCCTTATGATGAGCCATATCGCCATACCTCCATTCCAGTATAATTAAATCACAGTACCTGTCCGGCATACAATCCCCGGCAAATCAGCCGGCAATCTCTTCAACATGTAATTCCAGGACATTCAGCCAACTACCTGTTCAAAATGCAGTTCCAGGCATTCAGCCGGCAATCTGTTCAACATGCAATCCCAAGACATTCTGCCGGCAATCTCTTCAACGTGCAATTCCAGCACATTCAACCGAACGTCTGTTTAACACGTAATATCAGGACATTCAGCCAATCGAATCAATCCGAAGCTCGGTAAACGGCTGCCTGTGTCCATTCTTCTTGTGGTAGCCGGACTTCCTCTTGAAACGGTAAACAATAACCTTCTTGCCCTTGCCGTTCTTAAGGACGGTGGCCTCAACCTTTGCGCCATCCACATACGGAGCGCCGATCTTCAATGTCTGATCGTCATTTACACAAAGAACCTGCTCGAAGGTAACCTTCGCGCCCTCCTCCTGCTCCAGCTTCTCCACACGGATGACATCGTCCTTGCTGACCTTGTACTGCTTTCCCCCGGTCTCAATCACTGCATACATTTCGAGAATACCTCCCAGATGTGCTAAAAAACTCGCTGGCTTCGGCGGCATCAAGAGACGCGCTTATGCCCCGCCAAGCGGCATACTGAAATAGAATACAGGAAACAGGCGGGATTGTCAACCAATATCAGACATAGTCCATGGATTCTTTAGGCAATTTTGGGGTCATTCTTCATAGCCTTTATGACCCTTTGGAACCTTTGAAGTTTTCTTTATGGCCATCCTCTATGGCCCTTTGGAACCTTTGCGGCTTTCTTTATGGCCATCCTCTATGGCCTTTTGGAACCTTTGCGGCTTTCTTGATGGCCATCCTCCATGGCCTTTTGGAACCTTTGCGGCTTTCTTGATGGCCATCCTCTATGGCCTTTTATGAGCTTTCCAGCTTTTATAATGCCCTTCCCTTATGGTCTGAAAATGCCCGCATCCGCGTTCCCCGCACAGAATCGATCATCAAATCGATCATCCATAAACCTTGTCATAAATGGCAGCCGCCTCCCATCCAACATCCCCCTCGTAGTGAAGTCCATGGGTATAGAGCTGTTCGCCGTGGATGGTAATGTAACCGTCATCGTTCAAATCGCTTTCATGACTGTAGGCGCTGCAGCCGCTGATTCGGAAAATCGGCTGATCCTGCTTTTCTTTTTCATAATCATAATCCCGGGTCAGCATCGCCGTCCGCACATCCCCCTCTTCGTTTTTCGACACGGAATAATGATCCTTGTCAATCTTCGTGAGCGTGAACATCCCGGACCAGGTCGGACCGCTCCGATACTGATACGTACCGCTATAATCCTCTTCAAACGTGCCGAAGCTGCTGGTATACACAATATTATTATTGTTGATGGAAGAAACATCCTTAAGGCCATACCGCTGTCTCAGCGCGTTCCGGCCATCCTCATTCTTAATGGCCGCAAAGGCGCCGGCATGGGAGCTTTCCAGATCCAGATAAATCCCGTCGTAATTCCCGGAACGATACCGCAGCATGCCATAATACCCATTGTGCTCCGTCTCAATGCTGTAATAATTTCCGGTCCCATCCTGCACCAGGCCATTCGTAACCATGTTCCCCCACTGATCCAGCAGGTACCAGACATCCTTCCCGTTTTCCGCCACGGCGTCGTCACAAAGCCAGGCATTGGTGACCCTCTTTCCGGCATTATCCTCAACATACCAGCTCCCATCTGAAGATTGCTTCCAGAATTGGGAAAAAGATGCGGCCATGACCGAAGTGCCGGCAAGCATCGTCAGTGCCGCGGTCAGGCCAAAAATTACGGTGAGATTTTTTCTTTTCATAAGAACTCCTTTCTGCTTTTCCGTCTTATAATTATTGTTTGAACCCCCCGTCCTGTTGCCGGAAGGCCAGCCTCAACCCGCAGGCGGGTCAAAGCATATCTCATAGTCGCCGGGAGCCCAGCCTCGACCTGCCCGTAGGTCAAGGCATATCTCTCAGTCGCATTATACATCCGTTTCACTTCGAAACGCAATATAAACAGAACTATTCATCATTCCTGTTCACCATCATAAACAAATCAAAAACCTACGATATTGTTATCTCCGTCTCGTATTTGCCAAACATCAAAAAAAGATATACCATGTATATGAAAGAAAGACAGGATTGAACCCCATAAGGAGCCTTGCTGTCGCAAAGCCTCATCGCTTTGTCATGAAATCAGAGCAGCAAAAACCCACGCTGACAAGTGAGCCTTAATGATGCGATACCGCATCACTCTATCATGAAATCAGAATAACAAAAACCCACGCTGACAGGGGAGAAAAACGGAGCAATGGAAAGAAAAGCGGATCTGCCTTTTGAAAAAATGCCTTTTGGAAAACTGCCTTTTGGAAAAGCGGATAAGTCCCTCAATATTTTTATGTCCTATGGCCATCCGGAAGCAGAAATATGTCAGAAGATAAAAGACGCGCTATGCTCGCGCGGACATAAAGTTTGGTTTGACTCCAGTGAGATCAAGGCCGGAGATGACTGGAGAAGGGCCATCACAGAGGGCCTCATGAATTCTCAAAGCGTTCTATCCTTGATGTCTCGTCATTCCGTCCGGAATCCCGGGGTCTGTCTGAACGAGTTGAGTATCGCCATCGGCGTAAAAGGCGGAAATATAAAAACAGTCCTTCTGGAGCCGGAGAAAACGGTCAATCCGCCCGCGACGCTGATCGACCGGCAATGGCTGGATATGAGCGACTGGAAAGAAAAGGAGTCGGACGCCTCCTGGTTCGAGGGGAAAATGCGCGAATTGATTACATCCATTGAAAGCCCCGAGAATGTCCGTTTTGCCGGAGAAATTGAACATATCCGAAAGGCACTGCCAAGGCTAAGATATGACACTTCAAAACAAAACAGTCTTCTGCGGAATCCTTTCTATGGAAGAAGCTGGCTTGTAGACAGAATTACGGCATGGCGAATGGATCCGAACGGGGCAAGAATGTGCATCCTGTATGGAGATCCCGGAATCGGGAAGAGCTCCTTTATGGCCCGCTACGCGCATTATGATTCGGGGGGAACTGCCGCGGTTTTCTGCGAGTATTCGAGACCGGGATTCAATGATCCCAGGACAGTAATACAGACGCTGGCATATCTGCTGGCCTGTCGTTTTCCGGATTACCGCCTGCTATTATGCGATTTACTGGATGAGTCTTCCGGGTCGATGAACTCCATGAATGCATCAGAGCTCTTTGACTGGCTGATTGCCAATCCCTTCAGCAGTATTATGATCGACAGGAATTCCGGCGCGCAGTGCATCCTGATTGACGGGCTGGATGAATGCGGCACCGTGGAGAAAAATGTCCTGACGGAAGTCCTGATTCAATACGCGGACCGCCTTCCGGAATGGCTGCGCATATTGGCAAGCTCCCGAAGAGTGACAGGCGTCATTGCGCCAGCGTCAGGCTCATTTCATATCGATATGAACGGAGAAGATCCGGAAAATCTCAGGGATATAGAAGAATATTTCCGGAAAGCGCTCGATCCGCTTATAAAAGCGGCAGCAGTTGAAAAACAAAAGAATGAAAAGCGCAATGCGGGAGAGAACGCTGCCGATTCGGATATCTGCAGGGTTCTGGCTCAAAAAAGCGGTGGGATTTTCCTTTATGCCGTTTTGATGGCAGATGCCGTTCTCCGCGGCAAGCTGCCCGCAGACTCTTTTCAGGAGTTCCCGGAAGGCCTGGGAAGCGCTTTTTTCCGTTGGTTCCAATGGTATTTTCCGGATCAGGGAACGTATGAAAAAGAAGGCGCCCCTGTATGGTCAATGATTCTGGCTTCTCCGGAAGCGCTTCCGGTCCATGAGGCGGCACTGGCCATGAACTGGACCAGAAAAAGAATGAAAACTGTCCTTGGAAGCTTTTCCGTCTTATTAAAGTTTGGGGAAAACGAGTCAGGAGAGGAAACGGTTGCCCCGAGCCATAAGTTTATCGAGGAATGGCTCTGCAGCAGGCAGGCCGGTGTATGGCAGGTGGATCCGATGGATGGGGCTCAGATTCTGGGCGACGCTTTCCTTGAAATATACGAGGAAGCGCCCGAGGATTTGACGGAATATGAAGCATTATATCTCAGAAGATTTCTGGAACGATCCGGAAAAAAACGGGAAGTCCGTAAAATGAAAGGGAATCCCCGCCTGATCCGCCGCCTTCTGGATACAGGAATCCGCTGTTTTCGCGCGGAACAGGATGAGAAAGCACAACAGTTTTTGCGGGAAGCGGAGGCCTGGGGAACTGGTGTCCTGGACTTTCAGGAGGATGAACTTGAAAGAAATCCTGATCAGGCGGAAGCGCTCGAACTTGTTGGCGATGTATATCATCATCTGGGAATGATACTGGAAGGGCTTGGAGATAACGCATCCATTGCGGAATCAATCAGATACTATGAAAAATATCTCCATGCATCCAGCACGCTCTACGCCTGGAAAGTACGAAAAGCAAGCTTTTCATACCCCATTTGTGCCGCTGGCGCGACACAAATGGGGCCAAACGCCTGCGGCATTACGTCAAAGTATGAAAAGCAAGCTTTTCATACTTCATTTGTGCCGCCTGGCGCGACACAAATGGGACTCAACGCCTGCGGCATTAAGTCAAAGGATGAAAGGTATGCGTTGACGTATGCCCGCGCCCTGGGCAGGATGGGGGATGGATATCGGAAATATGGCACCAGCGAAGGGTTAAAGACCGCCATCACATGGTATGAGAAACGGGAGGAAACGCTTCTTTCTCTTTTGAAGCTTCATCCGTCAAAAAAGATAAGAAGCGCATTGACATCCGCCTGCCGGCAACTGATCAAGGCCCTCACCGAATCCGGCGGCGCGAATGATCTGGAAAAAGCACTTTCCTATGCGGAAAAAGCGATTCTGCAGACGGAGCTTCTCAATGTTCCACAGACGGCGGATTCCCTGTGCCACAGAGGATACTCATATTTCTGGAAAGGCGGAGTGCTTTTCCGGCTGGCGAAAAACCATCCGGAAACCCTTGTCCGCGCCGAGGATGCTTTCATCCATGCAGTGGAGGATTTCAGGAAAGCGGACAGCCTGGAACATTCCCCGAAAAACAGCCGCGCCCTGGCACAGGGCCTTTTCCGGCTGGGAGAAGTCTTCATAGAATCCGGAACCTGGGAAAAGCTTCAGGCCGCCTCCGAGTTGTATGTCCAGTGCAAGGAAATCGCGCGGGAGCTGTGGGAACAATCTCATACGCCGGAACGGCTGCGGGAACTTGCTTTGTCGTGCCGCGCGCTCGGTGTCTGCCGACAGCGCTCCGGGGATCTGGCTTACGCAAAGACTTGTTTTCAGGAAAGCCTGAATGTATCCCTGGAACTTACAAAGCGGGTCGACATGATTCAGTACCGAAGGGATCTGGCAATTTCCTATGGAAGAATGGGGGAAGTCCTGGAGCAGACGGCCTCCTCGAAGGACGAGCTGAAAGCTTCATTTTCACAGCACGAGGAATGCCTGCGCATTCTGCAAGGCATCCCTTCTGTCAGACAGACAGGAGCTGTTCTGTTTGAAACGATTTCCTGTGAGGAGCGGATGGGGGATTTCCTAATACGCCATAAAGGGGATTTTACGTCAGAATGGAATCTGAGCGCGGAAAACTACTACCATTCAGCCCTTTCTTTGCTGAAAGCCTCGGATCTTCCTCTAAGAGCAGAAATGATAAGCCGAATTCAGGAGAAGCTGCGGACAGGCATAGGCGAATGATGCAGTGACCCAGGGATTGATTCTGCTTCTTGTCCATCACAGAAGCTGCAAGCAGGCATGGGCTAATGATGCGGTAACCCAGAGATTCTGTTCCTTGTTCATCACAGAAGCTGCGGGCAGGCACAGGATAATGATGCGGATAAAAGAATATCCGTCCCAAAGACCAGCATCATTTTTTCCGCTCCCTCCCGATGATTCCCTCCATCCGTCGTCTTGCCATCCGCCTTGCCATACTGAACCTGCCGGCCCTGGAAAAAGCTGTTTCCCATGCCTCATATGCCTTTTCACGATTTGGGATTTCCGCATAGGCATAAGCGATCCGCATCCATTGTCTCCGGTAAAGCCTCTCCTCCCTGGAAAGATCCTCTCCGAATCTCTCCACCATTGCCTCCATTCCCTCGATATATCCGTGAAGATGGTCTGTCATCTGACCGCCTTCATGTTCATGATAGATCGCGACCGGTTTTGGCGTATTGGAAACAGGATATCGTCTTGCCAGCCGCAGATAAAGGTCATAATCTTCCATAAAGGTGCGGGATGAGTCAAAGCCCCCCAGCTCATCCAGACAGGCTTTGCGGAACATGACAAAGGAGGGATAGCCGATCCAGTTTCCGCCCAGGAGTTTTCTGTAAACGTTTCCCCGTTCCAGCCTGCAGCGCATCCGGCGCCTTTTCCCTGTCTGATCGTTCCGGATCCATCCGCCTCCATAAACGAGGCCCGGCATCGGCCTCCCGGAACGTTCCTCCTTTTCAAAGGCGCTTAACTGCAGGGCTGTTTTTTCCGGAAGCCACTCGTCATCATCATCCAGATAGGCAATATATTTGCCGGCAGCATAAGTCAGCCCGGTATTGCGCGCGGCAGAAAGCCCCTTGCAGTTGGAATGGGGAACATACAAAATTCCCTGGTCCGGAAACGCCGCGGCCAGGTCACGGATTTCTTTTCTTCCGGGAAATTCCCTGTCACTGTCGTCCACAATAATGATCTGCCGCAGCGGGCAGGTTTGTGCCAGGACGCTGGAAAGAGCCCTCTTCACCATCTCCGTTTCCCGGTTGTGAGTGGTGATTACCGCTGTAACCTCACGGGCGGTGTTCTCTCTGATGGGAATCATGATGGATTTATTCCGCAAGCCGCTGGCAGGCTTTGATATTCCTCAGAAGCTTCAGTTCATCATCCCTGCCGAGCTCCAGGCGCCCTGCCGCATACTGGCGGTATTTGAACTGCGCATTCGCCAGAAACAATGTTTTCATCATCCGGCAATGGTCATCCGCGACGTGATAGACATTATCATACAGGGAGAAATTAATCCCGTAACAGGTCGGACAGTTTCCGCTGATTGGACATTCCCTGCACTTTTCATCCAGATCCGCCTTTTGCAAAGGACAGGAAAAATCCATGCGGCTGGCCGCTTCCGCTTTTTCCTTTCCGATACAGAGCGGGGCAAACGCATGGCAGGGGTAACAGCGTCCATCCTTGTCATAGGATTTCATCAATGGGCCAATGCCGCAGAACCTTTTCGGTTTTTCCGCATAGGGATTCAGGTCAAGAATGGCCTGATCCAGAAGCGTCGCGGGCTTGAACTCCGGATGCTCCATATAATAATCAATCAATATGGCAAGCTGCCCGGCCAGAATTTCGGGACTGTCCTTCTCCCATGAAATGCCATAGCCCAGGTTCGCGGATACCTGAAATCCCGTCTCATGCAGGCTGATGACACCTTCCGAAAGATCCGGCAGGGTTCTTTCCGTCACCGTCATTTTCGCGAACGGATATTCCTCTTTAAAGAAATCAATGTCGATCTGATCATAGGAATTGCATCTGTTCGCATTGTGCATCTTGCGGCTTCCATCCAGACTGAGATAGACCTCCATGCTGTCCTGATTATCGTGCAGCCATTCCGCGATTTTGCCATGAACCAGTGTCCCATTCGTCGTTGCAAATCCAAACCAGCCTTTAGGCCATTGATTCCCTTTCAGGTGGGAATGAATCTTCCGTATGGAATCAAAGGCCAGAAAAGGCTCTCCGCCAAAATAATAGATACAGACGAAATCGGACCCGTCCTCAACGGTCATTTCATGGTCCACAATCCGGAGAGCCAGGTCCGAATCCATGACGGTATTCTCTTTATTATGTTCGTAGCAATAAACGCAGGATAGATTGCAGGTGTTCGTCAATGTCAGAATGACTATTTTTGTATTCGGCTTATTCATAAACCGATCCAGGTTTTTTCTCATTTATAATTCCCCTGCTCTTAGAACGATAGCCTTCGCCTTGTATGGGCTGACTTGCCCCACAGGCAGTCCGCCATGTCAGAATTCAGAGCGGTAAAAACCCGCTCTGATCGATGTGCCGACTTGCCCCACTAGAGGAGGTTCGCCATGTCAGAATTCAGAGCGGCAAAGCCCACTCTGACCGATGTGCCCTGCTGATGCGAGGTCGCATCGGTATGTCATTAGATCAGAGCAGCAAGACCCCACTCTGATAAGGGAGAATGAACGCTCTGACCCGCGAATGGATCGGGATCAGAGCGTGATTCCTTTCGGCCGGCTGGGAAACGAAGACATGCGCCCTCGTCTTCCCCCGGCCTGTGTCAACTATGCTATTTCACAGGATTCCGGCTGAGGATCCATCGACGTCATCAGACATCAATCCCAGGCCTGGCAGTATCCCCTGTGACAGCCGCTGAAATTCAGCTCTCCGGACAGATCTTCCGAAACGACGGCGCCCTCCTTTGCCAGACGCTTCATCCTCTCGTCGATGGAATCCAGAATGGTTTCGTCTAAAACGAAGCTTTTCTCTGCTGCACTCATCTTGTACTCCTTTCTCCTTTGCCAAAAGCCAGCTTTAACCGCAGCGCAAAGAATGCTGAGGTCAAATCCTGAAAAACCATGTCTGTAGGCATAATTTTTTCAGGATGACTTCCTCCGGAAGCCGCCAAATACGGTATAAACTGTGCTTTATTAATAGTTTATACCCACCAACATCTAGACAACAGTTCCTATATGATGATCCTTTGCAGGGAACATCCTTTCATTCATCCCTGGTGAAATACAGATTCAGGGAACATCCCTTCATCCATTCCGGGCAAAATACAGATTCAGGGAACATCGGCCGGAGGACTCAAGTCCAAACGCTGTCCCTTCGAACCAAAGCTCCGGATGCTTTTTGTACCAGTCCCGGATCCGGAAAAGCGTCCGGGACATTTCGCCTCTGCCCGAAAAATAAGAGGCCTCCGTCGGCAGATACAGATCCTTGTACCGCCGCAGATAAATTTTATATTTCAAACCTTCTTTGCCGGTATCCAGCCCGACCATCCAGAATACAGCATCAATGTCTTTCCTCACAAGATCCGCATACTCCAGAAGAGTATCATATTCTGCGCAGACCCGTCCGCGGAGCTGCTGAAACAATTCCTGATTTTGGGATGTGAAATAATATTTTACCGTGTTCAGGCTTCCGTTTTCATATGCCAGCCCCAGATGGCAAAGCCAGATTTCTTCGTGGGCTTCAAACAGGCTGCCATCGCTGCCATGCTTGAGAATTCTGTCTCTAATGAGGCGGGCGTCTGATTCAATGGGAAAGGCACGATCCGTTTCCGTCAGCAGGCTGCTGATATTTTTTTCGCTTCTGTTGCAAAGCGCGTAATCAAACCTTTTCGGCTTATTTTCCGATGGAAAAGGCTCCCTTGCTTCTTCCAGTATCGATTCCGCATACCTGAGCATATCCCGGCGGATCAGAAAGTCATAAAACGGTTCCGTAAAAGAGGAGGGATCTGCTTCATGGTAAAGGCGCAACGTAAGCTCGGGTGTGTTTTCCTTGCAGGAAAGACAGAGATAATCGTAATCCTTTTTCCCGATGAGCATCGCATAGGACCGGGAAAGTTGTTCATAAGCATCCTCCAGGGCATTCATTTTCCACCTCTGTAAACCTATTTTTATCTGACGGATCCCGTTCGGATGTCGGCCCCATCACTCGCCGTTTATTAATAGCTACTTCTTAAGCGCAGCAGCTTAAAACAGTCTCAAGCGCCTTATCGATAGATAATATGAAGTGACCTCACATTTGCAATAACGTGGATTTACCCCTATAAT
>CAMKKZ010000059.1 GCA_946413525.1 uncultured Oribacterium sp.
CCTTCGGTCGGACAAGTCCCTCATTGCCGGATGGCTAGCCTCGACCCGCAAGCGGATCAAGGCATTTCCCTTCGGGATTCGCCATGTACGGTCATGAAAAGCCTTGATGGTTTTTCATGACCTATAGGTTTATACCGTACATTTCCGTTTTTATCTATATATCAAATACTCTATTTTATTATTTGCTGGGGGCGCTGTTTTGCTGAGATGGAGATGATGGGGACCACCTGTCCTCCAACCCTTTTTACCTGATCCGGATAATACCGGCGTAGGGAAGCAATTCTGATATGTCCGATGGGGATGCCTGTCTGATAAACAATGCGGGGGAAGACTGCCGGCGCGGTCTGTATCCTTCTGCTTCATGTTTATTTTAAATGCATGCCCCAATCTCTCATTATCCTTCTGCCTCCAAAACACAGTCGGAATACGCTATCGAACGGAATGTCTGAACAGACACAAGAGTATTTCCGCCAAAAAGGAGGTAAATCATGTCACTATTTCTGAATGTCGAAGATGGATATTATTCCCTCACCCCCATGGGCAGCGCCTTGTCCATCATCATCGTCCTTGTACTCCTGTGTCTGACTGCCCTGCCGCGCAGGAAAGCTCAAAGGGAAAATACAGCGGGAGGAGCCAGGAAGGAAACAGGCTTTTCGAACCGCCAACTGGCTTTTTCCGCTTCGGCCGTGGCCCTTGCCTTTGCCGCGTCCTATATTCGAATCATTCCCCTGCCCTGGGGAGGCGCCGTGACCCTTTGCTCCATGCTGTTTATCACCCTTATTGGCTACTGGTTTGGCCCTGTTGTCGGCCTTTCCGCAGCTTCGGCCTACTCCTTCCTGCAGTTTTTCCAGGACGGCGGGAGCTATATCCTTTCCCCCCTGCAGGTCTGCCTCGATTATTTTTTCGCGTTCACAGCCCTTGGCGTATCCGGATTCTTTTCCCATCAGAAAAACGGGCTTCTCAAAGGATATATTGCCGCCATTTTATTTCGCGGCTTATTCCATACCATAGGCGGATACCTTTACTGGATGGACTATATGCCCGACTCCTTCCCGCGTTCCATGGCCTTCGCGTATCCCTTCTTATACAACTATGCTTATATCCTTCTGGAAGGAGTCCTGACCATTCTGTTGCTCCAGATTCCCGCCGTAAAAAAGGGACTGCGCCAGATTACCATGATGGCAAGACAGGATTCTTGAAAGCAAGAACTCTTGATTTAAGAAAGGCTTTCATTTATACTCACGATTATTCAAATACCATCAGACTGAATGCTCCATCAGGAACATTCATGCCCTATAGCTTTTGACACGCTCATAAGGTCTGAGCCGTAAGCATAGAAGAAAGGAATTATACATGAATACAGGGGAACAGAACATCAGCGATTATCTCTCCGCTCTTTCATCAAAAGCTCCCACCCCCGGTGGCGGAGGCGCTTCCGCATTGTCCGCTGCAATGGGCGTAAGCCTGGGACTGATGGTAGGCTCCCTGACAAAGGGAAAACCAAAATATTCCTCCTTTGAGGAAAAGCTTGCCTGGATCATGAACAGGCTGGAGAAACTTCAATCGGAATTTCTTCTTCTTGCGGATGAAGACGAGAAAGCCTTCCTGCCTCTGTCAAAAGCTTACGGCATGGGACAAAGCACCCCGGAAGAAATCGCCATACGGGAATCCGAACTGGAAAAATGCCTCCTGGCCGCCACCCTTGTCCCAATACGGCTTATGGAGAAGACCTGTGATGCGTTAAACTACATGGAAGAACTCGGTGAAAAGGGGTCAAGGCTCGCCCTGTCCGACATCGGTGTAGGCGTGCAGCTCCTGAATGCCGCATTAAACGGCGCAATTATGAATGTACACATTAACACAAAAATGATGAAGGACAGGGAAAAGGCGTCAGAACTCATGAATCACGCGTCCCGTCTGCAGGAGGATGGCACACATCGGGCCTATGCCATCTTCGAAAGCGTGGAAACGGCTCTCCGCCCATCTTGATGCCGTTATGACAGAGGGACTGGATTTTCAGGAAATGCTGATTAAACCAGCATTTTCCTTATGATGCACACGAAAACGCAAAGGAAATTTTCCGCTGCGCGGCGCGATTTGCACCGGAAACGCTTAAATCAACGCTTCCTTTACATTCACGAGCACAAACATTTGCCACCGCATGGATAACAACTCTTTTCATTCACAATATTCCAAAATATGATTTTGAAATATGTTTCGGGCAAAATCATATAATCGTGAGTATAATATGACCAAAACCACTTTATTAGAGAAGGCTTATAGATTGCGATACTGCCGCTGCTTGTCCGCAATGAAAAGGGTCACAAAACCAATTTGATAAAGGAGCCGTGTAACTTGCGATACTGCCGCTGTTTGTCAGGAAGTAAAGCGGCCAAAAAACCACTATAATGAAGGAGACCTTAGATGCTTGAACTGAAAGGAAAAGCCGCTGCTGACCGTATAAAAGACAAATGTCTCTCTCTTTCTGCTGAAAGGAACGGTGCGCTGCCGGCACTCGCCATCCTGAGGGTTGGGGAAAGGGCCGAGGACATAGCCTATGAGCAGAACGTGGTGAAACGCTTCCCATCCTTTGGGCTGGAGGCCAAAAGCTACCGTCTGGATGCCCGATGCACGGACGATGAATTTCAGGAAGTTTTTGATTTCATTAATAATGATCCGGAAATCCATGGCATCCTGGTCATGAGACCCTTGCCAAAATGGATCGACGAGGCGGCAATGCTTCGGAAATTAAAGCCCGAAAAAGACCTGGATGGAATCACCAGGGAAAATATCGCGGGAGTCATGGCCGGGGATCCCACCGCATACTCACCCTGCACGGCACAGGCTGTAATAGAATTATTGAAGCAATATTCCATCGATATTTCAGGAAAGCATGCTGTCATTATCGGGCGCTCCATGGTGGTCGGAAAACCCCTGAGCATGCTGCTTCTCAAAGAGAATGCCACCGTAACCATCTGCCATTCAAAAACCGAGAACCTGAAGGAAATCACGAATCAGGCAGACATCCTTATTACAGCCATCGGGAAAGCAAGGATGATTGGAGCCAGTTATATCCGAAAGGATGCTGTCGTCGTTGATGTTGGCATCAACGTGGATGAGAATGGCACGCTTTGTGGGGACTGTGATTATGATACTATTATCACAAAAGCATCCGCCGCAAGCCCCGTTCCGGGAGGAGTAGGAACCGTGACCACCGCCGTCCTTGCGATGCACCTCGCGGAAGCCTGGGACAGGCAGTAGAACCGATGCTGCTTTCAACTTTATTTTCATTCGAATTGAGTACTTAAAATCCCAGTGATAATGCAGGTTTGCACAGAGTTTGAAGTCCATAAGTTTCACGGATTCAGGATCCACTTTGATAAATCAGCTTTGATAAATCAGCTTTGATAAAATAACTTTGATAAAATATCTTTGATAAATCAGCTTTGATAAAATATCTTTGATAAATTATCTTTGATAAAATAACTTTGACGAAGTAACTTTGATGAATCAAACTAGCTTTATCACCTGAAATTAAGGGAAAAAAACAATAAGGTAAACTAGGCTAAAAAATGCGTATAAAATATACCTTTGTTCATGATTTCTTTGAAGTAAATTTTCATGAAAGCAGAAATGAGCCCCCTTAAGTCTTCAGGATGCGGTATAGCTCCCTTCGAGAAATGCCCCTGTCTTTCGCCGCAGCTTTCATTGCGTCTTTCTCCGCCATTCCCTGCTCCAGGTAATGGCGGACATGCTCCTCAGGGGACAGATCTTTCCAGACAGCCTGCATTTCCTCTTCCACCTCCCTGACAGGCTTTCCCTCCACCACCAGCACATACTCCCCCCTGGGTTCTTCCGTCTCATATTGAAGCAAAACGCTGCCAATGCTTCCAGTCAGGATCTCCTCATGTATTTTGGTGAGCTCCCGGCACAGGGTAATACGTCGCGACGCGCCCAATATTTCCGAAAGCTCAGCAAGCGTTTTTTTCAGATGGTGCGGCGCCTCATAAAGGACGATGGTGCGTGTCTCATTCCTTAAAGAATCCAGCACGCGCCGCCGCTCCTTTTTGTCTGTCTTTTCCGAAGGAAGAAACGCTTCAAACGCAAAGCGCCGGGTACTTAAACGGGACAGAGTGAGCGCGGCAATACAGGCCGAAGGTCCTGGAAGGCTGCTAACAGCAATCCCGTTTTCCGCTGCCATCCTCGCCAGCACCTCTCCCGGATCGGAAATACAGGGCGTTCCCGCATCCGTTATCAGCGCCACATTCTTCCCGCCCCGCATCAGCCTGACAAGCTCCTCCGCCTTCTCATATTTATTGAACTCATGGTAAGCAGTCAACGGGGTGCGAATCCCATAATGATTCAAAAGGCGGATTGAATTCCTGGTGTCTTCTGCCGCAATAAGGTCAGCTTCCTTCAGAATCCGAAGCGTCCGAAGTGTAATATCCTCCAAATTTCCAATCGGAGTGGCGCAAATGTACAAAGCCCCCCTCCCATCCCCGGTATAGTCCATAAAGCAAATCCCCTCACTGCAGTCTTCCGCCATCTTACGAAATGTTATCTGACAAATTGCCATCCTACGAAATGCTATCTCATGAAAAGCCATCCTACGAAATGTCATCTCACAAAAGGCCATCCTACGAAATGCTATCTCATGAAAAGCCATCCTACGAAATGTCATCTCACAAAAGGCCATCCTACGAAATGCTATTTTATGAAAAGCCATCCTACGAAATGCTATTCGTTCCTATCAAAAAGCCGAGCACTATGCATAAAAAAATGGAAGACAGAAGAATTCATCCTCCTATCTTCCACATCTTCAGGATACGCAGAGAGAGGGATTCGAACCCCCGTGGGCTTTCACCCAAACGGTTTTCAAGACCGCCTCGTTATGACCGCTTCGATATCTCTGCTTTTTAAGAACGGAATCATGATAACACATTTCCAAAGGCATTGCAAGCACAAATTACAAGACATGAATGATCCCTGAGGACAATGCCTCAACCCGCAAGCGGGTCAAGGCATTGCCCTCAGTCGCCGGGCGGCTAGCCTCAACCCGCAAGCGGGTCAAGGCATTGCCCGGCGGCTGATATTATTCCCATTTCTGTCTAATTTTGAGTGCACGGGAGGCGTTCAATTCGTTCAGTCCTTAATCAGCTTTTCGAGAGTTTCATAGAGCTTCCCCGGCTCCACTGGTTTGGAAAGATGGGCATTGAGTCCGGCCTGCAGGCTGCGCTGCACATCCTCATCAAAGGCATTGGCGGTCAAAGCGATAATGGGAATGGTCTTGCTGTCCGCCCGCTCCATTTTCCGGATTGCCTTCGTGGCGTCCAGACCATCCATAACCGGCATCCGCATATCCATTAAAATAGCATCATAATAACCCTCTCCATGGGAGGCAAACAGCTCTACCGCAATCTCCCCGTTCTCCGCGATGTCCGCGTCCATATCCCGCGCCTGCAGGATCATCAGCATGATTTCCGCGTTGATGTCTATATCCTCCGCCAGCAGCAGGTGCCGCCCCTTCAAATCCGCGCGGCTTTTTTCCGTGCCGACATTTTGAGCCGCGGCAGACGCACCCCCCGCAGCCTCTGTCCCCGTCTTCCGGGACACTCCGGCTTCTGAGCTCTCCTGCCCATCATCAGGATTAGAAACACCTGTTTCATCCGACCTTTTCAACGTAATCATGACGGTGAAAGCGGTCCCTACTCCCTTTTCACTCTCCACGCTGATGCTGCCGTTCATGAGTTCCACCAGGTTTTTCGTAATAGCCATGCCTAGACCGGTGCTCCCATACTTGTTGGTGGAGGAGGAGTCTTCCTGGCTGAAGCTTTCGAATAATTTCGGGAGATAATCCTTGCTCATCCCTATTCCGGTATCCTTGATATGGATACGAAGGGTTGACTGGCTTTCATAACGCGCCGTCTCCTCAACAGACAAGCTGACCGTGCCGCCGACCGGCGTAAATTTGACCGCGTTTCCAAGGATATTTATCATGACCTGCCGAAGCTTCATATCATCGCCGATATAATCGCCAAAAATACCATCGCCGAAACTGGTTTCATAACGGACTCCCTTATCGCGGCATTGACCCCCAATGATAGTGCTGACCTGCTCCAAAGTTTCGGTGAGGGAGAATTTCTCACTTTTGATAACCATGCGACCGGACTCAATTCGGGACATATCCAGAATGTCATTGATTATGTTCAAAAGATGCTGCGCGGACGTGTTGATTTTCCTGAGATGATCCCGGGTCGTGCTGCTGATTGCCGGGTCATTCATGGCGATATTGTCAAGCCCTATGATAGCATTCATGGGTGTGCGGATCTCATGGCTCATATTGGCAAGGAAGACCGTCTTGGCGCGGTTTGCGCTCTCCGCCGCCTCCAGAGCCTCGCTCAGGGCCTGGCTCTGCCTTACAGCCTCCGTTTCAGCCTCCGCCAGAGTCTTTGCGTAGTTGTAAATGTCCTCCCCCATCTTCACAATGGCGTTGGAAAGATTCCCTACCTCGTTTTTGGCATGCACAGGAGGGAGTTCAAGCACCAGGCCATCGGGAGTCTCTTGCTGGTGGCTGATGGCGGCGAATCTTGTTACCGTCTTCTCCAGCATACGGATTGGCTTCGTCACATTGACATCAATCCATCGAAGGAAAAGATACACGAATGCCACACAAGGCAAAATGGTGCAGAGCAGGATAAGCGCAAACTGGCGATTCAGCTTCCCCTGTATTTCATGAATATCGACATCAATGCAAAGCGCGGCAACTTTCCGGTCCTGGGAATCATAAAGCGGAAGAAGACCGGTATACTCCCTCCCCCATTCAGCAATTTCCTCAAAAAAACTAAGTCTTCCGGAATGATAAGCGTCAAGGTACTTTCCCGCTGTCTCAGCGGAATAGGAATCTCCCGTCAGGGCATTCAATGTCACCAGCGAATCCTTCTCATGCTCGTATTCATATTTGCTCACCCCGGCAATGACATTCCGGATATTATCCACAGGATTCCTGCTCAAGGGAACAATAATGTAAATGAAATCCAGATCTACACTGTCCTTCAGTTTGTCCAGAAAAGCCTGCAGTTCGCGAAAACGCTCCGATTCCCTGCCGGTTTCCATGCATCTCGCAAGATCGTCAACATCAATATTGGCGACGGCATAACTCATCAGATTGCTAATATATTCTTCATACTGAAAGTAAAGCGTCCTCCTGTAGGCAGAATAATTCACGATGCCAAGCAGCAGGCATAAAACCAACACAAAGAGAGAGCAGCCTGTCAGAATGCTCTTTTTCAACGGACGCCGGATAATGTTGGCCGAACTGACTGAATGATTTTGTGATATTGGAATTTTCCCTTCGGAACGCAAATTTCCAGGTATTTCCGAACCCCCCTCACCTTTGGAATCTCCCGGGCTTTGGGAATCCCCCTCACCTTTGGAATCTCCCGGACTATGGGAATCCCTATCACCTTTTTGATCTCCCGGACTATGAGACCCCTCCTCAGCTTTGGAATATCCCGGACTTTGGGAATTCCCCTCATCCTCGAAAACACCCGCGTTCTCCGGAATTACTGTATTATCGAAATAATCAGAGCTGTCTGAATTCTCAAAATTGCCCTTATTCCCGGTATTCTCTGAATACCCAAAGTTTTCCGAATTGTCCATACTTCCCTTACCCACTTTTTAAAGAAATGCCGACTGCCAAACATTTTCTTTACTGTGCGCGTCAACCATAGCAAAGATTTTTTCAAATGTCATTGCCATGATTCTCAAATCGCAGCCGCCAGGGTGTCCAACACTGCGATTATCATTGTACCATGAAAGCGGGTTTCGTTCAATTGTTCCCCATTGATATTTCATCCCGGCGCGAACTGTTGCTTGCGATTACCTCATCTTCACTTTTTGCTAATAGTTCTATTTCCACTGCCCGGAGTTCGCGGGAGAAGGGGGCCTGGGCATTAAAAAAAGTCCCATTTCCCCGCCCGGAGTTCGAGGGAGACTGGAATCTTCAATTATCAGCCACACACTGCCCAACAAGGAACAGGGTTGCTTCCCATCACACCAAAGAGCATAATCCTCAACAAATCTGCTCCAGGAAACATCGTTGATATTTGTACGCACTCCTTTACTGCTTAGATAGCCATAAAACCCCTTCTGAAACTCCCTCTCGAAGAGGTTGTAGCGCTCATCAGCCGTTATATATCCGTATCTATATCTCTCGCATATCTCTCGAAAGAAAGAGTAGCTCTTCCCTCGTCATACTCATCTGCGCCGAACTCCTGCCGTTGGTGCAGTAAGTTCTCTATTGTCACACGTTTTCGTTCCAACTTACTCACTCCTATCCTTGTTCAGAGGAAGATTGCAGGCTATAGAGCATGGCCGGACGGCCGACAACTCCTTTTTCAAGCCCCCGTTCAATGATCCTGCCTTTTGATAAGTATTCCCTGAGGATCGTCCGGCGAAAATTCGGGACATCCAGATGATGACCCAGGATTGCTTCATGAATCACGCGGAGCTCTGTCAATGTAAAAGCATCCGGATCCTCAAGAAATCCAAAAGCAATATCCGTATAATTCAGTTTTCCGCGCATGCGCCGTACGGCAGTCTGAATGATAATGTCATGGTCAAAAGCAAGCTCACTTGCAGGAACCAGTTCGCCATTAAGGCCCGTGAGTGTCCAAAGGCAATCATCCGGAAACATCGCGCGCTCCGGATTCACTGACGCCCGTTCTCCTTGTATTCCGTTTATGGCGAAGATAGAAGCCTCCTCTGCATCGATTCCGGCATGAAAGTGAAGCTTTTGGAAAGGAACAGCGGCCAGGAAAGCGATGGAAATCACTCTGGTGCGGGGATCCCGATTGACAGCAGAAAATGTATAGAGCTGCTCCAGGTGCGCATTCTCCACTCCGGCTTCCTCCCGGATCCGGCGAATGGCCGCATCGTCCGCAGACTCGTCCATTCCGATAAAGCCTCCAGGAATCGCCCATTTCCCCTTAAAGGGATGCTCCCGCCTTTTCAAAAGCAGAACGCAAAGCTTTCCATCCGTAACCGTAAAAACCAGAATATCCACGGTAACGGATGGATGCTCAAAATCCGATGGATTGTAATTTTCAAGAAAAAACTGCTCCGACTGCAATTCATTATTAATACCTGATGATTCTGCTGGCCGATCTCCCTGCGATATTTGCATATGTATGAATTCCCTTTTCACATAGCTGTCACCATAAATCCAATTATCCGCGCAGGCACTTATCAGCAAATGGCGTAATTATTCACTATCCCGTTCGCGGCCTCATTAGGCAGCTGCAAGCGCGTTCAAAGAGGCTCTGCACCTTATCCGCCTTCGAAAATCCCGCATGATCCAGAGGCGCTCAGCGCCGCCCTTATCCGCACTTATCCGCACTCCGGAAATCACGCATGATCCAGAGGCGCTCAGCACCGCCCTTATCCGCACTCCGGAAATCCCGCCTATCATGTAACATGTGTAACAGAATCCAGGCATTTCCCATTGGAAAGATAAAGTGTGCCGAACTTCTCCCGAAGAAGATCCGTATCCATTTCCGTGACCTCGTTCCAGTGCGTGATCATGACGGAAGGATGATAATAATTCCCAGTCGCTTTATCACATTGTCTAAAATCTTGATGGATCCGTTCCGCCAGCCTGCCCGTGTCAAGTATACCATAACGAAGACAACCCTGAAAACAATTTTCTATATTCGTGTCATCCGGCCTCACCTCGGGAAGACGTACAGACAGCTTTTCTTTCGCGATTTCATTTGGCAGGGTCCCATCGCCATGCCTGGTCAGATACGGCCTTGTAACATAGCAGACTTCGACCTCGGATTTCCGAAAAATATTTTCTATCATGTTGAAGACGATCCCCATCCCGGTGGTCGATGGGGTGGTATATTCCCTCTCAAGGATGCCATTCCCATCCAAAAGGAGCCCCTGGGCATTTTCAAACAGGACGTTTTCGAAATGAGTGAGAAAATCATTACCCCTCACCGGACAAAGTACGCGCATTGATTCACAGTCCTCTTCAAAATGATGAAGCAGATCCTCAGAAAAAAAGATATCCCTGAAATCATTAGCCGAACCCAGAAAAGAAAGCCTGCGTCCATGACAAAAACCATTACCATGACCAGAGGAGGGATTTGAGTTGGTAATGAAAACAGAACCGGATTCAAAGCCCGATCCGGAATCTGAACCAGTAATGAGAACAGAGCCGGATTCAGAACCAAAGGTGGAATCATGAGAAGCGCCATGGTTGTCCCTGGCCTCACATAGTCCAATCTCCCCAAGCCGCTTTACAAAATAACCATCCCGCAGCCTCCGCAGATAGAGGATCCGGTCTGTCCGGCTCATATGGAGAAAAACAGAAAAGGAAATCCCCTGATTCCTCATATAGCGGAGCACCGTCTCCCAGATTCCGAAACCACAGCCGTTGTGAGTGCCTCTTGATTTCAAAAGCATTTGATTTATCAGCATATCCCAGGGTGTCGTAAAACGGCAGAAAGGATTCATATAGGCCTGCAAAGTCACATCCATCTTTTGAAGCTCTGCTTCTTCCCTAATGAATTCCATCGGATTGATCAGGAACTGCGGCGCGTAATAAGATACCGCCTTGCCAAACGCAGCAGAGCCAAAATGCTTGAAAACATGTCTCCGTCCATCCATCCGCTCTACGGTATGGCCACGCTGGGGGCCACCATTTGTCAGAACATTGATAATGTTGGCGACATTCCTCCCCTTCGCCGCCATTGTCCCAAAATAGTCGGTCGCCAGCCCCTTCCCTTCATCCCCATAATTCGCGCCGATAATAACTTTGATTCGATTCATGAACACTCCCTCCCTGTTTTCCCCCCTGTTTCCCATACCATCCAGCCAGAATTTTGTTGATATACCCGCACAACTTGATAATGTGCAGGGATGCCTCACGGGATGAATATCTCACGCAGAAGTGGTATACATAACGTGATATTGTGCCGACAAAAGCTCTGCCCTGTCAGAATGGGACCTGACCGTGCTGATTTCATAGGTTTTGACGCGCTCCAAGGAGATGCGCGTCAAAATCCTCCCTTCGGTCGGACATATCCCTGCGGGATTCGCCAGATACGGACATGAATGTTCCTGAAGGAACATTCATATCCTATAGGTTTTGACGCGCTCCAAGGAGATGCGCGTCAAAATCCTCCCTTCGGTCGGACAAATCCCTGCGGGATTCGCCAAGTACGGACATGAATGTTCCTGAAGGAACATTCATGTCCTATGATATTATAAACCGCCAGCCGGACAAACCATCTTCTCCCCCATCAGACCGCCCCTCATCAAATTGCCCCCACTCAGGTCGTCTCCCTTCAGATCGATTTACTCCGCCCTGACCCTCTGCCATGCTTTTTTTCGCCGTATGGCCTTCCTTTAATCCGCATTCCCCGAGACATTCAAGAATAGCTGACGGGAGCAGGTCCAAAGTTGAAACGCGAAATCTTTCCTTAAGGAATGTCCCAAAGCTTTTCCGTATTTGATCCTCATATAGATTGAAACAGTCTTCCGTATCGTCAATCGTAATATGGAAAATATCGAATCTTTCACTTGCATGGCGGTACAGCCGGTTCGTATCTATATCACCCTGCAGCGTGTCGCCGGTAACGATTCCAAGACGGTCACCCGGAAGATAAGGGTTTAATGGCTCATCCCCCATCGTAATAATGATTCCTTTCCTGCCCCTTTTCCAGCAGTCCAGCCGGCAATGGCACAATCCCATATACCAGGCTGCGGTATAGGATTCAAAGCCGTTCCCCCCTCCTCCCTTCTCAAACCAGATCCTGTCCAGATGCTCGGCGATACGGATGTCCGATTCAAATTGGGAAATCTGGATCGGAGCCTGATCATAAGCAAGATCACCTATCCCCATAACCATGAATTCAACGTCTGAAAATCGATCCATGATGTTCTGCATTATGACGTTAAGTGACGATGCCGTCCTAAGGCACGCTCCGCCCATGGAACCCGTAACGTCCAGAGCCAGAATGACCGGCGCCGTCTCCGGGTGCTCAGCACTGTCGCAGCATTCCCTCACAACATGATATGGATCCAATTTCGGATCCAGACTCCGTGCGTGATACATATCCTGCGCATTCCGCATTTTTGAAGTATCAACAAATCCATTACCAGTCACTTTCCTGCCATGATTTTCCGAGTACCTGGCAAAAGCTTCTCTGCTCCAGCTTCCTCCTCCCATAATATACCTCCTCATCTATCAGAGTGGGGCTTGCCGCTCTGAATTCTCCCCTATTAGAGCAGGTTTTGGCTGCTCTTATTTCATGACAAGCCGATGCGGCATCGCATCAACCAGGCTCATCTATCAGAGTGGCTTTGCCATTCTGAATTCTGACATAGCGAACCGCCTGCGGGGCAAGATGGCTCACTTTTGACCATAAATCCTCACATCATCTGCATCCAAATACAGGTCACTCGTTGACGCCCGGGCAATCAGCCCCTTACACGCTTTGGGAAAGCGATAATTGATTAGTCAACATATATTAGTCGTATTGACTATAATCAATGTAACACACCGCATTTATCTTGTCAAGAGATTTATGGTCATACAGACTATAAATATTCAGATATTTTTATCCTTCCCGCACATGAGCTTTCCGTGAAAGACAAATCTGCTTCGATTTAGCTAAACAGAAGATCTTGAAAGGCTTGCCTTTCATGCTTGCGGTCATGGAGCCTCGCTCTACAAAAGATTCCACCTGTACGGTTTAACGGCCTGAAGGCCATTCTGAATACCCCTAAATTCGCAAAACCGCCCGCTTCGCGTGCTTAAAGATTTGCTTCGCAAATCGTTTTGCTCATTTAGGGGTAGGTTGCTCATCCAAAGCGATATTTTGATTACGGTAAACCGTATCAAAATATCGCTTTGGATGGCAACCGTACAGGTGGAGATTTTTTCGCTGCATTCCTTGTAACATAAAAAACCCCAGGCATTAACTATGCATCCAGCAGAGTTAGTGACTGGGGTTTCAGCTTGTCAGGAAAGTTATTCTCAAACAAAATTACGGAAGACCGGAAAACGCGCGAGAAGGATCCGGGCGCATCCGCATACCGCTATAAGGAGCAAGGCTTTCAGGATGTTAATGCCAATGCCGACATGGGGCGAAAGCAGGGAACATACCGCCTGCATGGGAAGCATGTGCATATAATAGATTACCAGTGTATTCCTCCCGATCCGGCAAATCGCTCCGCAAAGAAATTCACAAAAATTGGACACTGCCCCCCTTTCTGATGAATTGATACCTCTCTCAAAAGCGCCCTTGCCTTCCGGTGCTATGTTTTTGCATGATGCCATGTTTGTGCCTGATTCCGCGAATTTACTCGCTGCCACATTTGTGTCTAATTCCACATTTTTACTCGATGCTATATTTTGATCCGAGGCCACATTAATACTTGTTTCCGCATTTATACCTGATTCTGGATTCCCGCCCGCAGCCAGCCCCTCCAAAAACATAGCTCCGCGTCGCAGGAGCAGGAAGCTTCCAACGGCGATGAGTACGGCAGAGCTCATATAGCTATGCCCGGGGAGATACTGTCCCTGCCATCCGAAAGAGGCAAAACTTCTTCGGTACAACCATAACTGCACGGAAAGTCCAGACAGCAAAAGAAGGACAGGGAAAGCTTCACCGGCATTAACACCGTACCGCGTACCCACGGTTCCGTTTTCCTTCCGCCTGTACAGATATCCTCCCAAAACAAAAAAGAACATCATGTAGCTGTAATTCCCAAACGGATTCATTTCACTCAGGAATGTGCCATTCTTTCCGGTAAGCAGCTTCAAAGTGAAGGGAAAAGTACCCAAAAAATATGTGATTAGAAGCGGCAGCCATTCATAGGCTATTTTCAGAATAACGTGAGACGACTGCTTAAGCATCATAATGTAATGAGCCGCTTTGACCCACAGACAGGTCGATTTGACCGAACTCAGATTGTTCAAAATCCCCTCCGATATTTGAGACGATTTACCCGACAGGGGGTTCGCTTTCTCTGTATCAAAACTCTGCGTGTCAGGAGTCCGCTTTGACAGACCAGGACTTCGCATGTCAGAATTCCTCTTTAAATGACCAGAACTCTGCGTATCAGGAGTCTGTGTTGACAGACCAGGACTCTGCGTGTCAGGAGTCCGCTTTGACAGACCAGGAATTCGCATGTCAGAATTTCTCTTTAAAAGACCAGAACTCTGCGTATCAGGAGTCTGTGTTGACAGACCAGGACTCTGCGTGTC
>CAMKKZ010000060.1 GCA_946413525.1 uncultured Oribacterium sp.
GGCAAGTTAATATGTTTTGGTACTGAGTTAGTACCAAAAATCTGGAAATTTATGTTTCAAACCCGGCGGGATTATTACTGCCGGGAATAGTTCTGGAATTAACGATGGGGCCGCTGCTGTCGTGCTTGTTTCGGAAGAACAGGTCAAGGATTTCGGTCTGGATCCTCAGGCGGAGTGGATTGGAGGAGCTATTGCGGGCGTGGATCCGGCATTTATGGGAGTTGGGCCAATAGAAAGCAGCAGAAAGCTCTTTGGGAAGCTGAATCTGAATATGGATGATGTAGATATCGTTGAGGGGAATGAAGCGTTTGCTGCCCAGGCCATAGTTTTTCAGCGTGAGCTTAATATCCCGAATGAGAAACTTAATATTCGAGGGGGCGCAATAGCGTTAGGGCATCCGATTGGTGCTTCAGGCTGCCGAATACTTGTGACGCTTATTCATGAATTGAAAAATGCTCAAATCGGACTTGCCGCGCTATGCGTAGGGGGCGGCATGGGGCACTCAACGATTGTGAGGAGGTGCGCAAGGTGAAGGTCGCTGTTATTGGAACAGGAACTCTTGGTCCTGCCATCGCCCAGGTTTTTTCGCAGTGTGATTCTATCGAAAAAATTTTTTTATGTAAAGGCCGCGAGGAATCCCGATATGGAAAGCCCGTCATAGCCAAAGCATTCGACAAACTTGTTTCGAAAAAAAATTGACAGGGAAATAGCGGATGGATATCTTGCAAAGATAACAGATGGGGATTTGAGGATTGCCGCAAATGCGGATTTCCTGGTTGAGGCGGTGATTGAGAATTTGGAAATCAAGCAAAATTTATTTAAGGAGCTAGATGAAATCTGCAAGCAAGAATGTATTTTCACGACAAACACGTCTTCTCTGCCAATAAAGGACATTGCGGTTGGAATAAGACGACCGCTTGTAGGCATGCATTTCTTTAATCCGGCGCCTGTCATAAAACTCGTTGAAATAATCACATCAGAAGCTGCCACGCCGGAAGTTACAGAATATGTTATGGCAATTGCAAAAGAGATTGGGAAAATACCCGTGATAGTCAAGGAAGCGCCAGGCTTTGTAGTTAACAGAGTGCTCATTCCTATGATTAATGAAGCAATCAGTATATATGCAGAAGGAATTGCCAGCGTTGAGGACATAGATATGGCAATGAGGCTTGGCGCCAATCAGCCTATGGGGCCATTAGCTCTTGGGGATTTGATTGGTTTGGACGTTGTTCTTGCGATTTTAAATGTGATGTTAAAGGAAACTGGAGATAATAGGTATCTTCCACAGCTTATGCTTAAGCGTATGGTGCGAGAAAAAAAACTTGGACGTAAAACCGGAGAGGGATTTTATAAATATCAAACTTGAGATATAGGATTTGGATATAGGGATATGCTTGATTGGGACGGGGATTATGAAGTATTTGCAGGATGAAGAATGGAACGAGGATGCGGTAAGCGGTATTCGTGTCGCGGATAGCACTGCGACAGATACTGCTTTTTCTGACAAGACACAGGACGATCTTTATGAGCTGGAGGATAGTTCATGGTGGTTTATTTACCGCGCAAATGTGGTTACATGGCTCATGGACAAGTATTTCTCAAGGGACAAGATTACGATAGATATTGGTGGCGGAAACGGGTATACGCCATCGGTCGCAAAAAACATGGGCTTTCTCACCGGGCTTATAGAGCCAAATCCTGCAGCCTGCCGCCATGCCAAAGCCAGGGGGATAGATGAGGTGAATTGTGGCACCGTTACCGAAAAGTCCATAATAGACGGTTCAATAGAACAGGCGACTTTATTGGATGTGCTTGAGCATATTGAGGATGATAAAGGCTTTATTCAATTACTGCATCGGAAGATGAGTGGGGGGGTACTCTCCTTGTCACAGTACCGGCCTTTATGTGCCTTTGGAGCAGTGAAGATGATGCAGCAGGTCATTTTAGAAGATATCGGATAACAGATCTCTGTGAATTATTGAAAACAAATGGATTCGATATCTGCTATCGGAGTTATTTCATGGGATTTCTCTTTCTGCCGATTCTTCTGGTCAGGGTGTTTATGGAAAAAACAGGAGTATTGAAATCACAAGATCAAAGGACGGATGAAGAACGCGCGAGGATTGCAAAAGCTCAGTTTGAGTCAAGAGGCGGGATAATAAATCTTGTGCTATTATTTTTAGAAAAAATGGAGAGAGCACTTTTGAGGAAGGAGAGCAGAGTGCCATTTGGCAGTAGCATTGTCGTGGTAGCAAGGAACAGATGATGTATCTACATGAGCGTATATTTTTCAGGACGACTTCCTGTGTGGGGGGCGTCCGAACAAAATATGCTTTTAGGAATGTTATGTTCGGTTTTTCTGCGGCACATGGAATGCTGCGGAAAAAGCACATAAAGGAAAAGGTTAATGAACGGACCGTTGATTAGCATTATCATTCCAGTGTACAATGTGGAAGCATATCTGGCTGAATGCATTGAAAGCGTGATTTCCCAGACATATGGTAATATCGATGTTATATTGATAGATGACGGATCTGAAGATGGTGGAGGCGCAATCTGTGATTTTTATGCAGGACAAGATGCAAGGATCCGAGTAATTCATCAGGCACATCAGGGATTAAGTGCGGCACGGAATGCGGGGATGGACAATGCCGTAGGCTCGATCATGGTTTTTCTCGATTCAGATGATGTGATGAAAATTGACGCTATTGAATGCATAAAGAATGAACTGTTGGATACAGGTGCTGATATTGTTGCTTTTGGAGCTGAAAGCTATAGGAATCCGAAGAAAATTCTCAGTGCGCCGAAAAGAGGCTGGTATGACAGGCAGTCTACACTGAGAAGTTATGTGACGAAAGGCGGAATTGCAGGCGCAGTATGGACGAAGGCATTCAGAAGCCGTTTGCTTCATAATATTTCTTTTCGTGAAGGGCATAACTATTCGGATGTTGATTTTTTTTTCAGGGCACTTAATTCTTGCAATCGACTTTATGCAATTCCGAACCAACTGATAAAATATAGGAATCGTACAGGCAGTATTACATTATCAAGGACTCCTGAGAATTTTCTCGACATATTTGCTCAAATTGAATGGGTGTATGATTACGCAAAGAGATTGGATGCTGGCTCTATAGATGATGTTATAGAGAAGTTGGCAAATATGCGAATACGCAGTAAGCTTGTGGCATTTAGCTCGCTTTACCATGACAGAAGCGATAGAAGCGAGGCGATAAAATTATTATGCAGGCAGGAACTAATGAGAATTCCTGAGTCAAGGGATAAATTGTTGAATCTCGCGTTGAATATTTTTCAGTTTTCACCGGAGTTGTTTGTGATTTTGTATAGTGGAATCCGGATGATAAGGGATAAGATTAGGTATTAAATGATATCTGTAAATTGCGAACAGATTTGTATTGAATGCGGTTCGGTATGTCGAAATTAAGAGCAACAGGAATTCATTCTGAAAGATTGTGAATATTAAATGGGAGGAAGATGTACCCGGGGTTGTTCAACCCCGGGTACATCTTTTTTATTGCGATGAGAAAAATAATATGTGTCTTTGAAAGAAGGCCGGAAGCCAGGACTGAAAATGGCAGTATGATGAAAGTTTTGGAAAGGCGGCAGGCGATATGACACATAAGCCGTATGGCCCATATGAAAAATATATTAAACGTCCACAGGACTTTCTATGCGCCTTGCTGGCAACGATCGTCCTTTCCCCGGTGATGCTGTTAACCGCGATTCTTGTAAGGATTAAGCTGGGCTCGCCTGTGCTTTTCACGCAGGAAAGGCCGGGAAAAGACGGAAAGCTTTTCAAGCTGTATAAGTTCCGCACAATGCTTCCAGCGGGGGATGGCGTGATAGACCCAAAACAGGACGCGGCAAGGCTTACTCCTTTTGGACGGAAACTCAGAGGTACATCACTCGATGAGCTGCCGGAGCTGTTTAACATACTGAAGGGCGACATGTCCGTGGTGGGCCCCAGGCCGCTCCTGCCCCAATATCTTGGCCGATATAACGAGCACCAGGCAAGGCGGCATGAAGTCAGGCCGGGCTTTACAGGGCTTGCGCAGGTTCGTGGCCGGAATGCCATCTCCTGGGAAGAGAAATTCGACTGGGATGTGAAATACGTTGATCACATTACTTTTTTTGGTGACTGGAAAATTATTTTTGAAACGATTAAGACCGTATTGAAGCGTGAGGGAATAAGCGCTCCCGGAGAGGTGACCATGGAGGAGTTCATGGGTTCGGAGGCAAAATGAAACATATCTTATTTACAGGAGTTGGTAGGCGTATAGAGCTTTTGCAGGCATTCCGCAACGCTGCGCTCGTGCTGGGAAAAGAATTAAGGATATATGGAGCGGACATGGCGGGGACAGCCCCCGCGCTGGCTTACTGCGACTATGCGCGACGTGTTGTGGCAATGAAGGATCCAAATTATATTCAAAAGCTTCTGGAAATCTGCGCCTCGGATCATATAGATCTCCTGATTCCGACGATTGATACAGACCTGCTTGTATTAAGCGAGAACAAGGGGAGGTTTGAGGAAATTGGCACAAGGGTCATGATCAGCAGGCCGGAGATGATCCGCGTTTGCAGGGATAAAAATAACACATCTCAGTTTTTTGTGAATTGCGGCCTGCGCGCCCCGATGCCTGTGAACAATTGGAAGGAGTACAAGAGCGGTTATCCGGCCTTCATTAAGCCGAAGGATGGCAGCAGTTCTATTAACGCCTTTCGGGTGGAGAATGAAGAAGAACTGGAAATGTACGCCAGACAGATAGGGGATTATATAGTACAGCCTTTTGTGGATGGAAGGGAGTATACGATTGATATATTTTGCGATTGGGATGGTGATCCGATCAGCATTGTTCCCCGGGAAAGGCTGCAGGTCAGGGCGGGCGAGGTTCTGAAGACACGGATCTGCATGGACCGGATCATGATTGAGGAGGCGAGGATCCTTTGCAAAACTTTCAAGCCATGTGGCGCAATGACGGTTCAGCTCATCCGGGATAATGCCGGCATAGATTGGTATATTGAAATCAATCCTCGTTTTGGCGGTGGCGCCCCGCTTTCGATGAAAGCCGGAGCAAGAAGCGCGGAGGCGATTCTGAAGCTGATGGATGGCGAAAGGCCGGAAAAGCTTGAAGTCTCTGATGGCGCTGTTTACAGCCGCTTCGATCAGTCGGTCAATATTACAGAGACGATTTGCCCCGCAGCCGGTTCGCTATGTCAGAATCCAGAGCGTAAAAAAAACACTCTGAAAGATGAGGACAAGGGACAGATCAAGGCAGTGATCTTTGATCTGGATGATACATTGTATAGCGAGAAAGAGTATGTTCGGTCCGGCTTTAAAGCGGTGAGCGACTATCTCGGCGGCGGGTGCGAGGAAAAGCTGTGGACATATTTTGAGGCTGGAAAACCGGCGATAGATGCGTTGTTAAAAGAACTGGGGCGGGAGCCTGATACGGAGGAGGCGCTGTTCATCTACCGTTCCCATAAGCCAAATATACATCCTTATCCAGATGTCATTGAAATGATTCATGATTTGAGGGCGGGGGGCGTCAAAGTTGGCATTGTCACGGATGGGAGACCGGAGGGTCAGAAAAATAAGCTGGCCGCGTTAGGGCTGGAGGTGGACGACGCCATTGTCACGGATGAGCTTGGCGGCATTCAATTCCGGAAGCCGTGTGATATCGCGTTTCGCATCCTTATGACGCGCTGGAGGCTGAATCCGGCAGATATTTTTTATGTAGGCGATAATCCCGCTAAGGATTTCCAGGCCCCGCGGCAATTGGGAATGAGAAGCATTTATTTTCGTAATCCGGATGGATTGTACGGTTTTGAAGAGTCGTCTTCCGTGACGGTTGTGGACACGGTGGCAGACCTTAGAAAGCTCCTGGAGGCATATATATGATTCCTCAAAATCAATATGGAACCGAAGACATACAAAACGAGCTCCTGCAGATCATGAAAATATTCCATGCCTTCTGCGTGAAAGAAGGGATCCAGTATTACCTCTATGGAGGTTCGTGCCTGGGGGCTGTTCGTCACAAAGGATTTATTCCATGGGATGATGATCTGGATATCTGCGTGGACAGGAAGAATTACAAGAAATTGTTATCCGCCTTTGCCGCTTGCGATGATTTGAGCATGCATCAGACGATCTGGGTTCAAAGGATACAAAAAAAGGGTGCCAAAGCGATTGGGGGATATGTTCCAACGCTGGACGTATTTGTAATTGATAACGCGCCGGATGATCCCAGGCGATTTAAATATAAGATTTTTCGTCTGGCCATGCTTCAGGGGATGCTGAAGGAAGAAGTATCCTACAAAGGCTTTTCGCTCATGAACAAACTCTTTTTGTTCGGAACGCACATTTTGGGAAAGTGCTTCTCCAGGGAAAAACTAAGGAGCTGGTATGAGAATGCGTCGCAAATAGGCAATGAGGAAAGGACCAGGGAAGTTCATTGCACGAACACCTCCTTTAAGTGGATACAGAACCGTTATCCCGCGGATACATGGGACAAGGCTGTATTAGCTGATTTTGAAGACGCACGGTTTTATGTTCCCGAAGGATACGATTCTTATTTGAAGATATGTTATGGAAATTATATGGAGCTGCCTAAAGAAGAGGACAGAAGACCGGAACATGTGGAGGAAAAGAAGAAATGATTATCGGTTATACAACTGGGGTATATGACCTCTTCCATATTGGTCATCTTAACCTGCTGAAGAACGCGAAGGGCATGTGCGACAAGCTGGTAGTTGGCGTCACGGTCGATGAGCTTGTCCAGTATAAGGGGAAAAACGCGATGATACCCTTCGAGGATCGTATTGAAATTGTCCGCTCGTGCAAATATGTTGATGCGGCGGTCCCCCAGTATGATATGGACAAGCTGAAGGCGTGTAAGGAACTTGGTGCGACAATGCTCTTTGTTGGCGATGACTGGTATGGCACTGAAAAGTGGCAGAATTATGAGGAAGAGTTCGCGAGAGAGGGGATAAAGATTGTCTACTTCCCATATACAAGGGGTGTATCAAGCAGCAGAATCACGGCTGCCCTGAAACAGATACGTGGGTGGACCAGTGAAGCCAGCGAGGCCGCTGCCAGACCGCACATTAACGGAGAAACGGAAAATGAGCATTGACAAGAAGTATTGCATGAGTTCCTATATGGCATTCCGATATATCGAGAGGGAGGATATGGATTTTTATCCGGGGATGTATCACAGGAATATTAGGCCAATTCCTGATGAGCAGCGGATTCTGGTGCGTACATCGGAAGAAATCGGGCGGGAGATTGAGAAGCAGCTCGGGCAGTTTGATGGGAAAAGGAGGGGCGTCCTTCTCTCCGGCGGCATGGATTCAGCCATTGTTGCGTCTTATCTTCCCGGAGCCGAGGCGTACACCTTCCGTTTCCTTGGCGGCCGTTTCCAAAGCGAGGAATTGGCCCGGGCTGAGTATTATGCAAGGTGTTATGGTCTGAATCTGCATTATGTTGACATTAGCTGGGATACGGTTGTGAAGCACCTTGAGCCGGTTATGAGGGCGAAGGCAGCGCCTGTGCATTCTATCGAGCCTCAGATCCTTCAGGCGGCGCTGCAGGCCAGGGAGGATGGCGTGGAGGTACTGTTTGTAGGAGAGAGCAGCGATCTCATTTTCGGCGGAATGGATCAGTTGTTGGGGCAGGATTGGACGTTTGATGGCTTTATGAACCGCTACATCTTCATAAAGCCGGAGGAGGTCCTGCTTGAGCCGGTATCCATGCGGTATGTTTTTGAACGATATCGGAAAGACGGAGACGGTATTGATTATTTGCGGTTTATGGATGAGATTTTCTCCATTGAATCATCCAGTTCCTATCTGAACGCCTTTGCCGTGGCCGGCATGCCCTATTACGATCCCTACGCAAGACTCAAAATGGCAGACCCGCTTGATTTATATCGGGTGCGTCATGGCGAGCCGAAGTATTTGATCCGAGGCCTTATGGCGATGCGTTATCCGGAAATTCCCGTGCCTGACAAGGTACCGATGCCCCGCCCGGTAGATGAATACTTCAAGACCTGGGAAGGCCCCGAAAGACCCGAGTTCAGGAAAGATCTTAACATGAGCAGGTTTACCGGGAACCAGAAGTGGCAGATGTATTGCCTGGAACAATTTTTGAATATGCATGAATAAGCAAGTAATTCGCTTTGTCATTGAATCAGAGTAGCAATAAGCCATTTGGATAGGGGAGGAATACGATTAGCACATGGCTGGCAAAGAAATAGATAATTTGAAGGATATTCAGCAAATACAATTGAATCTTCTTAGAGAACTCAAACGAGTGTGTGACAGCAATAACATCCGATATTATCTATGCTGTGGGACTTGCCTTGGAGCTGTACGGCACAAAGGCTTTGTTCCCTGGGATGATGATATCGATGTATTTATGTACATTAATGATGTGGAAAAACTGAAGCAGGTAAGGGATCAGTTTTCTGATGGCTGCTTTCTGTTATGTCAGGAGACGGCTCCGGAGTTTCCGAACGCGGATCTAAGGTTGAAAGACAGCCGCACAACGAATATTTCAGTCTTTGAAAAGGATCTGGACATTAATCACGGGATAGGGATCGATATTTACCCTTTGTACTATTATCCGGAGAATAAAATTGTAGCGCACTATAATATTCTTCTTTCCTATTTGTATCGGCTTGTGTTAGCCAACAGGCCGCCCATACGTCATAAAGGAAGAATAATCTCCGTGTTGTCGCGTCTCTTGCTTTCATTCTACAGAGGCAGCAGGCGCGAGAAAGCTCTCAGGAGAATGAAGAGGCAGCTTTCCAAATACGATCAAACCGAATATGTATGCACGTATTATGGATTGGATATCTGGTTAAGCCATGCGCTTCTCTACAAATCCGCATGGTTTGAAGAACCATCGCAAATGGAATTTGAAGGGGAGTATTTCAGCGGACCTACGGATCCGGAGAGCTATTTGAAGGCCAAATATGGGGATTATATGAAGCTGCCCCCTGAAGAAAAACGTAAGCCTTCTCATGACTATACGTTCATAGATACTACGAGGAGTTATTTGGAATATAAAGGGGTCAGATATCTTGTTGATGAGAAGGGGAATGCGGAATGAATATCGGAGTCATATTTGCCGGTGGCCTGGGTACGCGGATGCACAGCAAGGATAAGCCGAAACAATTTCTTGATATTTACAATAAGCCCGTAATCATACATACGCTTGAGCATTTTGAAAATTGCCCCGATATAGATGCCGTAGTCATTGCCTGTGTTGAGGATTGGATTTCCGTTCTGAATGAGATGCTTGCCAGGTTCAGAATCGAGAAGGTGAAGAAAATTGTTCCGGGCGGAAAAACGGGGCAAATGAGCATATATAACGCTCTTTGCGCGGCCGAGGAGATATCAAATGGGGAAAGGAGCATAGCTCTCATTCATGACGGCGTTCGTCCTCTGATCAGTTCGGATCTGCTGAGCCAAAATATTGAATGTGTAAAGAAATATGGAAGCTGCGTAACGACCGGCGTCGTGGTGGAGACAATTGTGGTTGTGGATGAAAAAGAGAGCATCATAAACATCCCGAATCGTGTTGACTGTCGAGTCGCGAAGGCACCGGAGAGCTTTTGGCTTGATGAGATTCTCTCCGCTGAACGGGACGCCATTGGCAAAGGCCATATTAACGCCTATGACTCTTGCTGCCTGATGAATGAATATGGGTACAAGCTGCATATGCTTGATGGCCCCATTGAAAACATCAAAATCACGACTCCGGATGATATTTATCTGATGCGGGCTTATCTTGAAAAACGTGAAAATGCGCAGATTTATGGATTTTGATAAATGATGATAAATACTGATGGCTAATAAGAATTGTCAAATGTTTATAATTATTGATAAATGCTGATAAGTACCGAAAAATATTTGAAGGGCAAGACGCGCATGAATTCAGACTTTGAAACGTTATTCAATAGGGACCTTGACTATATCTGTTATGACAGTAATGTTGATTTCAGCCGATTGAGCGGAAAAACAATACTGCTAACCGGGGCCACGGGGCTGATCGGCTATTCCCTTGTATCGGCAATGCTCCATTATCGGAATTATAGAGAAATGCCGCGGATAATTGCTCCCGTGCGGGATTTGAAAAAAGCAAAAGAGATATATAAGGATCAGTACGACGAGGTATATTTTGTTTCCGCGGATGTCAGGGATCGCTTTGTTTTTGATGAGCCTATTGACTATATTATACATGGCGCGAGCAATACCTCGAGCAAGGCATTTGTTGAGCAGCCTGTGGATGTTTCCAAAACGGCATTATTCGGCACGATAAATATGCTGGAGCTTGCTGTTCAAAAGAAGGCATCCTCGTTTGTATTTCTTTCATCAATGGAAGTCTACGGAACGCCGGATAATGACGAAAAAATCAGCGAATCGCATGGTACAAACCTTGATCCAATGCTTGTGAGGTCAAGCTATCCGGAAGGGAAAAGGATGTGCGAATCGCTTTGCGCCTCCTATGCGTCAGAATATGGCCTTCCCGCAAAGGTCGTCTGCCTTACGCAAACCTTCGGCCCCGGAGTCAGGTATGATGATGGCCGTGTGTTTGCGGAATTTGCGAGGTGCGCCATAGAGAAAAAGAATATTGTGCTGCACACAAAGGGCGAAACAAAAAGAAATTATCTCTATACTGCGGATGCCGTCACAGCCATTTTGTCAGTAATGCTGGATGGAGCTGCCGGAGAGAAATACAATGCCTGCAATGAAGACAGCTATTGCAGCATAAGGGAAATGGCCGATTTGGTAGCGTGTGAGCTGGCAAATAAGGAAATACAAGTGATTGTTGAAGAAACGGATGTGCGGAAATTTGGTTATGCGCCGGTTCTTCACATGAATTTGGATTCAGGCAAACTTAAAGCTTTGGGTTGGAAGGCGAAGTACGGACTGAAGGAAATGTTTGGCAATCTTATTTCTTCTATGACAGTGGACGGTTTAAGGAACGCGAATTGATCAAAGGAAGTAGGTTTATTAAGTAAGCGAACTGGCGAACTGATCAGGGGAGCGGATTGATTAAGGAAAGCAGACAGATTAGGAGAAGTGGTCTGATTAAGGAAAGTGGACTGGTTAAGGATGTTGAAAATAGGAACTTTGAGCATAAATATAAACACAGATGACTTAAATCATGGAGCCGTTCTGCATAGCTGGGCGTTTCAGCGTTATCTTGAGAAAACTTACGATTGTGAGGTTGAAATTATAGACTACACTACTCCAAATCTGTATGGCAAGGATTTAAAGCATCCTTTCCTGTCTTTGATTCGACAAAAGAAATACAGATCGGCATTGCTGTCTTTGGCGTGCTTCAATTCCTACAGGAAAAGATACGATAAGTTTCAGAAGTTCAAGAATGAGCACATGGTGATGTCGTCTGACAGATATTCTCGGGACACATTGAATCAGGCTGATCTCAATTATGATATTGTCATATGTGAAAGTGATGTCATCTGGACGCCGAATAAACGATTTGGCGGTGATTTTGACAAAACATTCTTTCTTGCTCTTGACAGCATGAAGGATATGAAAAGAATTGCGTATGCCCCAAGCATGGGGAACCTTAACTTTACAAAGGAAGAAGGCGAAAGGTTCAAGGATTTGATCAAAAACCTTGATTCCGTATCATGCAGGGAAAAATACGCGTCTGACTACGTTCGGGATGTTTGCGGGATATGTGCGGAGACCGTGGTAGACCCTGTGCTTTTGCTGGAAGCGAATGATTATATGGGGATTGAGGTGGAAAGGCTTATAAAGGAGCCTTATCTGCTGCTTTACGCGCCGCTTGAATATAACCTGAAGCTGGTTCAATTTGCGAACAGATATGCCGGATCTCATGGCCTCAAGGTGGTTGAACTGTCAAGGTATTCCTTCGACTGCGTCTTTCATAAAACGGTTTCAGATGCCGGGATAGGGGAATTTCTTTCTTTGATCAGGCATGCGGAAATTATTTTCTGTAATTCATTCCACGGGGTCTGCTTTTCGCTTATCTATAAAAAACAGTTTTTCGCTTTTGCCCGTCCTTCCGGCAGAAAATATGAAGAGTTTTGCGCAAGATTGGGATTGGAAGATCGATTTGTAAAAACGGTGGATCAAGGGCTTGAATTGGAAAAGCCGGATATTGATTATAACGAGGTAAGCGGAAGGCTCGATGAAATGATTCGTGTCAGCAGAGAATACTTACGAAAGAACATTGTGGGGGAAACGTTATCGTGAGTGAGAAGATAGATATTGTAATACCATGGGTGAACGGCACGGATCCGGTCTGGCTTGAAGAAAAGAGAAAGTATGAGATTGGCATTTCCAGCGATAAGGATTCTTCCGCCAAAAGGTATCGGGATATGGATAACCTGCAGTATGTTTTTCGGGGGATAGAAAAACATATGCCGTGGGTTAACCATATCTTTTTTCTTACCTATGGCCATCTTCCTCAGTGGCTTAATACCGATAATCCCAGGCTTCGGGTTGTTAATCATAAGGATTTTATTCCTGAGGAATTTTTGCCGACTTTTAGCTCCCATGTTATCGAACTTAATATGCATAGGATTCAGGGGCTTGGCGAGCATTTTATATATTTTAATGATGATATTTTCGTGCTGAAAGACACAAAAGAAACGGATTTCTTTAGAGATGGGCTTCCCTGTGATTCGAATATACCGGCTATTGTGGTTCCGACTCTTACCAGGTTTCCTATGATCGTGTTTAATACCGTTGCATATATAAACAAGAACTTTAACAAGAGAAGGTTCATTAAGGAACAACCGGGCAAATGGTACAATCTCAAATATGGCATATCCAATTTGTTTAAAGCTTTTATCTTCTCGCAGGGGCCGGCATATATAGGTTTTAAGAACATTCATGTGGCAAATTCTTATAACAAATCGACTTTGCGGGAAGTTTGGAATGCTGAGCCCGATATCCTTCTGAGTACCTGCAGCCACAAATTTCGCAGTGACAATGATGTTAATCAATATCTTTTTCGATACTGGCAGTTGGCGTCAGGCAAGTTCTCCCCGGCAAAAGTCAGAGGCCATTCTTTCAGGCTGACAGACAGTAATAAGGAACTCCTTGATTATATTCGAAAGCGAAAAAATATTATGGTTTGCATTAACGATACTGATTTGATTACGGATTTCGATAAAGTAAAGATGGATGTAAACAATGCTTTAAAGAAAATACTGCCTGATAAGAGCTCGTTTGAGATATGAGCCGGGGTTTTGAGATATCAGTTCCGGGATATATGCTTTTTGAGATATGAGCTTTTTGCGATATAAGTTGTTTGAAGGTTTGAATTTTAAATAGAAACGTTTTGAAAAAAGACAGGAAGCCGGGGAAATCATTTAATGGGGGGAGTATGATTTGTTTTTTCCGTAGTGAGGGATTCAGGAAGGATCTCGATATTATCTTAAAAAACAAAGGGATAAATTTATTATGGATTTTCTCTATAGGGGCTGTAGTGCACGGGGTTCCTTTGACAAATAAATTTCTTTGGCATGATGAGGCTCAGCATGGATTATCCCTTTCTGTGGAAAAGGCAATTGGTTTGGGAAGGTGGATGAGGGCGTTTCTTGGCTGGCTAGTACAGCATTTCATAATTAACTGTGATTTAAAACGTTACCCCAATGGTGT
>CAMKKZ010000061.1 GCA_946413525.1 uncultured Oribacterium sp.
GTTTTTCTACGGAAGGCTCCGGCGCATGATCATCGTCCGGGTTGCCAAAGGTGGGCTGAGGGGCAGACTCGTTGGTAAAGTTACGATCATCATCCGGATTGCCAAAGGTGGGCTGAGGGGCGCCCTCATTGGTAAACGTCTTTCCCTCATTGTCGGGCTTTTGACGGAAAGGGTTTTCACCGTACTCATTATTCTCGCCGGCGTCTTCCACAGGTTTATTGGTATAGATCTTTTCCTCACTGCCCGGTTTTTCTACGGAAGGCTCCGGCGCATGATCATCGTCCGGGTTGCCAAAGGTGGGTTGTGGTGCCGCCTCGTTGGTAAAAGTCTCTCCCCCATTGTCCGGCTGTCGGTGGAAAGGGTTTTCTACATAAACATCGTCATTAGCCCCTACTTCCCCGCCTTGGTTCCTGCGAAAAGGATTAGGCGTAGGCCCGTTGGTATACTTACGCTCCTCATTCGTTCCAATATTGCTGCCGGGAAAAGGCGCGCTGTCTCCGCCCGGTGTATTTACATATCTTGCCTCATCACGGGAGTTGGAAGCAGGTTCTTCATCGCGATTGACGGGATTTTGCTCATAACCATTCATCTGGTTATCGGAAAAGCCATGCTCTATGTTATTGCCCATCTGGTTATCGGAATAAGACTGTTCCGCATTCTGCGCGTAGCCACCCATCTGGTTATCGGAAAAGCCATGCTCTATGTTATTGCCCATCTGGTTGTCGGAATAAGACTGTTCCGCACCCTGCGCATAGCCGCCCATCTGGTTGTCGGAAAAGCCCTGCTCCATGTTATTGCCCATCTGGTTGTCGGAATAAGACTGTTCCGCATTCTGCGCGTAGCCACCCATCTGGTTGTCGGAAAAGCCATGCTCTATGTTATTGCCCATCTGGTTGTCGGAATAAGACTGTTCCGCACCCTGCGCATAGCCGCCCATCTGGTTGTCGGAAAAGCCCTGCTCCATGTTATTGCCCATCTGGTTGTCGGAAAAGCCCTGCTCTATGTTATTGCCCATCTGGTTATCGGAATAAGCCTGCTCGTTGTTTCCTTCTGAATTAGGATTTTCATTTTTCGAAGCCATAGTATTATCCTCCTAAATATTAAATTTGCTGTTATGTGCAAAGCAACTTGACAAACTATCTGGCATAATAATCATCTGGAAGTGTTTGGATAAACACAGATCCGAACCAGAAAATTTAATGCGATAACTTTGCTGCCCTCAGAGATCCGCATTCATCTCCTGAAAATATTATAGCACATATAAAATCATAAAAGTGTCACAATAAGGAGACGACGGTCACTCATATAAAATATATTATGAAAAGCCCTGGATTTGACATAGAAAGGCAATGTCCGTGCTGAAAATTTGCCGAATTGGGAATATGCCCGGATATGTTTTCATCCATCTCCCTGACATCGACAAGAATCTCGCCCAACACCCTTGACCTGACAATCAACTTATCCTATTGATCACTCCTCAAACAAGTTCTTATACTCGCCGTACCCCTGTACCTCAAGTTCATCATAGGGGATAAAGCGCAAAGCAGCCGAATTGATGCAGTAACGCAGCCCGCCTGACGCCTTGAGACCATCGTTGAACACATGTCCAAGATGAGAATCCGCCCCGCTGCTCCTGACCTCCGTCCGGATCATGCCATGGGATGTATCTGTATTTTCCACAACCGCGTCTTTCGTGATCGGTTTTGTAAAAGCGGGCCAGCCGCAACCGGAGTTATACTTGTCCATGGATGTAAACAGAGGCTCTCCGCTCACGATATCCACGTACAGCCCTTTTTCAAAGAACTCATCGTACTGACCGGTAAAGGCGTACTCTGTGGCGGCATTCTGCGTCACATCATAGGACAGGTCGCCGATACGGGCGCGCAGCTCGGCTTCAGATTCCTTTTTCGATACATCGGGCCCTTTCTGTTTTGACTGCAGATCAAACATATCGCGCGGAATATGGCAGTATCCGCCCGGATTCTTGTCCAGATATTTCTGATGATATTCCTCCGCGGAAAAGAAATTCCTGAGCGGTTCCACTTCTACAGCCAGCTTTTGTCCCGCCGCTTCCTCCTGCGCCTGATACACGGCATTGATCTCGGGGAGCTGGTCTTCGCTTGTGTAGTATATGCCGGTCCGATACTGGATTCCCCGGTCATTGCCCTGCCTGTTGACGGACAGCGGATCGATGACCATGAAATAATCATTCAAAAGATCGGATAGGGAGATCTTGTCAGGATCATAGTCAATCCTCACCGTCTCCGCGTGACCACTACTTGCGCACACATCCTGATAGGACGGTGCCTCATCCGGGCCGTTGGCATAGCCGACCTCTGTGCCGATCACACCGTCAAACTGATCGAAAAACTTCTGCACTCCCCAGAAACACCCGCCCGCGAGATAAATCGTGTTCATGTTCTCCTCCTCATATACTACTCCAGTTTCGCCTGGCTCATCCGCGACAATTTCACCCGTCCATGTCTTAATGCCTCCAAATCCATTAATTTGGGTATATCCCATTGCCGCCTGCTTTTCCGCCGCCTGCCCACTGCTTTCCATGGACCCGGCTGATATGGCGGACCGGACAGGCAATAAAGAGCAGCCGGTCAAGAGCAGCATAACCAGCAACACTGGAACCAATCGTCTCATTTCCACTCCTCCGCATCTCTTTTTAAATCCTGAATCTTCTGATTTCACACTGTCCTCCGGTATGGCCCGCGGCAGGCCGGACCACTCACAGCTCGGAATCCGCCCGTCCTGCACCACTTTGCTGACCCGATGCTCTGAACAATTCCATTTTGAAACTGTTCAGTCAAGCTGAACAATTACGTCTCGGGCGTGGCACTGACGCGCAGATAACCCTTCACTATGCAATGTTCCTCCAAATGGGTTTAGATAATATAATATAATAGGATAAGATACATTATATGCGAATATCGGTACTGGAGCAAGACAGCATTAGTGAACAGTTTCGGAAGAAAAATTCCAATGGAATCTAAAAAGCATCTACCGTTTCATTAAACCTGACAATCATCCTCTCGTTTTCCTCATTTTTAATTATGAGTTAAATGACAGAAATGGCCCTATCGTTTACAATTTCTATAAAATATAAACATAGGGAGAATTGATATGGGTATCTGCATTCAATTGGCAATAGCGAAATCAGTGACAAAAAAAGAATGGGCGGCTGTTTATAAGGAAAGTCTAAAAATGATAAAAGCTTTTCCTCTGGCTGAAAATAGAACAGTAAACATTGACGGAATTGATACGTTCTGCCTTGTTAAAACCAGGGAACGGGAACACACATACGGTTGGAACGATGAAAAGACCATTTTAGGATGGAATGCCGTTGGAGATTATAATTATATGCGTACTGCTGAAGACTATTTTCTCCCCCGTGATCTTGTCAAGGATAGTGAATATGTAGAAAAATGTGAAGATATACTGTTTGGAGTATTACCTGCTTTTCTTGATTATGATGTAAATGATCCCAGATTTGATTTCGTATATAAAAAATGGGGAGCCAAAACGCAGGGTGAGCCTTACCACATGTATTTGCTGTCTATAGCATGTATGATAGAGTCACGGCTCGGAAATAAGGCGTTTGTTTATGGAGACATCACAAGGGGGCAATGTAAAAAGGCTGTTGAAATCGCGAATAAGATACTGGATGATCCAATAGATATACCTGACAGATGTGTCATGGAAAAATTATTGACGAGAGTGAACACTCTTCCGATAAGCGAAGCAGAAAAAATAGAAGTTTTTACAAGCATTTACCTTGCTAACAAAGGGGCTGAATTTGGAGAAATGCTCCGGAAAAGCTTTTCAGGCACAGCATTTGACAAGTATTGGAAAAAAAGGTTCAGTTCTTACACTGTATTACAACGTGGCTTTGATTCCGTCTTCAATGATTACATATTATGGGGCTTCAGCCTGGAAAAGATTTTTCAGTTTATAAAGTTCGAGGATGAGAAGGAAGTCACGCAAGATAAGAAAGAATTCACGCAATATGAAACCTTTATAAAACGTGTTATGGACGCGAAACTGCATCTGGAAAAAAAGGACTGTAGTGACCCGTTAGAAATAGATCAGGATGAGGAAAGGCCTTTTGGTGTCTACACATATCTGGCCCAATTCGCTTTTTTCGGATCAAGAAATAAAAAAATAGACCGCGTCATCCCAATAGGTAATATTAGAAAAGCGCTTATAAATGGGATAGGGGACAAATGCGATGTGAACCGCATCATAGATGAATATCTTCAAAAAGAGTCCGGGCAGAAAAAATTTGATCTGTCAGACAATCCGTCAGAAGAAGAATGCGAAGAAGCATACAAACAGGATGCGTCAGATGTATTTAAACAATTTATGGATATAAAGAGGGAGCAGTTTCAAGAAAAACGTGATGCATACGATATATCGGAGTATGATCAATTGATGTTTTATGAAAGCGGAGATTCCATGCATCCTGTAATACAGAAAGCTCTGGGACAGTCTTTTGTATTCTATAATGGTGCTCTTGCTGAAAACGAATACCAGGACCTGATGGAAAAAACGGCTCGAGAACGATGTGAATATCTAGTCGAACAAAACAGATACTTTTTGATAAGAGACAAGGATTGGCAAAAAATATTCAATGATATTCATGAAAACAAGAAATCCTTTGCGAGATATTATCCTATGGTTCGCGTAAGAATAGATAGTAGTAATACATTAAATTTGGTTTATGGTATAATACTGAATGACGATCTGTTTGCATACTGTCCTGAGTTGGCGGAGAAGTATGGAGACGATGATGACGTAAATGATAAAACCTGATAGAATATATAAAGAAGTAAATTATAAAACGATGTTAGTGCAGGTATAATAATTTGAAAGGAGTACCTTATATATGCTTTGTTCTGCCTATATAAATATTCCTGGCCTCGACATAGATGCCACCTGTGCTCAAATTGGCAAGCTGATTAATGAGAGCGGGCTGAACGATAAGCAGCTCGGTCGGATCATGAACCTTTCTGTACAGTCCATAAACAAATGGCGACATGGTCACAATCTTCCCGACATTGAGAATATGTATATTCTGAGCAGAATTTTGGGGAAAAGCGTAGATGATTTCCTGATACCTTCAACAAGAAGACGGTCCATATTGGAAATAGAAATAGAAATAGAAATTGAAATTGAGACAGAACAAAATCCTGTCTCAATTCCTTGTCGCCTCAAAAAATACGCAGTCAGGACCAGGGAATGTTCTTTGAACGGCGATTCCCGTCAGAAAGTCCGTGGCGAGGATCAGCTTATTTGTGAATTTTCCCATAAGACATCCTCCGGGATTAATCAGACTTGACAATCATCCTGAAATTGATTATATTTACGAAATTGATTCTGATGCAGTTCTGCATTCAGCAAGTCCCTTTCCCGGGACGGTTTTTGCTCTGTCGAGCCGACATTCCCATTAATTTTTAGAAAACTACATATTGCAAATCGGAAGGCCGACAGCGAAAACGCCATGAGTTCGGAACCCTTCCGGAACACATGAAGGGAGGAACACATGAACTCTAATAAACATCTCGCCGACATGAACCTTACGGACAACTTCCTGTTCGGCGCGGCCATGGACAATGAAGAATGCGGACCGCTGCTTGCCGGGACAATACTGAAAACGATTTTCCAACGTGACATCCACATCAAAAGGATCAACCCCGAAAGGGTTATCCTGCCGCCGGGCAGGAAGCTCCACGGGGTTCGGCTGGACGCCTATATCGAGGAGGAATCCGCGGAAGTCCTCCCGGGCAGCATCTATGACCTGGAGCCCGATAACAAATCAGCGGAGAGAGATCAACTTCCCCGGAGGGCCCGCTTCTACCATTCCTCCATTGACTCCAGGCTTCTCCGGTCCGGAAGGAATTATAATGAACTTCCTGCCGTATGGGTGATCTTCATCACGACCTTCGATCCCTTCGGTGAGGACAGGATGGTCTACACCATCCGGAATCAATGCGCCGAGCTTCAGGAAATGGAATATGACGACGGCGCCGCAACACTGTTTTTGTACACGAAAGGTACCAAAGGGAATCCTCCTGAGGATTTGCGGGTATTGCTCAAATACTTAAGCGACACGAGACCGGAAAATGCCTGCACTCCGGAGCTCTCCCACATTCAAAGCCATATCGAGGATATCAAACGGGATCCTGAGGTAGGGAGGCAGTTTATGGATTGGAGAGAATACATAGCACGGGAACGCAGAGAGGCTGTCAGAGAGGCAATAAGCGAGGAGAAGGAACGCGCTGATGCTGCCGAGGAACGCGCTGGTATGGAGAAAGAACGCGCTGACGCCGCTGAGGAACGCGCTGACGCCGCCGAGGAGCGTGCCAATGCAGCCGAGGCTGAGGTCATGCATCTTCGCGCTTTGCTTAAATCCGCAGTTGGAGACAATTCTCCATTCCACTCAGACTAAGATATGACGACGGCGCCGCGACACTGTTTTTGTACACGAAAGGTGGGTTTAACCGCAGCACAAGGAATGCTGCGGTTAAATCCTGAATAAATATGCCTGAAGGAATATTTATTCAGGACGCATCCCTGTGGGATGCGCCAAATACGGTATTAACTATGCTTGATGCATAGTTAATACCTACCAAGGGGGATCCTCCTGAGGATTTGCGGGTATTGCTCAAATACTTGAGCGACACGAGACCGGAAAATGCCTGCACTCCGGAGCTCTCCCACATTCAAAGCCATATCGAGGATATCAAACTCATATCCAGTTCGCTGTCATTGTTTTTTCAAGGAGTTCCTCTTCTGTCTGAAACATCACCATGACATATTTTTACGTCTGAAATCTTATTCTCATCATATTCCGCATAACAGGAATAGCTGCTCTCCGGATAATATTCCGATGCAGTTCTATCCCCATCCTGATCAGTTATCAAATTCCAGGAAAATATGACAAAAACCGTATTTGATTGCAAATGCCTCTGCACCATAAGCTGCCCCTGCCTCAGCTAATGGAACGAGGAGCGATCTCCCGGTTCAGAAATCCACACAGAATCGTGCCTAAACGGCTCCTTTCTTATGGAATTTCAAACCACACCGGGTCAATTTCATCGAAGATGTTTGCCCAAGATTCGGATAGATCATATTTCGATTCCAGCTTTGCGCTTCGTTGGCATGGAATGATTCAGTTACATGACCAGGATTTTTGAAATATTGAGCCAATGAAAACATCGGCTTCGTTACGTTTTCCGTATAGGGATAAGCGCCGGCGCCGAGAAATGCCAGTGTGTTTCCGGTCAGGGCTCCAAATTCCGTATTACACATTCCTCCACCAAATACGCTAATATGAAAACGTGGTGCCATCCCTGTAATGATTAATTCGATTCGGATTTTCACGTTTTTCCAGATGATTGTCAGGAAGCGAACTGTCAGTTCAGTCGGAATGTGTACCACGATTACCTCTAACACCAGGTGAGTCATTTCCGGAGCCTCCACTTCATGAATTTTCGATTGACCGCATTTACCTTATCCTTTACACTGATTTCGTTTTCCCTCACTTGACACCCTACAATATAGGGTATATGCTATCTTTAATCATAACTATAGGAGGCAAGTTGATGACACGCACATTTATAGAAGTACCTCTGTTTACAAAACGATGACATGAAATCGGTCTTAATAATGATGATCTGACTCAACTTCAGATTATGCTGTTAAAGAATCCTGAATCTGGGCCTGTTTTTGCTGCTGGGAGCAGTATGGCAACGAGATTAGAAACTCACAAACGGGCAGAATATCTCGGCTCGAAGGCCGTCTTAGTAGCGATTGCCATCCCGGTTTTCACAACTCAGCTGGAGCGCAACCATGAGGCTACTGACCTCGCAAACATTCGCAGTGCTTATGCGGAAACTATGACTGATTTCATCGCTGACGGCGCTGCCATCTATGGCCATGTTTACTTTGATTCAGATTTTCACGTTCTTCTCAGTACCGACCAGAAAGCGGAAAGTCAGTTCGGTTGGGTTGTGCGCAACAGTCTCCTCCAGCGCCGAGAGGGTCAGTTCCAGAACCTCAGCGTACAGCGAACCCTCGGCGGCCACGGCCAGCATCATCTACGCCCGGTACTGCTGAAGAGCATCGCCCTCTGTGGCAATCCCAGGTTACAGCACAATAGGAATAATTAGAAGACTGGGTTTAAACGATCCAGTCTTCTAAAGTTATCCCAGGAACCCTACTGAATTCACTGGTATTATGCGTGACCACAGTGATGTTTCTGGCTACGCCCTGGCCTGCGATTTGGATGTCGTATGATCCGAGAGGCTGGCCGGCTTTAACGAGTTCTGCCCTGATCCGTCCAGTAACGACAGCATCGTACTCTGTAAATGGAATGACCTGGAATGCAGAGAGGAAAAAACGCATTTCTTCCAGGCGCTTGCTTCCCCAGTTTGCTTTTGCCGCTCCGTACTCCAATTCATACAAAGTAACGGAAGAGATAGCAAGTTCAGAAAGCGAGATAGACAGTATTTTCCTGTTCAGGGATGGGTAACTGCCACGCATTAAATATGCACATACGTTTGTGTCAAGGAGGTACATTAAAATTCCTCCCGCCCAGGCAGGTCGAGGATGGATGGCTGATCCCTGTCTTCTAAAAAGTCATCCGGGAAGGCACCAATGGTAGTACGGAGCGGAAACCAGGGATCATCTACAGGAAAGAGAATGTATGCATCTCCGACACGTTTGATAAAAAATTCTTTTTTTCTGTCCGCAACTCCTTAGGTATTCGCACAGCCTGGCTGTTGCCGCTTTGAAATACTTTTGTTGTAGTCATGAGGACCACCTCCAATCTTGTATATATATCCAGAATAATGCTACTATGAAAGCTAACGAAAATCCATGAAAATCGG
>CAMKKZ010000062.1 GCA_946413525.1 uncultured Oribacterium sp.
TGTCCGAGATTGTGGCTGATCATTTGAAGGACAGAGCGGAAATCAAGATCTATGACCCGACATCGGGATCCGGCTCGCTGCTTATTAATATCGGCAAATCTGCAGCCAGGCATATGGGTGACAGTGACCGGATCAAATATTACGCGCAGGAACTCAAGGAAAACACTTATAATCTGACGCGTATGAATCTGGTGATGCGAGGCATCCTCCCGGACAATATTGTGACCAGGAACGGAGACACATTGGAGGAGGATTGGCCCTACTTTGAGGAAAATGATCCAATCGGAACATATGAGCCATTGTATGTAGATGCCGTAGTGTCAAATCCGCCATATAGCCAAAATTGGAACCCGGCAGACAAGGAGACGGATCCGAGGTATGCGCGTTTTGGTCTTGCACCAAGAGGCAAAGCAGATTATGCTTTTTTGCTTCACGATCTCTTTCATCTTAAAAGTGACGGAATCATGACCATTGTCCTTCCTCATGGCGTTCTTTTCCGCGGGGGTGAAGAAGGAGAGATCAGAAAAAACCTTATTGAGAACAATCACATAGATGCGATCATTGGGTTGCCGGCCAATATTTTCTTTGGAACTGGCATACCGACGATAATTATGGTGTTGAGGCAAAAGCGAGAAAGGACAGACGTCCTGATCATAGATGCGTCAAAAGGTTTTGAAAAGGTCGGCAAGAACAATAAACTTCGCGCGTCAGATATAAAACGTATTACAGATGTGGTCTCAGAGCGCAAAAACAATTTGAAATTCTCCAAAGTTGTCAGCCGTGAAGAAATTCGGGCAAATGACTACAACCTGAATATCCCTAGATATGTGGACTCCTCGGAAAAACAGGAAAGCTGGGATATTTACGCATCCATGTTCGGAGGAATTCCGAAAAAGGAAATTGAAGAGCTTGATGCCTATTGGAAAGCCTTTCCGGGGCTGAAGGAGACGTTATTCCAGATTCTTAATGAGAATTACTTATCCTTCAACACGTCTGCTATAAAAAACGCTGTGCTGACTCATCATGATGTACAATTGTATATACAAAATTATAACAAGGCTTTTGACGGGTTTGGAGAATACTTGAACAGGGAACTGATGCAGGCAATGAACGGAGTGAATATTTCAAAGGAGGAGGCAGTTCTTTCGGAAGAGATTTTCAGGAGGCTTTCAGGGATACCCCTGGTTGATGCCTATGAGGCATATCAGATACTGGACAACGATTGGAGCAGGATATCTGTGGATCTGGAAGTTATCCAGACAGAAGGGTTCATGTCAATAAAACAGGTTGACCCGTATATGATTGTGAAAAAGAAAGATGGAAAGGATCAGGAGGTCCAGGATGGTTGGGTCGGACATGTGATTCCTTTTGATCTTGTTCAGGATTCAATGCTTTCTGCCGATGTAGAAGCCATCAAGGGTATTGAAGATCGTTTGTCGGAAATTGCGTCCTTTTGCGAAGAGGCATTGAATCAGCTTCCGGAAGAAGAAAGAGATAAGGATTTTGTGAATGATGAGAAAACAGCTTTTGTATGGGCAGAAGTAAAAAAGGCAGTCAAACTGAAAGAGGCAGATTCGGAGGTTCTGGCGGTCCTCAAAAAAATCCTTTCGGATAATGAAGAGGAGAAGAAGCTGAAGAAGCTGCTTAAAGATAAGCAAACAGAACTTCACATAAAAACGAAATCAACGATTGAAACGCTTTCGGATGAGCATATTTATGAGTTGCTTGAAAAAAAATGGATAATCCCACTAACAGAGGGGTTGATGAAACTTCCTGAAACGATTATCAGTGATTTTGTGGCAAAGCTGGAAAAAATAGCCGCAAAATATGACACAACATTTTTTGCCGTTGAAAAGCAGATTCGGGAAACTGAAAAAGAGCTTTCTGGAATGATTGATATGCTGACGGGCAGTGAATTTGATATAAAAGGACTTATGGAACTTAAGAAGATGTTTGGAGGTATGTAAAATGGCCAAAAATGAACAAAAACCATCTGTCCGTTTTAAAGGATTCACAGATGTTTGGGAACAGCGTAAGGTTTCTGAAGTGGCTGAAGTTATTGGAGGCGGTACACCAAGTACAGGTAATCCTGAATACTGGGATGGTGATATAAACTGGTATGCTCCTGCCGAAATCGGAGAGCAGATTTATGTTGAAAGTAGCGAACGAAAAATAACAAAACTTGGTCTTGAAAAGAGTTCTGCAAAAGTACTTCCGGCACACAAAACAGTGCTTTTTACAAGCAGAGCCGGAATCGGAAATACCGCTATTTTACGAGCCCCGGCGGCCACTAACCAAGGATTTCAGTCTATGGTTTTACATGATGATATCAATCCCTATTTTGTATATTCCATGACTGATACGATAAAGGCAAAAGCGGAAAGAGTTGCTTCGGGATCCACCTTTGCCGAGATATCTGGAAAGATGCTTGGAAACCTTGAATTCATGTTTCCTTCCAAGCCGGAACAGGACAAAATAGGTGGATATTTTGAGTCTATCGACAACCTTATCACCCTTCATCAACGTAAGTACGATAAGCTGTTAAACATAAAAAAGGCAATGCTTGAACAAATGTTCCCTAGAAATGGACAAAGATTTCCGAAGATTAGGTTTGAAGGATTTACAGATGCTTGGGAACAGCGTAAGTTAGGGGAACTTGTAGAGATCGGAGATATAGACCATAGAATGCCGCCGACTGTTGAGGACGGCATTCCCTACTTAATGACAGGCGATTTTTTGGGTATAAATGAATTGAATTTTGATGGTGTAAAGCACATATCGAAAGAAGATTATGAACAGTTATCCCGAAAAATTAAGCCTGAAAGAGGAGATATTATATTTGCCCGGTATGCTTCAGTGGGAGCTGTAAGATATATTGATTTTACAAGGGAGTTTTTAATCTCTTACTCTTGTGCCATCATTAAGAACGGCAATAATATTGATTCAGAATACTTGTATCATTTTCTTACAGGAGATACTGCACAAAAGCAAATACGTTTAGAGATTAATTCAGGCTCACAAGCAAATATAGGCATAGATTCTATGAAGAATTCCATTTTGATATCCATGCCGTCCATGGATGAACAAAGAAGAATCTCTACATTTTTGAGCAACCTTAACCACATTATCACTCTTCATCAACGTAAGCTGGAAAAACTTAAAAATATCAAGAAATCCTTACTCGAAAGTATGTTTGTATAGGAAAGGATACTGGTAATTATGGCATTTGATACGGAAGCCGACTTTGAGCGGGCCTTAATGGAGCTGTTAAAGACAAAGGGCTGGGAAAATAATATCTTAGAGCATTATACGGAAGCCATGCTGATTCAGAACTGGGCCGATATCCTGTTTGAAAATAACAGGGGGATTGACCGCCTGAATGATTACCCTCTGACAGGCGGCGAAATGCAGCAGATTTTAGAGCAGGTCAGGGAACTGAAAACGCCCCTCCGCCTGAATAGTTTCATCAATGGAGGTAGTGTGGCCATTATAAGGGACAATCCGGAGGACTCTGCGCATTTTGGGAAAGAGATTTCGCTGAAAATATATGAGCGGCGGGAGATAGCTGCGGGGCAGAGCCGTTATCAGATTGCCCGGCAGCCCAGGTTTTCCACTCGGTCAAAGATATTGAGTGACAGGCGCGGGGATATGATGCTGCTGATCAATGGAATGCCGGTCATACACATTGAGCTTAAAAAGAGCGGGATCCCAGTCAGCGAGGCGTACATGCAGATTGAAAAATATGCCGGGGAGGGGATCTTTGTCGGCCTGTTCTCCCTGGTTCAGATATTTGTAGCAATGAATCCTGAGGAAACAGTATACTTCGCAAACCCCGGGCCGGAGGGCAGGTTCAATCCGAACTACTATTTCCATTGGGCGGACTTCAACAATGAGCCGATCAACGATTGGAAACGAATCGGATCCACCCTGCTCTCCATACCGATGGCGCATCAGCTGATTGGCTTCTATACCGTGGCGGATGATTCGGACGGGGTTTTAAAAGTAATGCGAAGTTATCAATATTATGCGGCCAACGCAATCTCGGATAAAGTAGGGAAAGCGAAATGGGACGGGGAGAACCAGCTTGGAGGGTACATATGGCACACCACCGGATCCGGCAAGACCATGACGTCCTTCAAATCCGCGCAGCTCATCGCCACATCCAAGGATGCCGACAAGGTGATCTTCCTTATGGACAGGATCGAGCTGGGAACGCAGTCGCTGAAGGAATACCGCAACTTTGCCGGCGCGGGGCTGAGCGAGCAGCAGAAAGCCAATACTGTCCAGGAAACGGAGGACACGCATGTCCTGATTGGAAAATTGAAAAGCACCAATCCCGCGGACACGCTGATCGTGACATCCATCCAGAAGATGAGCAACATCTCCGAGGATAATAAGGAACTGAAGGCCGCCGACCTTGAAGCATTGAGCCATAAGAGGATCGTCCTGATCGTTGATGAATGTCACAGGTCCACTTTTGGGGAAATGCTCCTGAAAATAAAGAAGAGCTTCCCGAATGCCATGTTCTTTGGATTTACCGGGACCCCGATCCAGGATGAGAACCAAAAGAAAATGAACACGACTTCCACAGTGTTTGGAAATGAACTGCACAGGTACAGCATCGCGGACGGGATCCGTGACAAGAATGTACTGGGCTTTGATCCTTACAAGGTGCTGACCTTCCGTGACCAGGATGTGAGACAGGCCGTGGCTTTGGAGCGGGCAAAGGCGGGATCGGCTGAGGAAGCCTATAAAAATCCTGAGAAAAAGGAAGTGTTCCTCCGATACATGCAGAATGTGCCGATGGCCGGGTCGTACGCGGATGATGGATCCTATGTCAATGGCATCGAGGATTTCCTTCCAATGAGCCAGTATCGGACAGAGGAGCATCAGTCCATGGTCGTCAAAGACATCCTTGAAAACTGGACCGTGCTCAGCCAGGGGGGCATGTTCCATTCCATCTTCGCGACGAGCAGCATCCCGGAGGCGCTGGAGTATTATCGGCGGTTCCGAACGGCGGCTCCGGAGCTGAAGGTCACGGCCCTTTTCGACCCGAGCATAGACAATAAGGATGGCGCAATAGTAAAGGAAGAAGGGCTTGCCGGGCTGATCGCCGATTATAACGCACAGTATGGGCAGGATTTCACGGCAGCCACCTTTGGGAAAATGAAGAAGGACATAGCGGCGCGCCTCGCCCACAAGAAGCCGTATGAGCGGATAGAAAACGAGCCGGAAAAGGAGATCGACCTCCTGATCGTCGTTGATCAGATGCTCACGGGATTCGACTCGAAGTGGATCAACACGCTTTACCTGGACAAGATCATCAGATATGAAAACATTATCCAGGCATTTTCCCGCACCAACAGGCTTTTTGGACCGGAAAAGCCATTTGGGACGATCAAGTATTACAGGAAGCCCCACACGATGGAGAAATATATCGAGGCGGCTGTGAGGCTGTATTCCGGGGACAGGCCCCTGGGCCTGTTTGTCCAGAGGCTCAAGAAAAACCTGGAAAGGATGAACTTCCTGTTCGGGCAGATCAGGGATGTTTTTGAGCAGGCGGGCATACAGAATTGCGAAAGGCTCCCCGGGGAAATATCCGAGCGAAAAAAATTCGCGGAACTGTTCATACAGTTCAACAATTATCTGGAGGCGGCGAGGATCCAGGGCTTCACCTTTGACCATTCGGAATATTCCTTCACGGATGAAAAGACCGGGGAGGAGGGGACCATGGCCACGGCCTTTGATGAAACCGCCTATCTCATCCTTGCCAAAAGATACAAGGAGCTTTTCACGCAAGACGCGGGAGGGGGATCCGGGGATGTCCCATATGAGCTCGATGGATACCTGATAACAATCGATACGGGCAGGATTGACACGGACTACATGAATTCCCGTTTTGTAAAGTACATGAAGCTGCTGGTTGCGGACCATGCCTCTTCCGAGGAGCTGAGGAAGGCGGAGGATGAGCTGCACAAGACATTTGCGACGCTTTCGCAGGAGGAACAGAAGTACGCGAATATCTTCCTGCATGACATCCAGAGCGGCGACGTCATTGTCGAGGAAGGCGTGACATTCCGGGATTACATCACGATTTATGTGAAGAGGGCCAAGGATGACCAGATCCACCGGCTGGCGGCTTACGCCCTCGGGCTGAATGAGGCGATGCTCCGTGAAATGATGGCCCTGCACATCACGGAGGCCAACATCAATGAGTTCGGCCGATTTGACGCCTTGAAGGCGACGGTGGACAGGGACGTGGCGAAAAAGTATTTTGAGAGGATCGCGGGAAAGAAGCTGCCCGTCCCGACGATAAACATCAAGGCGGACAAGCTGCTACGGGACTTCATCCTGAAGGGCGGGTACGATATCGAGATGCCATGAGGGGAACTGCCTGCAGTTTGAGTATTCAGGGAGCCGGGGGGAGCCCCGTCTCCCGGCGTGGGCGCAGGAATACAAAACTGGAGGTACACGATGTCAGATCAGTTTAAAGGGACGGATTTGTTTTGCGACTATTACGAACAGTGGGTGCGCATATATAAGGAAGGGGCCATCCGAAAAGTCACCCTGGAAAAATATCTAATGACCCTGGCCTGGCTCAGGAAGCTGATCCCTGAGGTGAAAACGTGTGAGATGACCCGGATCACATATCAGAAGCTGCTCAATGATTATGCGAAAGATCATGAGAGGCAGACAACGATGGATTTTCATCATCAGATCAAAGGGGCGATCCTCGACGCGGTGGATGAGGGGCTTATCGACAGGGATCCTACAAGAAAGGTGATCATAAAGGGGAAATCGCCTGCGGAGAAAAAGATCAAGTATCTCAACCAGTTTGAACTCCGCACCCTGCTGAAAAGCCTGAGCCTTGGGAAGGAAGTCAACTGGGACTGGTTCATACTTCTCGTTGCAAAGACCGGGATGAGGTTCTCGGAGGCGCTGGCGCTGACGCCAAAGGATTTTGACTTGTCTCATCAGATGCTTTCCATCAGCAAAACCTGGGATTATAAAGGGGAGGGGGGCTTTTTACCAACAAAGAACAAATCATCCGTCAGGAAGGTGCAGATCGATTGGCAGATCGTTGTCCAATTTTCAGAATTGCTGAAAGGCCTGCCGGAGGATGAGCCAATCTTTGTGAAGGACAAGAAGGTATATAATTCAACCGTGAATAATATCCTGAACAGGCATTGCAAGGCGGTAGGCGTCCCTGTCATTTCCATTCACGGACTGAGGCACACGCATGCATCCTTGCTGCTGTTTGCGGGAGTATCCATTGGAAGCGTTGCGCGAAGATTGGGACATGCGAGCATGACGACCACGCAGAAGACATATCTCCATATCATCCACGAGCTGGAAAGTCAGGATGTGGATTTGGTAATGAGGTCATTGTCCAGCTTGTTATAAAGCTCATAAAATAACTCATAAAAAACTTGCCGCATTATAAGTTTTAACGCGCTCACGCTGCGTCGGCTGAAAAGGAAAGCTCCCACCATGAAAGGCTGGGAGCTTTCCTTTTCATTTCAACGTCGATGAGGGGGAATGCCGCCTTGCGGTAAAGGGAGGCATGCAAACGGGGGATGGGTTTCATCGCCTCAGATTGATTTGTTCGCTGCGACGACTTCAAGCTGAACAGCCTCTCTTTGAAAGAGGGTCAAGGGGGACGCAGTTCCCTTTGGCGGAGTTAAGAGGCGGCAGCCCCTTATCGGGGTGCAGGGGCGAAGCATCCCTGCAAAGCGGGTCGAGGGTGTAACCCCGCCCAGTAAAAGTGATGAGAATCGTCACTTTGTACTGGGTATTGCCTGCCGCTGCGCTCCCTGTTTTCCGGGCTTCTGAAGGCAGG
>CAMKKZ010000063.1 GCA_946413525.1 uncultured Oribacterium sp.
ATATATTGCGTGGTCGATATTTATAATAACTACCATTTATAAAATGCTGTACTAGGTTTATTGATATATCCAATTTGAGGCTACCATACTGGCTTCTAAATAGTGATGAGTTACAGGAACTCTTCATTGATACTGAAGCTAATGACCACAATCAGAGAAATGTTTTTAAGGAAGCAGTTGTAAAGAGTAAGAAAGAACATTTCGATGGTGATGAAGGACGAAAGGAAAAGATTCATTTTGACTCACCGTTAAGGTTTGAAATAGGGGAAGTATTGCAATTTGTGAGAGATAAGGATACGGAGCGGGTTCCGTCTGCCACTGCCGGAAAAGATAAGGCGGGTCCGCTTAATGGACAACTCACAAATTTTGTAAGTAGATTTGAAAATAAACTTTCTGATCGCCGGCTTGATTTTTTACTGGGGGATGAAGCACGGGATATGACGTTCGAAGAAATACTTAAATCCCTTATAGGATATGGTGATGATAAATCAAATGTTACAATCATTGATTTGAGCGGGGTCTCCTTTGATGTATTGAGCATTACGGTATCTTTGATTTCTCGCATTTTATTTGAATACGGATATTACTATAAGCGGCTGAGAATAGAAGAGAATCAAGATGTTAATGAGATTAACGATGTCCCACTATTGTTGGTCTATGAGGAGGCTCATAAATATGTGCCTAATAATGATGCTGCAAAGTATAGGGCTTCAAGAGAATCTATTGAGAGAATTGCAAAAGAGGGTCGTAAGTATGGTGTAACACTTATGCTTGCAAGCCAAAGACCATCAGAAATATCTGAGACTATATTTTCCCAATGCAACAATTTTCTGGCACTACGTTTGACTAATCCGGCAGATCAGAACTACGTTAAGCGCTTGTTGCCTGATACGATGGGTGATCTTATTGATAGGATGCCAACATTGAGAGCAGGGGAAAGTCTCCTGATTGGAGATGCTGTAGTACTTCCCTCAGTTGTACAGGTTGATATGTGTGATCCCACTCCAGCTTCCACAGATATTCCATACTGGCAGTTATGGCAGGAACAGTGGCATGATCTTGACATTAATAAGATAAAGAAAACATGGGGAAGACAGTGATGACTGATATTTATAGAATTGCGGCAGAATTTCGTTCTGCAATAGAAGAAGCGATTCAAAATGGAGAAATCCGAAAAATGGCTTCCTTTCCGACTGGCTGTTGCGGCATGGCAAGTGATTTGCTTCAACGATATTTGTTTGAGCTAGGTATTTTTACATGGTATATGTCAGGGCGGTATGGCTATGGGGTGAATGGTGAGTCACATGCATGGCTTGAAACAATGGACGGAACTGTTATTGACGTGAATTCCCGAAATTTTGGGAATATAAACTAGAATAATTTTTATTTTTTCCTTGGTTTGCCTTTATCAGACTGTTTTTTGCAAGCCCTTTTTGCAAAAAATTGCAAACAAAAAATGCAGACATTTGCATTTGCATTTTACATAAAATTGCATAATCCATTACAGATGACATATGCACTTAATAGTTATGGCTGAAGTTCCGTTCCGCTCTGCGCCTGTCAAGGGGCTTTTGCGGCATAACGGGGCCCCCTACCCCATTATTCCACAGTCCCCTTGACAGGCTTGCCTTCCTGCGTGCGCGAATCGTGCCGATAACGGAGGGCCAGTCATAGCCAAAGGCTTGCCGTTATCGCCATTCTATTGTACGCAGGAAGGCCGCTCCACTACTTTCATGATGTCCAAAACGCTATGCGGGGCTCTGCCCCTGCAGCCCGGCCTCCTCCAAAGAGCCAGACGTGGTGTGATCACGGCTGTTTTCTGGAAGGATATATTCCGGCGGTTCAGGAGGAGGGGAGATTCTGGCCAGACGGGCGTTTTCCCTGAAATGTTGGAATTCTTCCTCGAGATTCTTCCATGCGATGAAATCACGAAGATATTTGTTGTCATCGATATCATGCTGGCAGCTTTTGAAGTTGCACAGGGTTTCCGTCAGGCATTCGTCCAGGAGGATCATTTGACGGAAATAGCGCTGGATTTCTTTAGGCATGGAGCCCTGGAAGTAGCGCTTGCCTAGTTCCCTGATAACGGAATCATTGACAATCATCTTTTCACCCCCTGTCTGCTATTTGTGCGGACAAAAGCCTGATTGATGCTGTATTCCTTAAGGCGGTTGTTCTCACCTGGAAAAAGGATCAACTCCACATGGTGGGTGAGCCTGCCAATCAACGCTGTCGTCATGCGCCTGTCATAAAGGATGTTGACCCATTGGGAGAATTCCAGGTTCGTGTTCAGGACGACAGACTTCTGCTCATGGATTTCGGAAAGGTAATCAAAGAGCAGCTCCGATCCCGTTCGGTCATATGGCACGTACCCGAATTCATCCAGGATGATTATCCTTGCCTGATTCAGCCTCTTCTTCCTGAACTGGGTGAGGGTTCCCGCCTGTTTGTGCTCGGCGAGCAGGTTGACCAGTGCCGCGGTCTGGTAAAATCTGACGGGGACATCCCTTCGGCAGGCTTCCATCCCGATCAGGATGGAGAGCATGGTCTTACCGGTCCCCGTCCCTCCATACATGATGACATTCTTGCCGCCATGGTAGAAGTCCAGGCCAAGGAGGCCCTCGAAGCTGACCCCGTCCGGGAAGTCTATTTCGGCCGTCCGGTACTGGTCTGGCGTATAGCGGCAGGGGAAGCCCGCGGCATTGAGGTTTCGGTTGATTCTGGTCGCGTCGCGGCTGGCAATCTCGTCCTGGAGGAGGTTGAGCAGGTATTCCTGGTTCGTCGCCCCTTCCCGCGTCATGGCGCGGTCGGCCATCGAGGCGGAAAGGCGCAGCTTCTTACAACAGTCAGCCAGTTTTGCCCTGGTCTCATCCATTGGTCACACCCCCCTTCAGGGCCAGGTCATAAGCGGCGAGGTCGTTCCTGAGTGGGGTCATGTTCCCCAATGGAATGTCATTGGAGGCATCAAGCGGCGGGAGATCGGGCACGTCCGTGAACAGACGCCGATGAAGGCTCTTGAGGCTTTCCGGATCCTTCGCCTGCAGACGTATGGCTTCATCAACCGCAAGCAGTGCGCTTTCAAACCCGTTGCGTTCTGTGAGTGCGGCCAACGTTTTCAGCGCCTGCCCGCGTTAGGCGCCCCCACAAGAATCCATGAAGCGTTTCATGGCATCGGGCATCATGTCGTAGATCCCGCTGTTCCTGAGTGAGCGTGGCTTCCTGGCGATGTATTTGAGGTAAGGGAGCCATTCCATGCTTTCCTGCCTGTCCCCGCCGTAAAGCTGACGGTGGGTGACGATCTCATGCATGTCGGGATCCATGACAATGACTTCGGAGGACGTGAGTTTGTAATACACGGCTTTCTCGCAAAATGCTGGCGAAGCAGAGTATCGGTGTACGCCATCCTCCAGGGTAAACCGACCATACTTGTCCGTTGTCGCGCTTCCGTAGCCCGCAGTGTCAAAACGGACATCAGGCAGAGGGATCAGCGCCTCCTTGTCTTCCGCGAACAGGTCGCTTATCATGCGCCCCTTGTCATAGTGCTCACGGGCCATGTCCTTGTCGCAGGAAGAAAGGAGTTCCGCATTTTTTGACGGCAGGTCTGTGAACGAAAGGATGGGGACTAGCTCGTTGCGCCGGAGGTATCCCACCTTGCCTTCCACATTCCCTTTCTCCCAGCCAGACTGCGGGATTATGAATATTGGTTTGAAACGATAGTGCTCACTGAATCGGCGGAACCTGTCAGTAACTTCCCTCCCGCCGCCTTTGATGATCCGTATGACTATGGCGCTTGCGTTGTCAAACCATATTTCCATGGGGACACCGCCGATATGCTCGAATATGGTCTGGAGCCCCTCGAGGAGACATTCCAGGTTCTCCCCATAGTTCAGAAGGAGGTATCCGCCGTTGCTATATGGAAAGCTGAGGACAAGATACTTGCGCCCCTTGTAATAGTGTCCATTTTCAATGAAGTCCGCTGTGCCAAAATCGGCCTGGGCCTCGCCCGGATGGTGTATGAGGGGGATATAGTTTTCCTGTTTGCCAAGGTTCAGTTCTTTCTTTTTAGCCGCGACATAGTCCGCCACCAAACGGTAGCTGCAGTCATAATTTTCCGCTTCTTCCTTAAGACGTTTATGTATCCGTCTCGCAGTGTGCCGTTGCTTCCTCGGAGCCCTCTTGTCAGCGGCAAGCCATTTGTCAATCAGTGGCTTGAATGGATCGAGCTTGGATTCGTGCGACGCTTCTTGTGGGATAGGTATCGGAGGACTGAAATCCTCCATATCGATATATTTCTGAGCGGTGCGCCAGTTGCAGCCTACCGTTTTTGCAACTTCCGTCACCGTCATGCCTTGCTCATAGAACAGTTGTCTGATATGATGGATTTGATCCATTGTATACATGCTCCTTCCTCCTTATCTCGTTTTGGCAAACAAGACAAGGTTAAATGGTTTTAGCTATGTCTGCAATGGATTTTCTGATAGTGCAGATCTGGAAACCATCATATGGATTATCCCGTTCCATGGTTCCATCACTCTCTGCAAAAACTTGCAAAATGCAACTGCAATTTTCTGCATTTTTGCTCTGCAACTTTGTGCACTTTCATTTTACAACATACATCAAAAATCCTGGTCATGTAACTGAATCATTCCACGCCAACGAAGCGCAAAGCTGGAATCGAAATATGGTCTATCCGAATCTTGGGCAAACATCTTCGATGAAATTGACCCGGCGTGGTTTGAAATTCCATAAGAAAAAAGCCGTTCAGACTCGAATCTGTGCGGTTTTCTGAACCGGGGGATCGATCCTCGTTCCATTAGCTGAGGCAGGGGCAGCTTATGGTGCGGAGACATTTGCAATCAAATGCGTTTTTTGACATTTTTCCTGGAATTTGATACCCGATCAGGATGGGGATAGAACTGCATCGGGATCTTGTCCGGGAGAGCAGCTATTCCTGTTATGCGGAATATGATGAGAATAAGATTTCAGACGTAAAAATATGTCATGGTGATGTTTCAGACAGAAGAGGAACTCCTTGAAAAAACAATGACAACGAACTGGACATGAACGAGAGAGCAGCGGGGTGACAGAGGAAAGGGACACCAACAATAGTACGCTTTTCAAGCGTGGCGGTTGGTGTACAGCTTAATCCGTGTGGAACGGGGAACTGTCCCCGGTTCCACATCTCCAGCTTAATTCTTCATGTCAAGTAATGCGCGAAGGCGCATGACCTCCGCCTCAGCGGCGTAAGCCCGTTCCTCGGCAGCATCAGTCCGTTCCTCAGCGGCGTCAGCCCGTTCTTTTTCCGTGCCAACGCGTTCTTCGGCAGCATTAGCCCGTTCCTCAGCGGCGTCAGCTCGTTCTTTTTCCGCGTCAGCGCGTTCTTTCTCCTCGCTTATGGCCTCTCTGCGTTCCCGTGCTATGTATTCTCTCCAATCCATAAACTGCCTCCCTACCTCAGGATCCCGTTTGATATCCTCGATATGGCTTTGAATGTGGGAGAGCTCCGGAGTGCAGGCATTTTCCGGTCTCGTGTCGCTCAAGTATTTGAGCAATACCCGCAAATCCTCAGGAGGATCCCCCTTGGTAGGTATTAACTATGCATCAAGCATAGTTAATACCGTATTTGGCGCATCCCACAGGGATGCGTCCTGAATAAATATTCCTTCAGGCATATTTATTCAGGATTTAACCGCAGCATTCCTTGTGCTGCGGTTAAACCCACCTTTCGTGTACAAAAACAGTGTCGCGGCGCCGTCGTCATATCTTAGTCTGAGTGGAATGGAGAATTGTCTCCAACTGCGGATTTAAGCAAAGCGCGAAGATGCATGACCTCAGCCTCGGCTGCATTGGCACGCTCCTCAGCGGCGTCAGCGCGTTCTTTCTCCATACCAGCGCGTTCCTCGGCGGCGTCAGCTCGTTCTTTCTCCATACCAGCGCGTTCCTCGGCAGCATCAGCGCGTTCCTCGGCAGCATCAGCGCGTTCCTTCTCCTCGCTTATGGCCTCTCTGCGTTCCCGTGCTATGTATTCTCTCCAATCCATAAACTGCCTCCCTACCTCAGGATCCCGTTTGATATCCTCGATATGGCTTTGAATGTGGGAGAGCTCCGGAGTGCAGGCATTTTCCGGTCTCGTGTCGCTCAAGTATTTGAGCAATACCCGCAAATCCTCAGGTGGATCCCCCTTAATACCCTTTGTGTATAAGAATAATGTTGCGGCGCCGTCGTCATATTCCATTTCCTGAAGCTCGGCGCATTGATTCCGGATGGTGTAGACCATCCTGTCCTCACCGAAGGGATCGAAGGTCGTGATGAAGATCACCCATACGGCAGGAAGTTCATTATAATTCCTTCCGGACCGGAGAAGCCTGGAGTCAATGGAGGAATGGTAGAAGCGGGCCCTCCGGGGAAGTTGATCTCTCTCCGCTGATTTGTTATCGGGCTCCAGGTCATAGATGCTGCCCGGGAGGACTTCCGCGGATTCCTCCTCGATATAGGCGTCCAGCCGAACCCCGTGGAGCTTCCTGCCCGGCGGCAGGATAACCCTTTCGGGGTTGATCCTTTTGATGTGGATGTCACGTTGGAAAATCGTTTTCAGTATTGTCCCGGCAAGCAGCGGTCCGCATTCTTCATTGTCCATGGCCGCGCCGAACAGGAAGTTGTCCGTAAGGTTCATGTCGGCGAGATGTTTATTAGAGTTCATGTGTTCCTCCCTTCATGTGTTCCGGAAGGGTTCCGAACTCATGGCGTTTTCGCTGTCGGCCTTCCGATTTGCAATATGTAGTTTTCTAAAAATTAATGGGAATGTCGGCTCGACAGAGCAAAAACCGTCCCGGGAAAGGGACTTGCTGAATGCTGAACTGCATCAGAATCAATATCATAAATATAATCAATTTCAGGATTTTTGTCAAGTCTGATCGATTTCGGAGGATGTTTTGTGGAAAGCTTCCGGAGAGGAATAACCAGTGAATCCCATGATTTTCTTAAACCAGCCATGAAGGATGACTACGTAAGCTTACGCATCTTTCACCTCATGCGAGCTTATGCTTAAGTAAGCATAAGTTCATTTCCTCTTGTATAATTGCTGTCCCATTTCGTTCTTTCCTCACATCTACAAATAATTTCGTTTCTCACTTGATAGCTTATGGTTGTATGTGTATACTGGATATATATCCACTTTTGCAGTAATTTTGGCGTATTTACGCCATAAATGCTG
>CAMKKZ010000064.1 GCA_946413525.1 uncultured Oribacterium sp.
CAGACAGCTAGATGATCGAAAACAAAAATATGTAAAAGAAGGTCTGAAAATTTTTCCACCTGTACGGTTGAATGGCCTAAAGGCCATTCTGAATACCCCTAAATTCGCAAAACCGCCCGCTTCGCGTGCTTAAAGATTTGCTTCGCAAATCGTTTTGCTCATTTAGGGGTAGGTTGCTCATCCAAAGCGATATTTTGATTACGGTAAACCGTATCAAAATATCGCTTTGGATGGCAACCGTACAGGTGGAAATTTTTACCGAAACATAATTGTATTAAAAAAATACATAGGAATTTTGATAACGAAAATAAAAGACACTTTCTTTAAGGAGAACTTCCGGTTGTACCCGTCCTGTATGGTATAGGTCACGATTTCCGTGGTCGGGTTGTCGCGGGGGACCATCCTCCTCGTCCGGTCGATGATGGTTCCGCTCAGGGACAGGCCGTGGCCTGGACTGGCATTATTTTTAGGATTTCGCTGGTTCATTATCCATGTCCTCCTTGTTTTTCAGCTTTTCCTGTATTTCGTCATACACCTGCTTGTACCTGACATGATGGTCAAGATGGTCAAGGAAGTCCTTCAGGAGTCCGAAGAATTTTCTGCCAAGGCCATGGCACGCTCCCAGGGAGCATGTGATGTACGCGGTCGCCAGGCCGACGGTGGTATGGATGCCGTTCTCCTTCAAAATCCGGATGTAGCGCCTGAAGTCGCGGTTGATGAGGACGAGATCCTCCACTGGGATGTCGAACACGTCTATGTTCCGGATTGAGTTGTAGTTGTCGTAGGAGAACTCCGTCCCCGTCTTCATCATGTAATACATTGCCACGGACAGTTTCCTCGCGACGGCGTTGGCTGCCTTCTTTTTCTTGCCGGTCTGCTGCTGGAGATTGTAGCCCCAGATGCCGAAGGCCTCGTTATGGTAATGGATCAGGCGGTGAGCGCTCATGTTGAGCGCCTTGTGGAGGGGCTTGCTCCCGCCGCGGATGACGGCGCTGGTCACCTTGCCCGCGCTTGTCTTAAGGCTTGGATCGAGGCCGCAGTAGGCGGAAAGGGCCTTCGCATTCCGAAAACGTCTCGGCGTGATGACGTGGGCAAGCCAGATGACGGCGGTGAGCTCGCCGACTTGCGGCGCGGTGGAAAGTATGCGGATCATCTCGTCCCCTGGAAGGGTCCCGGTGTCGGTTTCCCAATCCATGGAGCGGGCTTTCTCGAAGATCCTGGATTTGAATTCCTCAGCCTGGGTAGTGAGGCGGTCGTGCTTTTTGTACTCGGAACGGAGGACGAGGCGGACTTCCATGGGGATCGGGAAGGGGCAGAGGTCCCCGGCGCCGGACGGTTGGTCGGATATGCGGTCCTCCACGATGGCGCGTATCCCCGGATCCTTCACGACGCTCCCGTCCCGCCACACGGTCAGCCCGAAGCGGGTGATGATGTTGTTGATGCGGTTCCCGGCGGCAGTGGCGTCATGGATGCAGCGTTCGCGTTCCGAGATGAGCACGCGGAGTGTCCTTACATCCTCGCCCGTTATGTAGCACTCACGCCAGACGTTGATCTGGTCGTGTAGGGCGAGGGTTGCGGCGTCAAGGACGTCGGTTTTCTTTTTTGCCGCGCCGGCAATCGCCGGGTTGATGATGGTCGGCTTCCCGCCCCAGGCCATGCACACGGGCATGTGGTAGCTCGCGGTCGATTCCACAAGGTAATGGAGGGGCCCGGAAAGGTCGGGCGCGGGGCTCGCCTTCGTCCGGAGGACTTCCAGGCACCAGTCGCGGCCCGCCACCAGGCCTTCCCAGTCGGTCGGGAAGCGTCCATAGGCTTTCAGGATCAGTTTCCCGCTCCTGTAGCGGATGCATACTTCTATGAATTTTGAATGGCAGTCAATGCCGATGCCGTATTCCTTGACATATTCGGCATCGTCACAATCGGAAAAATGGGTTGGGTTTGAAGCCAGGATGCCTGGATCACGGATGAGGTCGGACACACTCAGGGCTTTGTTCTTACGCATGGCAAACACACGGGGGGCGTCCCCGGATCTCCTTTCTGATGATGGATTGATTTCCCTATGGTTGATCGGTACTCATGTATGGCATGTTGCAGCATTCATTCTGGCGCATTACACGCAGCGTTATCGCCGGCAGCTTCGTACGGAAGCGGCACGGTGTAGACAAAACTCCTCGAGGTGCTTTCAAGGCTACACGACAAAACACGCAGGTACCGCAGAGGCCCAGGCTCCATCAAGAGCGTTCGGAGACGCTATGGATTGCGACGGGCTCGGAAAGCAGTTCATATTGAAACCGCTTTGAAACATTATATATGCTGATGTGTATAATGGCAAGTACATTGTGTAAAAAATTAAAATTCTTTAGAGGATAGCATATGCCGAGAAATCGTAATGAAACAGAATCAGAGAATCCAATTATGTCAAGGATAACAAAGCTGCTGGTAGAGAGAGGCCGTACAGATCTGGAACTTGCAGGATTTCTTGGTGTTGGAACGGGCACAATTTCGCATTGGAAATATAATCGTAGGAGTACATATCTTCTATATATTAATCAAATATGTGAATTTCTCGAGACAGATCCTAATTATCTGTTTTGGGGGTCGAAAAATCAAAATGATATGACTGGCCTGGATCCCATAGAAGAGGAGATGATAAAAACTTATAGATCTATGGATAAAGAAAGACGAGATTGTGTACGTAATGTATTGAAGTTACTTTCAAAAAGTCATAATTTTGAAATCAAATGAGAGATCTGCTTTTAAAAATATAGGAATTCATAGATGAAACGAAATTGACGAAAAACCACTTTTATAGAGGAGATGAGAATAATGTCTGGATAGGTGGAAATACAACAATTCCGCAAGGCGTGACGATACATGAGGGAGCGGTAATTGGCGCGGGAAGTGTGGTTGTGAAGGATGTTGAGGCTTGGACTATAAATGTAGGTTGCCCGGTAAAAGCAATTAAGGAAAGGATAATCAAATGAGCATTTTGGGTGTGTTAGAAGCGGCAAAAACAGGCGGATTAAAAAAGAATGCATCAATATCAATAATAATTTTTCCTTTGACTGTATTCGTCGTTACGTTTGCCATTTTATGCAAAGGGATCATCATGAGCAGGCCTAGGTTTGGGACGAGGACGCTGCTTCTTTCTTCCCTGGCATTCCTTCTTTGGATAATTGCCTTTGCAGCGCATCAGAATAAACTCAATAAGGATAAGAATGATGATAGATGGAGCATAAAGTCGCAGCCCATACTTGTTATTATCCTGTCTGCTGTTATTGGTATATTCCTTGCATATACAGCATGGGGATATGGCTACTTAACCCTCGCTCCATACGAGATGATTGATAATGGAACGGCGCATATTGACGATCTTTTTCATAGCGCTATTTCCGAGAGCTGGAAGCGATCTTTCTATCCATCAACGCTTTTGAATGATGAGAGATATTTGGCTTACCATACATTTAGCCACCTGATATTGGGGGGGTTAGCAGGCATAATGGGGATGCCTGCATACATTTTTTATAACTATTTATACCCGATACTGTTTCTTCCGCTGTATTGTTTCTCCATCGTTCTTTCAATTGCCGCAGCCAAAGCTTATTTTGAGAATAAATTCATCGTACGTTATATCGACATAGTGGTGACAGGATTGTTCATATGCGGCTTTACGGACAATGTTGCGGCATATTATGACTGGAAAGTCTTTTACGTTATGAGCGAATCCTTTCTGTTTGGAAATATGCTTACTTTTTTTGGCTATGCCATGACATTTTATTTTTTGAAAAAATACGCGGAAGACAAGAAGGTTCTTATACTTTATGGGACAATTGTTATTCCTGTTCTGATTTTTCTCATTTCATGGGCAAAAATTTCCAGTGGCTTTATATTTGCGATAGGCGCTATATATTATGTGTTCAGAAAAGGGATGTATAACAGAAAGCTGTGGCTGACAGGCGTCATATACGCCGCTGTTTACAAGGTATGCTTGTGTTTGTTTAATACGAGAGCTGCCAATCTGGGTGGGACAATTCTGTCACATTTCAACTTTTTTGCAAACAAAAGATATATAAGCGGGCCGCTTGGCATGGCGGGTCATTACTTTATCTTTTCAGTAATGGCAGTCATGTATGTTTATCTTGATATATATCGTAATCATTTTCGCTGGGAGGATGTAAAGAAAGGAAAAACAATTTGGATAGAGGCGATGTTGGTAACGCTGATCATCGGACTTTTGCCGATTACGATAATGTACATGGGAAATGAAAAGTATTTTTCAATGGGCGTGCTCATCCCATCCCTGGTCATGCTCTGCGGCCATGATTATGCTGACATTGACAAGAATGCAAAAAATACTCTCAGACCGATTTTTATCATTATAAGCTTTTTCTGGTGCGTATGGATGGGGATACATCATATACCCGCCAGTCCGCTTAAAAAGATTACAAATATTCATAATTCAAACGCAAGCCATATTTTGCTTGAAATAAGGGAGATTGTTGGAGGGAAGGAGAAAGAGTATACTGCGTATTTGGATGAAGATTGCTATATTGGGCAAAATTTCAAAGAAAGCCGGATGGCGCTTTTTGTATGCCCCGCCATGACGGGAGTGGGCGTTATTAACGCGACATACAAACATGGGGGATACTATGATTACACGGGGACAGCTGTGGACGGAGCGTCCTATGGATTCGGCGGGGTTGATAATGACAGGTTATCCTATGAAGAGGCGCTATCCGTTGCGGCAAGGAGAGGGAAAAGCAAATTGATTCATTTTACAAAAGAGGGGTACGAAATTGTGGATTTGAAGTGAGGAGGAAGATGAAATGAATGACAAGATGATGACAAGGGGGGTATTCTTTAGGTAGCTTTTTCGCCCTGTATTCCGAAAGGAGGGCGGAGTGATGAAATATTCAGTGGGCAGAATAGTCCCTGGGAAGAATTTTGATGTAGTGGGCATGTCCTATATTGGTGCGCCAAGACCGAATACTGCGGTGTTTATTACAAAAAAGATAGAGCATTTGCCGGATGCGCTGGAAGCTGTATCTGAATGTCTGGTGTTTGCTGAAAAAAGCATTGTTGTTCCCAAAAAACTGGAGAATGTCCATGCGTTTTATTTTTCTGACAGGCCTTAGCTTGCATACGCAAGATTTGCTATGTTATTTGCGGAAGAAAGATTTGCAGAAGAGAAAAAGCTCAAGTTTAACATGATGCCTGGCGGATTTTATGTCTGCGAGAGAGTTGCTGTTCCTGATGATGCTTACATTGAGCCGGGATGCGTGATCGGCCCAGATGTGAATTTTGGGAAAAATGCGAGGATATTTGCGGGGTCTGTTATCCGACGCACAACAGCTGGTGATAACTTTTTATGTAATGAATATGCCGTAGTAGGGGCAAATGGCTTTACGATGGCAGAAGATGAATTCGGAAACAAGTTTCGCATTCCCACACTGGGCAGGGTAATTATCGGGGATGATGTGGAAATCGGAGCTCACGACAATATTTCTTGTGGGTCAGGCGGAGATACCATTATTGAGGACAACACAAAAATTGATGCCTTGGTACACTTGGGTCATGATGTTCATCTACATAAGAATGTACAGATTACGGCTGGCGGCATCATAGGCGGCTTTGACGATTTGGGCGATCATGCATATGTGGTTATCAATGCCGTTCTTCGGAATAGAATCACCATCGGCGATAATGCGGTCATTGGCATGGGTTCAACAGTAACAAAATCTGTGGAGGACAATAGCATCGTTGCGGGGAATCCTGCAAAACCATTTGAGAGGAAACGGTGATTGGCATGAGAAGAGTTTATATTCTTGGCGCATGTCGGACACCGATAGGGAAAATGGGAGGGGCTTTGTCTTCTGTTTCTGCCACGGATCTTGGATCTATAGTTATCAGAGAAGCTGTTAGAAGAGCAAGGGTAGAGATAATTGACCATGTATATATGGGCTGCGTCCTTCAGTCAGCCCTGGGACAGAATACAGCAAGGCAGGCTGCTGTTAAAGCCGGACTTCCATACAGCACAACCGCCGAGACGCTGAATCTTGTATGTGGATCAGGACTGGATGCAGTAAATGCCGCAGCAAGACTTATCCAATCCGGGGACGCGGAGGTTGTGGTTGCCGGGGGCATGGAGTCTATGTCAAATGCCCCATTCGCTTTAAAACAAGCGAGGTATGGCTATCGTATGGGAAGCCCAATGGTGGATACACCATTGCTTGACACGATGGTGCATGACGGATTATGGTGCGCTATTAATAATTATCATATGGGTATTACTGCTGAGAATGTAGCCGAGAAGTTTGGCCTGACGCGGGAGGATCTTGATCGGTTTTCTGTTGATTCACATAACAAGGCTTTGGCAGCAATCAAGATAGGGGCGTTTAAGGATGAAATTGTTCCCGTGATTATCAAGGGCCGGAAAGCTGACATGGTGGTTGATACTGATGAAGGGCCAATACCAGGCACTACTGTTGAGATTCTTTCAAATTTACGTCCTGCTTTCAACATAAAATTCCGTTATTATGGTACTAACTCGCACTCTTGAAATGCAGTTGTATT
>CAMKKZ010000065.1 GCA_946413525.1 uncultured Oribacterium sp.
ACGGAACAAATCCACCCTCATAGATGGTATTCAGCCACAGGGAAACCTCTGCCAGTTCCACAGCGACCGGATTCAGATCGATACCATACACATTGCAATCAGCGATGAACATCTTCACTTTCTGAAGTTCGTTAAAACGATCCTCATAGCTGATGATGGTACCAGTCTCCTGCTCCTTCCGGGAAATATAAGCTTCTGCCAACTGTAAGAAGGCTGCGCTTCCCATAGCCGGCTCCCCTAATTTGAGGTATTTGATACAATCTCGTTTAGCATTCTGGGCGTGAATCCCCTTTTTGAAGCCCCTTTGAAACCCCTGTAACGATTGGAGACTGCGGAGAAACGGGCGGACACGCCCCCTTACGGTTGAAGCTCGTGTGTACATCATTCATATTCCTTTTTTGTCCACTCACGAATCTGAGGCAACATTTCCAGAAAGTGACGTCCTATTTTCTGTGCATCATACCCATTGGCCTCAATGATGAAACGCAGACCATCCGGGGTAAAGATGCGACCATTTAACTTGTCGCTCTTGAACCGTAGATATTCTTCATACTCTTAATTTGGTATCTGTTTCATACCCAGCACCTCAATGATCGTCGAAATATCGAAATAATCCGTTTTCTGAATTAATATGCCTATGTATTATTGTGCCGGAAACAGATATGTAATCGGATTCTGGGCACTCTGGTTTAATTTCATATTGGCGATGGACTTTCCGTAATAGAACTGTTCATTTTCATCCATCGGCTGCCCTTGCTCGTATCCTTCGTCAACAAAGAACAATCTGTTTTCTGTTTTCGGTGTCAGGACGATATCCTGCCGTGGCAATCGATCCGAGGCATCCTTGCACACAAACCACTCGGTGGGCTTGTAGACGGCAACAATCAAAGAATTGTAGACGCCAAAAACATACTCGATTTCTTTAACCTTTTCTTTTGACACCCTCCATACGCCGCGGACAGAATCATAGAAGGCATCTCGATTCATGTTTCTCTGGTAGAGCCGATTGATTTTGATGACGAGGATTCTATGCTTAATGTCGTCCTGAGTCAGTTCCACAGCGCCATATATGCTTTCATAGTCCTCCACGGAAAGTGCCTCAGTGGAATGGTGTCCGGCGACAACATTGGTAAGTTTTACAGCGCCCAAGTAGTTGAAAACATTTATGAGTGATGCTTCAGCGGCAAAAGCCTCGGACTCAGTGAGGTTAGAATTGATAATGATTTTGAGTACCTTCAGCCCTGCAGTTTTGATTTCAGATATGGTCTTTAGCTTCAACTTTTCACTGTTAGGGCTGTTCAAGCTCTCACGTTCATGCTCGAATACTCTGTTCCGGGTGCCTTTTCCGATATAGAAAATCTGATTGTCGCGTGGGTCAATCAGTCCATAGACATAATAATCACCCAAAGAAAGTAAACTCTTTTCAGAAAACCTATCCATATCTTGCACCTCGTCAAATGCCGCCTCACTTCATCATAGGAGTCCATCCATCCTTCGCATTCATGAAGAATTCCGAATAGTCTCCGTCCACGAATATCTTCATCAGGTTATCCATTCCCCAAATCCAGGGAAGGTTCAACACTTCATCTATCTCCACCCAGAACACCTGCCCCTCTGATGAGGATGTCAATGTCCCGGAAAACTTTTCCGCCTTAAACAGAAACACGATGTAACGGGTGCCGTCATCATCGATCCAGTTCTTCACCCCGCAGAGGATGGGATCTTCAATGGTCAAACCCGTTTCTTCTTTTATCTCCCGGACGACTGAATCCACGATAGGTTCATGTTCCTCTACGTGACCGCCTGGGAAGATGATACCCCTTATATCCTTGCCGATTTTATCCTCGACCAGCACCTTTGACCCGTCCCGCACCATGCACATATTCTCAAGAACTACCTGTTCTTTTCGTTCCATTTTGCTTCTCCTCATTAAATAGTCAGTTCCGTCCCTGGGCATAATGCTGCCAAACTATGAAGTCGAGTCCGGATACAGTCAGGTCTGAATATCTATCGGAAAGGAGCGCCACCGCCTCAGTGTAAATAGTCTGGCACTCCGCATTGTTAACATCTTCTCCGCAAGCATCCCTGATGCAGTGATGAATATGCACATCTGGTTTTACTCGGCCAGTATCCCCAGCAAACATGAACATATAATTTGCCCCAGCATCAGATATTCCATCTACAGCCCGTAGTACTGCCTCCATCAGCTTGGGGGATTCAAATGCGGCAAAGTTCTCTATCGTCTCAACATGAATCAGCTTCAGGTAAGTTGCCATTTGAAGGACAGTTTCTTCCTTTGGAATTGACCCGCCTCCCAGCTTTTGATGGTTCTTCACGAGATCGGCAAACGCCTGGGGGCCGCCCACTGCGTTGATATGTTGAATCAAGTCAGAGGCGGTGTCCCCAGCCGCATATATATCCCCACCAAGAAATGCATCGGCGTATCGATGCAAAATAGGGAGCGTGATAAGCTCATACTTCGCCCTCAGAGAATACACGCAGTCCAAAATACAGATTGACAAGGACTGAAACCGCTCACTGCGGCGGATGCCGAGGTCAAAATTCTCTTCACAGTATTTTGCAAAAGTCTCTGAAAAGCGATGCATACATTCTCCTCGCTGAATCTTAGTCCACGTTTTGTGGCTTTGTATGTCCGGCGACATTTTGTTATAGGCAAAAATGATAGATTGATTTCTGAACCGGCGACAACGTTCAAAGATAAAATCTGTGACCGCGTCACTTTGTGGACGGCAGGGCGACAGGATTTCATCGGCATGGGAACCTAACAAACGAATGGATTTGTTAAATAGACGGCATAACAAGGTCGTCACAAGGCCAACATAATAGTAGGATCCTCATCGTTGTCATGCAGGCTATACTGGCAGAAAGCATAACATAAAGCGAAAAGACTGTAATTAAAAACGGCGATTCTTCCCCCAGTTTAAATGCAAGAGGATCACCGTTTATCCAAAACGGGCGGTTGTATCATAAAGACTGGCGCATGAGATCAAAAGGCGCGGGGTCGTTCCCGTGCTCTTTCAAAAACTCCAATGCCTCGTCTTGTAGCCCTTCCTGGGCAAGGAACGCTCAGACAAAGAACAATTCTCTGCAAAGCCTTGAAACATGGCCGTTTTCATTCTTTGTGCCCTTTTTCACAAGTTGCCTCCTTTTCCAACGATTCTTCATGGATTGTTTGTGAAGGACAGCTATCCCTCAGGCTGCCATCCTGCTTTCTGCCTGACCCGGAGGACTTCGTTCCAATCCTTTTCGGAGGGGATCAATGACGGGAGTTCCGGATTTCTCATCCTGCACGCGTTCCCGGCCCCGTCATTGTCAACCGCCAGGACAACGCGGATCCTTTTTTTCAGCCGTTCAATGGTCTTCTGGTTCGCAACACCCCCGATGCTGATATAGGCAGCCGGTGCAGTCAATTTTTCCGCATGGTGCAGAAGCATCAGGCTGACTGCGTCAATGGCTGCCTCGCACACATACGCTGTTACGGGGTGCGGCGCGGTTAAAAGATACCAGAAGCGGTTGGGCTTTGTCTTCCTGCAGCCGTGGAAGGGCCTGTTCCCGGTCCCCCGGATCTCGCAGTAATCGCCTTCCGGGCTGGCAAAAACCGCATTGCCATAGGGCGTGTCCTGATATAGCAGCCCATCCCTGAAAAGCTGCCTGGTCGTCTCTTCCGGGATTCCTCTTCCTGACAAGTAGTCCGTTACCTTTTTGAATGGGGGATCCGCCCGTTCCGGGAGCAGGAAGGAGCCCGCAGCAGGTGCCGGGACAGGGGCCTCCCGGAGGCGGATGGGGACAGGGGAGAGCGCCGTCACCGCCTCCGGGAAGGTGTAACCCATGTGCCGCACCAGGAAATCGATGCTGTTCCCGTGCTCCCCGGTCGCAAAGTCATGGTAACCGGGAAAGCCTTTTCGGATATAAAGACTCCGGTTATCCCGGAGGCACAGGCTGCTGCCGACATTCCGGACGGAGGCCGGGTGCGCCCGCAGGAGATAGCCCGAGAGTTCCGCCCTCCTGGCCAGGAGGACTTGTTCTTTTGTCACATGCATGGGTTCATCCCAGGTTCCTGTTTTCCACCGCGGCCAGGATCACTTCCGGGTCGATGACCTGCTTGTCGTTCTGGGCCCCGATGACGAGCGCGTCCCGCATGAGGTTGTCTATTATACGGGGTGTGCCATGGGAGTGGCCGTGTATGGCGTTAAAGGCGGCGTCTGAAAGAATGGATGTGGAACCGCCCGCACAGTTGATTTTATGCCTTACGTAGTCCAGGGACAGGAGAGCCGTTTTGCGGCGGGTCCGGCTGTTCCCCACCTTGTCCGTCTTCCTGATGGGGAATTTCTGGCCGTTGGAATAAATGCAGGCCGTCCCCATATCGCATGGGACGTAACGGATCTCCACTTTCGCGCGGATGAACTGCTGGGGGACGTCGTACTGCACCTTGTCGATCGTGACGGTGGCATCGCCCTTGACCTTCCTCGTTATCCGGTTCATGAAGCTGGTATTCAGCCATTCCGGGGATTCGGGCCGGCGGGTACAGCCGGGGGACCTGTCATACCGCTCACAGGGTTTCCCCTGTATGCCTTCATGGAAGCCGTGGTTGTATTTATGCACATATTCCGCGTAAACATCGTTGAATTGCCTGATGCTTCTGACCTCTGACATGTCAAGGCCAAACAATAATTGTTCTTTCACCCTGCGCCAATACCTCTCCTGCTTGCCTTTTTCCGCCCCGTCCCTTGGGCGGCATGGACGATGACGATCCCGAGTGTCCCGCAGATGAGGGACAGATGCTCGTTGGCATAGGGCGCCCCATTGTCCAGGAGGAGCTTCCGCGGGATCCCGAAACTGGCAATTGCGTCCTTCAGCACTTTCTGGAAATTCGCGGCCGTATCCTCATAAAATATTTCAGAAGCCACGATCAGACGGGAATGGTCATAGTATGAAAGGCAAGCCTTTCATACTACATTTGTGCCGCTGGCGCGACACAAATGGGACTCAATGCCTGCGGCATCAAGTCAAAGGATTTTTGCCGAAAGTATGGAGGTGGTCAATTTGAATGTGACAGCGGATAAATTTATAGAGCATCATTCTTCTTTTACGACGGAGGAGTTTGCGGAAGCGCTCCGAAAGGAAGGCCCAGGCATCGGCAGATCCACCATTTACAGCATTCTGAAAAAGAAATGTGACTCAGGAGAAATCTCCAGAGCGGGCCGGGGACGGTTTTCACGTTCCGCCGGAAAAGAGTACTTCTATGAGCTGTCAGATACAGCAAAGAACGTCGTCGCCCTCATTCAGGAAAATTATCCGTTGGTTGATTTCCAAATATGGGAGCTCTATCAGATGAACGAGTTTGTGAATCATCTTCTGGCAAAGAACACCATCTTTGTGGAAGTTGAAAACATACTGGACGAAAGCGTATTTAACCTCCTGTTTGACCGCTATCCCCACGTACTTCATAATCCGGATGTTGAAGAGTATTACAAATATGCCGGAGATGAGACCATCATTGTACGCAGGCTGATCTCAGAGGCTCCGCCGCCATTTGGCCAGTACCGTCAGGCATCTCTGGAAAATCTTCTTGTCGATCTGTTTGGACGCGGACTCTCCGGTTCCATACTGTCACGGTCCGAATACCGCGCCATCTATGAAGATTCCTTTCAGAAATACAACATCAACCAGGGAAGGATGTTCCGATACGCTCGACGCAGAGGTATTGAAAAGGCTATACGGGATTTCATCCGGGAAGAAACCGCCATCGTATTGGAGCCTTAATGATTCGATACCGCATCGGTTTGTCATGAACTCAGAGTGGCCAAAACTCACTCTAATAGGGGAGGATATAAAATGATTGACAAAAGAGTTTATGAGCTGGATTACATCCGGGAGCTTCAACAAAAATATGCTTCCGACCCTGGTCTGATCGAGCGTGCTCTTTACGCATTCGGCCTGTTGGAAGCAATAAAAAGTGTCGGTATGCCCTTTTGCTTTAAAGGTGGGACCAGCCTGATGCTGATTCTTGATAAGCCGGCTAGACTGTCCACAGATATCGACATTCTGGTGGAACCCGGGACCGATGTTGACGGTTATATTGAAAAAGCCTCCCGGATCTTCCCCTTCCTCGAAAAGAAAGAGGATATCCGTAAGGGCAAAAACGGGATCGTCAAGCGGCATTTTCGGTTCACCTACTTTTCTCCCCTCAGGAATACGGAATTCTATATTCTGCTAGATGTAGTCTTCACACGTCTTCCCTATGCTAAAACCATCCAAAAGGAAATCCGCAATGACCTGCTTCTGACAGAAGGAGAAAACCTCTTTGTTGAAGTCCCCACAGCCGACTGTATTCTCGGTGATAAACTGACCGC
>CAMKKZ010000066.1 GCA_946413525.1 uncultured Oribacterium sp.
CCGTACAGGAAATGGCGATGCTTTATGACATCCTCCACGTCAACTTCACAAAGAGATAGTATCCGAATGGAAGCAGGCCAGGGTAAAACTTTTTAATCAGTAATTTGCAAAAGTTCGTTTTTATGTGAGAGGAAAGGCATTTGGGAGTAATCCCGAATGCCCTTTTTAATATAAACCGAAAGGGCGGAAGGAAGGCTGAAAAAATAGACTTACGAAACAAGAATTTCGTTTTTGCACGTTTTCTGACATGATTTTTGTACAAGAGGAACAACGAAAACCATTGCAATATATGATATCTGGGAAGACAGCAGGGGGGTATAATAAACAGTGATACATCGTATAGATCACTTTTGGAGATTTTCTTCACGCTGAAAGAATTTCAAGAACATGTAACATAACTATTGACAAGTAAGGGAAGCGATGATATACTCCAACATGTAATCATAAAAATTACAAGATGACAATGATTATCATACGAATGGAGGATATCATCATGAAGGTAGCAGTTGCGGCGGCAAATGGGAAAGCAGGAAAACTTATTGTAAAGGAAGCGATGGAACGAGGCATGGATGTTACCGCAATCGTACGAGGCGAAAACAAGACGGAAGCCCGGGCGGTTATCACTAAGGACATTTTTGACCTTACAAAACAGGATCTGGAAGGCTTTGATGTTGTGGTTGACGCGCTTGGGGCATGGACTCCGGATACAGTACAGAACATCTACAAAGCAGTAAACCATCTGACGGATATTTTGAAGGGCACAGATACCAGGCTTATTATCGTTGGCGGTGCGGGCAGCCTGTATGTCAATCCGGAACATACGAAGAAGGTTGTAGATGTGACGCCATTCCCGGAGGAGGCCATGCCGGTAGTAAACGCGCATGGAAAGGCTCTGGAGGAGCTTCGAAAAGTGGATGATGTGAACTGGACATATGTCAGCCCTGCCGGGGATTTTCAGCCTGAGGGCGAGAGAAGCGGGAAGTATATCCTGGGCGGTGAAGAACTTGTCCTTAACGGCAAGGGAAAGAGCGAGATCTCTTATGCTGATTACGCGATTGCTATGGTTGACGAGATTGAATCAGGAAAGCACATCAAGGAAAGAATCAGTGTTGTGAGCGAATAATCAGATCGGCTTGTAATCTTTGCGTTGACGCGTTTCCTGCAATAAATTATATTAAAAGCAGGAGGAAGGGGATATGCGGATTTCAAGCAAGTTTACGATAGGCGTTCATCTCCTCGCGGTCATAGACTATCTGGGCGACAGCGAGAAAGTGACCAGCAATGTCCTGGCCGGAAGTATTGGCGTGAATCCCGTGATCGTGCGAAACGTAATGGGAAGCCTGAAGGAAGCGGGGATCATCAATATCAGCCAGGGCAAGAGCGGGATATCCCTGGCAAAAAGCCTTGATGAGATTACGTTCTATGACATTTATAAAGCGCTTGATTGTGTGAACGATGAAGGCATCTTCCATTTTCATGAGAACCCGAATCCGGAATGTCCAATAGGCAGAAACATTCATAAAGCGATGGATGGGAAGCTGGAACAGATTCAAAATCGTATGGAAGATGAAATGAGAAGGATCACAGTTGCAGACGTTGCTTCAGATGTAAGAAAAGAAATAGAAGCGGCAGGGTAAATAAATTACATAATTCAGCGTTCATGGAGAGTCGTGTAACAGCGGCTCTCTTTTTGCGCGAAGCGAGCCGGCTTTATATCAGGGTTTTTCATGGTTCTGATCATTGGCATATAGGGAAAGCAACTCCTCCAGAGCGGAAGAAACATCTTCGGGATTAAAAAGCTTGCTGTTTTGTATGTAAGCGTGAAACACGCCCATAAGTAAAAATGACAGCCTGACATTCACCTGAATATCATTTTGCAATTCCGGCTTTGACTGAAACAAAGCGGATTTCAATTCATGTTCGATGCATAAGGGAAGCAGCACTTCCTGTGACCCTGAAAAAAGGATATTAAGCAGTGAACGGTATGATTCAAAGGCCAACTGCAGTTCTTTATGGGCTGTCAGCGGATCGTTTATGAAAATGAGCGGATCATCGATGCCGGAAATCATACGATGAAGGGTGTCCTGTTGGAGCTGGTCTGAAAGGTAGTAGACATCCTTGTAATGAAGATAGAAGGTGGCCTTGCTTATTTCGGCCATCTCACATAGCTCCTTGACAGTTATCTTTTCAAGAGCCTTCTTTGCCCGTAGCTCAAGAAATGCATTACTGATGTTTCGTACAGTTTTCTTTTTACGCAGGTCCAAAATATATCCTTTCTGGACGATATCGTGGAATCGTCCATTATTGAACTGATTTCTAACATTGCATATGGAAGTCTGTTCACAGAACAGATATATTGATTATAGTAGGTTTTTCCGCAGCATCCCTGTGGAATGCGCCAAATGCGGTATAAACTATGCCTGATGTATAGTTTACACCTACAATAATACACTATAATCAATTAGGAGGAAATATGGACTTCTACTCATTTTATACAGGCGGAGAATTTGAGGCATATAAGTATCTTGGCGTACACAGGATGGGAAACGGCTGGGCATTTCGGACATTTGCGCCTTCTGCGAGCCGGGTTGAACTGCTGCTGGAGGACAAGGTGATTCCCATGAATGCTGTTTATGATGGGAACTTCTATGAAGTGGTCACGGGGGAAGCGGCTGAGGGTGAGCGATATGAGTATCGCATTTTTGACCGGAACGGGCTATCGAGAGATCATATGGATCCCTACGGATTTGGAATGGAACTCAGGCCGGCGCACAAATCAATAGTGAGGTCGTTTGACGGTTATGTATTTAATGACTCCGCCTGGATGAAAAAGAGAAATGCGATGACGGATCAGCCGCTGAATATCTATGAGTTTCATGCGGGATCCTGGAAAAAGCCGGGAGAAGAGCCTGATGCCTGGTATCGATATGATGAACTGGCAGGGCGGATGATCCCTTATCTTAATGAGAATCATTATAACTATGTGGAGATCATGCCCATCTGCGAGTATCCGACGGATGAAAGCTGGGGCTACCAGAACACAGGTTATTTTTCTCCAACATCCAGATACGGGCGCGGCGCTGATCTGATGAAAGCCATTGACCTGTTTCATCAAAGCGGCATTGGCGTGATCCTTGACTTTGTTACGGTCCACTTTGCCCTGGATGATTACGGTCTGAGAAAGTATGACGGCACGAGCCTTTATGAGTACCCGCATACGGATGTCGGGCTCAGTGAGTGGGGAAGCTGCAATTTCATGCATTCCAGAGGGGAGGTAAGGAGTTTTCTGCAGTCTTCCGCGAATTACTGGCTGTCAGAGTATCACTTTGACGGAATCCGCATGGATGCTGTCAGCAGGATCCTGTACTGGCAGGGGGATGAACGTCGTGGGGAGAATGGGGCAGCAATCGATTTCGTGAAATGCATGAACGCGGGATTGAAGGAGAGAAACAGGGGGATCATGTTGATCGCGGAGGATTCAACAAGTTTCCCGGGAGTCACGAAAACGGTGGAAAAAGGCGGGCTCGGATTTGATTACAAATGGGATCTGGGATGGATGCACGACACGCTGGAGTATTTTCAATCGCTGCCGTCGGAGCGGACAGATAAGTATCATAAGCTGACTTTTTCCATGATGTATTTCGGGAATGAAAAGTACCTGCTTCCCTTTTCCCATGATGAAGTGGTGCATGGCAAGGCCAGCATCCTTCAAAAAATGAGCGGCAACTACGAAGACAAGTTTCAGCAGGCCAGGGCGCTGTATATGTATATGATGGCGCATCCGGGCAAGAAACTGAACTTTATGGGGAACGAGATCGGGCAGTTTCGGGAATGGGATGAAAAGAGGGAACAGGACTGGATGCTGCTTGGCTACCCGGCCCATGACTCTTTTCACAACTATATGATGAAGCTGAACGAAATATATATGTCAAATGACGCGTTTTGGAAGATGGATTACGAACAGGATGGCTTCTCCTGGCTGGACTGCCACAGTGAATCAAAATGCCTCTATGGCATTATGAGGACAGGGAAAGAATCCTGCGTGGCCGCACTGTTCAATTTCAGTGATCAGGACAGGAAGGAATATACGGTAAAGCTGCCTGGAAAGATGAAGGCAGAGGTACTTTTGTACACAGATTGGGAGCCATACGGAGGAAAGACTGAGACAGGCAGAGAGAAAGTGAAAATATCAGGAACGGATCTTTCGGCTGATCTCAGCCGGTTTTCGGGAATGATACTGAAACTGACATGAATTGAGAAGCTGAGCGCTCCCCACGGCAAGCCATGTTTTTTTGCCTTAATATTTTATAACAAATCACATGCTTATCAGCCTTTTCACATGGCGCATTCGGAATCAGCCCCGGGTGCGCTATTTCTCGCTATCCACACCGGTCTCCTTGGCGAGAGCTCGCTTGGCCTCCTTCGCCATTGCGCACAAGGCGGCGAGAAAGCTCATGTAAGCCTGTGCCTCGTCCAACTCCGGCATCCAATCCTACCAAGGGAAGGACACCTTGCCGTCCGCTGCCCTGATGTCCAGCCGATCGGTTCCCAGTGCCTTTTTGATCAGGCTGGCCTTGGCGTCCACCAGCTTCCGCAGGTTGTCGAGCGCGGTCTCGGTGAAACCATCCTCCGGCAGGGAAACCGTAAGGCCGGTGGGATCCTCCGCCTTCGTGACCGCCTCGGCTTCCTCCGGGAAGAAGCCTGCGGCAGCGAGGTCTGTCAGGATGTCCGGGCCGTCCGGGTAAACGATGCTGCCGCCCTTGGTCACGGTGATCTCACCAATGTCGCAGTTGCAGGTGGGCATGGCGCGGTAGATGGCTTTTTCGCCGGTGATTTCAGTGATGGCGGCAACGAGAGCCTTGCGCGTGGTTCCGTTCAGATTCATCTTGTTTTTTATGGTCTGTACCTCCAATCAGTGTGTATTTCCCGCCTGGGGTATTGTATTAATCACTCTACGGCGGCAGAATAGCAAGTTAATTCCGAGCATAATCTGCATGATTTTTCTAACATGAGGATATTTCTCAAACAGCTTCTCAAGAGAATCGACAAATGGCTTCCAGCCTTTGTCTTTACCCAAAATGTGCGCCATACATATGAGAATACCAAAGATTCTGTTGTTGCCGATACCGGTTTCTTTATCCTGAGCGTATAGCTTTGGTGTCTTTGTCAGCTTGGCGTTATAGAGTCTCCCGTAGTGGGCGCAGAGGTTGCGGACATAGGCGAGGCTTTCAATCCAGCTTTCAAAATAGGTGTAGCCGATACCAAAGCTTCTTGCCACGGCTTTTTTATCTGGGTTCTTCATTATTTTGAAGAACTTTGACAGTGTGCCGAAAGAGAATATCTCTACCAGCGCATAGAATGGTATCTGACCATCCACATAGTTCTTGCGGAAGTTCCGGATGAACGGAGCGCGTTTGTTCCGGTTGATCTCTGCGTTTATATCCCCAATGAGAGCAGCGTGATAGTCGGCGTTTGAGAAATGGCTACTATCGAAATAAGCCAGAACGCCGTAGACATCAGAGAAGTAATTTGCCATGCGGCATCTCAGGTTCACCTCTATATGCTTAATTTGTCCGAAAAGAAGCTGACGGAAGTTGGCGTTGAAGAGGTAAAGCTCCACGAGCTGGTTGAAGGTAACTCCGTCATGGTATCTGCCGTTCTTAGGCTTTAGTCCGAGGCTGTACGCCTTGATAAAACGAAAATAGGACACATCATTAAGGAAAGAGGCAGCCATAGCCTCGTCCTCTATGGTGAGTCCTATTTCTTTTAGGTTCTTTATCTGATCCGCTACGGAGAGCGGTTCTTGCTGGTCTTTAAGCTCCATGGGCAAATCCCCCGTAAAATAAAATGACCCGACGTGGTACGCATCGTTGAGAGGCGTGTCGGGTACTATTGTAAATACTATAATAGAATGACGGGTGGATTGCAAGAGGGAAAATTGTGAATTTTCGTCGAATTTTCGTCGATGTAAATTGAAAAAGTAAATTCCACCCCCAAAATCAAAAACGCTGAATTTACTCG
>CAMKKZ010000067.1 GCA_946413525.1 uncultured Oribacterium sp.
CCGGTGCGGAGGATCCGGGAGCTGGCGAAGGGAGCTTGAAAACCGGTGCGGAGGATCCGGAGGCCGACGAAGGGGAGGTGAAAAACGCTGCGGAAGATTCGGAGGCTGATGGGGCCGGCTTGAAAGCCAATACGGAAAATCCGATGGCTGATAAGGATAATCCAATAATTGATGCGGAGGATACGGAAGCCGGGGCAGATAATTTGAATGCAGCACCGGAAGAGGGAGGCAGAACGTCAGATGAGCATTTGGAGTCTGGTCACAGAGGGGATTCATTCGATGTTTCTGAACTGATGGAGGAGGGTTCGGGATCGGTTGTTGTATCAGGGTCCTCAGTGCATGGAGGCGAAGAGGATGTGTCCGGGAACGGGGGCGCAGACTCTGATGGAGTAGAGAATACATCGGCAAACCCGGCAGTCACGGGAGTGGAAAACTGGCTTTATTATGAAAGCGTTCAAAGGGATATTAAACAGCTCTTGTCTCGTGTGGAAAGCTCGTTGGCAAAGGTAACAAAGTGCACCAAAAAGAAAGATTTTCTGGGAACAGAGGCGGACGTTGAAACAGATTATTCTGGCGTTATCATCGCGTTTAATAAAAAAGAGGTGCTGATCATGACCCCGCTGGAAGCGGTGGAGGATATGACTACTTTGAAAGTGAGTTTTTCGGGACCGCATCTGTATACCGACGAGGATCATACAGGGGGGGATGAAGGCGCAAGCCGGATTGAACAAGACGAAGTCAAAAGCAATGGTCAGATTACAAACAGGATGCCGGGGCAGGTCGTTCTCGCGCAGGCAGGGGGAGCCATAGAGACTCGTGACGGCGAATCAATCTTAACTCAGTCTGGAATTTATTCCGAAGAGGAAGATGATTCGGAGGAAAAAAGGAACGACCAGGGCATTTCGGATGGACAATACAAAGACACCGGTGCCTCAAAGGGATTGATTTCCGAAACCGAATATAATGAGGAGGGGCTCTCTGTGGCGGAGACTCTGCAAAATGGGGATGATGAGGGGGGGACCGAGCATTTTGATGAATCGAATGAGGCTGATTCTTCCGCAACGCGAGATGCCGGGAGATTATCCAACGCCACCACTGAATCCTCCGGCGCGTTAGATGAATCCTCCGGTAACTCTGCTGCATTCGGCGCCTCTGGCGGGGCCTTCGATGCCTTTAGTGGATCCTTCGGTGCTTCCGGTGAAAAGCATGACTACGTTGCTCCTTTCGGATCGGAAAAAATAGACGGATCAGCAGGGGGACAGGAGGCTGCGCGCGTACCGTTCAGATACCGGGGAGTGGTGAAATCAAAGGATAAGATTGATGGTTTTGCCGTCATTTCGGTGCCTGTCAAGGATATTTCCGCAAGCGACCTTGCGAGACTGAGAGAGATTCCATTTGGGGATTCCGGGAAGTTATCCCCCGGCGACTTGTTGTTTGCGGTTGGAGGACCGGCCGGGGTGCCTTATTCCTCAGCTTTCGGAATGGTGTCCTATTTATCCGGCAGTTCTCCGTTTATTGACAATACACTGTCTCTTGTGCTGGCGGATATTCGCTGTGAATATTCAATCGGGACTTTTATCCTGAATGCTTTTGGCGAGCTGGTTGGGTGGCTGCCCCGGAATCTGCAGGAGGAATACGCTGCCTGCAGGAAAATGGCGGCTATTTCGGATATACGGGATTATCTGGAAACTGTAAGCCGGGGAGAGTCCGTCCCGTTTATCGGCGTGAATATGCAGGAGGTTACAGCGGAAATGTCCGCGGAGGGAATTCCTTCCGGGATATTTGTCCGGGGCACGGAGAAAAATTCCCCTGCCTTTCTTGCCGGCATACAGCCAGGGGATGTTATTATACGCATGAATGGCAACGTAATTGCTTCAGTGCCGGATTATCATGGCGTATTATCCGAGACAGGTATTAACGGCGAAGTTGAGCTTACGGTATTAAGGGAACGCGGTCCTGGAGATTACGCGGAGGTGTTGTTTTCCATGACCACAGAAAGCCGCTGATCGGGCTTTGGCGAAAAGCCGTTGATTTGGATTCACATTAGTGGAATTTGGGTTTTGTATTTATGACTGGACAGTTAAAAGCATCGAAAGATATGCCATGAAGCGTTTGACTTATAACGATAAGAACAGGATATAGTATAAGTATAGCGATGAAGGGCTTTTGACTGCTGTCTCATTTATGGAAAGGAAAATATGGAGTTCAGGGAATTTTTTTCAGAGAGAAAAAAGGCAATGAAATATATAGCTAATTTTTCTGACGGGATGCGCATACAGGATATTTACCTTGTGAAGACGAAGAACCTTGCGGTGACAAAAAACGGAAAGGAATATCTCAATGTCACGCTGCAGGATCGTACAGGAACTGTGGACGCGAAGATATGGGAACCGAATTCACCTGGGATTCATGATTTTTCCGCATTTGATTATGTGTACGTGGAGGGAAATGTCACTGTTTACAATGGGGCAAATCAGGTGAATATACAGCGTCTTTCCCTTGCGGAGAAGGGAGCCTATGATCCGGCTGATTTCTATCCAGTTTCTTCCCGTGACCCTGAGAAGATGAAGGAAGAGCTTTCGAAATGGATCGATTCTGTTCAGGAGCCGCATCTTAAAGAACTTTTGAACAGGATTTTCAGGAAGGACCAGGAATTCTATCAGAAATTTGTCTTGCACTCGGCGGCAAAGACGGTTCATCACGGATTTGTCGGCGGTCTTTTGGAGCATACGCTTTCCGTAACGGCTGTTTGTGATTTTTTTGCGAGGCATTATGGGGATTTGAACAGGGATCTTCTGATTACTGCCGCGCTTTGTCATGATATCGGGAAAGTGCGTGAGCTTACTGCTTTTCCTCGTAATGATTATTCGGATGAGGGCCAGTTGATAGGTCATATCGTAATCGGCTACGAGATGATCCTGCGCGTTGCGGAGGAGATTCCGGGTTTCCCCCCTATCCTGCTTCGTGAATTATGCCACTGCGTTCTTTCACATCACGGGGAGCTGGAGTACGGATCTCCGAAAAAGCCGGCCTTGATGGAGGCAATGGCATTATCCTTTGCGGACAATGTGGACGCGAAATTGGAAACGATGCGGGAGGCGCTGAGTTCCGCGTCAGTTTCCGGAAGGGCAAATGACAATAATGGCTGGACAGGCTTTAACAAGCTGATTGATTCCAATATCAGGAGGACAAGCATGGCTCCGACACAGTCACAGCAGCAGAAATAGGGGCTGAATAAGGAGAAAGGAATGCATTTGTCAAAGGAACGGGTATAAATGGGCATAAAGGGGAAGGAAAAGAAAATTTCAGAACCGGGGCATGAGAACATGACGATGAGAAAAAACGAAGAGTTTGAACTTCTTATTACGGATTATTCGTCAGAGGGACTCGGCCTCGGCAGGTACGCGGGTTTTGTATGGTTTGTGAAAGATACGGTGATTGGAGACAGGGTGAAAGTTTCCGCCATGAAAATAAAGCGGAATTATGGCTATGCGAGACTTGTGGCCATTTTGGAAGCGTCCAGAGACAGGGTGGATGCTTTTTGCCCCGTGGCCCGTTCCTGCGGAGGGTGTCAACTGCAAGAGGTGGAGTATGGAGCCCAGCTCCGTTTCAAGGAATCCCGTGTGAAGCAGAGCCTTCGGCGCATAGCCGGCATTGAAGAAAGCAAGCTGGAAGAGGCGTTTCGCTCTGTACTGGGAATGGATGACCCGATGCATTATCGTAACAAGGCGGTCTATCCTGTGGCGGAAAGGGATGGAAAGCCTGTCGCCGGTTTTTTTGCCGCAAGGACTCATCGAGTGATTCCATGTTCCGAATGCGGTATCGGCGCTCCGGAAAACAAGCATGTTGTGGAAGCTGTGCTTGAATGGATGGAGCGTTTTCAGGTAAGAGCATATGATGAGGCTAGGCACATGGGCCTCATACGGCATATCCTGATTCGAAAAAGTTTTTTTCGGGATTGCCTGATGGTTTGCCTCATTATTAATGGGGACAGCATTCCTGAGTCAGAATCCTTATGGGAGAAATTGAAAGAGTATAAAACGTCAAGTTTTTCAATCTCGATTCAGAAGGAGAAGGGGAATGTCATTCTGGGAAAAAAATTCATACATCTCTATGGGGAAGAGAGGATAGAAGAGAGGCTCGGGGATATTGTTTTTCAAATATCTCCGGCATCTTTTTTTCAGGTCAACACGGCACAGGCCGGGGTCTTGTACCAAAAGGCAGTGGAGCTGGCCGGCCTCACGGGTAAAGAAACGGTCTGGGATTTGTATTGCGGCACAGGGACGATCAGTCTGTTCATGGCGCGTAAAGCCGGGCAGGTTTATGGCGCTGAGATCGTGCCTGAGGCCATAGAAGACGCGCGCATGAATGCCCTCAGGAACGGAATTCAAAACGTGGAATTCTTCGCGGGATCCGCGGACATTTTGCTGGAGGAATGGAGCTCCTGGAATCCTGACAAAAAGATTGATGTCATTTGCCTGGATCCTCCACGAAAAGGCAGCAGCCAAAGATGTCTCGATGCTATTATCAAGGCATCGCCGGAGAAAATTGTGTATATTAGTTGCAATCCCGAGAGCCTGGCCAGGGATATATCGTATCTTCACGAAGGGGGATATGAGTTGGAAGTGGTACAACCGGTCGATCTGTTCCCTTTTACCTGCCATGTGGAGACTGTGGTTCTGCTAACAAGGCAGAATACCTGACAATCCTTGAAT
>CAMKKZ010000068.1 GCA_946413525.1 uncultured Oribacterium sp.
TATCCAATGAAAGGGTATGGCATTAAAAAATCAAAATAACTTCACGGATTCAGGTCTTAGACAATCTTGTTGAAGGGAGCTGTGGAATATTCGTATAAGCTGATGTTTGAAGACAGGTCGATTTCCCTCTGGACATACAATCTGGAAACACTGCTGGCTGAGAAGCTTGAGACGATTATGGCTCGCGGATCAGTGAATACAAGGATGCGTGATTTTTACGATATCCACGTCATCAGCCGGCAGGAACCGTTTGATCCGATGATTCTTAAAAGGGCATTCCTGGCTACGAGCAGTAAGCGAAATACCACTGCAACATCTGCCCGACAGAGAATAGTGGCTTAAAAATGCGATAAATAGTATCCCGTAGTTTTTATACCAACATTATACCAACATTCAGAGACAAAATCCTGGCATAGTAGATTAAGTTTGGTTTTACAGCCATTTGATGATAGTCATTGCGCTAAAATGACAAGATGCCGGCAGGTTACCCTGCCAGCATCTCATTCATAAGGAATTATTTGTTTTTGCCATGCTGTCATCCCTCAATCATAATTGTTTTCTTTTCCGGGAGTTTGGGCTCGACCTTTGGCACTACAAGCTTTAAAACACCGTCCTCAAATCTTGCCTTGATGTCCTCCTCGGTAATAGCATCGCCAACATAGAAGCTTCTTTGCATGGCTCCGGAATAACGCTCCTGGCGAAGGACCTTGCCCTGCTTGTCCTTATCTTCGTTGTTTTGCGTTTTTGAAGCCCCAACGATCAGATATCCATTCTGCAGGTTGATATTGATCTCGTCCTTCTTGAAACCGGGCAAATCGATATCTACCTCATAACCGCCTTCGTTTTCACGAATATCCGTCTTCATGAGATTTGCTCCATGCTTCCCATAAAGCTTCCTGTTCATGTTGTCGAAATCCCTGTAAACAGGAAAATCGAAAAAGTCGTCAAAAAGATTGTTTTCAAAAATGCTAGGTAGTAACATAATGATACCTCCTTCATATAATATATATTTTTGTGGAGCGGGGGAATTGTTCTTTGCCCTATTCCCTCTTTCCAGTATTATAATATCACTTTTTATTAGCACTCGCAAGAGGTGAGTGCTAATTTTTCTATGAACTTTTTGTGTTTTTCCCTGTAGCAAAAGGTCGTATCTACGCATACGAGTATGCGGCTCATTTTTTTACGAACAAATGTTGTATTTATTGAAAGACAATATTATAATCAAACAAACATTTGGGGGGAAATGATTGGCCACTGATGCATATGCAGAAGAGAGGAGGAGAAAATGGGGAGACGGCCAAAGACTCTTGACCCACATCATTTGACGGGACGACAGCAGGAGGTCTATGACTGCATTGTAAAACATGTGAAGGCATATAATTATCCGCCATCCGTTCGGGATCTATGCGAAGCGACAGGGCTCAAATCTACGTCCAGCGTGTTTAAATACCTTAACGACCTGGCGGAAATGGGATATTTGAAAAAGAACCCACAAAGCTCACGCGCGATCGAGCTTACAGGGAACGTCTTATCATGGAATGACGAACAAAATGTTGTTGAAGTGCCAGTGGTCGGGGACATTGCGGCCGGCACGCCTATCCTGGCAGAAGAGAACATCACGGATTATATGCCTTATCCTGCCCGTGGGATCACAAATAAGAAAGTATTCATGCTCAAGGTTCGCGGACAGTCCATGATCAATGCCGGGATCCTGCCGGGCGACTATATCCTTGTGCAGGCCCAGGAGGAATGTGAAAACGGGGAAATCGCCGCTGTATTAATAGGAGAAGAGGCCACAGTTAAAAGATTTTACCGGGAGGATGGGCACATACGGCTGCAGCCGGAAAATGACGCCATGGATCCCATCATCGTCCAGGACTGCAGCGTGATGGGGAAGGTGATTGGCTTGATCAGAACGGAAATCTGAGAGCGGGATTATTTTGGTTTTTGTATACGCATTCCGTTCAATCGATTGCGGGAAAGGAAAGCATGTGTAAGTTGCTGCGTCAATATTGGCATTCTCCGGATTAAGCCTGTGCTTTACGGGGAATGCCGCACTCTTATGCGAAAATATTTTTAATATTTTTTTGTTTTTGCGTGATTTTAAAAAGAATGCTCACATAATTACGTCGTAATGCTTCAGTAGCACAGTTGGCAGTGCAGCTGATTCGTAATCAGCAGGTCAGCGGTTCAAGTCCGCTCTGAAGCTTTTTGTTTTGGTTTTCTGCGGAAATCAGAACTATTTGATACATAATTTTACAATGCAGGATTAGTACATCGGTAGTATGCCAGCTTCCCAAGCTGGAGAGGCGGGTTCGATTCCCGTATTCTGCTTTTATCGCGGAGTATAGCAGTCCGGTAGCTTATCTGGCCCATATCCAGATGGTCGCGGGTTCAAATCCCGCCTCCGCAATCATACAAAATAAAGGAGGGGAAGCAAATGCAAAAAAACGCTATTACAATGTCATCATTGAACGGCATAGTGTACTTTGGTATGCTTCCTTTGTTATGCGATAATTTGACTTTTCCCGGTATGGCCATTACATAACACGAATAAACGCTCTTTCTCGAAAGGACATTTATTTGTATGATCGAGCCGCCGGATAAACGCCGACGGCTTTTCTTTGCGATGAAAGTTATCCGCAAGTTTTGCCGCATTAAAAATAACCGCATAATTGTATCGCAAAAACAATGGGGCGCCAGCTCAGTTGGGAGAGCAGTCGGCTCATAACCGATCGGTCGCAGGTTCGAATCCTGTCGCCCCGACTCATAAAATAATGGATTTTATTGTTTCGCCGGTGTGGCGCAATTGGCAGCGCAACTGATTTGTAATCAGTAGGTTATCGGTTCGAGTCCGATCACCGGCTTTATGGCCCGGTAGCGAAGTTGCTTATCGCGCCGCCCTGTCACGGCGGAGGCCACGGGTTCGAGTCCCGTTCGGGTCGTACACATTCTACCACGGGTAGAGTGACAATGGTGATTTTCAGAATTATAATAATACTGAAAAAGAAAGATAACAATTTTTTTGAAAGGAGAAAAGCCATGTTCAACACCGTATTTTCAAGATGGTATTCATACGCAAGTAAGTCCCCGAAATGCGCGAGCATTATGAGGGCTCATTTGGCATGCGAATACCAGAATGAAAAGCGAAGACGGACATGATGAAAGGCCAGGGATAATTCCTCCTATTTCATACATTGATACCGCTCAATCTGGATTCCATGCGAATACAGGGATTGGGCGGTATTTTTTATGCAAAAGGAGGTGAAAGAAATGCCAGTTATCGATATGACAGCCACTGGAGAAAACATACAAAATCTAAGGAAGGGGGCGGGCCTTACCGTAAGGGAGATGCAGTCGCTGCTTGGCTTTACGACCGTGAACGCCATATACAAATGGTTCCACGGCGAGTCCCTGCCATCGGTGGACAACCTCGTGATCCTTGCGAAGATATTGAATGTGACTATGGACGACATCATCATCACAAAATAAGAAGGGAGTGAGATTTATGGAAAACGACTATTATTATCCGAATATAATCAGACAGAAACGACATTCCGGCAGGTATGAAAGGCAAGCCTTTCATACTTCATTTGTGCCGCTGACGCGACACAAATGGGACTCAATGCCTGCGGCATCAAGTCAAAGTATAAAAGCGGCTCAAAGCGGACGGTCTGTAAAACCGTTGCCCACGGGCTTCGTGAGTTC
>CAMKKZ010000069.1 GCA_946413525.1 uncultured Oribacterium sp.
GGGATTGAAAAATGGTGGGAAGCCGGGTATTGCCCCGGCATAACCACAAGTATGATCACCTTCTTTCCCTGAAAACCTGCCAGGGATCTGAGCCCCTCGGAAAGCCCTGCCGAAATATTTGTGCCTCCATAAGCAGTGAGCCTGCGGACGACCCCCTCCACCTCATACTTGGAATCCGTCAGTCCCAGCTCCAATGTGCTCGTATTACTGAAAGTCACAAGGCTCAGCATAACCCCTTCTCCCAGGGACGAAACAAAATTGCTGATCGCTGATTTTGCGCTGCTCAGGGATTCTCCCTGCATGCTGCCACTTATATCCAGCACAATGCTGACCGCGATCCTCTCCTGTTCTTCTTCCTTTCGCAGGCTGAAATCCACTATGGAATTTCCGGTATCCAGAACCTCAAGCCTGTCCCGGGAAAGGGCGGAATCCGACCTGCATGAAAATCTTGCGCTGATACGCGGATAGTCCCTCGTAGTTAAACTCAGAATGCGGATGCCCGTATAAATCTCCCTGAGATAATTCTCCAAAAAAACAGAAAATTCATCATCGACCTCAACAACTCCATGCAGGATATCTTCCTCCAAAATCTTATACGCAGCGTCATAATTCACTCTGTTTTCCGTTTCCAGAAGTTCTACAAAGGACTCCCGAAGAAACAGCAAATCCAATCCAAGGAAAGCACTTCTGGAAAAATCCTTCTGGTAAAAAATCCAGTCCAGTTCTTCCTTTGCCTTCTCCCGCTCGTCTTGCCGGAAATAGATTCTGGCCATTACAAGATGATAAGCCAGAGCGTCCCTTTCATCCACCTCCATTTCCCCCAGATACCTGGCGGCCCTCCTTGCGGCAGCGAACTCGAGTTCCTTTTCCGCCATATGTACTTCCGTGGTTTTCAGATCATAAAGCTTCCTGTTCCTCCTACCCTCTTCGGATTCCTGAACCGGATCCCCGCTATCTGTTGGATTCGGCACGGATTCCAGCTTTTCCGACAGCTCATCCAGCTCAAGCTGCAGACCGGTGACCCGGTTCAAAAGCTCATCATATTCTTCATCCGTCTCCCGGAAATCATGAGGAATGTACCCAGACGAATACATTTCAGCGAGAGCGATTCTCGCCTTAAAGTCTCCGGATGCCGCCATGTCTTCGAGAATCTTGCATGTTCTGTCATAGTCTTTGTCCATCGCCGAAATCAGCATGTCCCCATATTCCTTCTGCCCGGAAGGAAGATACGAGGAATCCGGATTGGATACATTCAGAACGGCAGATTCCTCTTCCGCGGGAAAATGATTCTCCGAATTCCCGGAAGTATCGTCGGGCTTTCCTGCTTCCTCCCCCCTGAAATAACGTATCCTTAGCATCATATCGTACTGTGGAAGCACGCTCTCCGGTATTTCAAGGGAAGCGATCACTTTCCCGGCTGCTTCCCTGATGCTTACACTGTCCAACACTTCCCCAGAAGTATTGCATTGCTGCAGCCTGGAATAATACTCCCCTTTCCGTTCTCCAATCAATTCCGAACTCAGGTCGAATGATCCCAGCGTATTCAACGCCAATGCCTGCAGCAGGACTACATTCTCATTCTCGGCATCCGCTTCCCCTGCCGCGCCGGAGGCGCTGATGGAATCCCCTGCCCTCCCGTCTTCCAGAAGCCTCGCAGCCATATATATATTCTGCAAAAAGTCATCTGTGCTGTACTTCTCCGGCTTCGCCAGATTTTTATGCGCTTCATAAGCCCCAAAGCCGCTCAAAAGAATGGCACAGACAAGGATAAAATAATACGGTCTTCCGTAAGACCTACGAATCAATGAAATTACCAAAAGTAAAAAGCCAATGGCAAAAAGACCCGCAAAAACATATTGTTCCATTTTCCACTCCCATCAAGCCGTTATGTCAATCGTTCCCATATCATACGTCCTGTTCCTGAGCTTTCCGTAATTTTCAATCGGATTTTCACCACCCATGAAAATCCCCAGCTTTTGAAGATTGTCCGTAAAGGAAACATCCCTGATCTGGTTCCCGCGGATCCAAAGCTCCGTAAGGTTTTCAAAACAACCTATAACGGAAGCGTCCGTAACCGCATTGTCGGAAATGTCAAAGTAAGTAAGCCCTGTAAGTCCTGAAAGCGAAGAGATATCCGAGATCTCGTTTCCCCACAGACTCAAAAGATGCAGGGATGTAAGCGACGCAAGGGGTGAAACTTCGCTGATCCGGTTCCATCCCAGGCATAGTGACTTCAGTCCGGAAAGGGATGCGAGAGGAGAAATATCGGTAATCCCCGTATTGATAAGGGAAAGATTTTCAAGTGACTGGCATGCCGATATTTCCTCCAAATTGATTGCGTCCTGATACGCTATATTTAGAGATTTCAAAAAAGGGCAATATCTTAAGAAAGACAAACTTTCTATATTACCCTTTGAAGAAACTATACTGCTGTAATTCTGAATCTCATAGTTGCCGTTGTAAAATAAGGCTCTTGAGAGATTCTCCTGACTCAAATGCCAGAATGTACCCACAATATACGCCTCCCGTAGACGAGCAAGCTCATAATTATATACAGGCTGCCCATTCCTACGTTGCAAAAGACTTTCAACTAACTGTTTCTCCCTCGATCCAAGTGGTACTTCCTCTACCGGCTTCAGAATATGAAACTGCAGGGTCACCGTTTCGCTGCTGTAACCCAGTCCATTATAGGCCTTCGCCTTCACGGTAATTTCCGGTTCGGAAAGCACAATGCCATCAACGAACAAAGAATCCCTCTTATCCGGTTCTTTACCCGTAAGTGTATAGTAAACATACGTCCCGTTCCCCCGGTTGTCGAGCTCTAAAAGCTGGTATTCCTCATAATCCCCGGAATCAAGCGAAAAAGAAGGCTCCGGAACTATGGTCTCATTGTATAATTCCTGTATCCTTTCATCTTTTACGATCTCCCGGGCCTCTTCCAGAAGCTCCCTGGCTTCTTCCAGCTTGCCTTCAGCAAAATACGTCCTGGCCAGTTGCAAATAAGCCTCCGCGTCCTCCCGGTTCATCGCGATCATGCTTTGAAATGAGACCTCCGCATCCTCATAAGCCTCCGAATTGACATAAGCATTTCCAAGCCCCAGCAATGCGTCCGGGTTTTCCCCGTCCATTTCAACGGCATTCCGATAGGAAATAGCCGCTTCCTGGTAATCACCCCGCTCAAAATATTTTTTTCCTTCGTTAAGATAATCATCCAGGGTTTTCTCCGGCATGGATGCTTTTGTATCCCTGCCTCTGTAGTAAGAGGCAGCCCCCGCGCCCAGTACCGCAAAACCCAGCACGGCGCAAAGCGCGGAAAGCATATTGGCCTTTCCAATATTCATAATCCAATCTGCCCTTTCATACTTGCAGTCATGGAGTCTAGTACAGCATTTTATAAATGGTAGTTATTATAAATATCGACCACGCAATATAT
>CAMKKZ010000070.1 GCA_946413525.1 uncultured Oribacterium sp.
AGGCTTTATGCGGTTTTTTGATGGAAAACACCATTTCAATTTCACGGAATCAGGATAATTACAACCCCGGAACAATCTCTTTCAGCTCTTTAAGAAATGACTTTGCCTTCTCAAGAGTAGAATTGTTTTCCAGATACTCAATCCCATCCATGGTGATGGCCGGATCCCTCAAAAACAGGGCCTTCCCGCTTACCAGAGTTGAGGCATCATAAACGCCTTCGATGTACCCTTTTTTGTAAAGATTGTCGATGATTGAAACCCAATACCTTTCAGGGATATTCAGCTTTTCGTACGAAATCGTGTCAGGATCCGGCACTGCTCCTTTTTCATACATTCGTAAAGGCAAGACAGAATCCTGTATGTTATTACAAAGAAATCATTTTTAGCCATATCGTTGAACCCCTTCGTTCTTTATCACTTCTGACCCAGCGCTTTGATTTTTTTTAGCTCCGCATTGAATTGGTCCTGCAATTCCTTTATTCCTTTCGTTGCGCCTACATGGATAAATATACGGTTTTTCATGCCGCCATGCTCCAAAGCTATCATAACCGTACTTCTTCTTCCCCTGTTAAAGCGGATTTGGGGTCATTTTAACTGCTGGCAAACAGCCGATGTGTCGCAGGATATAAGACTCCTTATATGTAACCATCCTCGTCCGCTTCGCCAAGTCCGAGGTATTCTTCGAGTTCTATTCCGTTTTTTAAGCACTCTCTCAATGCGTCTGCCAATTCTTCGTCTGAAATGAGAATGCCTTCTGTCGCATACACGTGTCCAAACTTTGCGATATAACTTTCTGTCAAATCGTATATCATTGGATTGTCTGGCTCTCCATTCCCACTCAGGAAATTAGGCACATATACATCAGACATGCTTTGCCGCCTCCTTTACGCTTTTTAAAAATGCTCCGTATGCATTCGGGAATATATACTGTATTGCGTTGATTTTGTCCGTATGATCAAGAGATGAAGCACCCCAGAAGTGAGCATATGCCTCTCCCCCCAGTTTCATGCTGTTTTGTTGCCAGTAATCATCATTATGGCTAGATGGCCAGTTATACCCGTTGCCGAATACTCCAGACATCAAATCCGATATGATATGTGTTTCTTTCCTGCTTCCCTGCCTCATCAGCCGTGCAAGATCAACAAGCGCATCATCTTTTGACAAGCCATTATTTTGAGCATAGTGTCTGACAAAATCCTCTGCATCGTCTTTCACCATCTGGCTTAAGCATATCATCACGGACGGTCTGCCAAGCATACGATCAATGGCATGTCCTATTTCGTGGAATACTGATGTGAAAGGCCCGCGCACATTCGTAGCATCTTTCGATAAATTGCTGAATATTCCATTTCGGTTCTCCCTTATTTTACCCAATGCGTTGGTTTTTGCAAATACAATATTGTCCTTCAAAGAATCCATTATCCTTCCAAAGGCCCCAGGCGCATTGAGAGCAAGACTACGGACATCATCCGCATAATCTCCGGTTATGTATGTCAGTGGAATTGGTGGATCCTCCTTCGTGAGGTCATCATAAAATGTCTTGGCTTTGTCCAATATCCCTTCTTCATCAAAACTTCTTACTGTGATGCCGTTGATTGCAGGTGCCTCCACCTCCACATACTGCACCGCGCAAGCGCACCGTGGGTGCAGCGGCGGGTACAGGCCGGACTCATCGTATTCCACCCGGTTCCCGGAGAAGAACAGCTCGTCCATGCCGATCTGCCTGCCGTCGAGGGCGGAGCATTCCGGGCAGACGCGGTCGTCCCCGGAGGTACACCACTTGTTTTACCTCCTCGTTGTCAGCCCTCCCTTGACAAGCCTGCCTTAATTTTGTATCATCTTTTAAGAAGGATCCTCTCCCAATAGGGAGGGGGGGTGCCCTTCTTTTTTTTATGGCATATATCTAACTGCTAATAATAATTTCCCATTGTTAACAAAAAGCACATCCATGGGAAATTTGCATGACGTCCTCATTCGACTATTAGCAATTCTGACAGCAGCCTCAAGGCCTTACATCGTATCCATCATAATTCATGATTACTCCCCCTGGATTAGGAGATATTTGCCCAATCCCTTTTCTAAGAAGCCCATCCGTGCCTTTTACAGATTTTGGAGTTTTTAAATCCCATAATCTGCCATTCCACAAATAGTCTGGCATACTTTGTTGATTTTTCTCGTCTTCTGCTAAAACTCTCAACTGTCCGCCAAAATTATTGTGTATCCAATCTGCCATTTTAATTTCATCGCCATGATCTTTTGTCCGATATGCATCATCATAGATTACATCACCAAATCCAGGACGAGCCGAGTCTCTGTAGATTTTTGTTACATCCACACCGTTCCACATGGGCAATGGCTTTTCAATTTCAATATACTGCTCCGCGCAAGCGCACCGTGGGTGCAGCGGCGGGTACAGGCCGGACTCATCGTACTCCACCCGGTTCCCGGAAAAGAACAGCTCATCCATGCCGATCTGCCTGCCGTCGAGGGCGGAGCATTCCGGGCAGACGCGGTCGT